>SVJD01000015.1 GCA_015069165.1 Oscillospiraceae bacterium
GGGACTTTTTCTTTTGTATTTTCTTTTAAGAAAATAATCTTTAGTAAAAAATATGTCTATGTAAGTAATTTTCAATTCTAAAACTAAATTTCATCCAATAAAAACCACTTTTGTTCATTCAAAAACCTCAAAAGTCCTCAAATAACCACCGACAAGCTAATAATACACCAATATATGCAAGAATGCAATACCTTTTCTATAGTTTTCAGAAAAAATTTTTCATAAAAAAAACAGAGCTGTTTGCAATAAAAATCGCAACAACTCTGCTTTACTTAACGATATCTATATTATTCTTTTTTTTCAAACTTTTCGTACGAAACCGGAACATCGAACATATTTTCATACGAATCTGCCTCTGCTTCATCAAACGGAACCCTTTGCACATATCCCGTAGTATCAGTTGCTGAAGCAACAGGGTTATGCAAAAAAGCATCTCTTGAATAATCAACCGCAGTTAAAATACCATCATAATTTTCTAATTGTTTTTTATCGTTATCTGTATCATAAATGCTGTTTGGATTCATTTTTAGCACTTTCCTTTTGCATTTTAAAATTTGAATACATTGTATTCGTGCATTAGTATGTGCAAAAATATAAAAACTTTACATAAAAATCAATTTGCCAAAAAATCACTGTCACATAACACAGGGACATTGTATTTTATACCGTTTTTACTGTAGCTTTTCATCTTAAACGCCATCAATTCCGGCGCAACTCCCAAAATAGAACAAACTCTGAAAAAATCAGCTTCTTCCGATAATAAATTATCTAATTCTTCGTTATCAATGAGCAAATTAGCCGCAAAAACATTAGCCTCATATTCCGGACCTGATTTTATGTTATAAAAACCCATTTCTTTTAAAGGAGCCTCTTGTGCAAGACCTTCGTGCAAAATATGGTGTCCTAATTCATGCGCTGCAACAGTCCGCATTTGGTATTGATCCAAATTACCGTTAATCACAACATACGGCTGTCCGAAAAGCACATAATAGAACGCTTTAAGTTTTGTAAAATCATAATTATATTTCACCGGAACACCAAGAGCTTCTAATATTTCAAACGGATCGCTTGTGGCAAAATCTTTTTTTAATTGATTAACCTTTTCAATAATATAATCCATATTATTTCTTTACAACATTCTTCTTTGAATCGAAATACAGCTCGGTAATTGCCCGAAAGAAAGCTTCCTTGTCCTCCTCTGCAAGTTCTCCGCCTGCAAATAAAGCCTGTGCGCTCTCAATCAGATAATTCGCTTGTGCCTTTCCTGTCTTTCCGAATTTACTCTCTGCCTCGCCTATAAACATTTCGTTTTCTCTCATAATAGAAAGCTCTTGTTCCGAAAGAAAATAACTGACATCTTCATTAAGTGCCGCAGCCAATTTAATAATAATCTCTGTACTTTGAGGCTTTCTTATATTTCCCTCATAGTACTGAATGCATCTTGCGGTAACATTAACTTTCTCTGCCAATTCTTTTTGCGTAAGACCGGCATTTTTTCTTGCTTTTTTTATTTTATCTCCGATTTCCATTTAACTCACACTTTCTTGTCAAAATTCACATTACGAAAAGTTTTTCGTTTTTATGGGTTGACACGCATTTTTGTTCGTGTTATAATCCGGCTTGTAAAAACGAATTGCCGTTCGTCAGTATGATACAACCATTCGTGTTGTTTGTCAATAGCAAACGGTAAATAAAAATACAATAGGACAAAAGCCTTTACGGTCAGAAAGGAACAGAAAAATGGAAAGAATAATACTTCACTGCGATATAAATAATTGTTATGCCTCTATAGAATGTGCAGAGAACCCGTCTCTCAGAGGCAAGCCCATTGCCGTATGCGGAGATTCAGAGGAACGCCACGGTATTGTACTTGCAAAAAGCCAAGAAGCAAAGGAATGCGGCGTACAAACAGGCGAAACTATTTGGCAGGCGAAGTTAAAATGCCCTTCTCTTATTATTGTAAAGCCAAATTTCGATATATATTTAAAATATTCAAAAGCCGCACGCGATATTTATTATCGCTTCACTGATAAAATAGAGTCTTTCGGACTTGATGAATGTTGGCTTGATGTAACAGGCAGTACAAAACTTTTCGGTTCAGGCGGAGAAATAGCCGAACTCATCAGAAAAACAATCCACGCGGAGTTGGGTATAACAATTTCTGTGGGAGTAAGTTTCAACAAAGTATTCGCAAAACTCGCATCAGATTTAAAAAAGCCGAATGCTGTTACTGTAATTGATAAAAAAACTTTCAAGAAAAGGGTTTGGCCTTTACCTGCAGAATATTTAATGGGTGTCGGCCGTAGTACTTTAAAAACATTACATTCCCTGTACATCAAGACAATCGGAGATATAGCAAAAGAATCCCCTGAATATCTCAAAAAAGTTTTGGGTAAATGCGGCGTTCAACTTTGGGAATACGCACAAGGATTGGAAAACAGCCCTGTGTCTGATTGTGATTTTTCCTCCCCTGTAAAAAGCATCGGACATGGTATAACTACTCCCGCCGATTTAAAAAGCAACGACGAAGCGTGGCACCTCATATTCGCACTTTCCGAAACAATCGGAAAAAAGCTACGCAGTAACAGACTTGCAACAAATGGTATACAAATTTCAATTCGTGACAGCGAGTTCCAAAACCATAATTTTCAATGTGTTTTGCCTTCCCCTACTCAAAGCTCATTGGCTATTTCAAGACAGGTTTACTCTCTTTTTTCAAAAAAGTATGCATGGAAATATAATATTCGCTCTATTACAGTCCGTGCAATAAACCTTGTGCCTTACGGAACGCCTTACCAATTGGATTTGTGGGGTAATACACAAAAAATTACCAAATTAGAAAAAATCGAATCCACAATGGACAAATTGCAACACCGTTTCGGCGATAATATTGTGAACTACGCTATGATAATGTACGATCGCAATCACTACTCTTTTTGCGAAAGAAAAGCAAAATAAAACCATTTATCCAAACCATATATACTTAAAAGTTTTTATTGCAGTATCCGTTTGTTGAGGTATAATATCATAGAAAAAAAGAATACTTATTATATTCTTATAAAACTATATAATAAATGAGGTTTTTTTATGATAATAGATACACATGCTCATACATTCCCCGATAAAATTGCCGAAAGAGCCATTCAACGTCTCGAAAAAATTTCCGGCATAAAAGCCGCAACAAATGGTACTGTTGCTGATACACTTGCATACATGAAAAAGGTTAATGTTGATAAATTTTTAAATCTGAATATTGCAACATCTCCAACGCAACAAGCTACAATCAACATTACCGCAGCAGAAAACAACAAGAAGTATTCTGAAATGATTTCTACAGGTTCTGTACATCCCGACAACCCTGAGTCTGTCGAAGAACTTCATAGGATTAAAAGTTTATCCATAAAAGCAATAAAATTACATCCTGATTATCAAGGATTCTTTATAGACGAAGAAAAACTTTTTCCTATTTATCAAACTTGTGCCGAATTAGATCTGCCGATAATTTTTCATTCAGGTTGGGATTGTTACAGTCCGGAGCTTGTTCATGCTGTACCCGAAGCAAGCGCAAAAATAGCAAGAAAATTTCCAAAATTAAAAATGGTATTGGCTCATCTTGGCGGTTTAAAAATGTGGGATGACGTTTATGAGCATTTGGCAGGCATTGAAAATGTTTATTTTGATACTGCTATGGCTGCAACATATATAAAAGATATTGATGTTGCAATGAAAATAATAAATAAACATCCCATAGAAAATATTTTTTTAGGAAGCGACTGTCCTTGGGAATCTCCTGATATGTCTATAAAATTTGTAGACTCTTTACCTTTAACAGATAATGTTAAAGAAAAAATATTCCACAAAAATGCCGAAGCTTTCTTTGATATAAAATAATTCATAACTACTGCCAATAGTTCATATTCTTAATTAACGAAAACTCTCCGGAGATTATATATGGGCTATATTCAAACACCAAATACACAAAAAAGCACATTTTCAAGAAAAGCTGCACGTGAAAAATCCAACGAGATACGCAAAAAATACATTCCGAATTCACGCAATCGCTTTTATTATCTGATTAAGGGAATATGTATGTCTGTTTCCATATCCGTTCCCTTATTCTTCATTATCGCTTATGCAATCAATATCACAGATTTTCCCGAGGAATATATGCCTCCGGCACTTCTAAGTACAATTTTAATAAGCATTGTCATTTCTTCTTTTTACGCAACTGCCGCTGCTAAATCAAAAGGTTGGTTTAATGGTACTCTTATAGGATTTATTTATATGTTTATACTCGTTATTATAAGATGGGTATTAGAAAACCGCATTTCGTTTAATAAGGATATCCTTACCATGCTACTCTGCGGTTTACTTATAGGTTCTGTTTGCGGTATCGCCGGTTTAAATTTAGGCGACAAAATCAGAAATGCGGTATTCAAAAAACATGAGTAAAATATACATTACTGCCTGATTTGACCGTTTCCGTTAATTACATATTTAATAGTTGTTAATTCCATAAGCCCCATTGGACCTCTTGTATGAAGCTTTTGGTTACTTATACCGATTTCAGCACCAAATCCAAATTCAAATCCGTCCGTAAATCTTGTTGAGGCATTTACGTATACGCAAGCCGCATCAACATTTTCTTGGAAATATTTAGCTTTATTATAGTTGTCGGTAATTATAGCTTCTGAATGTCCCGTTCCGTGATTATTGATATGTTCTACTGCCTCTTTGTAATCAGAAACAACTTTAATTGCCAAAATAAGGTCATCATATTCCGTATCCCAGTCCTCATGACTTGCTTCTATAACAGTTGTATCCAAAAAAAGTTTGCTTAAAACAGTATATGTTTTGTCGCAACATCTAAGCTCTACCTTTTTTGTTGCAAGTTCTTTAGCAATAACAGGTAAAAAGCTTTCTGCAATTTCTGCGTTTACCAACAATGTCTCAGCAGCATTGCAAACAGACGGTCTTTGTGTTTTAGCATTCATTATTACTGACACTGCCATTTCTTTATTAGCTTCGTTATCAATATAAACATGGCAATTTCCGGTACCTGTTTGAATTACAGGCACAGATGCATTATTTACGACAGCGCGAATCAATCCTGCTCCGCCTCTGGGAATTAACACATCAATATATTTATTAAGTCTCATCATTGCTGTTGCAATCTCGCGGTCAGTATTATCAAGAAGCTGTACACAATCTCTCGGCAAACCGGCATCTTCCAAAGCTTCCGCAAAAACAGAGGCAACAGCCATATTCGAGCGCAAAGCTTCTTTTCCCCCACGCAAAATGCACGCATTGCCTGACTTTATACAAAGTCCTGCGGCGTCTGCCGTAACATTAGGTCTGGCTTCGAAAATAATACCTATCACTCCTAACGGAACTCTTTTTTTAATTATTTCAAGTCCGTTAGGTCTTTTATAACCTTCTATAATTGTTCCTATAGGATCATCAAGCGCAATCAGCTGTGTCAAACCTTCTGCCATACCTTTAATTCTGTCGGGTGTAAGGCGAAGTCTGTCTTGCATCGGAACTGACATTCCGTTTGCAGCAGCATTCTCCACATCAATTGTATTCTCTGCAATTATCTTATCTGTGTTTTCTATCAAAAGTTTTGCGGCATTTGCCAAAACTTGGTTTTTAACGCCGGCAGAAGCAGTAGCCAATATATTGGCAGCTTTTTTAGCCTTAACACCGTATTCCGTAATATATGAAATAATTTCATTTTCTGTCATTATATATCTCCTCCTACAGGTTCAGAAGTTGCTATAAATAAAGTACCTACATCTTCACCATCTAAAATACTATATATGATTTCCGGATCATTTCCGTTAGCAATAACAGCATTTGTGCCGTGTTCTGCCGCAAGTCTTGAAGCGTGAACCTTTGTAAGCATTCCGCCTGTGCCGAGTTTACTGCCCGCGCCGCCTGCCGCCGCTTCGATTTTCACAGACAAGTCGGAAATATTATGATACAAAACTGCATCAGGATGTTCATTCGGATTTTGTGAATAATAGCCATCAATATCCGTGAGAATTATAAGCAAATCCGCACCGATAAGTCTTGCAACTATGCTTGAAAGGTTATCGTTATCACCGAATTTAATCTCATCAACGGCAACTGTGTCGTTTTCATTTACGATAGGAATTACATTCATTTTAAGCAAGGCATTAAAAGTATTGAGTGAGTTTTTCTTAGATTCTTCACCGTCTATAATATTCTTTGTCAAAAGAACTTGTCCTGCGGTATAACCGTAATCTTCAAAAGCTCTGCCGTAAGTTCGCATCAAATTAACTTGACCAACTGCAGCCACAGCTTGTCTTTCCTCAATGGTTCCGGGTTTTTCGGGAAGATTAAGTTTTGTTACACCTAAACCGACAGCTCCCGAGGACACCAAAACGATTTCCTTACCTGTATTCATAAGGTCGGAAATTACTCTTGCCAAAGTCTGTATTCTTTTAAGGTTCGTCTTGCCATTTCCATATACGAGAGATGACGTACCTATTTTTACTACAATCCTCTTTGAATTTTTAAGCTTTGCTCTTGCTTCTATCATTTTCAATATCTCTTTTCTGAATGTTTATTATGCCTTTAAAATTTAGAGCACTCCATGGAAGTATAGCAAATTTTGCCGTAAAAAACAATCAATTACTTAGCTGAAATTTTTTTAAAAATTTTCTTTGCAATTATTTCCCGGGCAATAATTTTTCGGCAAAATTATTTTATACTTATAACACTACAAATTTCGAATGGCGGTGTTACTTTGAGCTTTGATTTTTTCGGCATACGTTTCCGTGAAAAAAGAATTCGCATAGGCAGTAAAACTTATAAAATCTCTGTCAAAAAACAACTTTTCGGTGTTGTTTTTGCAATCATAATTTGCACTGTTACAGGATTTGTCATAAACAACAAAGACACTATGGTCGAATCAGATTCCAATACTCCAACCCCTACTACGGAACCTATCATAGAAACCGCAACAGCTCCTATAATTTCTTCGCCTTCCGATATTACCGGTACTTCAGCAGAAAACTTCATTATAATCCACGTGAGCGGAGCAGTAATTTCTCCCGGTATCGTTTCTGTAACACAAGGCGCAAGGATAGCAGATATTATTGATGCAGCCGGCGGTTTTTCAGAAGATTGCGATTTGAGCGAAATTAATTTGGCAGCTTATGCAGTAGACGGAATGAAAATACACATTCCGCATTTAGGCGAGACTCCAAGTTTAATACTTCCGAATGTAATTGCTCCTTCTCCCACTCCGGTATTTTCATCTTTGCCCTCTTACCAAGATGCTTCAAGAACGGGACCTTATGAAAAAATTAATATCAATACAGCAACACTTCCCCAACTAACACAATTAAACGGAATCGGAGAATCAATTGCACAAAAAATAATCGCTTACCGAGAAGAACACGGATTTTTCACAAAAATCGAAGATATCCTCCTGGTAAGCGGTATCGGTACAAATAAATATAACGCTATTAAAGATTATATTTGTGTCTGAATATTATCCTTTAAAGCTTGTTGTATCATCAATAGCCGTAAGAATTATCGTGAGATTTCCGTTGCGGCAACGAAGCTCATCTATAAATTCTTTTTCATCGACTTTTGAACTCAACGTAACATGGTATGTAAGCTCAAATAAAGCACCAAGATCAATGGTTTTAATTCTTTCAAGCTCATAGTTTTTGGTGTATTTATCAAAAACATCTGTAAATGCATCTGTATAATTAAGATTCTCAGGAATTTTAATACGGAGTTTGCGCACATTCATACGCTTTTGACCATATCCTGTGCGGGTGAGCAAAATCAATATAATGCAGATAAAAATGACAGCGAGAATACCAAGCGATATATATCCTCTGCCGCAGGCAAAACCTCCCGCCAAAGCTAAAAAAACATAAACTATATCTTTAGGATCTCCCGGAGCACTTCTGAAACGCACTAAAGAAAAAGCTCCGGCCAAAGAAAAAGCTCCGGCAATACTGGAACCTACTACGAGAATAATAAGTCCGACAACAGGCGGCAGTGCCACAAGTGTCAGCATAAAATTCTGAGAAAACGCGCCTCTTTTTCCTGAAGCAATCATATATGCTGCACTTACAATAATTCCTACCGCAAATGCAGAAACGAGAACAATAGCCGCAATACTTAAATCAATAGAAGTATTTATCGTAGAATCTGCATCAAGAATACTCTTAAAAAAATTTTCCATTTTTCCCTCCAAAACACAACAAAATTATATAAAACTTTTACAAAATTATACTTCTCAGTTCTTCTGAATGTTCAATTCTTCCCTTACCAACCAAACGTGCATATTCCGTACCGTATTTTGAAAATGAGTTTTGGTAAACTTCATTTTCTGCTAACACCCGGGCAAACCATAAAGGAAGATTTTTGTTGATTTTCACTTCCATAAGCCATATATCGTCATCAAACATCTTTTCCCCGTAATCTCCGGCATCGAGATTTAAATCATATCTTCTGGTGCGAATGTTAGTATCGAAAGAAACTCTGAAATCCCCGTCATTTTTATCAAAAAACGCCAATCTGTCATACGCCAAATAAAGTTTAGCCTCTAAATCGTAAATACTCATAAAATATTGAATTTCGCGAAGCACTTGAAGATTCATATAAGGCTTTATTTCCGGAATCTCACGAGTTTTTATATACTGCTTTGCTTCTTCCAAAGAAAGGCGTGTTCTTCTTTTATTTACGACTCCTTTATATTTCTTTTTAATTTCAAGAAAAACTAAATCATAAGCTTTTGGAATTCCGTATCCTCTAAGACGTAATTTTTCTTTATACACAGGTTTGGAAACAGAATTTTGTATGAGATAATTATCCTTTGTGTCGTAATAAATATTGGATATAGTATACGGCCTACCGTCTATATTATATTTATCTGCTTCCATATATTCCTGCAAAGCAGCAATAATACTGTTTTTTTTCGCAGCACTGATTATGTATTTATTTTCTACTCTATTAAAAACTTCTTTTGCCAATCTTTACACCACCTGTTTTTATTATATTGCATATCTTAAAAAAAGTGTGTCAATTTATAGCTTTTATAATTACTTTTTCGTAACCAAACTGCTCTTTCAATTTATAAATATTATACTTTTTTTGCCCTATGTAATCTGATAACTCACTCTCCGGAACACTTACAGTAAAAATCTTCCCCTTTTGTGTTTCTGCTATCTTCAAAAGTTTCTCATAAGCAATACGAGATTTTACTAATTGCCCAAACGCGGGATGGTACGGTCCGGCAATAACATCTTCTCCCAAGGAAATTCCGTCTGTCGCCTGAAGCCCCATTCTTATAACTTTAATGTTGTTTTCCCTGTACATCATCATTAACTTTGCACACAAATCTACTGTTACATCAATCGTCGGCGGAATATACTTGCCGGTTTCGTACATTTTGTGTAAAAATGTATCACGGATGACTACAGTAGGATAAATACGAACAAGTTTGGGTTTTAATTCAATAATTCTTTTGGCTGTATATAAATCACTCTCACAAGAAGCACCGGGCAAACCTGTCATAGTTTGAAGTCCTAATTCAAAACCATACGCACTTATCAATTCCGCTGCCCTTGCAGTATCTTGCGCTGTATGCCCTCTGCCTGAACACAATAAAACATCATCATCCATCGATTGTGCGCCAAGTTCAATAGTCTCTACACCGTACTTTTTCAACATCAAAAGTGTTTCTTCATCTATATAGTCAGGTCTGGTGGAAAGTCTTATTGAATTGACAACGCCGTTTCTTATATACGGTAAAACCGCTTTCAAATACATCTCCTGTATTTCTCTCGAAATTGCTGTAAAACTGCCGCCAAAAAAAGCAATCTGAACTTTGCTGTAATTTTTCGCAATTCCCAAATAACCATCCACATTTTTTTGAATTTCTTCGACTGTAGGCATAGCACTTTGCCCGCTTATTTTCTTTTGGTCACAAAAGCAACAATCATGCGGACATCCGGCATTCGGTACAAAAATCGGTATTATCAGCATTGCTTCCCTCCGTACATCAAACTATATAATTCCAAGTTTACTCAAAAGTGCCTTTGCCGCTTGTTGCTCCGCATCTTTTTTACTTCGTCCGGAACCATCTGCAAACTTTTTAACCATGCCGTTTTTTTGCGAAACAGTAACTTTTGCAAAATACTTACAATTATGAGCAGGTCCTTCAACACCGCATATTTCATATTGTATATCTGCCATATTTGTGTTTACAGATTCTTGCAATTTAGTTTTGTAATCTGTAATTTCATAAGTTTTAGCGTGTTTTTCAATACAAGCCGCCATGTCAAGCTTGTCCATCAAAACTGATGAAACAACATCAAGACCGCCGTCCAAATATATTGCAGCAAGCAAACTTTCAAAAGCATCCGCTTGTATTGACGGTTTTTCGCGACCGCCGGAAAGCTCTTCTCCATGACCTAAAAGCAAATATTCCTGCAAACATATAGACTGTGCTAACTCTGCCAAAGATGCTTCACAAACTATGGAAGCTCTGAGCTTTGATAAGTTACCCTCGTTCATTGAGGTAAAATGTTTGTACAAATATGTGCTTATAACTGTGCTTAAAACAGAATCACCTAAAAACTCAAGTCTTTGATTACTCTCAGGCTTTGAATTTTTAGATGCGTGCTCATTTGCATACGAAGTATGCGTTATAGCTTTTGTAATCAAATCACGATTACAAAAGCTATAACCTATCCGTTCTTCTAATTTTGAAATATCAGTAATCATAATACTTTTAATTATTTTTTCATATTATTGATATACTCAACGACATCTCCGACAGTTGAAATTTTCTCGGCATCAGCATCGGGAATCTCAACACCAAATGTATCCTCAAATGCCATTATAAGCTCAACTATATCAAGTGAGTCAGCTCCCAAATCATCTATAAAAGATGCATTCATAGTTACTGAATCCTCATCAACACCAAGTTGTTCAACTACAATTTCCTTAACTTTATCAAACATTAAAAACAATCCTTTCTTTTGATTACGAATGTATTCTTTTTAATTTATGCTTATTATATATTATAATTGCTCAAAATTCAATCTAATATCCTCTAAAAACGAGCTGCTTGCCAAATCGCACGCCTTAATTATTACATGTTTTACCGTTTTTGCATTAGAACTGCCATGGGTTTTAATTACCAAACCGTTAACGCCCAAAATAGGTGCTCCCCCATTCAAATCGGGATCCATCTTATCTTTAAATCTGTACAAGTCTTTTTTTAGAAAAAGTGCTCCGATTTTTGTTTTAAGATTCGTATATAAAACATTTTTTATTTCAGAGAACATAAACTTTGCCGTTCCTTCAATGAGTTTCAACATCACATTACCTGTGAAGCCGTCAGTTACAATTACATCTGCTTTACATTCAAATACATCTTTGCCTTCAAGGTAACCTATGTAATTTAAAGAAGATTCCTTAAAAAGTGCATTTGCCTCTTTAATCGCATCAGGACCTTTTTCTTCTTCAGAACCCACATTTACAAGTCCTACTGTAGGTTTCTCCGTACCAAAAAGAGCTTTCATGTATGCTGAACCAAGACGTGCATAGTTCACATATCTCTCCGGCGGACACGAAATATTCAAACCCGAATCAACAAGTATCATTCTGCCGTTTTTCGTTGGAAGTACCGAGCCCAAACACGGTCGGTCAATATTTTTTAATCTTTTAACTATTGTAGTCGCCCCTACAAGCAATCCTCCGCTGCTTCCTGCCGAAACAAATACATCGCCTTCTCCGGCTTTGAGCATTCTGAATCCAACTACCATCGAAGAATCTTTTTTCTCTCTGACAGCTTTTGTGGGAACATCCTCGTTCATAACAATTTGCGTAGTATGCTTTATTGTTACGCGCCCACTGTCATATTTTTCTTTTGATAAAACTTCGCGAATTTGTTCCTCATCGCCTATGAAAGTAACACTGAAACCGTCACGTTCATTCATGGCATCTACGCAACCTTTTACTATTGCGTAAGGCGCATTATCTCCACCCATAGCATCAACTAAAATATTCATGTGACTATTCGCCTTTCTTTATTTTTTATCTATAGAAAGCACTTCTTTATTTTTTATTACATATTCCACACCAGAAATTATCGTAAGTAAAACCGCTGCTACCATAACGATATTTCCCAATATATATATAATTTCTTGAATAATTTCGAAACCTGACCAAAGTCCGGTGGGTACGATTCCTGCAACCAATATTGTAATTATAGCAATCGTTTGGAAAATCATTTTCAATTTACCAAGCTTACCTGCCGCTATTACAGTGCCTTTGCTTGCCGCAAGCATTCTTATTCCCGACACTACAAATTCGCGTGCCAAAATTATAAGTGCCGCCCAAAGATACATAAGGCTTACATTGCAAAGTGCTAAAAGCGCAGCAGAAACGAGCAATTTATCCGCGATAGGATCGAGGAATTTACCAAAATCCGTAATCAAATTATCTCTTCTTGCTATATGTCCGTCAACCGCATCTGTGATGGAAGCCACAATGTACACTATCAAAGCTATATACGGTCTTATAATATCAAAAAATGTACCATCGATAAAATTTTCCATTACGTCGGGATACGGGAAAGCAAACACAGCAAAAACAGCTACTAATATAAGCCTGGTAATAGTTAGTTTATTGGGAAGATTCACTTTATATAACACCTCTCAAGGAAATTTTTTACACATTTAAAACCACAGTAATTATACTCATATTTGACAGCCTGTCAAATCATATTCCTCTGCAATTAATATTTTAACCTTAACAAAATCACCTGCCTCAAGAGGATCATTTGCGGTAAAGTAAATTCTGCCGTCAACATCAAGCCCTTCTGCATAACTTCTGCCGTAATAAAAGATACCATCATCAGAAACGCCCTCAACCATTACATCGTAGATATTCCCTACTCTTGTTTCGTTTATTTCCTTGGAAATAGATTGCTGACACTCCATAATTCTCTTATATCTTTCTTCTTTTACAGACTTGCGAATTTTATTCTTTATTTTGCTCGCTTTAGTGCCTTCCTCCGGCGAATAACAAAATGCACCGAGTCTGTCAAAGCGTGTTTCTTTAACAAAATCCAAAAGTTCCTCAAATTCTTCTTCTGTTTCTCCGGGAAAACCTACAATCAAAGAAGTTCTTATAACGCACCCCGGAAGTTCTTCGCGGAATTGCTTGAGCACCGATTTTATTTGCTCCGGTGTACCTCTTCTGTTCATTTCTTTTAAAACACGTGCATTTATATGTTGGAGCGGCAAATCTACATAATGAAGGACTTTTTCACAGTCTTTCATGGCTTTTATAAGGTCTGTAGCAATCTCATCAGGATAAAGATACATAACTCTTATCCATTTAATACCTTCAATTTTATTTAACTCATACAAAAGCTCCGATAAAACCGGTTTGCCGTACAAGTCTGTGCCGTATCTTGAAGTATCCTGCGCTACAACAATAAGTTCTTTAACACCTGCAGCAGCCAATCTTTCAGCTTCGGAAATCACAGATTCTTTTGTTCTGCTCCTGAAAGGCCCTCTTATATCCGGAATGGCACAGTATGCGCATCTGTTGTCACAACCCTCGGAAATTTTAAGATATGCGCTGCCTTTGGGAGTAGATAATATCCTATCACAATCAATATACGAAATGTCGCCCGTATATTCATAAAAATCATATCTGTTTCCTTTTAAACAAGCTTCAACAGCTAAAACAATTTTGTCATATCCGTTAATACCAAGAACAGAATCCACCTCCGGGAGTTGTTCGAGTACATCATTTGCATATCTTTGTGTCAGACAGCCTGCTGCAATAACAGCTTTACATTTTGCAGTTTGCTTGTATTCGGCAGCTTCAAGTATTGCCTCAATCGCTTCTGTTTTTGCACTTTCAATAAAGCCGCAAGTATTAACTATTATTATATCTGCATCTTCTTTATTGTCAGTAATACCGTAACCGGCTGCTTTGAGAAGTCCTACCATTATTTCCGCATCAACTTGGTTTTTCGCACAACCTAATGAAACAACGGATATTTTATATTTTTCTGCCATCACGTTCACTCCTGATTTGTTATATACTGTTTTCTTCTCTTATTCTTTGCAAGGCATTTTCAACATCACCGTAAGAAAAACCTTTTGACATTGCAAATCGAATTAACTTTGCGCTTTCCTTATTGCCGTATGAATCTTCGCTGCTTACAACACTGTTGCCTATTTTCTTTTTTAACAATCGATACGCATTTTCACTGTCGGAAATTGTTTCTTGCTCTGCATACACTTCTTCTACCGTTTTTTGTGCAAGATCTTTATCAATACCCTTTTTATATACAAGATCATTAAGCAAAGATACTTTTGATATAGGTTTACCTTTCAAAGCCGTATTTACATATCGCAAAGCATAAACCTCATCGTTTATATATTCAGATTCTTTTAATCGCCTGATAGCTTCTTCTGTTGCACTCTCCGAAAAAACCATCCAAGCTTCTTCTTGCTCTTTCTTTTTGAAATATTCTCCGAGTTTTACTTTTACCTGATTGACCGTTTTCATGGAAAACAAAACGTATGAGGCAACGAATGCCATCATACGCTTTGCTAAAATAACTGTGCATAAACTTTCTAAATTGTCTATACGCTCACCTTCACGGTATAATCCGTATTCAAAAGCTTCCTCCGCGGTAAAATCCAAAATTTCACCATTTTCGAAAGTTACGGTAAATACAGATTCGTCATCAGAACGCAAACACGAAACAATCTCTACGCCCATCATAATGTGCTGTTTTTCTTGTTATTCATATCTTTTACGGCAGCTCTTACTTTTGCATCAATTTCTTCCATAATTTCAGGGTGGTCTTTAAGGAAAACTTTAACATTTTCCCTTCCTTGTCCTATGCGCTGCTCGCCGTAGGAGAACCATGCTCCGCTTTTATTGATTATGTTATACATTACAGCAACATCGATCAACGAGCCGACTTTGGAAATGCCCTCTCCGTAAATAATATCAAACTCAGCCTCTTTGAACGGAGGTGCAACTTTGTTTTTAACAACCTTTGCACGTGTTCTGTTACCCACAACCTCTGTGCCGTTTTTAATAGCCTCAACTTTTCTTATATCAAGTCTTACAGACGCATAAAATTTAAGCGCACGTCCGCCCGTTGTAACCTCCGGGTTACCGTACATAACACCAACTTTTTCGCGAAGCTGATTTATAAAAATTGCAGTTGTCTTTGATTTATTGATGACACCGGAGAGCTTTCTGAGTGCCTGTGACATAAGTCTTGCGTGCAAACCTACGTGAGAATCTCCCATTTCGCCGTCTATTTCAGCCTTAGGAACAAGTGCTGCAACGGAGTCTATTACGATAACGTCAATAGCACCGCTCCTTACGAGTGCTTCTGCTATTTCAAGTGCTTGTTCTCCCGTATCCGGTTGTGAAACAATCAAATTATCTATATCAACACCCAAAGCTTTTGCGTACACAGGATCAAGTGCATGTTCTGCATCTATGAAAGCCGCTTCGCCGCCGTTTTTTTGTGCTTCTGCTATTACGTGAAGCGCAACTGTCGTTTTACCGGATGATTCGGGACCGTAAATCTCTATAATTCTTCCTCTGGGCAAGCCGCCGACACCGAGAGCCAAGTCAAGACCCAACGAACCTGTGGAAATAACATCAACGTTCATACTTACATTGTCACCCAGCTTCATAACTGCGCCTTTGCCGAATTGTTTATCTATATTTGCAATAGCATTTTCCAATGCCCTTTTCTTTTCTTCATTTCTTTTATCGTCAATCTTCTCTGCCATTTTCAAATCCTCCTAATCCCAAAAAAACATAAACTATCTAACGAACCGTAACATATGTATTGTACAGCATCCGCATAAAAAAAGCAATGGCAAACACGAAATATTTTTCGTGTTTGCCGTCAATGTCTTTTTATTCTCCGCTCAAATATTCGTCTACTGAAATTTCTTCCTGCCCTACCAATCTTGTCATATTGAGCTGTGCCAAAACCAATCCGTAATAAATGCCTTTTGCCTTTAAAAGTTCATCGTGCGTACCGGATTCCGCAATTTTTCCGTGGTCCAAAACCACAAGTCTGTCAGCAAATTTCAAAGTTGACAATCGGTGCGCAATAGCAAATGTTGTTCTGTTTTTAACCAGTCTTCTAAGTGCCTCCTGAACTTGTTTTTCGCTTTCCGTGTCAAGCGATGCCGTAGCTTCATCGAGAATCAAAATCCTCGGATTATGTATTACAGCTCTTGCTATTGCAATTCTCTGTTTTTCTCCGCCCGAAAGCGTCTGTCCGTTCTGTCCGACTCTCGTATCATATCCATCCGGGAATTTCATAATAAAGTCATGGGCATTAGCCATTTTACAAGCTTGTATTACTTCTTCTAAGGTCGCCCCCGGCTTCGAATAGGATACATTTTCGAAAATCGTTCCGCTGAAAAGGAATGTTTCTTGAAGAACTACACCGATTTGGCTTCTGATATGCTTTTGCGATATATCTTTAAGGTCTACTCCGTCTATCAATATGCTTCCCGAGTCAGGATCGTAAAATCTCAAAAGCAAGTTTATCATCGTACTCTTTCCGGAGCCGGAATGTCCCACGAGTCCAATCATTTCGCCGCTTTTCACAGATAAATTGATGTCTTTAAGCACTGTCTTATACGACTTATATCCAAAGCACATATCTCTGTACTCTATATCGCCTTTAATGTCGAGCTCTACTGCATTCTCGCTGTCTTTAACGTCCGGTTCATTGTCGAGAATATCAAACACCCTCGCCGCCGCCGCAACAGCATCCGCAATAGATTTCGGAAGTGAAATCATATAACTCAAAGGTCCGTATATCATTGCCGCATAAGTCGTAAATTTAACGAGCGTTCCGGCGTCCATTTTACCATCTAAAATATAAAGACCTCCTATGAGCATAAGCGCCAAATGGCTGAGCTGAGTAAGTACAAATACAAAAGGATGCAATGTGGTCCAGAAAATTTCGTTGCTTATGCAAAGCTTTTTATACGCCGTGCAAACAGACTTATATCTGTCAATTTCTTTTTCTTCCGTACCGAAAGTTTTCACCACTCGTATACCGCTCAATATGTCTTGCAGTACGGAATTACTTTTTCCCGATAACTTCCACAATCGTCGGTAAATCTTATGTGTTTTTCTGCGGAATCCCCGCATTGCAAGTACAATCAACGGTGCCGGCAAAATAACAACAAGTGCCATTTTCCAGTTAATAAACAGCATGTATATACCGACCGCCAGCAATGTAAGTCCTTGGTTTATACATTCCGTCGCCTCGACCTGAATAAAATTCTTCACTCTTAAAGTATCGTTGGTAACGCGGCTTATGAGGTCGCCTGTTTTGTGCTCGTTGGTATATGACACCGACATTGCGTGAATATGCTCAAAAACTTTTACTCGCAAATCGTGTACGATGTCGCTGCTGAGCTTTGCAAGTATTCTTGCTCTGAATATGGTTACTACCGTTATGGCTACTCTGCAAGTAAAATATAAAACAATTAAGTGTGTAAACACTTCAAGTATACCGCTCAGATCTCCCGATTGGGGTATCGGCGCTGTATATACTTTATTTACAATTCCGGAATAAATTTCCGGAAGTAATATGCTCAAACCCGATATAAGAAGCAGCATCACTGCGGCAATCGCAAGTCTTTTCCAATACTTTAAAGTCATTTTGCAAAGTCTGCTCAATATCGTGCCTTTTTTTACGCAATTCGGGCAAATAGCAACACCTTTCGGAAAAGGTCTGCCGCATTTTAAGCATTTTAAGTCCGGTTCTTCTCTCATTTGTGTTTTTGCGCCGGTACTTTTCAAATTAATTTTCTGGGCAATAGTAGCATATCTTGCCAAATGTTCCATAGAAAATCTTGCCAAATATATATCTTCACCTGTCAAAACTGCCTTTGCCTCAAGAATTCCGGCACCGCTCATCGGTGTTACACGAAAATCTTCAAAAGCTTCTGACAATATTTCTTTTTTTACTTCGCCGCCCTCAAGGAATATGAAATTACGCTCCGTAACAACGCAGTAACCGTCCGTAAAACAATCTTGCTCGTTTAAATCCCACGGCACGGCATACAGCATTTCTTCTGTGCTGTATTTGTCTGCCATTATGTCCGTAACCCATGAGGGTAATTCAAAAAACAGAGTCATTATACAACAACCTCCAGGTTTCTCAGGCTCTTCTTGTCAAGCTTTGTCATATCGGGAATATCAAATCTGTTGCCGTCTACATCTACAATAAGGACTCTTACGGCCGAAAGGCGTATAAAACTTGACGAGTTGTTGTTCGCTGTGATTTTTCGCGGTCCCGATGTGGTTTCTGTTTCCATATAAACGAAACCTCTTTCATCTTTAATCTTTTTGATTTGTAAAATTGTTGCGGTAAAATATCTCACAGAGAGTTCTTCTTCAACAAATTTACGCTTTTCTTGTGAAAAAGTATCCAAATCCTCTATTACACCGATTTCCGCACCCGGCTCTCTGTCATCCTTTACTTCTCTTACGGAAATAAATTGAAAGGGCTTCGAAAGAGGAAACGCCCTTTGAAGCATTACTCTTTTATAAGTAGTATCTTTTATTCTCACAGACAAGAAACCGCCCTCGGTTTTCTCGAAAAAGACATCCTCATCTTTAAGGTAATTAATAGTAGATATTTCCTGAATTGTATTTTCTGTATTATTCATCTTTATCCTCCAAACCTCTCATTTTAAGAGCATCTTTTTGTATTTGGTACAACCTGTAGTAAACGCCTTCCAAAGCATATATTTCGGAATGTGTTCCCATTTCAACAAGATTTCCGTTTTCAATTACAATCAACCTGTCAGCATTTCTCAAAGTTGACAATCTGTGGGCAATATTAAATGTAGTTCTTCCCTTTGAAAGCATTTCCAGTGCTTTCTGAATATGGAGCTCTGTTTGAGTGTCTACTGCTGATGTTGCTTCATCAAGAATAAGAATCTTCGGCTTTTTAAGAATTGCTCTTGCAAGGGAAATTCTCTGTCTTTCACCACCGGAAAGGCCCTTACCGCCTGTTCCTATCCAAGTATCATAACCATCTTCCATTTTCATTATAAAATCGTGAGCATCTGCCATTTTCGCCGCATTTATAACTTCATCAGGTGTAGCATCCGGCTTCGTATAGGCAATATTGTCATAAACAGTACCCATAAACAAATAAGTATCTTGAAGAACTGTTCCCACCTGATTATGCAACCATTCAAGCGATAATTCCTTAATATCAACACCGTCAAATTTAATAACACCCGAATCCGTGTCATAAAGTCTTGCAATAAGATTTATAAGTGTGGATTTGCCTGCGCCGGAAGGTCCTACTATTCCGATATGTTCGCCCGGCTTTGCCGTAAACGTTATATCTTTAAGAACCGGTCGGTTGGGTATATAACTGAAATTTACGTTTTCAAAAGAAATTTCGCCTTTAAAATTCTCTATTACCTTGGGATTTTCAGATTCGGCAATTACCGACTCCGCATCTATTATTTCAAAAATTCTGTTTGCGGAATTAAGTGCAGCAGTAAGTTTTTGCACTGTATTTGTCATCCACTCAAGAGGTCCGTAAATCATTCCTATGTAACCTACAAAAGAAGTAAGTGTACCGAATCCCATTTTTCCGTTTATAATCAAAAGTCCGCCGAAAACATACACAAACATTGAGCCGAACCACATTGCAAGGTTTACGATGGGAAATACAGTACCTGCTTTTGATTGAATTTCCACTTGCACATCGCCAAAGTCACGGCTTGACCTTGCAAAAGATTTATTTTCTATTTCTTCTTTACCGAATGCTTTTACAACTCTTACCGCCGTAAAAGAATCATTCATTCGTGCAGTCATATCGCTTTTCTTTCTGAAACTCTTGGAATACATTTTGTGGAATTTCGGCATAAATTTATAAAAGAAAAGCACAATAAACGGCACGGGAATCAATATGAACATGGTAATTGAGGGTTTAATTGCCATCATTACAGCCGCAATTCCCAATATTTTCATTATGTTTACCACAAGATACGGAATGCCGTCTAACATGAACCATTGTACTTCTTCTGCATCGGAATTTACTCTGGTCATCAATGCTCCCGTTTCTTTATCTGTAAAATACTTTATGGAAAGCTTTTGCATAGAAGAAAATACGTCTGTCTTTAAATCATATACTACTTCGTTTGCAAATTTTGAATTAGCTCTGCCGTAAATTACTGTTATAACTGTAGACGCAAGTTGCAATACAACCAAAACACCTACGAGATGGTAAATTTTACCGTAATGGATATGACCTTCTTTTAACACCTGATCAAACAAAGCTGTACCTTGCAAATACGGTATAATTACATTAATTACAGCGCTTAATGTTGTAAAGAAAATAATTGCTATAATATATGCTTTGTATTTCCATGCGTAAGAAAGCAATCTTTTAAGAATACCTTTTTTATTTATATTGGGAGGTCCTCCCGGTCCCGGTCTGTGTCTTCCCGAAGGTTTTTCCTCTGTTTTTTCGTCTGCTTTTTCCTCGGCTGATTCTTCTTCGCCTTTAAGCTTTTTGTTTACATTGTCTGCAAAAGTGCCGAAAGATTTATTCATACTGTTACTGCCCCTGCAAATAACAGTAAATATATCATTTTGTTTCAGTACCAATGCCAAAGAAGTAGGCGTTACATCAACGAAAAGCTCATCACTGCTTGCCAATTCAAATTGAGTAACCTCGTCTTTTTGACACTTATATAAAACATTATCGTAAAAAGCAAGCCAAACTTCCTCAAACATAAAATCGTCTGTATAGTCAGATTTTACTTTGAGTAAACTTTCACTCTCGGCAATACCTATTACCTGTGCCAATTTTTCAGGCATTTTTTCAAGTTGAGAATCCTCTTTATCTTTTTTTCTAAAGAATATGCGTTTAAAATTCAAAAAATCACCTGTCCTCTGTAAGCCTTGCTATTTCCTCCGGTCTTACGTGACGCCATTTCCCCGGTTTCAAATCTCCCAATTCCAAAGAGCCGAAACTTATTCTTGTAAGTGAATTAACGGGATGTCCTATGCGCTCCATCATTCTTCTTACTTGTCTGTTTCTTCCTTCTCTTATGCTGACTTCAACTATGGCATTATTGCCTTTATAGCCCACAACATCGAGCACTGCGGGAAGTGTTTTTCCATCGTCCAACATAAGTCCCTCCGCAAATCTCTTTACGTCTGTTTCCGTAGGAACGCCTCTTACAACAGCTCTGTATGTTTTCCATATTTCAAAAGACGGATGCGTTACTTTCTGCATAAAATCTCCATCATTTGTAAGAAGCAAAAGTCCTGTAGTATCGTAATCGAGTCTGCCTACCGGATAAAGTCTTGCATCAATTCCTTCGATAAGATTTACCACGCAATCTCTGCCTCTGTCATCTTTAACAGAAGACAAAACCCCTGAAGGCTTATTCAACAGTATATAATACTTGCTTTTTTCCGGTTTGACAACCTGTCCGTCAACAGTAACTTTTTCGCCTTTTTTGAGTTTTATGCCCATTTCTGTCACAACAACTCCGTTTACGGCAACTCGTCCGTCTTTGATAATTTGCTCTGCACCGCGTCTTGATGCCACACCGCACTGTGCAAGATATTTTTGCAATCTCATTTCTTCCATTTCAATGAAACCTCTCTATAATAATTCCTGTTTGTCATATTTTATAAAATACACTATTTTCTCCGGTACACATGCGAAAACTTTCTTTACAGCTTCGGCATAATACTCCAATTGCTTCACGTATTTTTGTGCATCCGGCACCGCATCTGTTTTAAAATCGATTACGGTATATTTGCTGCCCTCTCTTATTACGCAGTCTATAACACCTTGCACCGCAACCTTTTTACCGTCGATTTCTTCCAATTCCGTAAACGGAATTTCCCTCATTATCTCATCTGCATTTGCGATTCTTTTCGCAATCTCGCTTGTGTAAAACTTAGCCAACATTTTCCTGTTTACACTCTTAGCTTGTTCGTAATTTAAAAAGCCTTTATCCAAAGCTTCAAGAATCAATTCCTCGGCATATTCTTCAGCTTCTTCTTTTGAAATATCATGCAATCTGTCATACTGTGTAATCTGTATGCATGTATGCACGGCCGTTCCTTTTTCTGCAGCTGTAAGCGTTGTTATTTTTTCTGAATTCAACAAATCCGGAATTTCTTCCATTTTTGTCTGAATTTTCATATTTTGTTCCTCTGCTTCTTCCTTAGAAGTAAGTCTTTTAAGCTCAGAAACAGAAATTTTAGCAGAAATACCGTTTTTTTCAATGTTGTATTCTTCCTTGTAAAAAGTCTTTTTAGGTTGCGGAATTACCCTTTGTATGTCATTTTTTATTTCCTGCTCATCATTCTCGTCTTCTTCAACCTGTTTTTCACAAAAATGAATATGATTTTCATCAACACAACCTGACATTGTAATCCAATCGAGGAACTTCTTTGTCTGCATAACGCTGTACTCCAAGGGATCTCCCGTTTTATAGGAGCAATTATTCTTCATATCCTCCAAATATTCCTTGAAATCTTTATTTATCTTTCCCGTTATAATCAATTTTTCTGCCGCACGAGTCATCGCAACATATAAAACACGAAGTTCTTCTGCTTTTAAATCCGACACCATCCTGCGGGAAACACAATATTTCATAACCGTTGGATATTTTACACGTTCTTCTTCCAAATAACAAGTCGGGCCAAAGCCCAAAAGTCTGTGTTTGAGCACACTTTCGTTTAAATCCACTAAATTAAATTCTTTACCCGTACCTCCGAGTATAACCACAGGAAATTCCAAGCCTTTACTTTTGTGTATACTCATTATTCTGACAACATTCATTCCGTCGGAAACAGCCGCAGCCTCACTCATATCACCTCTTTTTTTGAGGTTATCAAAAAAGTAAAGGAATCTGAACAAGCCCTTATTTATATCATTATCGTATTTTATGGCTTGTGCATAAAGTACGTTTGCATTCGCTGTATGAAGATCTCCCATAGGACCTTGTGTCAAATGCTCATAAAAATGATTTTCGTTCATAAGAAGCCATAACAATTCCGAAACTGCCACGTGTTTTGACATTTTGCGAAGTTCTTCCAACCTTAATACAAGTTTTTCCAAATCTTCTTTGAGCTGTCCGCTTTCTGAATAGTACTTGCACATTTCAAAATAGCTTTCCGGCTCTTGACTTGCACTGTTTGAAGCTCTTTTTATGCTGTCTGCTTTTACTTTAGCTATATCGTTATCGCTGAAACCGTAAACATTTCTCATTGTTGCAACGAAATGAATGTCTTGCAAGGGATTATCGATAACTTTCATAAACGAAAGCAAAATATTAATCTCTGCGTTTGCAAAAAATCCGCCTGTTTCCGGTACATAAGCCGGAATTCCGTATTTTGCCATATTTTGTACGTATGCTTTGCCCACACCTGAACTTGCAGGCGACCTCAAAAGTACCACAATATCGCGATATTCAATATCGCGCATTCCACCTGAATATTTATCGAAAACCTGATATTTTTTATCTATCAAATCTTTTACAATTTCCGCCGTAACTTGCGCCTCATACAAGCCCTTTATTTTGCCGTTTTCACGGTTGCCTTCTTTTACCAAGTATAACTCGGTCGAAATATCTTGCGTGGTTTCAGGGTAGTATTCCGCCCCGAAATTCAAATATTCCGGCTCGTTATACATAATGCCGCACGTATTTTCCGTCATTACCTTTTTAAATAGTGTATTTACGGATTCTATTACGCCTTGACGGCTTCTGAAGTTTTTATTTAAAACTATTAGTTTGCCGTCATTTTCATTTTCGCCGAAACGCTTATATTTTGCCGTAAAAATATCAGGTCTGGCCTGTCTGAATCCGTATATACTCTGCTTGACGTCACCCACCATAAACATATTCATGTTGCGTGAAACTAAAAATAAAATAGCATCTTGCAATTCATTTGTATCTTGATACTCATCAATATATACTTCTTCAAACTGCTCGCTGTATTTTTTTGCCACATCACTTTTTACAATATTTCCATATTCATTTCTTGCTGATAATACGCTGTATGCACTGTGCGATATATCATCAAAAGTTACGATATGTTTTTCTTTTTTTCGCTTGCTGAAAGATTCAGAAAAATCGAGCACAATGTCTATGAGCTCATACATATCCTGTCTTACATTTTTTATATCTTCTAAAGGCGCTCCTGCGTGGCTGCCCATTTTTTTCCTATTTATGTCTGTTAATTGTTTACGGCCGCTTGCTCTTTTTTCTTTTAATTCTTCAATTATTTTTGCTGTTTTTTCGCCGTAAGATTCCAAAATTTTCTTTGTCATTGTGGGAGCTTTTGAAAATTGCAATGATGATATACGGTTAAATACATCCTCCCATTTAATACGCCCCGATGCATCGTTGTTTGCTTTTTTAAGAAAATTTGTAATGCTGTCCAAAGCTTTAAAATCTTCTTCGAACATTTTTTCATATTCTGTGATACCATATTTTTCACTTGTTTTATAATATTTGTAAAACGCATCTCGATTTGCATCAAATATTACAAATAAATCTTTTAAAAGCTCTTGACACCAAGCTGTTTGTGCAAAATCGGTTGTTTTTTCTGTATTGAATGTTTCTTTTTGTTCGATAAGCCATTTTTCCGGCTCCGGATGACTTTGCGAAAATCTGTATATAGAAAGAATTTGCTCTTCTAAAGCTCTGTCGTCTTTATAGGAGCCTATATTTTCAGCTAAATGCAGAAACTCAATTCTGCTTTCCTTATATCTTTCTTCTAAAACTTGCTCCAAAACATCTGCTTGAAGCACGGAAATTTCTCCCTGATCTGCCAATCTGAATGATGCATCAAAACCGCTTTCCACAGGATTTCCCATAACTACTCTTTTACAAAATGCATCAATTGTAGTTATATACGACTTAGAAAGCAACATTTGCTGCCTTGCAAGCCTTTTCGCCATTTGAGGCGTAAGTTCTTCTGAATCCAACTCCTTTTGAAGTGCCGCATAAAGCCTTTCACGAAGTTCAGTCGCCGCGGCATTCGTAAATGTCACTATAAGAAGTTTATCAACATCTGTTTTTTCCTTAATTATGGTAAGAATTCTTTCTATCAAAACGGCAGTTTTGCCGGAACCGGCAGCGGCGGAAACAAGAATGTTTCCGCCGTATTCTTCAATTGCTCTTTTTTGTTCTGAAGTCCACCGTGTTGCCATAAATTTTCCTTTGAAAATTATTTCTTTTCTTTTACGGTAATTCCGTAAATCTTACTGTCTATCAATTCATATTTATATGTCCATGAATTGCCGCCTGTTGTAAAGTGTGCAGGACCGTAAGCTCCTTGAATTGCCGGTACCAAGTGAAGCGGTCCGAACATATTTCTTCTTGAGCATACCATTGTAACACCAATGTCTTTACCTGCTTTTACCCAATCTGTAATATCTGCCTCGTAAGGTGCCCAAGCAAGCACTTTTGCGTTCTGCAAATCATCAGCCGCTGCAACTTTTGCAAGAGATGCACAATAACCGTTAAGCTTCAAAGAAATCTTCTCTGCATCTTTATTAAATGTAGCATTGGGAATCTTGTATGTTACGCTGCCTGTGAAGAACGGCAAATCATACTCTCTTAAATTGTTAAGTCCCAATTTAGCAGGCAATGCAACGAGAGTTCTCTTGTGTTCTTCTTCAATGCGAACACCGAAGTCACCTACGATGTACAAAGCTTCTATATTTGTTGTACGCTTAAACAATGTCTTAACTGTTACCGTATTTCTGCCCTTTTGGATAAGTCCTGCCGGAATTGCCATTTTCTTGAAGCATATATCAATCCAGAAATCAGCTATATTGTTGCACTCAAGCTTTGTGCCGTTAAGATAGTATTGGCAGAATTCAGGACGCTCACCTGCAAGGAATACTTCTCCTTCGGGAATTACATCCGCAAAGAATTCATATTCAACTTCAATATCACCGTAAGCATCGTTGCAGTACTTTTTAGCGTACCAAGGTTGCAACATATCGCCGCTTCTGCGTTCGATTCCTACTGAATCTCTTATTTTGCCGTCAACTTTGAGAATTTCATCTTCTGCTTGCCATTCTCCGCCGTTAAAGCGCCATTTAGCAAAGTCAAGTACGCATACATTCTTCTCGTCAAGCTCATATTCAAACTGCGCATCTGCTGCAATTTGGCTTTCTTTAATTGTTGTAGGTGCTTCTTTAGGCTCAAGCGAAGTATCTTTTTCAGCAGTAAGCACGTAAATCTTCTCTCCGATAGCTTCCATTTCGAAATCAATTGTAGGTTTACCGTCTACGAATGTAATTTCTTTGCTGTATCTGTTACCGCTTACCAAATCCCATTCTTCTGCAAATACAGAGCCTTCTTTAAGTTCAAGCGCACCGTCTGCTTTTTCGATAACGAGTTTAAGTTTCTTTGTGGGGTTAACTCTGTCGGAATTAATCATTCCTATATACATGAGTTTTGTTTCGTCATCATAACGAGCCTGAACAAGAACATTTTCTGACTTTTCGCCTTCTACATGAATATCATAAGCACTTGCCGCGTGTACTGCTTTTGCAATCGCCTTAGGCTCAAAGTCTACTACACAAGCATTTTTGTGTTTTGCTAATTCTTTTACTTCTTCAGAAATCTCGCCGTCAACATATTCCGGAATCTTACCTGCGAAAACAACTTTACCGCCCATATCCAAGAATTCTTTCAAAATCTTAACTGTTGAAGGACGTACTGTCAAAGCTCCACTTACCAAAACAGTGCTGTATGAACACTTGCCCACATTAAGAAGTGCTTTTCCGTTTTCTTTTGTTACGGAATATGAGGAAGCCATGAGATATTCTTCACCGTAGTCGAAGTCAATCTGCTCACCCATTACATAGTGGAAGAGGGTTGCATAATTTCTTTCCAACTCGTGTACTTCTGCATTGTCAGCCGCAGGAGAAATCCATTGTGCCCAACCGGGATACATAAGAGCCCAGTTTGACTCGATGGGGTTCAATACGAGAAGGTCGCACATCGGACGTCCTTGTGACATTATAACTCCGAATCTTGCGAAATATGTTTCTACATAATTGTAATCTTTATAGTAATTTGATTGATGCAAAATACTTGCAGGATAGTCACGTTTTGACTCACCTTCCATTGTGTACCAAGAAAGGTGGTGGCAACGAAGATTAATTCCCAAAAGTGCTTGCCAGTCACCAACTGCTTTATGTGCAGCAAAGTCAAACTGCCAACCGGTACATCCGTAAAGCTCTGAAAGAAGCCATTTTTGACCTGCCTGTCTTGCAGCAGATGACAACTGTTTTACTGCCCAATAAGCTCTGTTTCCTTCGCAGAGAATATCTACGCCGGGATATGTCATGTGAGGATAGAATCTCATCAAAGAGCCTTGAGGTGCTGTCTGGCATGTAAGGCTGTCTTCATGCAAAACATGGCCTGTAAATACCATATTGTTTTCATTACACCAATCATTAATTGTGCCTGCAAAACGCTCAACAAACAAGTTGTTTGCCAGGTCTACATAGTTAATTTTAACTTTGTGAATACTCTTGCCGTCTTTTCTGAAGAAAAGCTCCGGCAAAAGCGGCTTAAGGTCATATCCGTATCTCTTTTCAAATTCTTCGAAAAGGTCATCTGTATATGCTACGGAACAAAGCTCCACACCGTCAATTACTTTGTAGTTATCCAAAGTATTTCCTCTGTGAGGCTCGTCTGTAAATATACCTTTTATAGTTGTACCGATTCTGTCTTGGCAACGATTTTTGTACTCTTCATGTGTGAGTTCTATGAATTTTTCTACTGCTTTACGGCTCATTGTGTCAATGTATGTTGTGCCGTTGTACGTACTGCTTGGTTTTCTCAGGTCAATACGGAATATAAGTACGTGTGTGCACCAGTCGTTTTTAACTGCTTCTTTAAGTGCTTCCAAATCTGCACATTCTTCGTATCTGTATATTGCTTTGCCGTCTCTGTTGATTGCATAAATAGAAACAAGTTCGTCTGCCTCGTCACCGGGAAGAACGCCTTTTTCCTCAAAAGCCTCTTTATCCTGGCAGTGCATTGTAATCTGTTTCATTCTGTACTGAGGATCTACAGTTACTTTACCGCCTGCACTTCCGCTGGGCCAACGGTCCTCATCATAAAGCCATGACTCCAAACCCATCTGCGTACCTGCATCTGCAACCGCATTTATAAGGTCAAACCACTCGTCACCTAAGTACTCTGTGATAAGTCCTGCACGAGAGTGCATGAAGTAGCCGCCAAAGCCCATTTCTTTCATTATTTTCACTTGTCGTATAAGCTCATCTTTATCAAGCTCGCCGTTCCATGACCAGAAAGGTTTGCCTCTGTATTCTACACCCGGCTTTTCAAAAAGTTGGATTAATTTCTCTTTGTTTTCCATAAATGTTTCCTCACATTTCTTTATTTATAAGATATGTTTATCTTAATGCCTAGAGGGATAAATTGCAAGTAAAAAAAAACATTTTACTTCTTTTTTTCAGTATAAATTTCTATAAATTACAAATACTAAAGTCACAATTTGTAATTTAAGGAGAAATGTATAAATGAAAGCAACAGGTATTGTACGCCGCATAGACGAATTAGGTAGAATAGTAATACCTAAAGAAATACGCAGAACATTGCGTTTAAGAGAAGGAGACCCGGTAGAAATATACACAGGCGAAAATGGCGAAATTGTCTTAAGAAAACACTCTGTTATGGGTGACTTAAATGAATTCGCTTTACAATTTGCAGATAGTCTTGCAAAAACAGCAGGATATCCCACTTGCATAACAGACAGAGATTCCGTAGTTGCTGTTTCCGGTGTTTCAAAAAAAGACTTTAGCGGTAAAAGAATCACGCGCCAACTTGAGCAGGCTATGGAAGACCGCACAACATTTATAGCCCCCGACAGAAGAACAGATTTCTTCCCTATACTCGAAGATGTAAGCGGAGATAAAATGATGTCGTTTGTAGGAACTCCGATAATTTCAAACGGCGACCCGGTCGGCTCTGTAATAATGTTTTCACCCGACAATGGTAAATCTATAGGAGATACAGAAGCGAAACTTACACAATCAGCCGCCGCTGTAATCGGGAAACAATTGGAACAATAAAAAATAAAGTAAGAAAAAATGGCTCTGACGCAAAGCGCAGAGCCATAATTTTTTAGTTCAAAACAAGATTCTCTCTATTCAATATTAGAAAGCTCTTTTTTTGCTAAGAACAGTAACAACGAGAGCTGCAGCTGCAACTACGATAACGAGTGACATGAAGTCGCCTGTGTCAGCGTTATTGTTGTTATTGTTGTTAGGTGTGCTAGGTGTGCTAGGTGTGCTAGGTGTACTAGGTGTGCTAGGTGTACTAGGTGTGCTTGTTGTACCGTCGAATGTATAAGTAATTGTTGTTGCAAAGTAATCATTTCCGCCATGATTGCCAATACTTGTTTTCTCAGCAAAAGTAGCTGTTACTTTTTCACCAAGTTCAAAAGACTCCTCAAAAGATGTTGTCTGAGTTGATCTGCAGATGATTGTAGCTACATCAAATTGGTTAGCACCAGCCAAAGTAACAGAAGCATTAGCTCTGAGCTCGATAGCACCATTTCTTGCATCTTTGGGTTGATCTTCAGCATAGTCAGCGAAATCAGCAAAAGTTGTGTTTTCAACAACGATTTCAGCATCAGCGCTTGTAGCATCGAGACCTACTTTACCAGCTGTAAGAACACAGTTTTTGATTGTAACACTGGGAGCACCTTCTACGAAAACAGCGTCACCACTTGTGTGCGCACCGATAACTGTGATACCGTCCAAAACAACATTACCACCTTTGATATCGATAGCGTCGCCTAAAGTTATAGCGTCAATTTTACCTGATTTATCAGCACTTGAGTCTATAACTGTAAGATCGCCACCGGTAATAACGATTTGTCCTGTCAATGTGCAACCAGCAAGGTCAATTACATACTCGCCATCAGCGATATTGATTGTTCCTGTAATATCATCACCGAGTTCCCACTCGCCTTCGCCTGTAATATCAGTTACAGCGAGAATTTCTTCAGCAGCGCTAACAGGAACGATGAACATAGCAACCATAACTGCAATAGCAATTATTAATGAGATTGTTTTTTTCATTTTCTGTACCTCCACAAAATTTTCTTTAATCTCCAAATGAAAAAAGAGATTTTCTGTGGTCATTTTACATTAAATACTTCTGTTTTGCAAGCCTTTTTTTGCGTTTTCGGAAAATAAATTGTGGCTCTGATACAAAACTCAGAGCCACAAACTTATCTCATTTATAATTCTTTCTCGGTTATATCAAAAAGCTCTTTTTTTATTAAGCACAGTAACAACCAAAGCTATAGCAACAACCACTATTACGAAAGGCATGTAGCTTCCCGTATTCGGATTTAAAGTCGTCGGTTTGTTTTCATCTACAGTCTCATTTTTTGATTCCTCATTAGGCTTTTCTGTAGGTACATCTGTAGAATTATCTGTATTTTCCTCTGTATCATTATTATCCGTAGTGTTGTCTGCAGGAGCATCTGTAGGTGCATCAAACACATACGAAATCGTAGTTGACTTATATGCGTATTCTGAATATACGCCCATGTCTACATCTTCTGTAAAAGTTGCTTCAACATTATCACCAAGTATAAAAGATTCTGCAAATGATAATTCATGTGTAGCTGTTCTGCAAATGATTGTATTTTGCTCAAATTCATTACCGCCACGCAAAACTACCTTTGCATTATTTCTGAACTCAATCGCAGCATTTCTGTCATCTTTTTGTTTTTCCGGAACTATATTGGAAAAATCCGCAAAAAGTGTATCTTCAACTATAACTACAGCACTAAGACTTACAATATCAATACCCGCTTTTCCTGCTGTAAGAACGCAGTTTTTAATCGTAACATTAGGGCTTCCCGTTACAAAAAGACCATCTCCGGTACCGAATGCACCGATAACTGTGATATCTTCCAATGAAACTATAGCTCCGCCGCTTACATCAATTGCATCTGCGCGCAAGGACGCATCTATTTTACCTGTCTTTTCTGCACTTGTATCTTTAACGGTAACATTACCGCCCTCTATAAGCAAACGACCAACCCAAGTATATCCGTTAAGGTCAATTACATATTCACCTGATGTAATTGTTATATCACCTTCAATATCATTTTTAAGAATTGACTCACCTTCTGCAATTTCACTTACAGCTGTAATTTCAACCGGCGCTGTATATTCTGCCAAACTAACATCAAACACCGGACTTGTTTCAACTTCTGCACTTACAGGAACAACAAACATAAAAATCATAATTGCAACAGCAATCATTATTGAGACTGTTCTTTTCATTTTTTTAACCTCCAAATAATTTCACTCAAACCCCTAAAATCAATCGAGTTTACGGCGTATATTCTACATTGTAAAAATTAACAATTCAAGTTTATTAAATGAACAGATGCAATCTCTTTTTAATAATTTGTGTCTTTTTTTTAAACATCAAAAAAGGCCCTGAAATAAATCAGGACCTTAATTTTAAATTAATTTGAAATTCTTTCTATTTTATATTAGAAAGCTCTTTTTTTGCTTACAACTGTAACAACAAAAGCTGCTGCTGCAACTACGATAACGAAAGGCATAAAGTTACCTGTGTTCGGGTTTGAGTTACCATTGTTTGTATTTCCGCTATCTGTGCTGCCACCGGGAACAACTGTTGTTGCGCCTTCTGCAGCTACCAAAACGATTTTTGTTACAAGTGCTTCCATACCTGTTGAGTTGTAGTGTGAAAGGAACACTTCACCGTTATAGTCAACATTTGACAAATCGATTTCACATGTTCTTTCACCGTTTGCCCACATACCTGTAGAGTCTTTAGTATCTTGCTGAGCAAGGATACCGGCTTCTGCTCTCATATCTGTACCTGCATAGCCAACAGGTTTGCCATTTGTACAGATCGCAAACATAGAGTTGCAAGGCATATCATCATATTTATTCAAATAAGGATGGTGTGTAGCGTATGTGATAATAATCTTGCTGTATTTAGAAAGGTCAAGATTTCCCAATGATTTAACATTGCCATAGCCCAACATCAAACCAATCTTATCGCCATAACCGTGATCTACAAAACTTGCTGTACCGCCCATAGCTTCAAGGTCAAACTCAACATCCTCTACAGGAACTGTGATTTCATTTGTAGGTTCAGCTGTAGGTTCAACTGTAGGTTCTACTGTAGGTTCTACTGTAGGCTCTGTTGTAGGCTCTGTTGTAGGCTCACTTGTAGGTTCTGTTGTAGGCTCTACTGTGGGCTCTGTTGTAGGCTCACTTGTGGGTTCTGTTGTAGGCTCTGTGGGCGTAGGTGTTGCAGGAGCTGTGTATGTGTAAGTAATTTTTGCACCAGTATAGTCGTCTGCTCTAACAGTGTAAACCTCGCCGAAAGTAGCTGATGCGTTATCTCCATATTCGAAAGAATCTTTGATAGCATTTGTATGATCGTTTTTTGCAATAATTGTATTTACTGAGAAAGTATTGTTTCCTTTCAAAGTAATTTTTGCATTTGCTCTGAGCTCGATTGCACCATTTCTTGTATCTTTAGGTAAGCCGGGAATAAGATCGTTAAAATCAGCAAAAGTTGTATCCTCTACAACAACTGTAGAAGCAGAACTTGTATTATCAATACCTACTTTACCTGCTGTAAGAACACAATTCTTAATAGTAATGTTAGGGCTTTCACCTATAAAAAGAGCATCTCCGCTAGTGTGTGCACCAATAACTGTGATACCATCGAGAACAACAGTTGCACTACCTTTGATATTCATTGCATCGTCTATTTGTGACGCATCGATCACACCTGTTTTTTCTGCACTTGTGTCTTTAATTGTAACATTAGCACTACCAGCAATGAGCACTTGACCTTTCCATGTATGACCATTAAGATCGATTACATATTCACCTGCAGAAAAAGATGCAACTCCGTTAATGTCTGCTTGAAGCACTGACTCGCCTGCTACAATTTCGCCTACGCTTGTAACGTCAGCAGCACTTACAGGAACAATAAACATAGAAACCATAACTGCAATTGCAATTATTAATGAAATTGTTCTTTTCATTTTTTTTACCTCCAAAAATTTTCTATAAATCCCCAAAGAAAAAAGAGATTCGCTTCTGTCATTTTACATTATAAAAATCATTATTGCAAGCCTTAAAAGTGCCTTTATACAAATTTTTTTATCTTTTATTCAAATTATAATAAATTCCTTTTTTAGAAAGTAATTCCTCATGCGTTCCCCTCTCCGCAATACCATCCGCTGTAAGCACCAAAATTTCCGTAGCATTTTGAATCGTTGTAAGTCTGTGAGCTATAGTAAATGTTGTTCTTCCTTTCGACAAACGCTCTAAAGACTCCTGTACAATTTTTTCACTTTCGTTATCAAGTGCCGATGTAGCTTCATCAAGAATCAGTATCGGCGGATTTTTAAGGAAAACTCTGGCAATGCTAATTCTTTGCTTCTGTCCTCCCGAAAGCTTCACGCCTCGTTCGCCCACGTATGTGTCATACCCTTGCGGTAATTTTTCTATAAATTCCTCGGCACCCGCCATTTTAGCCGCCGCTTTTATTTCCTCAAAAGTCGCCCCCGGTTTGCCGTATGCAATATTTTCAAGCACACTTCCCGAAAAAAGATACACATCTTGCTGGACTATTCCTATATTTTCACGAAGGGACTTTAATGTGATTTCTTTTATATTTTTGCCGTCTATCAATATTTCGCCGGAATTCAATTCGTAAAACCTCGGAATCAAACTGCACATTGTAGTTTTTCCGCCGCCCGAAGGGCCTACTAATGCAATGTTCATTCCTTTTTCTACTTTTATACTTACATTTTCCAATACGGAATCTTCCCCGTAGCCGAAAGTTACATTTTTAAATTCAATATTACCTTTTACATTCTCCAAATCCTGCGCATTCGGAGAATCCGTAATATCAGGCTCAATATCCATAATCTCAGCAAAACGTTCTATACCGGTCATTCCTCTTTGGAATTGTTCCATAAACTCTATAATTCTTCTTACAGAAGCTAAAAGTGTAGATACATACAACAAGTATGCAACATAGTCACCGGGCAAAATATATCCCTTTAACATAAATATTGCACCAATCATAACTACCACTATGTACATAATTCCGTCAAAAACGCGTGTAGTCGTACTGAATGCGCCCATATATTTATAAGCTTTTGTTTTTACTTTAAAAAACAATTCATTACCTTCTGCAAATTTTTCTTTTTCCACTTCTTCATTTGCAAAAGATTTTACAACTCGAATTCCCAACAAACTGTCTTCTACTTTAGCATTCAAATCACCGCATTGGGCGCGTTGCTCTTGAAATGCCTTTTTCATCTTTTTGCGCACAGAAGAAGTAACTGCAAACATAAGAGGTAAAACAGCAAACATTATGAGTGTAAGCCATACATTTACATTCAATAATATAATAAATGAAGCAACAATCTTTATGCCTGCAATAAAAAACTCCTCCGGACAGTGGTGGGAAAATTCCGTTACATCAAACAAATCCGTGGTAATTCTTGACATAATCTGTCCGACTTTCGCACTGTCATAGTAAGTAAAAGAAAGCTTTTGCAAGTGATTAAACATGTCACGGCGCATATCGGTTTCAATTTTCGTTCCCATAATATGCCCGTAAGAAGCCATATAATAATTCGCTGCCGCGTCGATTACTCGCAAAACAATATACGTGCCGCCCAGCATCAATATTGCTTTTATTGTAAGCTGACTTATATCTTCAATGGCAGTATTTGTAAAATATTTTATTATGAGCGGCAAAATAAGCTCACAAATAGTCGTAAGGCCTGCACAAAACAAGTCAAAGACCATCGACTTCCAATATCTTTTATAATAAGGCATCGTTCTTTTAATTAAATGCTTTGTTCTCATACAAGACCTCTCAAATTCCTACGCTAAAAATCTTTTCAACTCATAAAGAACGAGATTTTTCAGTTCAAAAACATCGCCCTCGTTTAAAATTGTAACATCTGCAATATCTTCATATTCTCTGTTTGACATCTGTGCTGATATACGAGCCTCTGCATCTGCTTCTGTTATTCCCATACGCTTTACAAGTCTTGATACTCTTAAATCATTATTTGCCACAACTGCCCAAATGCAATTTACCGTGTCGAAAAAGCCTTCTTCTATCGGCAGCGGCACATCCAATACGACAAAAGGTACATCCCCTGCTTCTTCATATTTTGCTATTCTTTTTTTGATTTCCTGCGAAACTCTGCTATGTACGATATTATTAAGTACATTTCTTTCTTTTTTATCTGCAAAAACAATACTTCCTAATTTTTTGCGGTCTAAATTACCGTCAGGCAATATTATTTCTGCTCCGAAATGGTTGCGTATTTCTTCATGAACAACCTCTCCCGGCTCTTGCAATTTTCTCGTTATTTTATCGGCATCTATAATTTTTCCGCCTTGTTCTTTCAAAATGCGGCACACTACCGTTTTACCGCAACCTGTTCCGCCTGTAACTCCTAAAACTCTCATAAAAACATCTCCATTTATTTACATTCATACCAACTTTCAGCAGCGTGTACATCTACTTTTAAAGGTACCGCAAGCTCAAAAGCGTTTTGCATACATTCCGTAAGCAATTCAGTAACTTTTTCCTGTTCTGATTTGTGCGTATCAATAAGCAATTCGTCGTGAACCTGCAAAATCAATTTTGACTTATAATTTCCTTTTTTAAGTTCTTCATTTACACGAATCATTGCCAATTTTATTATGTCGGCAGCAGTTCCTTGTATTGGCATATTCATGGCAACTCGCTCGCCAAACTGTCTTATCATATATTTTGGAGAAGTCAGCTCAGGCAAATAACGTCTCCTTCCCAACAATGTTTCGGCATATCCCTTTTCTTTTGCTTTTGCCACAAGCTCTTTTACAAAATTTTCCACTCCCGGATATTGTTTAAAGTAACTTGCAATATATTTTTTAGCTTCATACACCGGAATCCCCAAATCCCTTGCCAAGCCAAAGTCGCTTATTCCGTACACTATGCCGAAATTTACAGCTTTTGCACTGCTTCTCATTTGCGGCGTTACCATTTCCGGCGGAATTCCGTTGACTTGCGCTGCCGTTATTGTGTGTATGTCGGAATCTTCGTTGAACGCCTTGCACATATTTTCATCCTGCGACATGTGCGCCAAAACTCTTAATTCAATTTGAGAATAATCCGCATCTACCAAAATATGATCATCGTCTGCCGGAACAAAAGCTTTTCTTATTAGTTTTCCAAGCTCTGTTCTTACAGGAATATTTTGTAAATTCGGCTCTGTACTGCTTAATCTTCCTGTAGCAGTTACTGTTTGGTTAAAACAAGTATACACTCGCTTTGTTTGCGGATTGATTACATTCAGCATCCCGTCTATATATGTGGATTTAAGTTTTGTATTTTGGCGATATTCCATAATAAGCGGTATTATCGGATGTTCAAGTGCCAATGACTCAAGCACTTCTTGTCCTGTGGAATACCCGCTTTTTGTTTTTTTACCGGCCTTTAAACCAAGTTCCTCAAAAAGCACCACACCCAGTTGTTTAGGCGAATTTATATTAAATTCATGTCCGCTTAATTCAAATATTTTATTTTTATCTTCTTCTATTGTTGCATCAATTTCCACGCCTTGTTTTGCCAGAACTGTATCATCAACTCTGAATCCTTCTTTTTCCATTTCTGCCAAAACCGTTATAAGCTCAAGTTCAACTTCTTTATAAAGTTTTTCCATACCGTCTGCTTTTAACTTTTCCTCTGCGCCTTCTGCCATAGCTTTAAGAATATTAACGCTTTTAGGCATCTGTCTTCCCGTTAAAAATCTGCAAACATCTTCAATATTATCTGATTTTCTTGTTGAATCGAGAAGATAAGCTGCAACTGACAAATCATGTATTACATTTTGCATTCTTATGCCTTTTTTTAAAAGATAAAGAATAAAAGGCTTTGCATTAAACATAACTTTGCCTATATTTTTATTTTCAAAAAGCTGTTTTATTTCATTTTCCGGTTCTCCGTCAGTGCTTTTACTTCTGTAAATGATATTTTCGTCACCATACGACAAATCAAATATCGCTTCGCTTTCATTTAGCTCTTTTACATAAATATAAAGCACATCTTTTACTTTTGAATAAAAATCCAAAGCAGGAATTTCCTGAATGTTTTCACTTTTCTCGGTTTCATCTGACATCATTGAAAACAATGATAAACCTTCGGCAAAGTCAGACTCTATGCTTTGCTCCGAGTTGTTTTCGTTCAAGAAACCCATATTTACCAATTTTTTCTTAATGGATTTGAATTCCAATTTTTCCATCATTTCTCCAAGTGCAATGCTGTCAGCTTTACCCATTTGCATTTCTTCAAGAGTTGTTTCACAAGGAGCATGGATTTCAATTCTGCCAAGCATTTGGCTCAAATATGCCAGTTCTTTGTTATTTATTATTTTTTCTTTTAATGCTGCTTTTTTTATATTCTCCGCATTCTCATAAACGCCGTCCAGCGTTCCGTATTCGGAAAGAAGCGCCGAAGCCGTTTTCTCGCCTACTCCCGGCACTCCCGGAATATTGTCTGAAGAATCTCCCATGAGTGCTTTTAAATCTATGAGCTGCGAAGGCGATACGCCGTATTTATTTTTAACTGCTTCTATATCGTATTCGTCTGTTTGCGGTTTTCCCTTTTGCGTTGAACAAAGAAGTACGTGAACATTTTCGTTTACAAGTTGCAAAGAGTCTCTGTCGCCTGTCATAATATAACATTTCATATTGTTTTCAGCGGCAATATTGGCATAAGTTCCCAAAAGGTCATCGGCTTCATAGCCGGGAAGTTCCAACCTTGCAACGCCCATTGCATCTATGAGTTCTTTGGCAACCGGAAATTGGTCAGCGAGCTCTTGCGGCATTGCGTGGCGGCCGGCTTTGTATTCGGAATATCTTTCGTGACGAAATGTTGGTGCTTTTACATCAAAAGCAACTGCGCAATATTTCGGCTGTATTTCTTCTATTTGCTTTATAAACATATTCATAAAGCCAAATAAAGCTCCCGTATATAAGCCCTCGGCATTTTTCAAATAACTGCTTTGTGTGCCGTAAAAGGCTCTGTTTAATATACTGTTACCGTCTATTAACAATACTTTTTCCATAAAATCACGAACTCCATTTTAAACTTTTTTTGATATTTTTTCTCTTAATGCGGCTATCGCCGAGAAAAGAATATATGCTCCGAGATTTGTAACTACAATACACGCGCTTGCCGGTACATCAAGCACGAAAGATGACACAATACCCGCAACTACACATACAACACCGAGAATCGCAGAAGATATTATTACCTTTTTAAAAGTTTTAAATAAGCGCATTGATGTAAGAGGCGAAAAAATAATAAGACTTGATATTAAAAGTGAACCTACAAGTCTCATTCCGACTACAATTGTAACAGCTGTAAGAGATGCCATAATCATATTATAAATTGTTGCCTTTGCCCCTGTTGCTCTTGCAAAGCTTTCGTCAAAAGTAACTGCAAATATTTTGTTATAAAAAAGAACGTATAACAAAATTACCGCTATCGAAAGTCCTATACTCAGATACATATCTTCGTTACTGACTGCATATAAGCTGCCGAAAAGATAACTGTTCAAATCTACATTTGATGCTGATACCGATACAATTATAACACCTATTGCCAAAGCACTTGCCGAAACCATTGCTATTGCAGAGTCGCCTTTTAATTTACCGGAATCATTAACACGAAGCAGTAAAAAGGCAGTTATTATTACAACGGGTATCGCAATATATAAAGGTGTTACATTAAGTGCCGTAGCCAACGCCAACGCTCCGAATCCTACGTGAGAAAGACCGTCACCAATCATAGAATATCTTTTTAAAACAAGACTGACACCGAGAAGCGATGCGCAAAGTGAAATTAAAATTCCGATAATAATTGCTCTTAACATAAACGGCAATTGAAACATCTCGCAAATAAGTGTGAGGATTTCATCCATGACAGTGGCACCCTCCTTTTTCGCAGCAGCCGTGACCGCTTTTGGCTTCGTTTTCCGTAAATTTACGGCAAGTTTCACATTCGAGATAATGCGATTTATCTCCAAAAAACACATCATTCTTGTGCAGATGTAAAATATGAGTCGCATCACGAAGTGCTCTGTTTACGTCGTGAGTAATCATTATTACCGTAATGCCGTTTTTTCTGTTTAAATCGTAAATTATATGATACATTTCCTCAGTGGCAAGCAAATCAAGTCCTGCAACAGGTTCGTCCAAAAGCAGAAGTTTTTGAGTTGCACATAAAGCTCTTGCAAGCAAAACTCTTTGTTGCTGTCCTCCGGAAAGTTCTCTGTAACATCTGTTTTTAAGTTTTGAAATATTAAGAAGCTCCATATTGGCTTCTGCGATTTTTTTATCTTTTCCGGAATAAAAAGGTCTTAATCCCAACCTGTTTATTCTTCCGGAAAGCACAACTTCCCACACCGAAGCGGGGAAGTCTTTCTGAATACCGGTTTGTTGAGGCAAATATCCTATTTCATTTTGCTTTAAGCTCTCGCCAAGCAATATCGAACCGGCATCTACGGATTTCAACCCCAGCAACGCTTTCATAAGCGTTGTTTTACCTGAACCGTTTTCTCCGATAATACAAAGATAATCTCCTTTGTTAACATTAAAGGATAAATCGTTTACTACTGTATTGTTTTCATAAGCCAGTCGGATATTTTTACACTCAATTAACATAATTTATCAGCTATTTTTAAGCGCTGCCCTTTCTACAGAACCTGCCAAATCACTGCAAGCATCAAAGCATTTTTCCATATCGTGGTAAAACTCTCTCCACTTTTGTACTTCGATAGGATCTTTTTCTGTTTCAAACAAATCTCTTACGGCATTTCTGTAAATTCTGTCACCGTCATTTTCATAATCGTATGCTTGATGAATAATTTCAGGAAGCGTTTTGGATTTTTTGAAGTTTTTGAAATCAGCCATAATTTCAACAATCTTCTCACTGCATTTGACTATAAGCTCAATAAATGCGTGTGCATCAGCTCTTAATTCTTTAATATTAAACATCCAAAGTCTGAATGCCACGTTTTCAATTGCGTTTGTCAATCTGTTGATATTTGCAGACACATAGAAAATGTCTTCTCTGTCAATAGGCGTAATAAACGCACTGTTAAGCTCTGCAACTATTTCCGCATGAACCTCATCACCTTGATGTTCAAGCTTGTGAATCTCTTCTAATTTTTCATTCAAACCGCTGAAATTACTATCTTTTTCAAATTCACCGAATAATTCTTTTACTCTGAGTGTAAGCTCGTTTGTAAAATTAGCTTCCTTCTGTATAAGTTCAAAAAAATCTGCTTCTTTCTTTTTTGCCATAACGGATGTTCCTCCTTAAATACTGTGTAAATATCAGAATATTGCCATGAATATTTTTGCCATAATAAATCCTATTAAACCGCAACCCGGGAATGTGAGTACCCAAGCAAGTACCATTTCTTTAACAACTGCCCAGTTAACCGCAGAAATACGTTTTGCTGCGCCTACACCCATTATTGCTGTTGTTTTTGTATGAGTTGTGCTAACGGGAATACCTGTAAGAGAAGCTAAAAGCAAACACAAAGCCGCCGCAATATCTGCCGAGAAGCCTTGATATTTTTCAAGCTTAATCATATCCATTCCAACTGATTTGATGATTTTGTATCCGCCTATTGAAGTTCCCAAACTCATTACTACAGAACAAAGTACCATAAGCCATATTGTAGTGTCGAAATTTCCGCCGGCAACATAAGAACCGCTTGCAAGCATACTACCGAGCATGAATACACCCATAAATTTTTGACCATCTTGCGCACCATGCATAAACGCCATAGCTGCACCGCCGGCGATCTGACCGCCTTTGAAAAACGAATCTGTTTTTCTTCTGTCTCTGTGTCTGCATATTGCAACAACAAGTTTTACTACTATAAAACCTGCTACGAAACCGAGTCCTGTTGAGAGGAAAAGTCCGATAATAACTTTTATCCATTCGCCCATGTTAACTCCGTCTGCACCGCCCAAAGCAATTGCCGCACCTGTTACACCTGCAATAAGTGCATGGCTTTCACTGGTCGGAATACCAAACCACCACGCCGCAACTGCCCACAGCACTATAGCAAACAGTGACGCACACAACGCCACAAGGGCATTTTGTGCATCTCCTTTAAAATCTACCATTTTATAAATGGTATCGGCAACTTTATTGCTTACCAAAGACATTACAAGCACTCCGGCAAAGTTCATTACTGCCGCCATCATTATTGCTGATTTAGGTTTCATTGATCCTGTCGAAACTACCGTTGCGATTGCATTCGGTGCATCTGTCCAACCGTTTACAAGTATAACACCAAGTACAAGCACCACAGTTATAAGCAAAGCCGGACTTTCTGCGCATTTCAACACAAAACCCATTAAATCATTTAATTCAGAAATTATTGCGTCCAATTCTTATACAATCCTTTCTCCCATTTCGGCTCCTGCCAAAATGTGGTAATGAATATGCGGAACTGATTGTTTTGCATCTTTGCCGCAATTATTAATTACACGAAAACCATTCTCTGTAAGGTCTAACTTTCTTGCAATTTCTGCTATTGCAAGCTGTATACCGCCCAAAAATGCCGCATCTTCTTTTTCGAATCCCAAAACACTTGATATATGTTTCTTTGCCGCAACTACGATATGTACGGGCATTTGAGGACTTATGTCATAAAATGCAATGCAATAATCATCCTCATAAACAACCTTTGCCGGTATTTCGCCTTTTATGATTTTACAAAAAATACAATTATCATCAAAATTTTGCATCATATTCACCTCTGCAAATTTTAAATAAGCTCGCCTATTTTTGAAAGCATTTCGTCAATCTTTTCAGGCTGTTTGCCGCCGGCTTGAGCCATATCGGGACGGCCGCCGCCGCCACCGCCGCAAATTGCAGCGCCTTTTTTAACAATATTACCGCAGTGAATTCCTTTTTCAACCGCAGATTTTGTTGCCATAGCAAGAATTGAAGCTTTATCTCCGAACGAAGATGCCAAAACAACAACACCTACATCAAGCCTATTTCTTATATTATCTGCTAAATCACGAAGTGCATTACCGTCCAAATCATCGAATCTGCCTGTTACAACAGTAACACCGTTAATTTCTTTTGCATTTGCAATAACATCATCGAGATTTGAAGCTGCGTTTTCGCGTTTAATTTGTTCAAGTTCTTTTTGAACTGCCTTGTACTGTGTATAAAGATTTGTAACTTTATTTACAATGTCAGAGTAGTTTGCTTTGAAGATTTCTGAAACTTCACCCAAGATATGCTCTTGTGTCATATAGACAGCTCTTGCCGCGCCGCCTGTTACGGCTTCGATTCTTCTTACACCTGCAGCAACTGCACTTTCGTGCAATATTTTAAATGTACCGATGGAAGCAGTATTTTTAACGTGTGTTCCGCCGCAGAACTCAAGGCTGTAATCTCCCATTTCAACAACTCTTACTTCGTCTCCGTATTTTTCTCCGAACAACGCCATTGCACCGAGTTTTTTAGCTTCTTCTATGGGAAGAACTTTTGTATTTACTTCATAATCATAAACGATTGCTTTATTTACAATATCTTCCACTTGTGCCAATTCCTCTTTTGTAAGAGCTTGCATATGGTTAAAGTCGAAACGTAAACGCTCCGGAGTTACGGAAGAACCTGCCTGATGCACGTGCTCTCCGAGAACTGTACGAAGTGCTTTTTGCAAAACGTGTGTTGCACTGTGGTTTCTTTCTGTTGCAAGTCTTGTCTGTCTGTCAACACGCATAGTTGCTTTTGCTGATACGCAAACAGAGCCGTGCACAACTTTACCCATGTGGCGCCACTTTCCGTCGCTTGTTTTGTTTACATTTGAAACGTAAACCGCGCCGCCTTCTGTTTCGATTTCACCTTTATCTCCTGCTTGTCCGCCGCTTTCTGCATAGAAAGTAGATTTATCAGTTACGATTATTACGGAATCGCCCTCTGTTGCTTCTTGTGCTGTATTGCCGTCAG
>SVJD01000052.1 GCA_015069165.1 Oscillospiraceae bacterium
GATAATCTTTCGATGTATTTATCTGCATATATGGGAAATTCATTTTTTAGAGATTCATATTCCGAGGGAGTGAGCGATACATTTTTGTATCGCCCGTATATCTCTCTATCTGAATCTATCTCTGTCTTTATATCTGTCTCTTTTTCTATCTCTATCTCTGGTGGACATTTTTCGGACAGAGCTTGGACATTTGGCAGACATTTGTCCGCCGTTTGTCCTTTGATTGCTTTCGCATTTGCTCTTGCAAGTCTTTTGCGGTCTGCTTCTGTTGAAGATTCACCAACCATACCTTCTATATCTGCCATGTAAATAGAACCGTCAGCGGTGGATAGTATTAATCCGAACTCATAGAACACTTTCAAAGCTCGCTCAACCGTTCCTACCTCGTGTCTTGTTAATGTAGCAATCATCTGTGCCGTGTAGTTCATATTTTCATTAAGGCGAAGAAAGCCATTAAATTTGAGAGACAGAAGGTAAAGCTTTAGCAGAATGTTTGAGAAAAGCATCCCGTCTTGCATACTTTCAATCAGAATTATCTCGTCGCTGTTAAAAAAGTTTTCTTTCAGCTTGAGGTAATAATATTTTTTGTTGTTCGACATATGTTTTTAACCTCCTTGAATTGTAGTTTTTGCAACAGATGTGCACCTCTATTGCAATTCGATTAAATCACAAACAGATTGACATTTCAAGGGGTTTGGTGTATACTTTAGATAATGACAAAAACGCAAAAACACAATTCCCATAAAAAGAAGGTGGTACACTTGAAAAAGAAAAACGAACAGCCGAATATACCGATGCTCAAAAAGCCCGTAATAGCTATAAATATCGACTTTAGGAAGAAAAAAGAGCATCTTGTAATCGGAGATTTTGACAATGTAAATGCGTTTGTTCGAGGTCAAAAAAATGTTGAAATAATTTTTGAAAAAATTCGCCCACTCGGTTCATTTTTGCTTGACATTATCACCGAGCCGGAGTATTTTGCCGATGTAAAAGTTAATTTCTGTGAAACTTCTAAAGAAAAATTTGCAGAAAATCTGCGTGTTATTGAGGGATTATATGAAGCAGAGAATCCCGTTTTGAAATTTATTGCTTTATCCTTATGGGCGGAATCCGGCAGAATCGTAAAAGCAGACAAAGAAAAAGACGAGGAATACCCCGTCTTGGAAAGAATGGAAGACATAACGCTCCCGTTTAGATATAGCTTGATAAATAACATACTGTTTTGGCAGAAGCATAAGCCTTTTAACCCTCTTATGGATATGCCTTCCGAATATTACAAGTATCCTGCATTGAATTTGGTTATTCCTGAAGCCAAAGGAACAACAGAATATATTGCATCTGATTTTTCCTTGTTTCCGCTGATTGTTTATTACCTGAGAACCATATATGAGCATAAGAAGTATTTCAGCTATTGCAAGGTATGTGGCAAGCTGTTTCTTGCACCGGATAATAACAAAACTTTTATCTGCTCCGACAAGTGCAAGGCGAAGCAGCAGAAGATGAATAAGAAGAAATACGATGATGCACATAAAGGAGATTCTGCCGAGAAACTCCATAAGGATGAATATCAGTATTGGTTTAACCGTCTTGCAAAAGCAAGAAGAAAAAAACATACGGAGGCTATTGCAGAAATAGAAGAAGCATTTTATATGTTCAAAGTACGGTCTTTGTGCAGAAAGAATCGAGTGCAAGAAGGTTTATTTCCTTATGGAAAATATAAAGAATGGTGCATCGAAGAGAGAAATTCAATTGATAAAATTATGATAAAGTTTGATCTGTTTGACAGAGGCTAATCTTCGTGGTCTTATACACCGTTTACCGACTCCACAAATTACTGCAGGTCTGACCGTCTGCCAACCTTACGGCAGACGACCATCCCTTTGTAATTTTGCCGTCCGCAAAAATATATTGCTCAAATACGGCGAGCAACATATTTTCACACCCGCCCCGTCGGCAAAGGTGTAACACACTACACTTTGCAGAGCAAAGAAGTGTGCCAAATGTTCCCTTTGGATTCCCTAAAAAAGAGTATATATCTGCAATCACAGCACAGTTATATACTCTTTTTTCTAATCATCACATAGGTATCGAACCTTGTGATGATTACATATCAAAATACAAACTAAGCTTAGTTGTTTATTTTCATATATTGCCGCAAAAACGGCAAAAAGCCACACACCGAAAATGTGTAGCTTTTTCTTGTTGCTGTTATACATCATATTTATAGATCAGTTCTGAAGATATAGTGCCGTTAGATTTTTTTGATTTGATAGTATAGGAGAATCTGACAGTTTTTGCTTTTGGTATCACAAGAATAATCGGTCCCAACCATTTTTTCTCATTCGCTCTTAATGATTTTATTTCAAACAAAATGGTATTATTTTTTCTTTCCATTGGAGTCGCAACAAACTTCTTTATTTCATCTTCATAATCCTCGGCATCAGACTTATATGTATAATTCCCGAAAATATCTTTAGCTTGTTTTCTTAATTCTTTATCTATATCTTTCGGACTAAAAGAAATATCCGTATCATATGTGATATCGCCATTTTCAGGCATCATTAATAACTTTATAAATCCTTCGTCGTAAACGAAACCTTCCAACCCCGTATATTCTTCATCTCCGCACAGTTCTTCGAAAAGTAACTTCTTTGATGGTATGACAATATCAGCAGTTGTGCTGTCAACACTTACAGCTACAGTTATATCCTCGTCTGCAACTGTAGAATTATTACATACTGCCAAGGGAAACAGCAACATATTAGTAAATGTTTTTGCAAATGATTCAAGTAAATAAACTCTGTAAAAACCTGCAGACAAAACATTCAAATCGTCGTATTTGGTTTTCTCGCTCTCTGTTCCGATATATTCAGACGAAATCAATGTGTTTGTTGACAGTTTAACTCGTAAATTTCCCAAACAGAAAAATTCTTCGTTTAAATCCAAATCAAATAACGCTTTTGTCTGTTCACAAATATATGCTTTGTCTTCATTTGAAATCACAACTGGCTTTCCGTTTTCTGTTGCTATCATAAACTGCTCTGCTAATGATAAAGTTGCGTTTTTTTCAGATTGTTCGGATTTCGCATCATTATCTGTTTCTGTATTTTCATCAATGGACAGAACGTTGGTTTGTACTTTTTTAATAAGATCTTGGCATTCAACTTTTAATTTCTCATATTTTGCTTTATACCATTCAGTTTCTTCTAACTTTAATGGTCTTAATTCGGCTGAAAATTTTTCTGCATCAACCAAATATGAACCAACAAGATGATTAGCTAAACCGTCTTTCGGGCGAACACCGTTTTCCATAATATTTAAAACATTTGATACTATTATATTTCGGATATATTCTCTCACTTCTGATTTTTTGCTTTCTTTTAAAGAATATTGTACAGGTCTTCTGTGCTCTAAATCAAAAGGCAATTCGCCGACTTCTCCGTAATCTGTATTCATAATACAAATGACATTGCTCCATGAAAGTGTTTTAGCTGCGTAGCCTAATTCTAAAAGCACATTCGGATTTGGCGATAATTTAACCGCTTCAGATAGTTCGCCTTTATCATTTGTCGCAAAATACTTGTTTACAATACTTGTATCAGCAATAAACAAATCACACTCATCGATTTTTGAAAAAATAGTTTCTACTATGTCAGGAGAACCGTATTCTCCCTTAGTATCTCTGTCAGCTTCTATAGCGACGGTGTTGCGAAGATGTCTTGCTGCAGCTTCTATGCATTCTTGAATAAAACCCCTTGTATTATTACTTGGCAAGTCAGACTGCCAAGAGTAAAAAATCCTAAATGTTGTTTCTTTTTGCACTTAATTCCACCTTCATTTTTTTCCTTTAGACATTTTTTCTGAGAGTTCTATAATTTTCATGAAACTATCAGGGTTTTGCATCAATCCGCTGATTAACTGCATCTGAAGTGCTGTATCTTGTGACATTTGAGGTTGAGTATTCTGCATACTTTTAATTACGGTGCCGATTGTTTCTGTATTCATATTCTTTATTTCATTTTTAACATCACTAATGGAATCTAAAATCTGATACAAAACAGGCATAATAGCAGGCGATGCGCTCTCTGTCGGTTCTTCAGCAACTGATGTTTCTGTATTTTCTGAATAATTAAAAGATTCGATAGTTTTAGTTAAACGGTTTTTCACCTCTTCAACACTATCCAAATCGGTCAAATCATACTCGAGAGTGCGAATTGTAGTAACATCAAAGGGAAGATTTTCACCTTTTCCCTTTAAATGTATAATGGGTTTCTTGGTTCTTGTTCTATATCCCATCTCAAAAAATACGTTTGGATTATGTTCACTAATATCAGCGATAACTAATTCTGAGTTTTCGAGATGGTCAATAATCGTTTGTGTGATAGAGTTTGCATCATTGAGTTTGTCGACCCTTATTGCTTCAAAATCACACTCATCACATACAGGCTTAATAATATACTTAAAAAGCTTGTCCGCATTATTCCTTGTATCGCTTCCTTCTTCCCCTATTGGAGAAACTACAAAACATTTTTTCATATTAACACTCCTTCTCCCTTTAGAGTATATACCTCTGTCAACTTTTATGATTGAGCCGTTTTTAACCATTGTATTTACTGATCCGGCAAATTGCCCTTCGGTATAATCATCAAGTCCAACATCTGATAAGTGTTTTTTCATATCCTGAACACTATGTTGCTGTTCGTCAGATAAGAGTTCCAATATTTTTTCTTGTATTCTTGAGCTCGTAGCCATACGACCAACTCCTTTCAAAAGTTATATTACCATAATTTTCCCATTTTGTCAACACATTTTTACAAGATTACAAGAAATTCTTGTTTCGTATACAAGAAATTGTAAAATAACACATAATTAAAAATACATCTACGTTCCCTAATAATGCTCTAACCCTTTATCCTATATAACTTCACCCTCTTTTCGCATATATAATTCAATAGTTACAAACAAAATTTTAGGCGACACCTCAAATGAAGTGCCGCCCATTCGTTATTAGAAAAGTTGTCCCGGAAGTTTCAGTTTTTCTTTATAAGGGAATTTTTTGTCAAATTCCTCTGCTTCTTCCTCAGGGAAAAGATATACCTCCGGAGGTCCGTATTCTCCTGTGATATCGCTTAAATATCCATGTATTAACTCTTTGCATAGGAAGAATGATGCATCCGCATCTTCAGGCAGACCGTGATAACGGATGCCGAATTCACTTGCAAATGTAAATCCACTCTTGCCGTAAAAATCGATATTGCCCTCAAAGCATACTGCACCATAGCCAAGTTCGGTTGCTTTTTTCAAAGAATAATCAAGCAGAATTTTACCATAACCTTGTCTTTTAAGCTTTGGTGTAATGCAAATCGGTCCCATTGTCAGAATTGGAATGTCGCTACCGTTATCGGCTATTATATTTGCCTTTACAAACACATTTTGCCCGATAATTTCGCCATCCTTTTCCATAACGAAATCAAGCTCTTTGACAAAGTTAGGATGCTCCCGAAGCTTCGTTATAAGATAGTGTTCAAGGCATCCTGGGCGGTATACATTCCAAAATGATTCACGAATCAAATTTTCTACCACAGGGTAATCTTCTTTTCTTTCTAAACGAATTAAATAGTCATTTTTACTCATTATTTTTCTCCTCCTGATAATTGTTGACTGCAATATGGGGAGGCTTGTGCGGATATTTTTACACAGCCTCCGGCTATGCCACAATATCCAAGGTGTTG
>SVJD01000016.1 GCA_015069165.1 Oscillospiraceae bacterium
GAAGCAGCACACGGAACAATTCCGCGCCACTATCACAAATACCTTAAAGGTGAGAAGACTTCCACAAACCCGATTGCTACTATTTTTGCTTGGACAGGTGCTTTGGCAAAAAGAGGAGAAATGGATAAACTGAATGATCTTGTGGAATTTGCTCGTAAAGTTGAAAAAGCAGTTCTCGATACTGTTGCTTCAGGAAAAATGACAGGAGATTTGGCTTTGATAACAACAAATTCAAATGTAGAAGTAATGGATCTTGAGGGCTTCTTGAAAGAAGTTGCATCAAAGATTTGATTGATAACAAAAAAATTAAGTTAAAAGTAAAGCAGCCCCGCCGGCCCGAAGCCAACGGAGCTGTTTTTTATAGAGAGTTTTTTATAGTGGCTCGATCATGCCGTAATCATCTTCGTTACGTCTGTAAACGGTAGAAATCTTGCCGGATTCTTCATTAAGGAATGTATAGAAGCTGTGTCCTAAGTTGTTCATATACAAGATTGCATCTTGCACAGACATAGGCTTCATTTCATAGGATTTAATCCTAACAACAGGATAAACCGCAGGGTCTGCTTCTTCCTCAGGTACCGGGGGAGGAGCGAGCTCTATGGGTTGATGCTTTTTATTTTGAATCTTGGTCTTAGACTTAGACATCCTGCGTTCCATCGCATCCATGCTTTTGTCTAAAGCCGCAATCGGACTTACATCATCGTATGTTTCTGTTCTCAACACGAAGCCGTAATAAGGTAAAGTAAGCTCAACTTTAAATCGGAACTTTTTGTCTGCAACCTTAATTGAGAGAACGGTTGCGTCTTCTGCTTCGTTTGCAAAATATCTTGCGAAACGCTTTAATGCTTTACTTTCCATTACATTTAATGTGTTGCCATCAACAGTAGAATTCTTAGTATTAAAATGAACTAACATTCTAAAACCTCCTTTGTTGTAATATTTATATACCACGTGGCTTATTTAATTTTCTCTGTCTTTGTGAACATATGTTAACATAATTTTGAACAAAATGCAACAAAAATTTTTACAGGGAGACAAAAGGGAATAAAAAAGCCTTGCGGCTTATTACCGCAAGGCTTATATTTGCATTTGATTAAATTATCAGTTAGCAATGATGTTCTCTGTTTCTTTGTCGAATACATGAACTTTGTTGGGGTTAATTGCAAAACGCATTGTATCTCCAACGTAGATATTGTTGCGAGGTTTAACTCTTGCAATGAAGTTTGTATTCTCAAGCATCATATAGATGAGAGACTCAGAACCAAGAAGCTCAACAACTTCGATTTTTGACTCGAACTGTGAATCTTGGTAAGCCTCGAGATACATTTGCTCATCGTGAACTGCCTCAGGACGTACACCCATAACAACAGTTTTATCAACATATCCGCCGGCAAGGAGTTTTTCAGCTTTTTGCTCAGGGAGTTTAATTGTGAATCTACCCATTCTGAGGAACAAGTCTGCGCCTTGTTTTTCAACTTTAACGTCAACGAAGTTCATTTGAGGGCTTCCGATAAAGCCGGCAACGAACATATTAACGGGCTTCTCGTAAAGAACTTGAGGACTGTCAACCTGTTGGATATAACCGTCTTTCATAACTACGATTCTTGAACCCATTGTCATAGCCTCTGTCTGGTCGTGAGTTACGTAGATAACAGTTGTTTGAAGTCTTTGGTGAAGTTTAATAATCTCTGTACGCATCAAAGCACGGAGCTTAGCATCGAGGTTTGAAAGAGGTTCGTCCATAAGGAATACCTTAGGTTCACGAACGATAGCACGACCGAGCGCAACTCTCTGACGCTGACCGCCTGACAAAGCTTTGATTGAACGGTCGAGCAAATGCTCGATTTCGAGAATTCTTGCAGCCTCTGCAACTCTCTTTTTGATTTCTCCCTTAGGTGTTTTTCTAAGTTTAAGACCGAAAGCCATGTTCTCGAAAACTGTCATGTGAGGATAAAGAGCGTAGTTCTGGAAAACCATTGCTATGTCTCTATCCTTAGGAGCTATATCGTTTACCAATTTGCCGTCGATAAGGAGCTCACCTGATGTGATTTCCTCGAGACCGGCAATCATTCTCAAAGTTGTTGATTTACCGCATCCTGAAGGTCCTACCAAAACGATGAATTCCTTATCAGCAATGTTAAGGTTGAAGTCGTTTACAGCAGTAACGCCGCCGGGATACTTTTTGTAGATGTTCTTAAGTACAACACTTGCCATTTATGTATTTCCTCCTGTAGTTATTAAATAATCTATTGTATCAACTCAGATTTATAGACATTGCCTATATAATACCACTAACTTGAAATTTATGTAATATTAAATTTCAACAATTTTTTAATGCATATATTATGCAACTTGCCCAATGGCTTTAAATCGTTTCGTCAAATCTGCATGTTACGGGGTTTTTCTCGGAATAATCGAATATGTAAGCTTGCTCTCCTATGAATCTTACAGTGTTTTTCTTTGATAAAAGTTTCCCTGCTGATTCTAAAACGGCGTAGGCTTCGTTTTTGTAATATCTTTCTGATTTCCAGACGGAACGCAATGTCTCCGGGGGCAGGTCGGAGCTGTCAGAGGCGAAATAGTCATAGAGCATAAGTTCTTTTATTTTGTGCATTTCCCCTTCTTCAAAGAAGTCTTTTAAAAAGTCTGCCAATATATCGTAAATACGCCTTGATGATATACTTGAAAACAACAGACCGGAAGAACGGTAGTATTCCGCCAATGAAGCATAAAATGCGAAAAACGAAGTAAATTTACCGCTGTCTGCAATAAAAGAAAGTGTGCTGCGAAATCTGCCGGAGTTATAATATCTTTCAAAAACGTCTTCAAAACCCAGCAATAAATTTATATCTTCTGTGGAAATATATGTGTTATGCAACACTTGATACGGCGGATTAGAGGAAAAAACATATCTGTGCTCTTTTGTCATTTTATTGAGCGGTGCGCCTCTCAGGAGCTTCAAAAAACCGATTTGAAGCTGATGGATATAATGTTTTTTATTTGTGCAAAGTTCATAAACTTCATTGAAAGTTTCAGCGAATTCCGAGTAACTTTCATAGGGAAGACCTACGATTAAATCGGCGTGGATATTTATGTTTTCCATTGAAACCAGCGTCTTGATGTTATCGAGAACCTTTTTAGTGTCGATAGTTCGGCAACTTGCTTTTAAGGCTTTGTCGTTTGTGGACTGAATGCCTATTTCAAATTGAATTCTGCCGCGGGGTGCGGTTTTTAAAAGCTCTAAAGTTGCTTCGTCGAAAAGGTCGGCGGCAACTTCAAAGTGGAAACAAGTTTTTCCGCTTGCTTCTATAATATATTTAAGTATTTCATAACTTCTTCTTTTATTGCAATTAAAAGTTCTGTCTACAAATTTTACAAGAGGTACATTTTTGTCTATAAAAAACTGCAAGTCTGAAAAAACGCGCTCAAGTGACAAATTTCGCACCCCGTGTTCCGCCGAAGAAAGACAGTAAGCACAACTGAAAGGGCAGCCGCGGGATGATTCGTAATAAACAATTCTGTTGTTGAAAAGTGCAATATTTTCATCGTTGTACACAAAAGGAAGTTCATCAAGAATTGCGGGTGTAACTGCTTTTATAGTTTTTTCGCTGACGGAAATTTGGAAAGTCGCCGGTAATTCGAGCGGATTTTTGCTGTTTAAAAGTGCAGTCAAAGCAAAGAAGGCTTTTTCACCTTCGCCGGCAATTACATAGTCGTATACATCGTCTTTAAAAAAGTTCTCGTCGATTCCGAAAGAAACCTCAGGGCCGCCGAGGACTATTTTGCACTTGGGGAAACAAGCTTTTATGTCTTTGCACAAAGCCGAAACGAAGCTTACATTCCAAAGGTATACGGAAAAGCAAACGGCGTCAGGTTTGCGGCTTGTTATCGAGTACAAAATTGATTGCAAACTGTCGTTTATAGTGAATTCACACACGGAAACGCTGCCGTAATTTTTGCCTGTGGTGCGGCAGTAGAATTCGTATGCCGACTTTATGGAGTGAACGGCAAGGGACGAGTGTATGAATTTTGAGTTTAAAGCGCAAAGTAAAATTTCTTTCATTATTAAATACTTCCTTGTTTTTGTACGTTGATATTTTACATATAATGAAAGCGTTTTACAAGTAGGTGGATAGTGTAAAAAATCTTGGGATTTTTCAAAATAAGGACGGGAGCCCTCCCGTCTCTCTCCGAAGTGATAAAGTAATAATTGTAAAAAGCAGTAGATGGAGCGGGGTTTTGTCTCAAAATGAAAAACGAGACAAAAAGCACCGCGACACTGATAGGGGATTTTGTCTCAAAACGAAAAACGAGACAAAAAGCGCCGCGCCGCTGATTGGGGGTTTTGTCTCAAAATGAAAAACGAGACAAAAAGCACCGCGCCGCTGATTGGGGATTTTGTCTCAAAACGAAAAACGAGACAAAAAGCGCCGCGCCGCTGATTGGGGGTTTTGTCTCAAAATGAAAAACGAGACAAAAAGCACCGCGCCACTGATTGGTTTTTTTAAAAGCAAGGTGTGTGGTAGATTTTCGAAACCCAAAGAATAACTTGACACCGTCAGTGGGTGTGCAGGCTTGACAACGAGTGCTTCGTGTGATAGAGTTTAGATGTGTAAAAAAGACAAAGATTTGGAGGTAAGACCAATGAGCAGAATAAAAACTATCGAAACAAAAAACGTTGCTGAGACTGTTAAAAAAGGTGGATGCGGTGAGTGCCAGACATCTTGTCAGTCAGCTTGCAAGACATCTTGCGGCGTAGCAAATCAGAAATGCGAGAATAAAAACAATAAATAATTTTATTCAGTAGTAAAACGAGCGTTGCCTTAGTGTATATTTAAGGCAACGTTTTGTGTTTTTAGGAGATATTATGGTACATCAATATAAATTAAACGGATACAACATAGTGCTGGATACGTGCAGCGGTTCCGTACACGCAGTAGATGAAGTGGCATACGACATAATCGGAATGTATAAGAGCCATACTGCCGAGGAAATTACAACTGAAATACTTAAAAAATATAAGGATTTGCCCGATGTTACGGAAAGTGACGTGGCAGAGTGCCTTGAAGATATTCAGGCATTGGAAAAAAGCGGCAAACTCTTTACAAAAGACGAGTTTGAAGATTTGGCAATTGATTACAAAAATCACAGCAATGTGGTAAAGGCTCTTTGTCTTCATGTGGCGCATACTTGTAATTTAAGCTGCTCTTATTGCTTTGCAAGCCAAGGAAAGTATCACGGCGACAGAGCTCTTATGAGTTTTGAAACAGGCAAACAAGCTTTTGACTTTTTGATTGCAAATTCCGGCACAAGAAAGAATCTCGAAGTGGACTTTTTCGGCGGCGAGCCCCTTATGAATTGGGAGGTAGTAAAAAAACTTGTTGAATATGCCAGAAGTGTGGAAAAACAGCACAATAAAAACTTCCGTTTTACCCTTACAACAAACGGCATGCTGCTTGATGACGATGTTATAGATTTTGCCAACAAAGAAATGAGCAATGTGGTGCTGAGTCTGGACGGCAGAAAAGAAATCAACGACCATTTCAGAGTAGACCACGCAGGCAGAGGAAGTTACGACTTGATTGTGCCAAAGTTTAAGCATCTCGTAGAAAAACGCGGCGGCAAGGACTACTATATGCGCGGTACGTTTACGCATAACAACGTTGATTTTACAAATGATATTTTCCATATGGCAGATTTGGGATTTAAAGAGCTCAGCATGGAGCCTGTTGTTTGTCCGCCCGGTGACCCGTATGCTCTTACTGAGGAAGATTTGCCGAAGATTAAAGAGCAATATGAGATCTTGGCAAAGGAAATGATTCGCCGTAAAAAAGAAGGCAATGGCTTCACTTTTTACCATTATATGATAGATTTGACAAATGGCCCGTGTATTTACAAAAGAATTACGGGTTGCGGTTCAGGTACGGAATACTTGGCGGTTACTCCTTGGGGCGAGCTTTATCCTTGCCACCAGTTTGTAGGAGATCCCAAATACAGTCTCGGAAATGTTTGGGCAGGAATCACAAGAACAGATGTACAGGACGAATTCCGTTCATGCAATGCATACGCAAGAAAAGAATGTAAAGACTGCTGGGCGAAGCTTTATTGCTCCGGCGGCTGCGCTGCCAATTCTTACCACGCAACAGGCAGCATAAACGGCGTTTATGAGTACGGTTGCGAGCTTTTCAAAAAGCGAATCGAATGTGCGGTAATGATGAAAGTTGCCGAAGCAGAGGAAGAGTGAATATTCAGAACATGAAAACACCAATTTATGACTTTGTGCAAAATTACGCAAACAGTGATTTTTCCCGCTTTCACATGCCGGGGCATAAAGGTCGCGATTTTACAGGTTTTGAAAAATTTGACATAACAGAAATATCCGGTGCCGATGTACTTTATATGTCAGACGGCATCATTAAAGAGAGCGAAGAAAATGCATCTTCGCTTTTTTATACTGCAAAAACATTTTATTCCACCGAAGGCTCCAGTCATACAATACGAGCAATGCTGGGTGCGGTGGCATCATTGAAAAAAGGAAACAGACCTCTCGTTTTAGCGGCACGAAATGTTCATAAAGCATTTATTTACGCTTGTGCGGCTCTTGATATTGATGTTCAGTGGATATACCCAAAAGAATTCAATCATTTGTGCAGTTGTGAGATTTCGGCGGCAGATGTGGAAGAAACACTAAGAAATTGCGAGGAAAAACCCGATGCAATTTACATCACATCCCCCGATTATATCGGAAATGTTGCTGACGTATCGGCAATCAGCAACGTATGTGAAGCGCATAATATACTTTTGCTGGTTGACAATGCACACGGCGCGTATTTGAACTTTTTGCCCCAAAATTTACAGACGGAATACTCGCATCCTATTAAGCAAGGAGCGCATATTTGTTGTGATTCGGCACATAAAACTCTGCCGGTACTTACAGGTGGAGCATATTTACATTTTTCTGATAAATGTCCTAAAGGATATATAACAGCAGCACAAAAAATGCTCCGCGTTTTTGCTACTACAAGTCCTTCATATCTTGTTTTGCAATCTCTTGATTTGTGTAATAAGTATTTATCGGAGCATTTTTTGGCAAAATTGGAAAAAACAGTAAAAAATGTTATGGAAACTAAGGAAAAAATCTCCTCTTTTGGGTATTTTGTCGAAGAAACCGAGCCTTTGAAAATAGTAGTAAATATAAAGGAAGCAGGATATTCCGCCGAAGAATTTACAAAAGCGTTGAAAAATCACAAAATTGTACCTGAAATGTGCGACGATGATTTTGTCGTGTTGATGGCAAGTACAGAGAATTGTGAACGCGATTTTGAAAGATTGGGAGAGGCTTTTGGGGAAATCTCTTTGAAAAAATCGTTGCAAAGTGAAGAAACAGCAATAAAACCAAGCAAACATATACAAAAAATATCAATAAGAGAAGCAGTATTCGCGCCCCACAAAACTTTAGCAGCAGAGAATTCTGTCGGGGAAATTTGCGGTGCGCCTACAGTTTCATGTCCGCCGGCAGTTCCCGTAGTAATAAGCGGCGAAGTTATTACCGAGCAAGATGCGGAGTTTATGAAAAAGTACGGGATAGATACGGTTGATGTGGTTGATTTGCAGCAACATGCAAGTTTCCTTGATGCACAAACTGCTCAAAAAGTTGACGGCAGAAAAAAGGTCAGCATACTTGACAATAAAATGAAGTAAATGTAATATAATAATACAAAGGGCAAACCGATAGACGGTTACGCTCCAAAAAGTTTAAATTAAAAAATAATCGCCGTTTTTGAAGTGTGGGCGGTTATTTTTTTGTGCTTTTATATAAATTAGCTATTAAAACAAGCTCAATTACTCTAAGTAAAATTGCGAAGATTTCATAGTCACTCATATAAATCACCCCCTTGTCCTTTAGATTGAGACTATATTTCAGACTCATCTGTAGGATAAGGAGCATAACCGCCTACCGTTATGGTTTGCCGGAGGAATATTATAACGCGGCATTGCTTTTGGAACAAGGAAAATCGTTCGACGAAATTCGACCGTGGGGTAACTGTAGTGCAACTTTTGCTTGACGAAAAGGTGTTAAAATATTATTATGAAAGGTGCGGCAGTGTTTCTGTGGGAAACGCTACAGTAATTTAGAAAATGGTGAAAATTTATGTACGAAAAAGTATCATCGAGCTTGAATTTTGTTGAGAGAGAAAAGAAAACACAGAAGTTTTGGGAAGATAATGATATTTTCCGCAAAAGTATAGAGCTTCGCGAGGGTGGAGAGACGTATACATTTTATGACGGACCTCCGACAGCAAACGGCAAACCTCATATCGGACACGTTCTCACTCGTGTAATAAAAGATATGATTCCTCGTTACAGAACGATGAAAGGTTATCATGTTTTGAGAAAAGCCGGCTGGGATACTCACGGACTTCCCGTTGAGCTTGAAGTTGAAAAGCTTTTAGGTCTTGACGGCAAAGAGCAGATAGAAGAATACGGTCTTGAGCCTTTTATTAAAAAATGTAAAGAGAGCGTATGGAAATATAAGGGAATGTGGGAAGATTTCTCCGGAACTGTAGGTTTCTGGGCAGATATGGACGACCCGTATGTTACGTATGACAATAATTTTATTGAGTCTGAATGGTGGGCTCTTAAGAAAATTTGGGAAAAAGGTTTGCTTTACAAAGGCTTCAAAATTGTTCCTTACTGTCCTCGTTGCGGAACACCGCTTTCGAGCCATGAGGTTGCGCAGGGATATAAAGATGTAAAAGACCGTTCAGTAACAGTAAAAATGAAAGTCATCGGTCAAGATAACACATATTTCTTGGTTTGGACAACTACACCTTGGACACTTCCTTCAAACGTTGCATTGTGCGTAAATCCTGATGTTAAATACGTTAAGATTAAAACAGAAACAGCAAACTATATTTTGGCAGAGGAACTTATTGCTTCAAATATCGAGGAAGAGTACGAGATAGTAGAAAACTATGTGGGTTCTGACCTTGAAATGATGGAGTACGAGCCTTTATATTCATTTAAGGAACTTGACGGCAAAGCGTACTACGTAACTTGTGACGGCTACGTTACAACTTCCGACGGTACAGGTATCGTACACATCGCACCTGCGTTCGGTGCAGACGACGCCCTTGTAGGAAAGAAATACAAACTTCCGTTCTTGCAGCTCGTTGACAACAGAGGTCAAATGACAGCAGAAACAACTTGGGCAGGCACATTCTGTAAAGATGCTGACAAAGAAATCATAAAAGATTTAAACGTAAGAGGTTTGCTCTTTAAAGTTATACCTTTTGAGCACTCATATCCTTTCTGCTGGAGATGTGACACACCGCTGATTTACTATGCAAGAGATTCTTGGTTCATCGAAATGACAGCGGCTCGTGATGACCTTATTAAGAATAACAATAAAGTTAATTGGATTCCTGAATCTATCGGTAAAGGCCGTTTCGGAGATTGGCTTAAAAATGTACAGGACTGGGGCATTAGCCGTGACCGTTATTGGGGAACTCCGCTTAATATTTGGGAATGTTCTTGCGGACATCGTCATGCAATCGGTTCTATTGAGGAATTGAAGTCCATGTCTGACAATTGCCCGGATGATATTGAGCTTCACAGACCTTATATTGATGCAGTTAAAATTCGTTGCCCTGAATGTGGCGGCGAAATGACTCGCGTAAAAGAAGTTATCGACTGCTGGTTTGACTCGGGAGCAATGCCTTTTGCACAGTGGCACTATCCTTTTGAGAACAAGGAAATTTTCGAAGAAAACTTCCCGGCAGACTTCATCAGTGAGGCTGTTGACCAAACAAGAGGTTGGTTCTATTCTTTGATGGCGATTTCTACGTTGATTTTTGACGAAACACCGTATAAGAATGTTATAGTTCTCGGTCTTGTTCAGGATGAAAACGGACAGAAGATGTCAAAATCAAAAGGTAACGCAGTTGATCCGTTTGATGCACTTGAAACTTACGGCGCAGACGCAATTCGTTGGTATTTCTACTCCAACAGTGCTCCTTGGCTCCCTAATAAGTTCTACGCTAAGGCAGTTACAGAGGGTCAGCGTAAGTTCTTGGGTACTTTGTGGAATACGTATGCGTTCTATGTGTTGTATGCTAATATTGATAAATTCGACCCGACTAAATATTCGCTCGATTATGACAAACTTTCTGTTATGGATAAGTGGATTATTTCGAGACTCAATACAGTGGTAAAGACGGTTGACAATAATTTGGCAAACTACAAAATAACAGAAACATCAAAAGTGCTCCAAGATTTCGTCGATGAACTCAGTAACTGGTACGTAAGAAGAAGCAGAGAGCGTTTCTGGGATAAAGACATGACGCAAGACAAGATAAATGCGTACATGACACTTTATAATGTACTTGTGACTTTGGTTAAGATTTCCGCGCCCATGATTCCGTTCATGGCAGACGATATATACAGAAACTTGGTTTGCAGTGTGGATAAAACAGCACCCGAGAGTGTTCACCTTTGTGACTTCCCGATAGCTGATGAAAAGCTTATCGACAGCAAGCTGGAAGATGATATGGAACTCGTTCTCGAAATCGTTGTTCTCGGTCGTGCGGCAAGAAATAACGCGAACATTAAAAACAGACAGCCTTTGGGCAAGATGTTTATAAAAGCTGAGGATGCATTAAACGAGTTTTATTCCGCAATCGTTGCAGAAGAGCTTAATGTGAAAGAACTTGAGTTCACACAAGAGGTTGGCGCGTTTACTTCTTATACATTTAAACCGCAACTCAAGACTTTAGGACCTAAATACGGTAAAGACCTTGGCAAAATCCGTACATTGCTCACAGAGCTTGACGGAAATGCCGCTATGAAGGAGCTTGACGAAAAGGGTACTTTGGATCTTGATCTTGGCGATAAAGTGGCAACTCTTACAAAAGAAGATTTGCTTATAGATATGGCTCAAAAAGAAGGATTCGAGGCAGTTTCTGACAGAGGAATTACAGTTGTTATTGATACAACTCTTACAGATGAGCTTATTGAAGAAGGCTTCGTGCGTGAAATAATCAGCCGCATTCAGACAATGCGTAAAGAAGCAGGCTTCGAGGTTATGGACCACATTAGTGTATATCAGCAGGGCAGTGAAGAGCTTAAAGCATATATGGAGAAGAATAAATCCACTATATGTGAGGAAGTTCTTGCAGACAGCATGGATTTGACAGCTACACAGTTCCCTGAGGGTGCGTACACAAAAGAGTGGAACATCAACGGATTCGATACAGTTTTGGCTGTAAAGAGAGTATAAGTTAGTTTAAAAAAGTACAGTTGAAACGGCGCATACACCTTTGGGAGAGGTGTATGCGTTTTTTGTGGGTTTGTTTTTTGGAAATAGTGTGATACGATGAACGCAGGACGGTGAAAATTGTGAACAAGGTAATTTATTATTACTTCTTATACTTAATAGTTTTCTTGGTAGGTATAGCTTTTGTTAACAAAAAATATACCCGTAATTCTGATAACGCGCTTTTTTCGAAAACAAAAGCAACATTTAAAAATAACAAAGCAATTGGATTTACATATATGCTTCTCGGAGTATTTGCCGTAGGTCTTTTTTTTATTTTTAAATATTCTAAAAGTTCATCAAGAGGAGTGTTGTTGCTCTTTGTTGTTCTAGGAGTTGCTCTTTGTATTTCCGGCTTTGCGTCTTTATTGTTTAATGCTAAAGCTTATTTTTATATAGATAATGGTCAGATAAAAGGAAAATATCATTGGTTTGGTAAAATTGATTGGATAATCTTTGATATTATGGGAGCAATAGAAGTAGTAATAATTATTGCAACATTCTATTTTGCACAAAAAACAGGGACAAATAATATTCCGATAGAAAAACTGGAATATACTATTCGAAGAATAATTATTGAAACAAAATCGGCATTGCCCGGTAATGTAATAAAAGTTTTGCCCGATGAAAATTATACGCATCGTATTACCATATTTGGACAGACTGACAAAGCTTCTGGTTATTTTGTTACCCAAAGAGTTAATTCGCATTATATATTAGTTAAGATGTATGAATCTGAAATATTTGAAAATATAGAACAGCTTTCTTATGATTCTTTAATTGATATAACAGGAAAAGTATGGCATTGATTATTGGTATTTATGTTCATTGAAAATAATAAATCAGCAATGTGTCACAACATTTACTTTTGAAATAAAATATGTTTTAATAAGCTAAACGAGGTGAGTAAATGAAAATAACACTTGTATTAAAAGAAAGTATTTTTGACTGCAAAGTTAGAATAACCGATTCTTACGGCGAAAGATATTACGATATTTCGTGTTTGTGCGAGGAAGGGACAAATTGTTCTTCAATTGAAGCAGAAATTTTTGACAGTGAATTTTCGTTACTCCTTATTCCTGTTATGCCAGATACCCTGTCTATTCTAAATGAATTCGAGCCAAAAGATTGGAAAGAAAAATTTGCTAAAAAGACCACAGGCTTTTTAATGAATTCTCTTTGTAAGATGCTTTTGCATGTTGCGTGCAATTATTACATTGTAGGGTTACAAGACGGCGATCGTTTGGATATCACTTTGCAAAGCTATGCTTTTGGAAAAATTGACCGATTTAATGTATTAGGGTTAGTTCCTATGATTTATTTGTTTTTTGAAGTTGCAAATTTTAACGATTTTTATAAATTGACCGATGCATATGAAACGAATCGTAAGGATGTGCTAAAATTTGCAAGAACATTGGCCTTTACAGAAGTTCTTGGCAACGGATTGTTTTTGACACTCTTTATATATCCAATACAGGTAAGTAGAATTAAACGCTTGACAAAAAACAAAAAACTATTAAAAGTTCTTACTAAATTTAATAGTTTAAGTAATACTGAAAGGCAAATTTTCCTTGAGAAACAAGAAAGATTCTTTGATAGATACTAAAACTTTATTTTAGAATCTCCGTTCCTCCCCATTCAACTACCGTAAACCCTTTGCGCTCGGGCGCGGAGAGTTCTTGCTCCGGAATTTCCACAATAGCATCTGCTTTTTGCCACGCCATAAATACACGTATTAGTGTATCGGGTGCAGGTGCGATGTCAAGTTTTGCGGCATCCGTATAAATGTCTGTTTGGAAAGAAATTACATTATATGGATTTTGTTCCATCATTGGAAACCAAAATACAATAAACTCATTTGCTTCGCGGCGCGTAAGTCCTAATTTTTTCAATGCAATTTCAAGAAATTCGGCGGTGTCTTCGCCTTTTACACAGAATCCTTTTGAAAAATCATACTTAATGTTTGTTTCGCCTTCCCAATAAAGGTAGTTGTATGTCTGACCTTTGGCGTCCGTAAGCGTTCCGTCGGGAGAAGCAGTAACATTCCAACCGTTTTCGTATGCCGGGTATGTGCAAGTCAGTTCGCCGTTCAATGTTAAGTTTACGGAAACGTCGGTTTCTCTTTCGGGATAGAGGTATATGACAGGCTTATAAACAACATTTGGTTCAAGCTCGAAATCACTTACTTTAATTGTCAACAAATCTGCTTCGATACGGTCTGTTTCTTCGTCGTGATAAGTATTTTCGTATGTGCACAAAACTTGGTCGCCAACGCACCATTCTTCGGAAAGCGTTCCGTTAATTTTGATTTCATAGGGGAACGGAACGACGGTTGTTGCAAAGAAGCAATTTGAATATATTTTGGTAATTTTTATATCTGCAAAAAAGTCGTTTTCGCATTTCTTTGCGGTCGTCTTATCGAGCCACTGCTCTGTATATGAAACACAGCGTACATCGTCAGCTATTTTCCAGCTTTTAGCATTGATTTGCAACGGATACGACTCCATAATTTCGCCGCTGTAAATTATTTCTACTATACTTCCGACTTCAACTTTTATATCTTCCAAGTCTTTAGTGCCGAATGTAATTTTATCTCTGACACTTAACATATCGCTGCAATCAACAGGTTGAACAAGCACAGAAGAATCATATATTTCCAGTACGGTTGCTTTAAAAGAGTATTCTACGTTGTTTTTTTCCGAATCCCACAGTTCGTCGATTGTTTTGAAGTTATTCGGGAAAAAATACACTTTGGTTTTATCGTAAATCGTGTCGCCAACATAGCGATTCCAATTAACTATTTTATAGGTAAGGGCAGTATATTCTTTTGTGCCGCCATCTCGATATGGACTTTTGGGAATCGGCACGAAAAGAATTGCGAGAAATACAATAATAGCTATAGGTATCCATATTTTTTTCTTCATAAAGTAGTAGCCCTCCTGAAAAATTGCAGTGATTATTTGAATTTTTAATTTCTTACATATATTATAGCTTTTTGCACAGTAAAATTAAATAATATTTTATGATTGTTTTGTGAATTTTTATTTTAAAGAATTAACATATACATTTAACAGTCTCAGGGCAGTTTCTTTTTCGTTATTGGAACGGTCTTTTAAGATGTCTATTAGAGTTTGTTCTGTTATTTCAATATTATCATCTGTTACTAAAATGTTATTTGGGGTAATATTTAATGCAGAACAAATTTTTAGTAGTGTTTCGACTCGCATATTTACATGACCACGTTCAATGTCAGCATAAGTGCGGTCAGAAAGCTCGGCTTTCTCAGCAACTTCGGCTTGTGTTAACCCTTTTCTTCTTCTTATTTCATAAAGTTTGGCACCAATTGTATACAAATCAAAAACAAGCATTTTTCTTCCTCCAAAATACGGATATACAGGAATTATACTTCCTATTATTGTTGACAAATAGGAAGCTAAGATGTATATTTGCAGGAAGAGTAATTCTTATTAACGTATTTTTCTATCTTAAAAACATTTTTTGTTGTATTGAAAGGGGAATAACATAATGAAAAAATTGGTTTTGATTGTTTTAATATTTACATTATTGATTGGGTGCTTGCCATTTGTTTCGCTTTCTGCTGATAGTAATGATTCAGCAGAAGAGTATATATATTACTCAGATTTGTTTTATGGATATGGTTCTTATCTGCGACAATCAAAATATTTAGTGGATTATTCAAGAGAAACACAAGAAGCATTTAATGGAGTATACTCTGACTATATGGATAGTCCTATGTTTGCGTTTTCAAATATTAAGCATGCTTTGCCGCTTGTTACAGATGTACTTACTCTAGATATTAAAGAATACGCTAAATTTATTGGAGATTTAACAGGCTTGACATCTTTTACGTATGAAAATGCCTTAGATAAAGCAAATCAACAATTTGCTACGGAACTTATGGGTGAAAGTATACTTGCGAAGAAATATGGAGCTGAAAATAAGTGGGTAAAAAATTTAAACAAGTTTTTAAAGGTCTATGATAACTTTACAAAGACATATGATGTATATGAAAAAACGGAAATTACTATATATGAAGAAACAATTACATATTTTGCGGATAATAGTGCATTTTCTTGCATTGAAATAACTAAAATTGAATCCTTAAAAGAAATTGTTCTGCCGAATGTTTCAAAAATAAGCAGTATTCTATCAAATGGATCAAGTGCTCTGGATGGCGCGCAAACTCTTATGTTGGGTTTAATGATAGAGGATATTCGTCTTTGTATTATAGATGAAGTGCTTGCCTCACAACAGAAAGATACTACACTCTATGATGGTATGAGTAGATTAAAAAAGCAGTTAAGTAATGGCTTTGTAAGCTATTTCTACCATAATTATTTAGAAGAACAAGTATTAAAAGAAGTTGAAGATTACTTTAAGAAAAAATTGGATTTAGAAGGTCTAATAAATGAAATGTTTTTTAAGGATAAAACTGGTTTAGTAAGTGCAAAATTAAAGTTACTTGATGCTATTACTAATGTTGCGTGTTATGTAGTATTTGATGTAATATTTGATGTCCCTGATATTGATGACTTGACAACACAGGCTGTATTAACTCAATATTCAAATGATTTCTTTTGTTTGATTCGAAGTAAGACAGATGTTTTTACCACACAGTTTTCTAATGAAGATGTATCTACATATGAAACTTTGTTTGCGGCTTACCAAGCTGCAAACAATGCGGCGTTTAAAGCTTCTGAAAAAATTACTCTTTCATCAAACAAACTTGAATTTAACGATATAAAAACAGAATATTATAAAAAAGATATTTATTCAAATTATATTGATAGCATAAAAGAAATAATTAAAACTATTCCGAAAGAAAATAGAATTCTGGTTGATCTTGGTAATTGGGAAATAAACTCGAATACTTTAATAACTTCTGGCTCGGATATTATTGATGAAAATAAATTATATACTGTAAATAATCAGATTAATATAAATTTGATTATAAAAAGTAACATCGAGCTTACTTTAGATGCAAATGCAAAAATTAAAGGTCTAAAGATAGCTAAAGGAATAAATATTTACTGTAATAAAGAAGAATTATTATTAGAAACCGAATTTTTAAATTTTGATAATGTAGCAACTTTAAATATTAATAGTGGCAATTTGGTTGTTAATAATAATATAACTTTAACTGGGAATGATTGGAACAATTACTATAATAGTCTATATTTACTTGGTGGCAACTTATATGTAAAAGGTGATTTATCAATTAATGCGAACGGTACAGTTAAGGTTGACAATAATTCAAATCTTATTGTTGAGAAAGATATAACTTTAAAACCAGGGTCTAGTAGCGCCTTATCATATGAGCCTGCTATATTAGATGTTTACACAGGAATTATACATTGCAAAGGAAACTTAAACGCTTTAGCTGGTGTAAGTGGATATGGCGGCGGGAATTCGCCTAAAGGTGCAGTATATATGAATAATGATGAATCAATATTCTATATTGATGGAGATTTAAATATAGATGGCAATAGTGATTCAAGAGTTGATGGAAGTTTTAAGTTGAATTATGGAGAAATGTTTGTAAAAGGCGATGTTATTTGCAATAGTGTACACGCTGTTGAGGGCAAAAAAGCCGTATTGGTTTTAAATGGTTCCGAACCACAATCTTTAGGAGCATTTCCAATATATAATCTTGAAATTGATAATCCTTTAGGAATCGTTTTAAAATCTGATATAAGTATTTATGGTAGTTTAATTACTAATGATAATCCTATAAAACAAAATGGTTATTTAATTAGGATAAATGCTAATTCACAAGTATATGGTAACAACCATTTCAATAGTGTTTTTGTTGATTCATCTTGTACTTTGGTATCCAATTTGTGTTGTGAAAGCTTAGTAATGAATAATTCGGCAAAAGCAACACTGACAATACCACAAAAAATAAAATTAACAGTATTGGGCGATTTAGAAATAACATATATGAACAATGTTAAGAACTATGGAGAGTTAGAAATTGGTGGAAATTTATTTCTTAGAAAAGAAGGAGGTTCAGGATGGGGGGATACAAAGTTTTATAATTATAATATAACTAGAGTTTTTGGGAATATTATATGTGGTTCTTATTCATACATATATATGGAGAATGAACATTCAGTTTTATCTGTTAAAGGCGATATAGACTTATCTAGTGATCTGTATTGCAAGGTAACATCTGGAACAACAATTCTTTCGGGAAACGAAAAACAATCAATAACAAATTATAATTGTCCAACATTTGTAATTGAAAACGACTCCGAATTAGGTTGCTATTTTGATTCTTTAATATTCCCTTCGGTATTATTCGACCATAAAGGCAATAACTATACACTTAGTAAAGGAGGTACTTTTGTCGATTACGATGGAGACGGCATAAAAGACAATGTTGACCCTAAACCAACAGTAGGTAATCCATGTGTTTTAGATTTTGAAAGTGAAGATACTGGAAGAGGAACGGTATCAAATGATAGAGTTGAAACAATCGGTGGAACAAAAATTACCGTTACTGCTGCTCCTACTTTTAAATACAGTTTTGCAAAATGGATTGATTCAGCCGGAAAAACAGTAAGCACAAATGCAGAATATACCTTTGTGGCCAAGAAAGACGAAACGTATACGGCTGTGTTTACAAAGAGACAACAACCTATAACTATACAAACCGATGGTGGTGCAATTAACGTACCGCAAGAAGCTGAAATTGAATCTGAAGTAATAGTAACTGTGACGGAAAATGACGGTTATGTTTATACAGAGGGCTCTTTGGCATATAATGGAGTTCCAATTGAAAACGGTTGTTTTATTATGCCTGATGAAACAGTTATACTAACAGCAGAGTTTGTTAGAAATGAAAACTATTTTGCTTTAAAAGAAATACTTGATCTTGCTAAGAGTTACACATATCAAAGCTATTCAAAGGAAAGTTTTGACAACCTTACCGATGCAATAAATGTTGCCGAGACGGCCTTAGTTAACAACATAACTGCTGATGAAAGCCAAAAACAAATTGCGTTGTTACAGGCAGCGATGAGTAGTTTAGAAGATAAGTATATAGTTTCCGTAACACTCAAAACGATACCTAGCCTATATATCAATGTTCCGGATATGATAAACGATGTTTCTATATTGGTTACATATGATAATGGAACTACACTAAATGTAAGCGGTGCTGATTGTGCAATAGAAGGTTATGATGCCACGATGCTCGGAGAGCAGTATATAACAGTTATGTATGGTAACGTTGTAGGAACCGTGAGTGTGACTGTACAAAAAAGACTTTTAAGTGATTGTGTAATCTATGATATTTTTGACCAAATATATGACGGTATAAAAAATGAATATTCACAGAAACCTAGTGTTTTATATAGTAGTACAAACGAACAATTAACAGAAAATATAGATTATACCGTGACATATCTTAATAATACTGAAATAGGCAAAGCAACAATTATTATTACTGGTATTGGTGATTATTCAGGCAGCAAATCCACAGAGTTTAATATTTATTGTGTTCATAATTACGAAGTTATTAGCCGAGTAGAACCTTCGTGTACAAAAATTGGTTATCTTACAGAGCAATGTGAGATTTGTAAAAAAACAAATTCGTATGAAAACATAATAACAGATAATCTTCCGGAATCTGAACATAATTATGGGAATAAAATAGATGTTTCTTATTATTATACAAATGAGGGGGCTTCATCTTTAGTTTTGAAATTTTCAAGTAGCACCTTGACAGAATCTTCTTTTGATAAAATTTATATTTACGATAGAGCAGATACGTTGATAGGCACTTATAGTGGTAGTTCACTTGCTGATAAAACTGTTATGATATCTGGGGACTTGGTTCGTATCCGCTTAACAACAGATGGCTCGGTAGCTAAATATGGCTTTTCTTTGGATTATATCGCAGTTTATTATGATCATTTATTAATGCCTACAATAGAACATGATTACGGGGATTGGATTACCTTGACTGAGCCTACTCCGATTGAAACAGGTATTAAGCATAAGATATGTGGTAAATGCGGAAATGAGGTTACGGAGGAAATTCCGACAGTTAAGAACTTGGGCTTTAAAGGAGCTTCGTTATCACTTCATTATAGTCTTATTTTAAATTATAAAGTTGATGCGAGTTTATTTAATGAAACAGGTTATTCTGACCCATTTGTTGTTTTTAGAATAGGAAATACGGAAACAACAGTACGTGAATATACGATTAAAGATGGCAGATATGTGTTTGAGTTTACAGACATAGCACCTACAAAAATGACAGAAAAAATCTATTCAACACTGTATGCTACATACAATGGTGTTCAATACTCAAGTGCAACTAGAGAATATAGTGTAGCACAATATTGTTATGATACGCTTGATGATTATTCCGGAGATCAGTATGCCGAACTTCGCACTCTTGTTGTAGATTTATTGAATTATGGCACGCAATCACAGATTTACATGAATTACAATATGGATAATTTGGCAAATGCAATGCTCACAGACACACAAAAACAATGGGGAACTGTTGATAATCCTGTTCTTGAAAACGTTTTGAATACAAAATATGAAACAGTTGAGGATCCTTTAGCATCATGGAAAGGTGCGGCATTAAGATTGGAAGAGGCTGTTGTAATGCGATTTAAACTTTCTGCCGACAATATTGACGGAATGACTGTTAAAATAAAGACGAAAACAAATGAATGGGAGATTCCCTATACAGACTTTATTAAAACAGATGGAGGATATTATGTATATTTTAACGGATTACATGCCGCACAAATGAGTGAAAGTGTGTATTTAACTGTCTACAAAAATGATGCCGTAATAAGTAATACAGTAAGATATAGTATTGAATCCTATGCATATAGCAACCAAAATAGTACTAATGAAAATTTAGCTGCCTTAGTAAATGCCATGATGAATTACGGAAAAGCAGCGTACAACTATGTTAATTGAAGGAGGTACGAGTAAATGAATAAAATATTCATAATTCCTAGCGTAGAAATAATAGCATTTACGTTAGAAGATATTATTACAGCGAGTGGAATACCTGAACTCCCTGAGCAAGAATGGGATTAAAAACACAAAAGTAAAAAGGAAGAAACATGTTAGCAAAAGTTTGAATTGGATTAGTGGATAGGAGCAAGACCGGATATAAAGATGGATATCTATGTTGTATTGTATTAAATGTTTTTTTAGATGGTGCAATAGAATTTTAGTTGTTATATAAAATAAAAATTATGAATGATAGGAATGTATGTGTCCTTTTGGGGAAAAGCTTACACACTTGTGGCTGGTCTGATAGTGGGGATAAAAATATCTTTAATTTTGTTTATAAGGCAGATAAGGGTTTACTTTTTTTGGATTTATAGTATAATTACGAAATTAATTGCCTAAATCGTTTGTGTTTTAAAGGAACAAAAAGAAGATAGTAATTATTTTAGTGAACCTACAGCTGATTTAAAGACATTTTACATATGTGGGAAATTGATAATTATACTTAAACTATGTAAAATTTATGTTTTTGTCAAACATAGAAAGACTATTTAAAAGCGAAGGATGAGATTTATTAAAAGAAACGGATGTGTTTTTAGATGAAAAAAATAGATTTAGATAGTTGGGAAAGAAAAAGTCACTATCAATGGTTTGCATCTTTTGCAGACCCTACAGTCGCGTTAGATGTAAAAATGGATATAACAAAGTTGTTGAGGTATTGTGCGGAAAATAAATTATCATCATATGCTCTCATTATGTATATTGCGTGCCAATGTATCAATGACAATCAAGCTTTTTGCCTAAGAGTTTTAAATGGCGAGGTCATAGAGATAGATTCTGCAAATGTTGCATATACGATTTTAACAAATGAAAAAGTTTTTGTGAATTGTAGGGCTACACTAAAAAATGGATTTGATTCTTATATGTATGACATTGAAAGTAATCAAAAAAAATACAACAATCAATCTTATGTGCAAGAAAAGTTCAACGATATAGCTATTATTGATGATATATATTGCTCTTGTGTCCCGTGGGTTAATTTTCTTAGTGTAAAGCAACCAATACCGGATAAGAGTTGTGAAAATAGAAGTATACCAAGGGTGTGTTGGGGAAAGTACTATACAGAAAATGACAGAATTTTTGTTACATTAAACATAACTGCAGATCATGCGTTGGTTGATGGAAAGGATTTGTCAGATGTAATTAATGATATTCAAAAAGCTTTTGATAATATAGAAGATTATATAAACAGTATGAAGTAAAAGTGGGTGCAATATGAAAGATTTTGTGTTTGTTGGATGGAGCAAAAATCGTGAGCTTGCGATAAAAGTTAAAAATTTAATTGATAAAAATGGATTTGTTGGTGTTGTTGGAGGAGACTATGAAGAGAATCCAGAAAGAATAAGGCGACAACGTAAGGGAACTATAAATGAAACAATAAACTATCAAATGAATCAATGTGATCAGGCGATTTTGCTTTTTCAAAAGACAAATGATAATTTAATAAGTGGAAATTTGATTTATGAGTTGGGATATATTAATGCACAATATAATTATACAGGTCATTCAACCAAATTGCATGTTTTTAAAATTGATATAACACAGGACGTTAATCTATTTCCGTCGGATCTCCATGGCATTTGGGGAACTATGCTCAGCACAAACGACAAAACACAAGACGATATTGCTAGAGAGATTGTTACAGAGTTTTTGCGGAGCCAAAGCCAGATTAAAAAGAAAGATAAAATACAATTGCTTAATGATCACCATATGGTTGAATTTGAGATAATGAAACATTTCGAGAATCCTACAATGTCAGATTACGATTTGGCAAAGGATATCCTAGTGTATTTACAAGCAGCGTTTTGTTATCAAGAGCAAGCAGATATAAAGTTGAAGTTGCAGGGATTTAAATCAAAAATGTTAGAAAAAAGAGAAGGATCTGAAGAATTGAGATGGGCAACAGATTATGCGGAACTTACCGTGGATTTGTTTTGCAAGACTGTTCCTGTTAAAGAGCATTTTAACATACAAATGGATAGACTGAGTTTCAGAAAGTTTTTAGATGGATATGAGTGTATTGGTGCAAGGTTTGCAAAAAAAACAGCAGGGATTTTTGAGACAGCAGAATTAAAAAAATTGGTGCTTACATATGAAACAAACAAACAAAATGAGTTTGGAACTTTGCTTATAGCACAAATACAGGAACATATTACATACCTTATTTTAGTTTATTTGAGCAGTGGCACTCTTGAAGAAAAAGAAAAAATAAAATATTCTGAAGAAGGAATATTTTATGGAGTTTCTGCTCAAAAAAATTTAGAGATCATAAGCCAAAACTCAGAGGATGAAATGTATGCTAAATTATTACTTTGCTATACGTATAAAAATCTTTCGGCTTTTTACAACAATGTTGGAAATACGGAAAAAAGCGAAGAATATAGTAAAGCGTCATTAGAATTAAGAAAGACCCTAAAAGACCACATAAACGGTATTCCGTTTATCAGACCCTCGTTAAAGGAGTATTTTACTCTTGAATATTTGATACAAGCAATAGACATTATAAAGATTTGTGATGACGAATATGTGATCAATGATTATATGTTGGAAATAGAACAGTATTTAGAACAGCGTAAAATTTCTGATAGTATTAGAAACCTTATGGTTAATGACTTGTCTGTCAAATATAATAAGTTGAAGAAAGAATAAAAAAATCAAAAGGGACTGTAACAAAACAGCCCCTTGCTAAATAATTACTGATTAAAATACTGATCCAAACTTCTGAATTCATATCCTTGCGCTCTTGCGTAATCGATTATATCGCCGAGAGCATCTGCATTTCCGGGGGAAATTGCGTGGAGCAACAAAACCTCACCGGGATGGAGACGTTCCGTAACATATTTGAAAGCCAAATCCTTTCCGGGGAAACTGCCTTCGTTGTAATCTTCATACGCATAAGACCAGAAAATACTTCTGTAGCCCAAAGACGTAAGCATATCCATTGTGTTGTCGCTGTATGCGCCCATAGGATAACGGAAATAAGGTGCGGAATATCCGAAATTCACTCTCAAATAGTTATCCAATTTTTGAACTTCGCGAGCAACTCTTTCTCTGGAAATTTTTGTAAAATCAGGATGTGAAGAAGAATGGTTTCCAACTATATGTCCATCCTCGATCATTCTCGAAATGAGACTGGGCTCATCTTTTGCAAAGTCCAAAGTTACAAAAAACGCAGCAGGGCAATTCTTTTCTTTTAATGTTGTAAGAATTTTTCCGGTATTGCCATTTTCATAGCCGCAGTCAAATGTAAGATAAATAACTTTATCGGTAGATTTTGTATCAATTGTAAGGGCGCTCCAACCCTTTGATTCATACTGCGATTGGAATTTCTTGGGTTGTGTGTCATCTTTACCAAACCAGTGCCCTACACGTTCTGTCGACAAATTTCTCGTATTCTGTGGGTCCGTAACAGTGAAACTAACTTGTTTCAAAGGAGCTCTGTTGGTGTATGTTGCTTTATCGCTCGTGTTTTCCGCATAATCCAAAGAAAGTTGAAAATCTCCTGTGGCAGGTGCCGTTGTAGATGTGGGTACTGCAGTCGGAACTGCCGTCGGCAACTTTGTCGGCTCTGTTGTCGGAACTTTTGTAGGCTCCGCCGTAGGTGCTTCTGTTACAACCGGTGTAGGTGTAGAATCTGCTGTGGGACTTTGTGCTTCTGTTGCAGTCGTGCCGGAAGGTGTGTTAAAAATAACATTTGATGTCGGAACTGCGTTGCTTTCGCTATCCGAACAAGCGCTCGCACACAACAAAACACAAATCAATGTGAATACAAGAAATAAGATGTTTTTTTGCTTTTTCAATTTATTCTCTCCTCATTTAAACTTAAGTAGAACTTATATAAATTCGCCGAATAATTTTATCATATCTTCTCCGATTTGCCAATTTCTATTTTCTGTAAGCAGCCTTATAGAATTTAGGATATGCAGAGAAAAATGCACTCAAAGTTTTACGAGTAGAAGAACCGGGGTCATTCACCAAAAAGTCATCCGCAGAAACTCCGCCGTTAGGAGTATACCCGATAACAATTACCCAATGTTGTCCTCCGTAACTGTTTACGGCACCTACGATTACAGGCTTGCCTTGCTTAAGAAGCGAATGAATCCTGCTCAAATAATCGCTGCTCGTTATAAAACCGTATTCCGAAGGCCAATAAATCGCACCGCCCGATGTATAACTTGAATTTCGAGCAACCGTTGCCGGAGTTACGGTGTATCCGTACACAAAAGAGCGTTCCATCGCAATAGCAGTCGTCAAACAACCCGATTGGTAAATGGTTTTCGACGAATTTCCCAAACGCACGCCGCTCCACCTGCTGTCGTACTGCTTGTAGCTCGGTACATTCAACGAAATTGCGCCGCTTGTACTACCGCTTGTACTACCGCTTGAGCTCGAACCTCTCAGTTTAATGTACGAAGCCGAAGCATACCCCAACTTGTTTCCGTCGTACAAAATCTTATAAAAATTCCCATGTGTGGAAATTTTTACCACAGACTCACCATTGTACAAAGAATCAACAATTCCGTAGGAAGTTGACGGGCCGCTCCTGACATTAAGATATGTCGAAACACTTGCGTAGGCTCCTTGACTGCCCGAAATTACCTTGATGTAATTTTTGTGGCAATATCCCACTTTGCCCGAAGCATAAACAACCTTATAAAAATTCCCGCTCTGCCCGATAACCGAAACATACGAGCCATTTCGCAGCGACGACACTATGCTACTGCTCGTAGACGCCGCCGACCTTACATTGAGCGAGCCGCCCGCAGTCGCAACCGTAGCCGCAGCTGTAGGCGAACTTTCCGCCGCACTTACATACGAAAAAGGGTCGCACGCCAGAAGTGCGGTAAAAATCAAAGTAAATATACATACATAAATAGATTTTTTCATACTAAAATCCCTCCGTTTCTTAAGTTTTTTGATGTATGCCGCTTAACGCTTTTAAGCGAAAGCAATGCAATCATAACAAGAGAAAAAGAGGGAAGTAAATGTAAAATAGAACCAATTTGAAAGAATATGAGATTATAAAAGCTTTTTCAGCTCTGAATAAATACGCGCAACGGGGAAGCCCACAACATTGTTGTAGTCGCCTTTTATTCCCGTAATGTGCACGCCGAACTCGTCTTGAATTGCGTAGCTCCCGGCCTTGTCCCTGTGATTTCCGCAGGAAATATATTTTCTGATTTCTTCAAGTGAAATTTCGGCGAAAGTAACCTCGGTTTTTTCAGCGAAAGAAATTTCGGTGAGATTATCGTTGTAATCCCGATAAATAAGAGTTACACCCGTGTAAACGAAATGCGTTTGGCCGCTCAGCATAAGAAGCATACGCTCCGCATCATCGTCATCCAAAGGCTTGCCCAAAAGCTTTTCATCAAAAACCACAATGGTATCAGCACCGATAATGACTTCGTCATGAGCAATCTTACGCGCAGACAGAGCTGCGCGGGCTTTCTTTGCAGAAATTTCCTGCACCGCCTTTGACGGAATTATTTCATTTGTGCTCTCGTCCGCATCCACGCTTATGCACTCAAAGTCCATGCCGAGAAGTTTTATAAGTTCTCTGCGCCTGGGAGAGCAAGAAGCAAGGATTAGTTTTTGTTTTTTGTTGATGTTCATAAAATATCACTCCGGAAATTGCAATTGCAAAAATTATATTCCGACGAAAATTAAGTGTCAAATAAAAATTTTAAAAATGTGTTGACAAGGCAAAAAGGTGTGTTATAATATCAAAGTCGGATTTCACAAGAGAAATCTGCGGAGCATTTAAGCGGGTGTAGTTCAATGGTAGAACATCAGCCTTCCAAGCTGATTGTGAGGGTTCGATTCCCTTCACCCGCTCCATTTGTGCCCATAGCTCAGTTGGATAGAGCAACGGCCTTCTAAGCCGTCGGTCGGGAGTTCGAATCTCTTTGGGTACGCCAGAAACCTTTGAAAACATCACGTTTTCAAAGGTTTTTTTGCATAACAGGGATATTATTGCATTGAAGTAGATATTATAAAATGAATCTTGGGTTTTCGAGTATATAATAATTTTTGTCGGAATTTGAAATATAGGCAAAAGATTGTAGCTATGCGAGAAGCTTTTTTTGTTCTGAATGCAAAAAGAGACAAAAACTGTCGAATACGGAGAGTTTGCGTGAGCGAGGATACCTTTATATTTTGTTTATATATGAAAAAGGAGCAAAAAATGCAATCTGATTGACTGAAGTTTTGTCTCAAAATGGAAAACAATACGAAAAGGAGTACACCGCCAATTAAAGCTTTTGTCTCGAAAAGAAAAAAGAACAAAAAGCACCGCTTTGCATTTGGCGTTTTTGTCCCAAAATGAAAAATGAGACAAAAGCACTGCAGTAAAGTTTTTTGAAAGCAAGGCGTATAAAAAGTTTCGCAAGTACTAAGAAACTTGACACCATCGTCGAAGTATATTTTCTTGTGAATGTTTCATTATTATGATATAGTATCAAAGACAGCTTCGTTTTAGTGAAGTTTTACTCAAAAGATTTAGAGGTAATAATAATGGAAAAAAAGCGCAGTAGTTTTACGGGAAGAATAGGTTTTGTTTTTGCTGCGGCAGGCAGTGCGGTAGGTTTGGGAAATCTTTGGAGATTTCCGTATCTTGCGGCGAAATACGGCGGCGGAATTTTTTTGCTCGTATATATAATACTTGCGTTAACTTTTGGATTTACTCTTATGTTAGCCGAGATTGCCATAGGCAGAAAGACAGGCAAAAGTGCAATAGAAGCGTATGGCTCGCTTAATAAAAAATGGGGATTTTTAGGTAAACTCACATCTCTTGTTCCGATGATAATACTGCCGTATTATTGCGTAATAGGCGGTTGGGTAATTAAATACTTTACTGTTTTTGCAACCGGACAAGGAAAAGCAGCTGCAGGCAGTGTTTATTTTGAAAACTTTATTTCAAAAACGGGAGAGCCCATAATATGGCTCGTGGCATATATTGCTTTTACAGCAATAGTAGTTTTGTTGGGAGTAGAAAAAGGAATAGAAAAATTCAGCAAAATATTAATGCCTGTTCTCGTAGTTCTTTCTCTTGCGATAGCAATTTATACAATTACTCTTCCCGGGGCAGGAGCAGGTGTAAAATATTATTTTATGCCGGATTTTGATAAATTCTCCGTACTTACGGTACTTGCAGCTTTGGGACAGCTTTTCTATTCAATGTCCATAGCAATGGGAATTTTGATAACATACGGTTCATATATGCCAAAAAACACAAGCATTGAAAAATCAGTTCACCAAATCGAGTGGTTTGACTCAGGTATAGCAATTATAGCCGGTTTGATGATAGTACCGTCTGTGTTTGTTTTCACAGGCGGCAACGAAGAACAGCTTAAAGCAGGACCGGGACTTATGTTCCAAATGCTCCCTAAAATTTTTGATACAATTCCTTTGGGCAATGTTGTGGGCGTTGTATTTTTCTTGTTGGTATTCTTTGCAGCTTTGACCTCGTCGATTTCTCTTATGGAAACGGTGGTTTCAATAATAGAAGATAAATTACACTGGGGACGCAAAAAGGTGTGCGGAATAGTTATTGCCGGCTGTGTTTTGTTGGCACTTCCTTCCACACTCGGATTCGGAATATGGAGCGGTGTTAAGATTTTGGGCATGAACTTCTTGGACTTCTTTGACTTTTCGGCAAATAGTGTCATTATGCCCATTGTTGCAATTCTTACGTGCATATTTATAGGTTATGTCATAAAACCGAAAACAATCACAGAAGAAATAGCACTTACCGGCAAATTCAAAAGCGAGAAAATCTTTGTTGTTATAATTAAATACATTGCTCCCATTTGTATTTTGGCAATATTAGTTTCATCGGTACTCAACAGTTTGGGCATAATAAGTATATGATATAATTGACAAATTTCGCCAATTATAGTACATTTATGCAAAGTATACCCTTTCGGCATGCTTGGCTGTTTTTTATAAGAAAATATGAAAAATATTAGGTGTTTAATATGGACAATATGTTAAAAGAACGTATTAATAAATTAAAACAGGAGCGCAATGCCGTAATTGTTGCGCATATGTATCAAAATGACGATGTACAAGAAATTGCCGACATGGTAGGCGACTCTTTTGCGTTGAGCAAATATTGTATGAATCGTCCCGAAAACACAATCGTTTTTTGCGGCGTGGATTTTATGGCAGAAAGTGCAAAAATTTTATCTCCCGAAAAGACAGTGCTGATTCCTGTTGCCGGTGCAGGTTGTGCCATGGCAGATATGATTACTGCAGAACAACTTAAAGAATTTAAAAAGCAATATCCCGGCTACGCAGTAGCCACATATATAAATTCCTCTGCGGCAGTTAAAGCAGAGTCAGATGTTATTGTTACATCTTCAAACGCTTTAAAAGTTATACAAAGAATGTCAGAAAAAAACATTCTTTTCTGTCCTGACCGCAATCTCGGCAATTTTATCGCAAAACAATGTCCCGATAAAAACATTGTTATATGGCAAGGTTTTTGTCCCATACATCATAAAATACAAAAAGAAGATGTTGTTAAAATAAAAGATTTATATCCCAATGCAGAGCTTCTTGTTCATCCTGAATGTACTCCTGAAGTTACGGCACTTGCTGATTACGCGGGAAGCACAAAAGGAATAATAGACTATGCAACAGCTTCGGATTCAGAAGAATTTATAATCGGAACGGAAATAGGCGTTATGTATCAGCTTAAAAAGAATAATCCTTATAAAAAGTTTTATATTATGTCTGAGGAACTTATTTGCCCCAACATGAAAAAGACAACGATTGAAAGCATAGTAAACTGTCTTGAAAAAGGCGAAAACGAAGTCTTTGTACCGGAAAATGTTGCGAAACGTGCAAAAATTGCACTTGATCGTATGTTGGAACTCGGTAAATAATCGAGGAACGTAATAGGAATGAGGCGAGTAGTATGAGAAAATATTTAGTAGATTTTAACACTGCCGAAATGAAAAAAGTATACACGGATGTGCTTATAATTGGTAGCGGCATTGCAGGTGTTTATACTGCTTTGGAGCTTGATGATAAATATAAAATTATGCTTATCACTAAAGAAGAAGTTGAAATAAGCAATTCAGTATTGGCACAGGGCGGAATTGCCGTATCTCTTGACAAAAACGACTCTCCCGAAGAGCACATGAGAGATACTTTATATGCAGGCGCAGGTCTTTGCGACGAAGACAGCGTTGATGTTCTTGTTCACGAAGCCGCAGACAACATAAAGCGCGTGTGCAATTTCGGTGTTCAATTTGACAAAAATGAAAAAGATAAGAAACAACTTGCTCTTACAAGAGAAGGTGCTCACAGTAAAAACAGAATTATCCACGCAGGCGATGCTACGGGTAAAGAGGTTTGCGACAAGCTTATTCATACACTTATGCAACGTGAAAATGTTACAATCGAGGAACGTGTATGGGCGTTGGATCTTCTTGTTAAAGACAACACTTGCTACGGCATAATCGCATATAACGAAGAAACAGGCGAGTATTCTGCGATTTATGCAGGGATTGTTATTTGTGCATCAGGCGGCTACGGACAACTTTATTATTATACAACGAATCCCGAGGTTGCAACGGGTGACGGTGCGGCGATGACATATCGTGCAGGCGGAAATTTGGCTGATCTTGAGTTTGTGCAGTTCCATCCCACCGTTTTATATCATGAACAGAATAAAAGCTTCTTGATTTCTGAGGCTGTAAGGGGAGAGGGCGCGCTTTTGAGAAATTCTAAAGGTGAGCGTTTTATGCCCGGTTACCACGAATTGGCGGAATTGGCACCTCGCGATGTAGTTTCTCGCTGTATTTTCAGTGAAATGAAAAAAACGGGCGACTCTCATATGTGGCTCGATATAACACACCAAGAACGAGATCATCTTGAAAAAAGATTTCCGACAATTTTCAGTACATGTATGGAATACGGAATAGATATGTCAAAAGACTATATTCCGATTGCACCTGCAGAACATTATTGTATGGGCGGTATCAAAACCGGACTTTCCGGCGACACAAGCATAAAGCGTTTCTACGCTTGCGGAGAGGCTGCTTGTAACGGAATACACGGTGCTAACAGATTGGCTTCCAATTCTTTGCTTGAAGGACTTGTTTTCGGACACAGAATAGGAGCTTGTGCAGACGAACTTATACATGATGGCGTAATTGATTTAATAAAAGCAATGCCCGATTTTAAAGCAACAGCAGAAAGTACACAGAAGGAGTATTCCGACAAGGAATTTGACAGAAAAGCAGCAATCGAGAAAATACGCCGCACAATGTCATCTTTGGTAGGAATTGTAAGAACTAAAGAAAGTCTTGAAGAAGCTTTGGGAATTATAGGCGAAATCGCTCAAAAGGCGGAAACTCTTAAATGCACAAAGCCGGAGGATTTTATACTTATAAATGAAAGTATGCTTGCTGTGCTCGTTATAAAATCAGCTATTCAAAGAGAAGAAAGCCGCGGAGCTCATTACAGAGCAGATTTTCCCGAGAAAGATGACGAGAATTGGAAAAAGCACATAATTGTAAGGAGTGTTTGATATGATTTTAGATAAAAAGCAAATTGATAAAATAGTTTTGAACGCGCTTGAGGAGGATATGCCCTACGGCGATGTTACTACAGATAATTTGATTCCTGAGGATGATGTAACAGAAGCGAAATTTATCGCAAAAGCTGACGGAATTATTGCAGGTATGCCTGTTGTTTCTCGCGTTTTCGAGCTTATTGACAGCAGAATTTCAATAGAGATTTTTAAAAATGACGGCGATAAAGTAACAAAAGGTGACATAATTGCCATTTTGAACGGCCCTACGGCAGGTATTTTAAAAGGTGAGCGTACAGCACTTAACCTTATGCAACGTTTGTCAGGAATTGCTACAAGAACAAATGTTTTCACAGAGCTTGTAAAAGATTATAAAGTAAGTGTTGCAGATACTCGCAAAACAACGCCGGGACTTCGTTATCTTGAAAAATATGCGGTTCGTTGCGGCGGCGGCAGAAATCACCGTTATTCGCTTTCTGATGCTGTTATGCTTAAAGATAATCATATTGCTGCAGGCGGCGGAATATTGTCTGCTGTTTCAAAGGTACGTGCTAACATTCCGCATACAGTGAAAATCGAAGTGGAAGTTGAAAATATGGATATGGTGCGCGAGGCAGTTGAGGCAGGCGCAGATATTATAATGCTTGATAATATGAATGAACCTGCAATGGCAGAAGCTGTAAAATACATTGACGGCAGAGCTTTGGTTGAAGCTTCCGGCGATGTAACAGAGGAAAGAATCAGAGCAATTGCTGAAACAGGTGTTGATATAATATCAATAGGAAGGGTTACACACTCAGTAAAAGCTCTCGATATAAGCTTAAGATTTAAGGTGTAAAGGGCATCGGATGAGTTTTCCACAGCATTTATCCACAGGGGTTGTTAAAAACTGTTAATAAGTGCATTTTTTCAAAAAACAATATAAAAACAATATAAAAAGCCGTCAAAAACGGCTTTTTTGTTTTATGTGTCATAATCGAGTTATCCACAGGTTGTGGAAAGAAAAGTACCTATTCGCCCCAAATATGCTTTAGTTTCTTTCTTATTAAAGTGTAACACAAAATGTGTACAGATGCAGTAAGAATCCAACTTATGGCGTAAGAAACATATACGGTATCTATTATGTGAAAACGTTCCATTTCAAAAATTGTATAAATCCAAATCAGCCTGAATACACAAGCCCCCATTAAAGATACAACCATAGGTAAAAAGCTCTTGCCCAAACCTCGCAAAGCACCAACCATTACATCCATTATTCCGCACAGACAGTAGCAAGTGCTGATGTATTTGAGACGTACCAGTCCGGCGTTGATTGCCGGGGTACTGTCTGTGTACAGTTTAAGGAGTGAACTTCCGAATGCATAACAGCCCAATCCGAGAACAAGACCTGTTACGGTAACAGCGGCCAAGGCAGTTAAAACGATTTTGTTGATTCTTTTATATTTTTTTGCACCTACATTTTGACCTATAAAAGATATTGTAGCTTGATGGAATGCGTTCATTGAAACATAAACATAACCTTCCAAATTTGCGGCGGCGGTATTTCCGGCAATAACGATATTTCCGAATGTGTTGATTGCAGATTGAATTACCACGTTTGATAAAGCAAAAAGAGAGCCTTGTATGCCCGCAGGAAGACCGATTCTTAAAATTGAAAAAAGCTTGTCCTTGTAGATTTTTAAATCTTTTAAAACAAGACGAACTGCGCTTTTTTCTTTCATAAGGCAGCGTATTACGAGAAAAGCTGAAAGACATTGTGAAAGAGTTGTAGCTAAAGCTACGCCGGCAACATCCATATCCAGTATGATTACAAAGAACAAGTTTAAAGCAACATTTACTATACCTGCAATCATAAGAAACATCAAAGGTCTGCGAGTATCTCCGATAGCTCTTAAAACGGCACTGCCGAAATTGTAAACTAAAGAAGCGGTTATTCCGCAAAAATAAATTCTTACATATAAAGTAGCTAAATCAAGAATTCCGTCTGCGGGGGTATCCATCCATTTAAGCATTTCCGGAGCAAGAAGCAAGCCTACTACAGTCAAAAAAAGACCGCCTATCAGACTGATTGCAATAGAAGTATGGACTGCTTGGCGCAAATCTTCATTTTTTTTTGAGGAAAAAAAGCGGGCAACAATAACATTTGTACCCACAGACAAACCCATGAAAAGATTTGTAATAAGATTAATAAGTGAACCTGTAGAACCTACCGCCGAAAGGGAGTTTGGTCCTGCGAATTTGCCTACGACAATAACATCGGCAGTGTTGAAAAGAAGTTGCAACACACTTGACAGTATTAACGGTACAGAAAAAAACAACAATTTCTTTAAAATTGAACCGTTGCACATATCCATTTCGTATTTGCTTTTTTCCAAAGACATTGGTATTGCATCTCCTTATCGTGTAATTATTACTCAAAAGAAAATAAAAATCAATGCTTTTAAAATAAAAATGTGCATTATTGACACGAAAAGCAATAGAAAGTTATAATATTATTATCTTGCAGCAAAGAGGGGATAGTAATGAACAGCATAGAATTTGAAAAAGCTTTATATAAAGGTTTGGGCAGATGTGTAACTGAATTGGATTTGCCAGGTAGAACAGAGGTACATAAAAAGACGGTGCTTGATTGTTGCACCAAGAATATATCTTCGTATTTTCCTTTGGAAAAATCGCGGGGAGAATTTTTGTATAGACTTGTAAAGAAATTTAATGACGATAAATATTTTTTGCGGCCTGTTAATTCTGTTTATGTTAAAGAACTTCCGCGTTGTGAGAATACTTATAAAATGCTTATCCAGATGATGGATTTTTTGTGGCTTTTTAAAAAAGAAAACAATATTGCGGTATATGATATTTTGCTAAATAAATTTTCAACCGTAAAAGAAGAGTTATGTACGAGTAAAGAAAACTTTTTCGCAAAAGACTTTTTTGAAATTATGTGTTTGAAATTTATAGAAAACGAAGGCTTTGACGGGTATGCTTATGTAATCAGAGCAATAGATGTAATTTGTAAAGAAAACGATAACTATGTTTTAGATGATTTTTGTTCCGTACTTGATGTGGGCAAAAAAAGATTCCGTGCAAAAAAAATACTTCAAGAAACTTTTTCGCACACAAGTCGAAAAATGTACAATTATTTTTATATTTCGTACCGGAAAGCACTTCAAGCAGTTCCGGAATATGATAATAGAGAAAAATTGGCAGAATGTTGTTTTGATGTCAATGAAGTTTGCGCAGAAACAGTACGCATTATGCAAAAAGGAGAAGAAGCACGAGAAGAACAAATTTTCAAATTATGTAAGAAAATAATTGCGCTGCATGAAGTCAGGCAGAAAAAGAGAATTCCGAAGGAACTTTTATTTTTCGCGTATGAATATTCGCCTTCGTCGAACTTAAGAATGAAGATTGTAAGTCTTATGGGCAAAAAGAGAATAATCACAAAAGAAATTGCCGAGGAAGCGGTCAACGATTGCGAAGAAAAAACGAGAAAATACATAAAACAATATCATGCACATTTGCTGGTATGATATTTTTGTTGACATTATATAATTACAGTGATATAAAAAAGTCATAAATATTAAGGAGGAATTGTAATGAATTCTTTAAGAAAATATGTTGCCGAATTCATCGGTACTTTTGTTCTCGTATTTTTTGCGTGCGGTACAGCTTGTGTTGTAGGATGCAGTTCGCAATTAGGAACAGGCTACTTGCTTACGGCTTTGGCTTTCGGTCTTGTAATCGTTGCAATGGCATATTCAATCGGAAATATTTCCGGCTGCCATATTAACCCTGCGGTATCAATTGCTATGTTGGTTAGCAGAAAAATGTCAATTATTGACTTTGTTGGCTATATAATTGCACAGTTTGCAGGCGCTATCGCCGGTGCTGCGGCTCTTTTCGGAATTTTAGGTGTAGAATCCGGTTTGGGTGCAAATGCTCTTTATCAAGAAGATATTGTTTTGTCAATTATAATCGAAGTTATTTTGACTTTTGTGTTTGTTTTGGCTATTTTGGGTGTTACTTCCAAGCCTGAATACAGCTCTGTTGCAGGTGTTGTAATCGGTCTTACTTTGACACTCGTTCACATTCTCGGAATTGCTTTCACAGGTACATCCGTTAACCCTGCGCGTAGCTTTGGACCTGCTCTTTTCCTTGGATTGTTTGCAGAAAATTCAACTGCACTTGCTGATGTTTGGGTATTTATAGTTGCTCCGTTGGCAGGCGGAATTTTAGCTGCTCTTGTTTATATGTTCCTTGCAGGCGGCAAAAAGAAAGTTGAATCTGCAGAATAAACAATACATATAAAAAGAAAATGAAGACTTATACAGAGCTGCAAAAGACAGTGTTTTGCAGCTCTGTTTTTTTTGCTTGGTTTTTTTGCTTTGATTTTGCACTTGACTGTGATAAAGCGATGATGCTATAATTAACGCTAATTTGTTGTGTGTACAATCTCACATCGGATTTATATATAAAGAAAGAGAAAGGAAATAAAAATAATGGGACAAATTATAGCATTTATTTTATATTTTGCAGTAGTTCTCGGAATCGGTATTTATTTCTTCCTTCGTTCTAAAAGCGGCGGAGAAAAAGAATACTTTTTAGGCGGCCGTTCAATGGGACCTTGGGTAACAGCAATGAGCGCACAAGCATCCGATATGTCGGGATGGCTTTTAATGGGATTCCCCGGAAGCATTCTTGCATTTGGTATGGGTCAAGTGTGGATAGGTATAGGTCTTGCTTTGGGAACTGCACTTAACTGGATCGTTGTTGCAAAGCGTTTAAGACGTTTTTCAAGCGCAGCAAATGATTCAATTACATTACCGCAATATCTTACAAACAGATTTGCATCAAAAAATCCTGTACTTAAAATTGTTTGCGCAATTATTTTCTTAATAAGCTTTACAGTTTATGTAGCTTCTGCATTTAACGCAGGAACAACGGTTTTTGTAGCAGTTTTACCCAAAATCTTCTCAGGCAGAGAAGAACTTGCAATGATAATATTTGCAATTCTTATTCTTTGTTATACTTTTTTAGGTGGTTACAAAGCAGTTTGTTGGACAGACTTCTTCCAAGGTTTGCTTATGTTGGTAGCTCTTCTTGCTGTGCCGATTGTCATGGTTGCTTTCGGAGATTTTGACGCAAGCAAAAACGAAGCTTTTACAGCAGGCGTTACAGCATTTTCCACAAATCCCTTTAACGCTCCTTGGCATGAAATTGTTTCAGGTCTTGCGTGGGGCTTAGGGTATTTCGGAATGCCTCACATCCTTGTAAGATTTATGGCTATCGAGAATTCAAAAAAGATAAAAAAAGCATCTACTGTTGCAATTTCTTGGCTTATTCTTACTCTCGGTGCAGCTATCGCAATTGCTTACTTCGGCAGAACATACCTTTTGTCAGACGGAGTTGCACTTGCTGACAAGTTGCTTCCCGGAAATCAAGCAAGAATATTTATTGAAATAGTTCTCAATTTGTTCCCCGGCTTTATTGCAGGTATTTTGCTTGCTGCTATTGTTGCGGCGTCAATGAGTACGGCAGATTCGCAGCTTCTTGTAGCTTCATCTTCTTTCACAAGTGATATTTACAATCCTATCCTCAGAAAAGGAAAAGCTTCTGACAAAGAAACATTGTGGATTGGTCGTATTGTTGTTGCAATAATTGCAGTTGTTGCGTTCTTTATTGCTCGCAGCGGTCTCAGCAGTACGGATTCATGGGCAAGCAGCATTATGTCAATGGTTGAAAATGCATGGGGACTTTTCGGCGCTTCATTCGGACCTGTTGTAATACTTTCGCTTTTCTGGAAACGCTTCAATTATCCCGGAGCCGTTGCCGGAATTGTTAGCGGTGCATTAGTAGATATTCTTTGGCTTGTTCTCTTTACAGATACGGTTATGACTCCTGTAATTTGCGACACACAAGTATATGAAATTTTCCCCGGCTTCATAATCAGTGCAATTGTAGCGGTTGCGGTAACTTTGCTTACAAAAGCTCCGTCACAAGAAGTTTGTGCTATATTTGATAAAGCACTTGATGAAGCTATAGATGATTAATTAGTGCTTAATATGAAAAAAACAAATCAAGCATGTTTGGCTGAAATATGGCTGAACGTGCTTGATTTTTTTTTGTGTCTCGGCTAAAATCCAATAAAGCTTAAACATTGTCCGAAAGGAGCGTAAAAATGATAAAAATTTTATTCATTTGCTACGGAAACATCTGCCGCAGTCCCATGGCAGAGTTTATTATGAAAGATATGCTTAAAAAACAAGGCTTGGAAGATGAATTTTATATTCAATCTGCCGCAACAAGCACAGAAGAAATATGGGGAGGCAGAGGAAATCCCATATATTCTCCGGCAAGAGCAGAACTTACCAAAAGAGGAATTCCTTTCGACTCCGGTAAAAGAGCGGTACAAGTCACAAAGGCAGATTATGATAAATATGACTTCTTAATATGTATGGAAGCCATGAATGTACGGGATTTAATGAGAATAATAGGATTTGACAAAGAGCATAAAGTTAAAAAACTTCTCGATTTCACAAATCACGGCGGCGATATAGCAGACCCTTGGTACAGCGGTGATTTTACAGCAACATACAAAGATATTGTTGAGGGTTGCGAAGCAATTATTAAACAGTACAAGGAGGGCACTTTATGTCAGTAGTACTTGTTACGGGAGGCGCAGGCGGAATAGGAAGTGCAATTTCAGTATGTTTTGCACGCCATAGTTATGATGTGGCAATTCAATATAATTCAGGTAAAGAGCGTGCGGAAAATTTAGCGGAGCAAATCCGTGAAAAATTTAAAGTACGGGCAACGGCTTTTCAAGCAGATTTTCAAGAGGAAAAAAGCTTGAGAAATATGTTTCAAAAAGTTGAAGAAAGTTTAGGCGCGTCGGAAGTTTTAATAAATAATGCCGGAATATCCGAACAAAGACTTTTTACAGACGTTTCTGCCCAAGAATGGGAAAAAATGGTAAATGTAAATTTAAGCTCTGCGTTTTATCTTTGCCAATGTGCAGCTCCGTATATGATAAAAAAGCAAAAAGGAGCAATAGTAAATGTTTCGTCTATGTGGGGAATAGCCGGTGCTTCTTGCGAAGTTGCGTATTCAGCCGCAAAAGCCGGTTTGATAGGAATGACAAAAGCACTTGCCAGAGAGCTGGGACCATCGGGAATCAGAGTTAATTGTATTGCACCGGGAGTAATCGATACTGAAATGAACGCGAAACATTCCGACGATACAATGGCGGAGCTGGCAGAATGTACACCTCTTTCCAGAATCGGAAAACCGGAAGAAGTGGCGGCGGCAGTGTATTTTTTGGCATCGGAAGACGCTTCTTTTATAACAGGTCAGACACTTTGTGTCGATGGAGGATTTTTACAACAATAATCGGTAATTTTATTTGACGAAATACAGGTTGATTGTTATACTTTCACTAAATGAGAAAAGAGAAAGCACGGAGGTATCAGAAAAATGTGCGATAAAGAATGTTTGAAAAAAGTGCCCTACGGCATAAGAAAAGAAGAAATTCTTAAAAATACAGAAAAAGACAACAGAGTGCGTCGTTTTATGGCGCCTGCAAGAGTAGTGTGGAAGACAGATTCAGATAAAGCAAGTGTTACGGGAGAGGAAGCTTTATTTGAAGCCCGCCCGAAACAAATTCATTTTAATCCGGGACAAACTTGCGTGCTTACAAGTAAAGGCGAAAGTGCAGGAATACTTCTTGATTTCGGAGTGGAATTTCACGGATATGTTAAATTGTATATACATTCCGTAACTCCCAAAAGAGTTAAATTGAGAGTTCGTTTCGGCGAATCTGTTTCTGAGGCAATGTCAGAAATCGGCGGCGACAAAAACGCAACAAATGACCACATTAACAGAGATCAGATTATTGATGTGGGTTTTCTCAGTATGCCTGAAATAGGTCCCAGCGGTTTCAGATTTGTGAGAATTGATTTGTTAGACACTGATGCTTCTGTAGGATTCCAGGCAATTCAGGGAATTTTTACATACAGAGAGTTAGAATATAAAGGTTCTTTCGAGTGCAATGACGAACTTTTGAATCAAATTTGGGATACAGCTGCATATACTGTGCATCTTAATATGCAAGAATATGTTTGGGATGGTATAAAAAGAGACCGTCTTGTTTGGATTGGAGATATTCATCCCGAAACATCTACGATTCAGGCAGTTTTCGGCTATGACGAATCGGTAGAAAAGAGTCTTGATTTAGCTCGTGACGAGTCGCCTCTTCCTGCTATGATGTGTGGAATGTCATCTTACTCTTTGTGGTGGATTATGGTGCAGTACGGTTGGTATATGCAAAACGGCAATAAAGAATTTTTGCAATCACAAAAGGCATATTTAATTGACCTTTTGAAGTTCTTTGCGGGCTGCATTAAGGATAACGGAGAGGAAGATTTGCCGCCTACAAGGTTCGTGGATTGGCCGACACAAGCACTTCCTGAAGCAACCCATGCAGGACTTCAAGGTATACTCAGTATGACTTTGGCAACAGGTGCGATTCTTTGCCGCGAGCTTGATGATGAAGAAACAGCTGAAATCTGCGAAGAAGCAGTAAAGAAACTTGCAAAACACATTCCCGATACTCACGGAAACAAACAAGCAGCCGCACTTCTTGCTTTGGCAGGCATTGAGGATGCTAAAAAGCTGTCTGATGAAGTATTAAAAGTCGGAGGAGCAAAAGGTTTCTCAACATTCTTGGGATATTATATGCTCTGTGCTATGGGTAAAGCAGGCGATGTAGATGATGCTTTAGATATAATTAAAGAATATTGGGGCGCAATGCTTTCAAGAGGTGCTACAACTTTCTGGGAAGACTTTAATATGGATTGGCTCGAAGGCTCAAGCCGTATTGACGAACTTGTTCCCGAAGGTGTTAAAGATATCCACGGCGATTACGGCGCATATTGTTATAAGGGATTCCGCCACAGCCTTTGTCACGGTTGGGCTTCCGGTCCTGCTGCATTTATGTCGGAATACGTGTTGGGAATTAAACCTGTTGCTGCCGGTTGCGAGAAGATAGAATTCAAGCCGAATCTCGGTAAACTTTCTTGGGCTAAAGGAACATATCCTACACCTAAGGGTATAATTAAAGTTGAGCTCAGCAGAAATGCAGATGGTTCAGTGGCAACAAAAATAGACTTACCTGAAGGAGTTTCAATTGCGGAATAAAAAACTTTGGCGCATCGTAAGTGTAAGCTTATGTGTGCTGTGTGTGATTTTTATATTCAGTAACTCTTTGGATAACGGAGAAGAATCTTCTGCGAAAAGCGGATTGGTTGTTGCCGTTTTACAGCAGGTTGCGGAAATTTTCACTGACGGAGCAACCGTCAGTGAAAGTTTTGTAAGAACTATGGCGCATTTCAGTGAATTTGCGTTGCTTGGCTTTTTGCTTATGTTAAGTGTGAAAACTTTTACGCAGAGGTATTTGAAAAATATTTTTCTTGTACTTTTTATTTCCTTGGCGGTGGCTGTTATTGATGAAATATTACAACTTTTCAGTGCCGGGCGGGCTTCTGATGTTCTCGATGTTGCAGTAGATTTTTCCGGTGCGGTTACGGGAATATTGTTTTTTGTATTGATTGTAAAGATATCGCATAGTATTGTAATTGTGAGGAGGAGAAAAAAAGATGCCGGAAAAGCCTGAAAATAAAAAATGGTACGACAGGATTAAATTTTATAAATTTAAAATAACTCCGATGAGGATTTATCTGTTCATTGTAGCGGTTTTTCTTGCCGTAAAGGTTATTTTTGATGTTAAAGGTTTTGGGGATTTTGTTTCAAATTTAATCTCTTTTGTACTTTCTGTATTCAGTTATTTGATTATAGGTGCGATACTTGCTTTCGTTCTAAATTCCTATGCGGATGTTTGGGAGAAAAAAATATTAAAAAAAATGAAAAGTCAAAAAGCCAAAAGAAATATAAGTATAATTATTGCTTATGTTACACTTGTGCTTTTTGTTACGTTGATTTTGTTTGCGTTGGTGCCTGCTTTGGTGGATACAGTAAAGACCTTTGCGGACAACATTCCGAAAGCTTTTGCCACGATAAAAGAAGTATATGTAGATATAACGCAAAACGGCCGTTTTAATTTATCGGAAGATGTTCTTGCACAAATCAGTAAAGGACTTACGAATTTGCAGGAAATAGCCACAAAAATATTCAGTCCGCAAAAAATAACAGCAGTATTTTCGGGAACGATAAGCGGTCTTTTCAATGTTATTATGGGAATTATGATTTCTGTGTATATGCTTATTGAAAAAGACAGCGTCATGCAAGCCATGAAAAAAATTAATTATGCGATATTTCCCGGAAAGCGTGCCAATACGATTCAGTGGGGAGCAAGCCGTATTAATTTAATTTTAAGACAGTATATATCAGGAAAATTATTACAGGCTTTGATTATTTTGGTGGTATCGTATTTGCTTTTCCTTATTTGCGGAATTAAATATGCCATATTGCTTGCTGTGATAATGGCGATAATGAATATGATTCCTTATATTGGACCTTGGATTGGCGGCGCAATTGTTGTTTTCATATCCATTCCTCAAGGACTGTATACAATAGTAGCATCTTTGGTGTGTGTGTTGGCAGTTCAAGCGCTTGATAATTGGTTTGTAGGGCCTAAAATCATAGGGGGCAAGATGGGCGCAAGTCCGTTGCTTGTTCTTGTTGGTTTGTGCGTATGCGGCGGAATTTTCGGGTTGCCGGGAATGATTTTAGGAGATGTAATGGCAGTAATATTTAAAGTTTTCTTCTATGACAGATTTGTGGAAAATAAGCTTAAAGGAAAGGCCGAAAAAGGGTTATTGCCTAAAGATTTTGTAACTGAAAACGCCCTGCAAACAGAGCCGGAAGATAAAGAAAACGGGAAATAAAATGTTTTTGTAAAAAAAAGTTGCAATAATATAGCAGAGTGTGGTATAATCCACAGTGCTCTTTTGGCAGGTGAATGTCACAGGAGCCCTAAAATGATTTTTATTAAGATATCCTTTAAGATAATCTGTGAAAGAAGGTGACACGAAATGAAAGAAGGAATTCATCCTCAATTTGAAGAAGTAACAGCAAAATGCGCTTGTGGAGAAACATTTACAACTTATTCAACAAAGAAAGAAATTTCAGTTGAAATTTGTTCAAAGTGCCATCCTTTCTACACAGGAAAGCAAAAGTTGGTTGATACCGGCGGACGTGTTGATAAGTTCAACAAGAGATATGGTCTGTGAGCCGGTTACGAGAATTTCAGGCGGAGAAGGTATGCTTTTTGCAATCTCAAGCCTGAAGCGGTTTTTTGTAGCTTGCCGGCTTAACGGCAGGCTTTTTATATATAATTTATAATTTACAACATTTACGTTGTGTGGAGGTTTTATTATGTCGGTCAATCAAGAAGTTATCGATAAGAATTTACTTAAATTAACATATGCAGCAGATGCGGACAAAGTAGAAGAAGG
>SVJD01000053.1 GCA_015069165.1 Oscillospiraceae bacterium
CTTTCTGCTTTTTGCAATGATTCATTAACTGTTTGCTCAATTTTATCACAAACAGATAATCGAGATTCAATTTCTGTTACAATATATTTTTGCTCGTCTATATGACAGTAAGGAATAATAAGATTTTCCAATGTAGTTAAATTGATATTTTTTTGAGCAGTAGCTGGAGCAAATGCGGATAATCTTATTTTTGAGGCTTCGATAAAATATCTAACATAATCTCTGTCAACAATATCTTCTTGTGGATCAAATCCCACTACACTATCAGGGAAACAAGCATCTATACCCAAAATACATGTTTCTGCTATGTTTGCTGCAATTGTAATACATAGCGTTCCTTTTTTCCATAATTTACTTTGAGCTAAACCAAAATCTCCGTACATAGTGGAATAAGATGTCAAATATTTATTTGCTGCTTTTACATCTCCAGTTTGTACAAATGGATATTTTCCATCCTCAAACAGTTTTTTATCATTTCGAGGTCTATGCTTTGATTTGCCTCTACTTAATTCTCCAAGCTTACTTAAATAAACATATTCCCATTCATTTGGAAGCGTTGGAAGTTCGACAACAAGGGTTTTATCGACAGTTTCTATGTTTACAGACTGCCTGTTATCATAACTCCACTTTCCTTCAAATGCCTCTTTCAACACCGCCTGACGATAGATTTTAAGTTGTTCTTTGATTTTATTTAATTCTTCAACACCCTTGTCAAGTTTTGAAAATAGTTCTTCTATTTTATCTACAATGCGTTGTTGTTTTTCTTTAGAAGGCAAGTAGATATCAAATGATTTTAATAAATCCTGTTTTAAGTGTGGAGTTCCGGTGCCTTTAACATTGGTATTTAAAATTTGATACTTTCCTTGTATAAAATAATATAGATAATTTATGTCAATTTCATCACTAACATCAATTCGTGCTAATGTTGAACCTACATATCCTGTGACAGCTTTTCCAACTAATCCCGAACGAGAGCCATCACAAACAATTAATAAATCCCCGGCATTGCACGAAACACATTTTTCGCCATCCGTATAATTATCTACTATTCCTGTTTCAAATGCCTTGATATCAACATAAGGCAAGTATCCAGCATCAATTTTTTGAACTATATTTGACGGTTTTTTACCTTTAGTTAAGCTTATTATAGTTTCTATTTTTTTCTTCATACTACGCCACCAATGCATAATTCATTTCTTCTAAAATTTGTTCGTACTCATCACCGAAAAGCTGATAGAATTTGCCCAAGCCGCCTTTTTTGTCAAAAGGAGTAAGGTCTAAATCATCAGCTTCAATATGTGCAGAAACTGCAATATGGTCACGAATCATACGAAGCCATTCCATCTGTTCCTCTGTAAACTGACCGTGACCGGAGTTTTTGTTAAATACCCAAGTCTGGAATTTCAAGTTTACTTCAGCAGAGAAAATGTTAAGGTTATCAATCTGACCAAGCTCATAGCGAATAAGCGAAACAATGTCTGCAAGCTTGTCCTCAACACGCTTTGCTTTTACCTTATCTTTATCCTTAACCTCATAAGCATACCAAAGTTTTGACACAGACAGTCTGTACGGTGGTTTTTGTATTGCCTCATAAAGCTCGTCTATCATCCGGAATGTAAGCGGTCTCATTTTATAGCTTTGATTATAAATAATTGAAAGTGCCGTTATTTCATCCTTATTATCTTCGATGAACTGACGGAAAGTGCTTATTGTGCTGTCTGCCTTTTCGTCCTGAGCAGAATCCCATCCGGCAAAGGTAACAGTATCAATATTGATATTGTCTATAATCTGGTCGTGTGATTTCTTGGTTTTATCAAGATAATCACGGAGTTTCGGGTCATAAATAGGCTCAACCGCTACATCAATTAAAACTTGCTGTGCCTCTGTCTTTTGCTCTTCCGTAGGTTCTGTGCCTTCAGGCAAATTAAACTTTTCTACGGCAAGTTCTGTAATTTTATCTTCATCAAAAGCATTGAGCATATTGCCGGATATTTCTGTCAAGGTTTTTCCGCAGATTTCTGCAACCTGTTCCTTTTCTTTCGGTGTAAATATTTTATCAAGCTTTAACATTCTGCTTGCAAGCGATGTCAATGTATCATCATCGTGATTGCCGTGAGCAACGCTCATCATCAAATCTTTCAATGACATATATGGTTTTCTTTCAAGCTGTCTTGAAGTGGTTTTCTGCGATTTTGTAACACCTACTGCATCCACAAGCACATAACCGAGCTTTTGTGTTGTCGCAGACGGGGTAACACTTTGCAGACCGTCTTTTGAAAGGGTTCTTGTAGCTCTGCCTTTCATCTGTTCAAAGTAATTGGCACTGCGAACATCACGCATAAACACAAGGCATTCGATAGGTTTAACATCCGTACCCGTTGCAATCATATCAACTGTTACGGCGATACGGGGATAATAGTCATTTCTGAACGCAGAAAGAACACTCTTGGGATCTTCCTCAGAGCCATAGGTTACTTTTTTGCAGAACTCGTTACCCTCACCAAATTCCTCACGGACGATTTTAATAATATCGTCTGCATGGCTATCGGTTTTTGCAAATATAAGTGTTTTAGGAAGTTCCCATTTCTTTGTTGTAGGGTTAATTCTTTCGGGGAACATCTCCGTTTGGGCTTTTTCCTTAAATGCTTTTATAACATTTCGTATCTGCGATGGGTTTACAACATCACGGTCAAGTCTTGAAGGTGCATAGTTCACATCTTCGTCAAGCTGTTCCCAGCGTTTCTTCCTTGAAAGTCTGTCACGCTTTTCGACAACCTGTTTTAATATAACTCCGCCTTTTGTGGTTATATCGGTTTCGATTAAATATGTACCGTCACGACCGACATTGACGCCTTCAATAACGGCTTGTTCATGAGTATATTCACTTACAACATTTTCATTAAAGAAACCAAAGGTTCTCTTATCAGGTGTTGCGGTAAGACCGATTAAGAAAGCATCAAAATAGTCAAGAACCTGCTGCCAGAGGTTGTATATAGAACGGTGACATTCATCAATGATGATGAAGTCAAAAAATTCTATCGGGTATTTTTCATTATAAGCAACCTCTTTCGGCCTGCCGTTCATTTGTTTTTCTGTTAAATGTTCGTCCTCTAATGATTCATCAAGCTCTTCACCACGTAAGATAGAATACATTCTCTGTATGGTGCTGATACATACATGTGTGCTTTCAGGAATAAAGGATTTATTCAATCTGCAAACATTATATAATTCCGGGAATAGTCTTGCATCGTCATAAGGCTTATATTTCTTGAATTCTTCTTCAGCCTGTTCGCCGAGGTTCTTTGTATCAACCAAAAACAGAACTCTTTTTGCTTTTGCACAGCTTAAAAGTCTGTATGTATTTGTAATTGCTGTGTATGTTTTACCTGCACCTGTTGCCATTTGAACAACGGCACGGGGACGGTTCTCGCCAAATGATTTTTCAAGATTTAGAATAGCCTTTACCTGACAATCTCTGAAACCTTCTTCTGGCAATTCGGGAAATGCTTTCAAACGATTACGGAGAGTAGTCTCACTTTTCATCCATTCGAGTAAAGTTTCAGGACGGTGGAAAGTAAAGACTTCTCTTGAACGAGCCTTTTCATCATCATAATCACAGAAATGGGTAATCAAATCCGTTGCCTCATAAGCAAAGCGGATATGAGTCTTTGATTTGATGAATTTCAAGTCGCTTTCTATATATCTTTTAGACTGTTCTGCAACAGATGTCAAACTTTCAGCCGCTTGAGTCTTCTTTGCTTCAATTACACCACAAGGGATTTTATTTACAAAAATAAGATAGTCAACAGGACCGCTGCTTGTAGGATATTCGCGAACAGCAACGCCAACCGATGCTGTAGGATTAAATTCTGCAAAATCCTGAACTACATAGCCTGACTCAGCAAGTTTTCTATCTATTTGTATTCTTGCTTTTGTTTCGGGAGTCATTTGTTTCACCTCGTAATTCAAATTTATCTATTTTAAATGTATTAATTCACACATTCTCCAACAAATCTTCAATCTTACACCCAAGTGTTTTTGCAAGTGCAAGAAGAGTGGTTGTTGCTGCTTTATTTATATCTTTTGATTTCAGTTCGTACTGTTGCAGGGTTCTTAGGTTTACTCCCGATTTTTCGGCAAGCTCTCTTTGAGAGTAGCCGATATTTTTGCGGAGCTCCTGCAATTTTGTTGTTGTAGTTTTTCTTTCGATTATTGAATTTACCGCATCAACAAATTTATCCTCGTGTGCTTCGTGGAGAGTGGGATAGAGCTTTTTAATATCTTCGGCAGATACATTTTGAAAAATATCCTTAAAGGTTCTGCCCGTGTTCCATTGATAGTAAGCTGTAATCCATCCGCACCAATATTCAGGAGAGCAATCATATTCCGTCTGCACTTCGGGGAGCTCTTGTTCAATTCCTGCTTTTACAACAATTTCGTGAACAAGCTCGGTTCCTGATAGTCCCGAAATAATTTTAGGTACGCCGTTTCCAAGCTGGGCGGCAAAGCCCGTTGCAACGAATAAATCAAAGAACTTCTGAAGGCTCATATTACAAGAGTTTACCGCATAATCTGCAGCTTCTCCAAGATTTCTCATTGCATCATCCAAATACTGCTCATCGTAAGCGCGCATCATCAGGTTTAACCTCCTCACGAATAATATCTCTCATAAATAATCCGTTTAAATCGTCTTTTTCTTGTTCTGCTATAAAAGCTTTTCTTGCTTCATTGTCTCTTGCTTTACGTTTTGCATAATAGATTGTGTTGTCGCAAACTTCGTAAGAAACAAATTTAATCTCGTCAAATGCTTTTTTGCTCTTTAAAACAATCTGTTCACCAGGCTTACCAAGCCGTATAGCATAAGACAACTGATTGAGTGAAATTTCGTTATTAACAAAAGCTCTTGCAAAGGAGAAGCAGGAGTCATCGGCACGGTATCCGATGATTGCATCATAGCCTTCTGTGACGGGCATAAAATGCTCAATAAGCCATTCGCGGCCACGTTTCATAACCGGGGTGGAAAGACGGAGTTTTCTGTTTTTCATCAGAATTGCAAGCCAATGCAAAATGGTATATTTGTCTGATGAAAGATTTAAAACCTTAAGGTTTGATAAATCAATCTCATATTTATTTACAAAGCCGTCCACGTCTTCGGTACAAGCCCATTCTTTTGCAAGCTCAATGTGCTGTGTGCAGTAAAAACCTTTGCCATAATCGTTATAGGTTTTACCTTTGCCAAACTGTGGCTTTTCAATGATTTCAGGTGAGCCGTGATATATAATTAATTTACTCATTACATCATCTCCATACTTCCATAGAGTTATACACTTTACATTATACTCCCACAGAAGTATTTTGTCAATGGTTTTGGAAAAATAATTACTTTTTCGTTACCTATTCACTGAAAATGCAGTTGTATTATGACACAATCAAAGAAAATAATTTATCGACAAAATCCAAAAAACACTTGACAAAATTCAACAAAAGTTGTATTATAGGTAAGTACTTATTATTTTTTTGTATTATTAGGACTTTCTGATGATACAGAGCTCTTGGCGTACCTAAATTTATTTATTGCCGGAGGGTTCAGCTATGTCATCTGAATTTGCTACAATAATTCTAAATGCACTTATAAGTAACGATATTTCATATCAG
>SVJD01000017.1 GCA_015069165.1 Oscillospiraceae bacterium
GCGGTTTGAGAAATACGGGCGGTTCTGTTGTTGAAAACGGAGACTTTTTCGCAACACACGGCAGAATACATTCTGTTCCGTCAGAAAATTGCAGTGCTATTTGTGAAGACGGTAAAATTACGGTAAAAGGATTCATCAGAGAAACGGAGCTTTTCGGACATTCGTTGGAAATTAAAAGAACCATTACATCAGAAGTGGGCAGTTCGAAAATCGTTCTTCATGACGTTTTGACAAACAAAACACCTACGGCAGAGGAATATATGATTATTTACCACATGAACTTCGGTTTTCCGTTCCTTTCTCCTGCGCTGGAAATGACACTTCCGGAGAATGTGAAAACTTCTCCACGTACAGAGTATGCAGCTAAATTCTCCGGCAGAGAAACAGAATTTACAATGCCCATAGATGAGGAAGAAGAAACAGTATTTTTCCATGTTGTAAATGAAAACCACAAAGAAAAGCTTGCTTGCGTAAAATTGGAAAACCCTGAGCTTGGAATCGGAGCAACAGTGAAGTATTCCGTAGACACACTTCCGATTATGAGCCAGTGGAGATGTATGAGAAGTGGTGAGTATGTTCTGGGAATAGAGCCTACAAACTCATATATTATGGGCAGAACGAAAGAACGCGAGAACGGAACAATCGGTGTGCTTCCCGGTTTTGAAAGCGTAGAAATGCATATTGAATTGGAATTTTACGATTTGTGAGAATTATAAAAAAATAATTTAAAAATTGCAAAAATAGGTATTGACAATAAAGGAAATAACCATTATAATCACAATCGCTGTTTGCGAGATAGCTTGCAAGCAGCGTAACGCGACCGTGGCGGAATTGGCAGACGCGCACGTTTGAGGGGCGTGTGGTAACCCCGTACGAGTTCAAGTCTCGTCGGTCGCACCACGAAAGAAACCAAGCATCTTATGATGCTTGGTTTTTTTGTTGTTTGCATTATTTTATATACATTTGCGGACTTTTTCTTAATGCGTTATAATAAAGGCAACAGGAACGCTAAAAACGAAAACAGAAAGGGGCATTTTATGAAAATTGCATTTATGGGAGCGGGCAGCACGGTCTTTGCGCGAAATGTTATAGGCGATTGTATGTGTACGGATTCCTTAAAGGATAGTGTGTTTTCTCTTTATGATATAGACGCTAAACGTTTGGAAGAAAGCCGCGTTATTTTGGAGGCTATGAGAAAAGCGAAAGGCGGATATGGCAAAATAGAATGTTATTGCGGAGTTGAAAACCGCAAAGCAGCGCTTAAAGGAGCTCAGTTTGTCATAAATGCCATTCAAGTAGGTGGTTACGAGCCGAGTACCGTAATAGATTTTGAAATTCCGAAAAAGTACGGACTTAGACAGACGATAGGAGATACTTTAGGTATAGGCGGCATAATGAGAACCCTCAGAACTGCACCTGTTATGATGGATTTTGCGCGCGACATGGAAGAAGTATGTCCCGATGCACTGTTTCTTAATTATGTAAATCCTATGGCAATGCTAACCGGATATATTCAGAGGTTTACAAGCATTAAAACTGTGGGCTTATGCCACAGCGTACAAGTGTGCAGTGAACAGCTTTTGGGTGCGTTGGGGATGACGGATAAACTGGAAGGTCGCAAGGAATTGATAGCCGGTATAAATCACATGGCGTGGCTTTTGGAAATAAAAGACAAAAATGGTAATGACCTTTATCCGGAAATTAAAAAAAGAATAGAAGCTAAAATGGAAACTGCTGATTTTTACGATAAAGTACGCTTTGATTATATACGAAATTTCGGATATTATTGCACCGAATCCAGTGAGCATAATGCGGAATACAATATGTTTTATATAAAAGATAAATATCCCGAAATGATTCAAAAATACAATATTCCGTTAGACGAATACCCAAGACGCTGTATAACGCAGATTGAGGATTGGAAACGAGAATATGCTAAAATGCTTACATCAGGCGTAAAGGAACACAACCGTTCACATGAATACGCATCAAGAATTATGGAAGCGGTTGTTACAAGTACACCGTATCAAATAGGAGGAAACGTACTGAATACAGGCGGATTGATTTCGAATCTTCCCGAAGAAGCCTGTGTTGAGGTGCCGTGCCTTGTTAACGGCTCGGGAATTCATCCTTGCAGTGTTGGCAAGTTGCCTGTGCAGTGCGCGGCTATGAATATGACGAACATCAATGTTCAGTTGCTTACTATAGAGGCAGTGAGAACGCAGAAAAAGGAACATATTTACCAAGCTGCGATGCTGGATCCTCATACCGGTAGTGAACTTAATATTGACACGATAAAGAAAATGGTTGATGAGCTTATAGAAGCTCATGGGGATTATTTGCCCAAATATAGGTAAAACTTTAAAATTATAATGTGGGAAACAAGCATCTGCGGGTGCTTGTTTTTTTGTTTTAAAAAATTTTTTGACAAATACGGACTATTGTAGTAGTATATACTATAGTAATAGTCTGGAGGCATGAAATGCAGAAATTATTTGACAGTGAATTAAAAGTAATGGAATTGATTTGGGCAAATGAACCAATCAGTGCAAAAGAATTAAGTATTCTTGCAGATAAAGAATTTAGTTGGAATAAAAATACTACTTACACCGTTATTAAGAAAATAGAGGCAAAAGGGTATATAAAGCGTACAGATCCCGGATTTGTTTGTTCTTCTTTAATATCTAAGAAAGATGTTTGTGTAAGTGAAACAAAAGGTCTTATTGACAGACTTTTTGGTGGTTCAAAAAAGGCTCTTTTTTCAAGCTTAATTGAAGATGAATCACTTACGCAGGCAGAAATTGATGAACTTCGGGAATTGATTTCTAAAAGGTGATATTATGCTCGGCGAAATTTTTTATTGGGTATTTAATATGAGCCTTGCTGCGACAATTTGTATGATACCTGTTTTTCTGCTTCGATTTATAAAGAAAATTCCACGCAGATTTTTCGTTTGGTTTTGGTCGATTCCTTTTTTTAGATTATGTATACCGGTTGCGGTTTCAAGCAAATACGGAATTATGGCGCTATTATCAAACTTTGCGACTAAAACGGTCACTGTATATGAATTTTACAAAGGGCCCAGCTTTAGCACAATGAATATTGTAATGTTGGCAGATACTTATTTTCCTATTACATATAAAGTAAATGTTCTTGAAAAGTTGTTTAACATTGCATCTGTGATATGGCTTGCCGTTGCTTTGATTGTAGTAATAACTGTATTTATCATTTATTTTACTTCAATAGTTGTGAATAAGAAAGCACGACATTTAGAAGGAAATGTTTATTTGTCAGAGAAAATCAAAACACCTGCTGTTTACGGAATTATAAAACCCAAAATAGTTATTCCTGTTGAATATGAAACAGACAATTTGGATTATATATTGCTACATGAGAAAGCACACATAAAAAGAAAAGATAATTTAATCAGACTTTTGGCACTTCTCGTTGTATGTATTCATTGGTTTAATCCGTTTGCGTGGTTACTTCTTAAAATGCTTTATTCAGATATGGAACTTGCTTGTGATGAAACGGTATTATCGAAGTGTAATGAAACGCAAAGGAAAGAATATGCTAACGCTTTGTTATCAGCAACCGAAAAAACAAATATATTTGTGGCAGCTTTTGGCGGAGCTAAAATTAAAAACAGAATAGAAAACATATTGTCTTATAAAAAGATGACGTTTTTATCTGTTGTTGCATTTTCGGCACTCATCATAACTATTGCGTATCTTCTGCTTACGAATGCAGGGTAAAAATATATTAGAAAAAGAAAGGGGTTTAATTATGAAAATGAAAAAAGTCTTATGTATCACCATTGGCTTAGCAGCATTACTTTTGGTTGCTTTTGTAATTCCGAGTGTGGCGAATAACATGAATTCTGACGGGATTGCTTTAACTTCGGCACCGACGACAGTAGCAACGGCTTCTCCGACATCTGCCAAAATTGTTTCCGCTGAGGCCAAGAAAATTGAAGATGTCGACACTTTCGGACACATAGCGGTAGTTGAGAGGATTCGTACTTTTTCAGGCACAAAAGAAGAAAAGTTGAGCAAATTGGCATATTTGGAAACGGAAAAAAGTTCTTCTTATGAGAGATTACGTAATGAAATCGAACAAGAAAAGAAGATTAAGCGACTTATTTTGTCTGAAGTTAAGGAATTTATTGCAAATAACGGCGAATATAACGAAATAGTAAAACTGCTGTGCGAAGCGCATGGCGGCGCGGATGTCCGTTTCGGCAGCGGTATCGATTATGTGGAAATTTGGCTTTCGGAGGATGGTTCGGAACGTATACTAATGGGACTTGGACAGATTTATTATGGTTCTTTGACGGAATCTTACAGATTGTATTGATTATGGGGCGATATAGTTCGCCCCTATAAATTTTACGACTTTGTACACAAGAGAGTGTAAAATAAAACTTGGAAAATTTGAATAGCGTAGATTTTTAAATAACTTTACACTTTTTGTCTAAAAATGAAAAAAGGGCAGAAAGTTGCAACTCGACACGATAATATTCTGTCTAAATACGAAAAAGAGACAGAAAAATCTATTTCGCTGACTGTTCTATACTGTTCGGGAGTCACAAAAACCTTGATTTTCTGTCCAAATCCAAAAAAGAGACGGAAAGTTATGTCTCGATTGCATTGTGATTTTGTCTAAATATGAAAAACAGACAGAAAAGAAATGCAACTAAATGTTTAGTAAATGTGGATAGAGCAGGCTGCGTTTAAATCGCAAATAGGAGTTTTCATTTAAAAGCAGGTGTGTGAAAATATTATTGACTTTTGCGTCCGAATGGTTTACCCTATATATAGAAAATTTCGGTTTGAAAGCAATAGAGAGAGCCTTTACAAAGGTCTTGTTGTTTTTTTAGAAAAAGAATAGGAGATTGTTGCATTATGAAAAAATTGATTTCAAAATGTGTAGTGCTTGTAATCGTTGTTGCAATGATAGTAAGCGTTTTGCCATTTTTTGGAAACGGTGCTCTTGAAGCAGAAGCGTATTCTTTCACAGGACAGGATGCAAACACCACAACTAATATTTACTATAACGGTACTGACACAGGTATAGATTATACGTATGCACACTTGGGCAGCGGCGGTTCTTCAGGTTGGGGAGCAAACAGAAAAATCAATATTGTAGAGGGTAATCTTGCAAGTAACCCTGCATTAGGTTTTGAAGTAATGAATCACGGTACTTATATAAAAGATTCTTCTCCGCTCACAACTGTTGTTGCAAACTATAGTGAAGGCGATAAGAAAATTCTTGCGGCAGTAAACGGAGACTGGATGACTTGGACATCAAATTTGCCGGGCGGTACTACGGACGATGGCTTGAAATGGGCTGTTTTGGTTACTTTCAGTGCACAGATTGCAGACGGAGAGATTTGGTGCAGCCAAATGTATTCCGCAGAGCAGAATGCAGACTATTATACGCTTGGCGTAACAACAAGTAAACAAGTTTTGGTTGGAAAGCCTAAAGTTACAACTACAATCAAAAATGTTTCTACGGGAGCATCCTTTGCTGCAACCGGAATAAACAGAGCTCCTGTTGCCAATACACTTACAGTATTTAATAACAGACTTAATTCAGCTACATACGTTAATGACGATGCTTATGAAGTTGCAATTAAAACAAGTTCTCCTAAACTTATGAATGGCGGCACTCTTACAGGTACTGTTGAAGGCATTTATCCTGCAGGTACAACAAGCAGACCTGCGTTGGACGGCGATACAGTTATGATTACTGCAAGAGGTTCACAGATTGCAACAATTCAGAATAAATTCGCAGTTGGTCAAACTGTTACAATTACTACATCAGTATATGACAGCTTAAATAACAGAAGTTGGTCTGATGTTGATGAAGCTATCGGCGGACAGTGTCTTGTTATGAGAAACGGCTCAATATATAACGATTTGGGAGCAAGTGCAGGTCAAAATACTCATCAGTATCCTTCGAACATTATCGGTACTAAAGCTAATGGCTCAATCATGATGGCTATGGTTACTGCTGATGCAAATGGTGTTCGTACAGGTCTTCAATTCAACAGAATTCCTGCTTTCTGTCAGGCAATCGGCTATAGTAATGCTTTCTTGCTTGACGGCGGCGGATCTACTACAATGATTACTCTTGAAAACGGTACTTACAAAGAAAGAGCTTGTTATTCTGATGGTTCTATAAGAAGTACATGGAACTCTTGTGCAATCACTTATGAGGCGGAAACATTTACTTTCCCTACAGATGTTAAAAGTGTTATGTTTGATCCGCAGTATTATTACGCAAACAACACGGATCTTCAAAGTGCTTTCGGTCAAGACGAAGCTGCTTTATTTAATCACTTTGTTAATAACGGTATAGGTGAAGGTCGTAGAGGAAGCAACTTGTTCTCTGCAGACGAATATATCAATCAAAACTCCGACATTAAGGCGGCTTTCGGTTTTGACAGCAGTGCATCTTCAACTACAAAAGCAGCAATGCGCAAAAAAGCAGTAATGCATTTTGGTGAAAACGGCGCATATAAAGATGAGCTTGACAGATATACTTCAAGTAAATTTGCTGATCTCGGTAATGATTTCTATGCAAAAATCAATTTGACAAATGCCACATTAAATGTTGCAGCTTCCGGTACGAGTGTTATTGCCAATACCAAAGCAGATACGGCGGCACAAAAATGGCACTTTGTAAAACAGTCTGACGGAAGTTATAAGATTATAAATATGAACAATAATTATCTCCTTGAAGTTGCCAACGGCACAAAAACTTCGGGTGCTGCGGTGCAGCTTTCTGCTACAGACAGCGGCGCATCAAAGCAACATTGGTACATTTTTGCTAAATATAATTACAGCGGTCAAGTAGTAGGATATGTATTGCGTTCAGTAGTATCTCCTGCGTGCGTGCTTTCAGTATCAAGCACAACACCTTCTGCAGGAACATCTGTGAAAAACAACACATATACACTTTCAAGTTCTCAGATTTTTACAATTGAGAAGTTTGAGATAATAACACGTCCTTCGGGATATGTAGATCTTGGTACAAACTTCTTGGCAAGAATCAACACAAAACTTGCTACCGGTAAAGGATTGACTTTCTCCGGCACAAATGTTGTATTGGGAACAACAAAAGCCGATGCTTCTTTTGCTTGGCTCTTTGTAAAACTTTCTGACGGTTCTTATATAATCAAAAATCAGAAAAACGGATATGTTCTTACTGTTGCAAACAACAGTGATGCGAACAGTGCAAATGTTACTGTTGCAGCCTATGCAGAAACATCCGGTCAAAAATGGTTTATTTACGGAACGTCGAGCGGATATACACTTCTTCCTGCTTGTTCGGGAGATAAATATCTCGATGTAGCGAACGATGCTACTGCAGATGGTACAAATATTGCCATATATACGGGCGATAACAGTAATGCACAAGCGTTTACACTTACCACAGGCACATATTTTGATTTGGTTAATCCGATAGATGTGGGAACCAACTTTATAGGACATATAGCAAGCGGTACTCAGGGACTCTCCCTTACAGGAGTAAATGCTATGTATGAAACTGCAAGTTCTTCTGATAAAACCCAGCAGTATTACTTTGAAAGACAATCTGACGGAAGCTACAAACTTACAAATGTTAGAAACAGATATGTTCTTACGGCTAATGGTACAACTGCCGGCAGTAAAGTTAAAGTAATTACAGAAGAAAGCAGTGATCAAAGATGGTTTGTTTATATCAAAGAGGGTAAATATTTGTTTAGAGCTGCTAATACAAGTTATGTATTGGGAGCAAGCGGAACAAATGCAGTGATTACGACGCTTTCAGGTGAAACATCACAGTACTTTAATATAACAAATCTCGGTGCGGCTGACTTTGAAAAGCCTGCAACAACAACGACAGGTGTTCTCACAGATGCGCAGATTACAGCAATCTATGACAGTTTGTTGGCAGCAAATTCGAGCATGAGTTCTGTGAGTGCTGCTACACTCAAACAAAATATTGCAACATATGCTCTCGAAGCTTATAACTTGGGTGTTAAAGATGTTAAAGCAATAGCAATGTGCATCAATATCAGAGCTTTGAGCAGTTCTTCCGAACTTACGAGAGTTCTTGCAAAAACAGGCGGTAACTACTCATTGGAGAGCATTTATGCAGCTTTGCTTACAGACACAGACTCACAAGTCGGTGCAAATCGTGCAAGTCATTGGAACTTCTACAAAACGATTGTTACTAAACTTTAACAGCCTTGTTAATGTAGGTTTTGTAAAAAAATCTTGACACAAAAGGATAATAATTCTATAATAAAAAAGCAATTTGATGTTTTTATGCAAAGAGCGGGTAATTCCCGCTCTTTTGTTTTAAAAAATTGCAGTAGCGTATAATGTTTTCGGAGGTGTAAGTTGTGAAGATTGCAGATGCAGTCAAAGAAATTGCAGAGCCTATTATTGAGGGTCTTGATGCCGGAATTGAGCTTATCGAAGTTGAATATGTCAAGGAGGGCTCAGAGTGGTATTTGAGACTTTATATCGATAAAGTCGGCGGAGTATCGTTGGATGATTGTCAACTTGTCAGTGAATCTTTGAATGATATATTGGATGAAAAAGACCCTGTTAAAGGAAAATATATTTTTGAGGTTTCATCGCCGGGAATAGACAGACCTCTTAAAACAGACCGCGATTTTGAAAGATATAAGGGTGCAGAAATTGAATTGCATTTATATGCACCTGTAGAGAACAGTAAGCTTTTTATAGGAAAACTTATCGGTCGTGAAAACTCTGAAATAATAATCGAAGAGGATACCGGCAAAGGAAAAACAAAGGAACGTCGCTTTAATGTAAAAGATGTATCATTAGTAAAAAGAACAATCATTTGGAATTAAAAAACGGAGGTAATTACAAAAATGAGTGCTGAATTATTGTTTGCTCTTGACGAGCTTGAAAAGGAAAAAGGGATAGATAAAGAAGTTATTATTTCTGCTATAGAAGAAGCTTTGAACGCTTCTTACGGAAAATCCGAGACAGAATGTAATACAAGAGTTGAATTTAACCGCGAAACAGGAGAAATTAAAGTTTACGCTCAAAAGGAAGTTGTAGAGGTTGTTGAAAATGATACAGCAGAGCTTTCTTTGGCAGAAGCAAGAGAAATTGATCCTGAGTTCGAAATAGGAGATTTTGCTGAGTTTGAAATTACACCTAAAAACTTCGGTCGTTTAGCTGCTCAAAAAGCAAAACAGATTATTATTCAAAAACTCAGAGAAGAAGAAAGAACTCGCGTTTACGACCAATTCAGAGCAAAAGAAAAAGACATCGTAACAGGAACAATTCAAAGAATTGAAATGCGTGAAACAAAAGAAGGTAAAAAAGAACGCATTATTCATGTTGATTTGGGACAAATAGAAGGTATTCTTTTGCCGGCAGAGCAAGTAGAAACAGAGCAGTACAAAGTTTACGACAGAATCAAAGCTTATGTACTTGAAGTTAAAGATAAAGGCTTTAAAAGCAAAGAACCTTGCGTAATGATTTCAAGAAGCCATCCGAATCTCGTTAAAAGATTGTTTGAAATAGAAGTTCCCGAGATTCACGACGGCATAGTTGAAATTATGAACATAGCAAGAGAACCCGGTTCAAGAACAAAAATTTCAGTATACTCAAAAGACGAAAATGTTGAGCCCGTTGGTGCTTGCGTTGGTCAAAAAGGCACAAGAGTTCAAGTTATTGTTGACGAGCTCAGAGGCGAGAGAATTGACATTATTAAATGGAGTCCGTATGCTGATGATCTTATTGCAAGCAGCTTAAGTCCTGCAAAAGCTCTCAGAGTATTTATAAACGAAGAAGATAAATCAGCAACAGCAATCGTTCCTGACAGCCAACTTTCTTTGGCAATCGGCAGAGAGGGACAAAACGTACGTCTTGCGGCTAAACTTACAAGCTGGAAGATTGACATTAAGAGTGAGGCACAAATCAGAGCAAGCGTAGAAGAAGAACTCTTCGGCGAAGATGATGGAGAAGCGGCAGATACCGAAAGCGTTGATGAGGCAATAAATCCTTACGACGAAAACGGTGCGTTTGACCCTAATCTTGTGTAATTGATATTATAAAATCAAGGGAGTGAGGCACTTTTGAAACAAAAGAAAATACCGATGCGAAGATGTATCGGATGCTATGACTCGAAACCCAAAAAAGAATTATTGCGTGTTGTGAGAACAACAGACGGAGAAATCGTTTTGGATTTTACCGGTAAACAAAACGGCAGAGGCGCGTATTTGTGCAACAATCCCATGTGTTTTGATAAAATGGTAAAAGGCAACAAACTCAGCAAAGAGTTTGAGACCGAGGTAAATAAAGAAACGTATGAAAGCCTTGCTCGTCAGTTTGAACAACAAGTAAAGGTCGATGCCAATAAATCAGGAGGTGGCACTGTTGGATAATAAAATTAGAGTATATGAGCTTGCAAAACAGCTTAAATCCACAAGTAAGAAAATATTGGAAATGCTTAATGAAATGGGCATAAAAGATAAAACTTATATGAGTGTTTTGGAAGGAGAAGACCTTCGCAGATTTTATGAGCAGGCAGGAGTTAAAGCCGATAAAACTAATGAACCTGCAACTGATGATTCTGCATCCAAAAAGATTGCGGCCCAGAAAGAACAACAGACTCAAGGTAAATCATCGGGAGTAATTGTAAGAAGAATTATAGTAGATAACAGCTCTGATTCGGATTCAGATAAAAATTCATCAAGTTCAAAAAGACAAAGCAGAGAAGCAAGCTCCGGTTTGCGCGCAGGATATGCGGTACGTACGGAATCTGCTGATGATGTTGTTGCATCGGAGAAAAAAGAAACTGCAGAAAAAGCAGCTCCGGTTGCACCTGCTAAAACAGAACCTACCGTAAGACGCGTTAAACGTGTAAAAAAAGAAGATCTTGAGCCAAAGACAGAAAAGCCGGCAGAGGAAAAAGTTGCGGCCAAAGAAGTTTCGAAAGAAAGCGGAGAAACAAAGAATGAAATAACAGCAGAAAACAAGAAAGAGGAAAGTGCGGAAGAAAGCAAATTCGTATTTAAACAATATGAATATTCTGAGGTAATTACAATCGAACTTGAAAATAAATTACCGGAAGAGCCTATTCAAATCTTCAATATAGAAGAACCGAAAGCGCCTCAAAGACCGCAAAGACAGCCTGCAAGTGAGCAAAAAGAATTCCAAAAACGCGAATTCAACAAAGAGCCGCGTCCTGCAAGAGAAAACCGTGACAATAACAGAGGCGGAAATCGCATTTCCATTCCTCCGATTGCACCTGCTGTTGCAATGCAAGAAGTAAAAAGAGATTATGCAGGAAAAATGGCAGGCAAGCAGCAGGAAAGAGAAAACGATAAGTATGCAAAGAAAGATAGCGGCGGCCGTAAAGATTTCGGTAAAAATGCGCAGAATAATCAAAAGGATAAATATAAATCCGCAAGAAAATTTGTGGGAGAAAAAATGGGAGTTTCCGAGATTTATTCAGATGATTACAGCGTAGGCTACGATATGGAAGGTATGCAGAAAAAAGGTTCGAAGGGCAAAAAAGATATGATGAAAAAAGCAAAAGAATTTGTAGCGCAGAATCAAAAAACACAGCCTGTTATAGCCGTTTTGACAAATGTTACATTACCTGAAACAATGACTGTTAAAGATTTTGCAGAGAGAATCAAGAAAACTTCTGCTGATGTTATTAAAAAGCTTATGCTTATGGGCGTAATGGCTAACCAAAATCAGGTTATTGACTTTGATACAGCGGCTTTGATTGCAAGCGAGTACAATATTACAGCAGAGCAAGAAGTTGTTGTTACAGATGAAGATATTCTCTTTGAAGACGACCAAATTGATGTTGAGCAAGACGAAACTGCAGTTGAACGTCCTCCTGTTGTAGTTGTAATGGGACACGTTGACCACGGTAAAACATCACTTTTGGACGCTATCAGAAAAACAAGCGTTACATCGGGAGAAGCAGGCGGTATTACACAGCACATCGGTGCGTATATGGTAAGAATCAACGACAGAAAGATTACTTTCCTGGACACACCGGGACACGAAGCCTTTACTGCAATGAGAGCAAGAGGTGCGCAAGTTACCGACGTTGCAATCATCGTTGTTGCGGCAGATGACGGCGTAATGCCTCAAACGGTAGAAGCTATTAACCACGCAAAAGCAGCTAATGTATCAATTGTTGTTGCAGTGAACAAAATAGATAAACCGGGCGCAAATATTGACCGCGTGACACAAGAACTTGCAGAACACGACGTAATAACAGAAGCTTGGGGCGGTGACGTTCCGTTTGTACCTGTTTCGGCAAAATCCGGCGAAAATATTGAGCTTCTTCTTGAAACGGTTATATTGTCAGCAGATATTTTGCAGCTCAAAGCAAGTCCTGAACGTCTTGCAAAAGGTACAATTATCGAGGCAAAACTTGACAAGAACAGAGGTCCGGTTGCGACACTTTTGGTACAAAGAGGTACGCTTAAAGTAGGCGATGCAATTGTATCCGGTACAACATTCGGCAGAATCCGTACAATGACAGACGACAAAGGTAACGCAATTAAGAAAGCAACACCTTCAACACCTATAGAAATTACGGGACTTCCCGAAGTTCCCGATGCAGGTGAACTTTTCTATGCTGCTAAAGACGAAAAAGTTGCGAAACACTTGGTTGATACTCGTAAGAGCGAACTCAGAGAAAAAACAATGCAAACACAAAGCAAAGTATCTCTTGATGATTTGTTTGCACAGATTCAGGAAGGTAATGTAAAAGACCTTAATATCATTGTTAAAGCAGACGTTATGGGTAGCGTTGAGGCGGTAAAACAGTCTCTCGTAAAACTCAGCACAGACGAAGTAAAAATCAAAATCGTACACGGTGCGGTTGGCGGAATTACAGAAACAGACGTTCAGTTGGCTTCTGTATCAAATGCCATTATCATTGGCTTTAACGTGCGTCCCGGAGCAAATGTTGCAGAGCACGCAGCGGCAGAAGGCGTTGACATCAGAACTTACCGCGTAATTTATGATGCGATAGAAGACGTTAAAGCTGCTATGGCAGGTTTGCTTGATCCTGAGTTTAAGGAAAGTGTAATCGGTCATGTTGAAGTAAGACAGACATTTAAAGTTTCCGGAGTTGGTACGATTGCAGGATGTTATGTAACAAACGGAAAAATAGTGAGAAATTCCGAAGTGCGTATTGTACGTGACGGCATCGTAGTATACGAAGGTAAATTAGCTTCGCTCAAGAGATTCAAAGACGACGTAAAAGAAGTTCAGCAAGGCTTTGAATGCGGACTTTCATTTGAGAAGTTCAATGACCTCAAAGAAGGAGACAATATTGAGTGCTATGTAATGGAAGAGGTTAAAAGGAATGGATAGAACAGAGCGAATCGCAGGGGAAATGCGCAGGGTTTTAAGTGATATTATACGAAATGACGTTAAAGATCCGCGAATTCCCTTAGTTACCAGCATTACTAATATAAAACTTACAAAGGATTTAAAATTTGCAAAGGTTTATGTCAGTATTTATGCCGGTGAAGATGAAAAAAAAGCTGCCATCGAAGCATTGAAAGGCTCGAGTGGCTTTATAAGAAGGTCTTTGGGACAAAAAATGATAATCAGGGCGCTCCCTGAACTCACTTTTGTGCTTGATGAATCTCTTGAATACGGTTCGTATATGAACAAGAAGATTGACGAGCTTAACCAAAAACCGTAAAAAAAGGAAAAGGTGATTTATATGCAAGATTGGAAGCTGATAAAAGAGGCAATAGCTGAGGCGGTTAGTATAGATATATTTACTCACATACACGCAGACGGAGATTGTTTGGGGTCGGCTTTCGCTCTTGCATATTTTTTATGCGATAATGGGAAAAAAGTACGCATTATAAACGAAGAAATTCCGCCGCGTAACCTTTCGTATATATATGGAGGTCAATTTCCTGCGGGAATGGAGTTTTTTGTGTGGAATGAAAGTAAAAACGTAGATTTTAGCGAAAATTCAGCAGAACTTTGTATCGCAGTAGATGTAAGCGATGTTAAAAGATTGGGAGAAAGACAGCAAATATTTTATAATGCTTCAAAAACCATAAGAATAGACCACCATATTACGACAGAATCTTTTGCTCAAATTACGGTTTGTAATCCTGAATGGGCGGCAACTGCAGAAGGAATGTGGGAATTTTTAACCACTTATGATAATTTTGAAAAATTACCGCATATTACAGAAATTGCCAAAAGCATTTATGCGGGAATTCTTACAGATACCGGATGTTTTGCATACTCAAATGTAACGGCGCAAACGCATAAGATTGCGGCCAAACTTATTGAAATAGCAGGAGGTATGTCTTGGCAGTATTCCGCAGTATATGAAAATCAAACAAAAGGCGAAATAGCATTAAAGGCTTTGGCTTACGGTAAAGTGGAATATTACGCACAAGGAAGAATTGCATATTTGCATATAACAAAGGCAGATATGGAAGAAACAGGAACGAATGATGAGCATTTAAACGGTCTTGCGCCTTTTTTAAGGTGTATTGAGGGTGTAAATGTGGGAATTCTTGTAAAACCGGGAAAAAGGCAGGGAGAGCACAGAATAAGCTTGCGTTCCGACGAAACTTGTGATGTAAATGTTGTTGCTTCTGTATTTAACGGAGGCGGACACAAAAGAGCGGCAGGTTTGGTTTATTCTCCCGAAAGTGGATTGTCTTTTGATGAATACAAAGAAAAATTAATTGGTGAAGTGCAAAAATGGATGGCGTAATAAATGTATATAAACCGGCAGGAATGACATCATTTGCCTGTGTTTCCAGAGTCAGGAGAGCCTTGGGCGAGAAGAAAGCAGGTCATGCGGGAACACTTGACCCGGAGGCCTCGGGCGTTTTGCCTGTTTGCGTGGGAAAAGGCACGAAATGTGCAGATGTATTTTTAACAATGCCCAAAAGATACACAGGAGAGGTAACTTTCGGATATAAAACAGATACGTGTGATATTTGGGGAAATACAATCGAAGAATTAGACGTAAATGATGAAAGACTTATATCTATTACAGAGGAAAAAGTCAAAGAAGCGGCAAAAAGCTTTTTAGGAGAAACAGAGCAGATTCCGCCGGATTATGCGGCAATAAGAATTGACGGCGTACAAGCGTATAAGTTGGCAAGACAAGGCAAAACTTTTGAAATGAAAAGCAGGAAAGTAACCGTATATGAAATTACGGTTTTGGAATTTATTTCCAAACCGGGAGAGTACCCGAAAGCTGTTATTGATATAAAATGTGCAAGAGGAACGTACATAAGGTCAATATTCAGAGATTTGGGAGAAAAGTTGGGCGTTTTGGCTTGTATGTCTGCTTTGGAACGTACGGAATACGGCTTTATGCAAGCGGAAAGTGCTGTATTGCCGGAAAATATAGAAAAAGACAAAATCAGTGTTTTTTCGATTGATTTTGTACTTAAAGATTATAAAAAAATAACACTTAATGAAACAGAGGAAAGAAAATACAGAACGGGCGTTGCATTCAGAATAAAAAACATTACGCAACGTGTGGGAGCAGAAGTGCAAGAGGGAGAAACTTTAAGAGTATACACAAAGAATAAGAGATTTTTGGCAACAGCGAAAATTGCAAACTTAGGTGAAGATACTGCCGGACTTAAAACCGACAAGTTCTTTGACTGTGAGGAGGTAATGTGTTTTGAGTAACAGCGTGAAATATGCGGTACTTATTCCGGCGTATAAACCTGATGACAGATTTGTGGAATTTGTAACTTTATTGAGAAAAAATGATATACCTGTAGTAGCAGTGGATGACGGAAGTCAAGAAGCGTGTGCCGGCTTTTTTGAGGCGGCAGAAGAACAAGGTTGTGTTGTAATTCATCACGAAGTCAATCGCGGCAAAGGACAAGCTTTGAGAACCGGTTTTGCCGAAATTATCCGTTTGAATTCAAAAGGTGCAGGGTATAACTACGTTGTAACGGCAGATTGCGACGGACAGCACGATTTGGCGGCAATTCATGAGGTTGTAAAAGCGGCAGAAGAATCTTTAAACAGCGAAAAAGGACCGGCTATGATAATAGGCGGCAGATTTAAAGACGAGGGCGAGAAAGTGCCATTTAAGTCAAAACTCGGCAATGGTTTTACAAGACTTGTGTTTAAAGTTGCAACAGGTTTATCCATACATGATACGCAGACGGGGCTCAGAGCAATTCCCGAAGAGCTTTATGCGGAAATGTTAGAAGTAAAGGGCGACAGATACGAGTACGAAATGAATATGCTTTTGCAAATAAAAACATGGCACATACCGTATAAAGAAGTGCCGATAAATACAATTTATTATGATAATAACGCAGGCTCGCATTTCCACCCTTTAAGAGATTCATTTTTAGTAATATCGCAAATATTAAAGTTTGCGCTTTCTTCGATGATATCTTTTCTGTTGGATTATGTATTATTTATTACATTTTCTTCCATATTGGGTTGGGGTTATGCGGTTTCGTATGTTGTTGCAAGAGTAAGCAGCGGAATGGTTAATTACGCGCTCAATGCAAAAGTTGTATTTGGAAAAGCTTCCGTAAAATGTTTTTTGAAGTATTTATGTGTATGGGCAATTATTTTGGCTCTCGGTACTTTGGGCGGAGAGGTTTTAAACGGAATGTTGGGAATTCCTGAAATTGTATGTAAACTTGTTGTGGATTTACCGCTTTTTGCTTTGAGTTATATATTGCAGAAAAAATTTGTTTTTAAGAGGTGATAAAATGGGAACTCGTGTTTATGTTTTTACCGGACATTACGGCAGCGGAAAGACGGAAGCTGCAGTAAATTTTGCGTTGAAATTAAAAAAGACAGAGAAAAATGTTGCGCTCATTGATTTGGATATAGTAAACCCCTTTTTTCGCTCCGCAGATGCGGTTGAACTTTTAAAAGAAGCAGGTATACGTGTGGAAATGCCGCTCTTTGCCAATACTAATGTTGACATTCCGGCACTTACAGGAAATATGGCGGCCCTCATTCGCGACCAAGAGTGGAATGTAGTGCTTGATGTGGGTGGCGATGATTTGGGTGCAAAAGCAGTAGGAAGATACAGCGACGATATTAAGTCGAGAGATTTTGAGTGTTTCTTTGTTATGAATCCCAATCGCCCTTTTACCAAAGATATGGAATCGGCAACGAAAATTTTTGACGAAATAGAAGCGGCATCTTGTATAAAGTGCAGTGCTGTCATAGGAAGTACCAATTTACTTGACGAAACGACAGTAGACACAATTATTGATGGCTTACCGCTTTTGGAAGAAATGGCAAAATCTAAAAATATTTCCATTGCTTATCATGCAATTACAGCAAGTATAGCAGACGAGTTGATTGAAAAACACTCAGAAATATTTAATGAGGATAATGTAATAAGGATAAACAGAACAGTTAAAAGACTTTTCTGATTTTACAAATAAGGAAATTTATGGCTGAAAACAAAACTATTTACGGAAATATAAATTCTATTAAAAACTCTATCTTGGATCGTATGCGCGATTTTGTGGAAAATGTATACGAGCCCGGAGTGTTTTTGCCTGCGGAAATTTCCGAAATGATGATAGATGTTACAACTGATATAAATAAAGAAGTAGCTGTTTTTCTTGACAGAAAAAACAGAGTGATTGCAATAGCAGTCGGAGATGACAGAAGTGTTCCGCTTCCGGAGCTTGAAGGCAGGCGCAGTAATTTGCGTTTGTGCGGAATCAGGTGTATTCATACCCACCCTAACGGCAGCGTGCGGCCTTCCGACGTTGATATTCAATCATTGAAATCTATGCGTTACGATGCTATGGTTGTAATCGGAGTTGATACGCAAAAAAGAGCGGGGACAGGAGTTTCCGCAGCCGTTTTAACGAGAAATGAATCGGGAATTTTTACAGATTTTGAATTAAGAGGCCCGTATCAGTATTGGAAAAAATCGGCGTTGGACAGTGTTTTTACCGAACTTGCAGAAAAAGACAGCGAAGCTTCCTATTTTGCCAACAGTTCCCAACAAGTGCAAAAAGATAAGGAAAAAGCAATTTTGGTGGGCGTTATTACTGACGGTACACATACAGTCGGAAATCCTTTGGCAGAGCTTCAGGAATTGGCGGAATCTGCCGGAGCTGTTGTGGTAGGTTCTTATACTCAAAGACGAGAAACACCCGAAGCAAAAACATATATCGGACGCGGCTTGGCGGAGAATCTTGCTTTGTACAGACAAGGTTTGGATGCAGATATTGTTATATTCGATGATGAATTATCGGCATCGCAAATCAGAAATCTTGAAAATATAATAGGGGCAAGAGTTATCGACAGAACGGCGCTTATTCTTGATATTTTTGCGGCGAGAGCAAAGTCGAGAGAAGGCCGTTTGCAAGTAGAACTTGCACAGCAAAAATACAGACTGCCCAGATTGATGGGACAAGGTGCGGTGCTTTCACGTCTTGGCGGCGGAATCGGTACGAGAGGTCCGGGAGAAACACAGCTTGAAACTGACAGACGGCATATTAAAAGAAAAATTAACTTTTTGGAGTCTCAGCTTCGAGAAGTAAAAGAAAGACGAAGTGTTTTAAGAAAAGAAAGACAGAAAAAAGAAATTCCCACGGTAGCGGTGGTAGGATATACCAATGCAGGGAAATCTACTTTGGTAAATGCTTTGTGCCAATCAGATGTGCTTGCTGAGGATAAACTTTTTGCAACTCTTGATACATCGGTAAGACGTTTGGTAACTCCCGATAACAGAGATTTTCTTTTGATAGATACAGTTGGTTTTATAAGAAAATTGCCTCATGATTTAGTGGAGGCTTTTAAATCGACTTTAGAAGAAACGGTTTATGCCGATTTACTTTTGCACGTGGTAGATTGCAGTAATTCTGATTTTGAAGCGTGCATTGATACTGTAGAAAGTATTTTAAAAGAAATCGGAGCGGAAAATCGTCCCAGATATTTAGTACTTAACAAAATCGATAAAGCACCGGCAGATATTTATCCTTCTCCGAGAATTACACAAGGCTACGGAAAGGTTTTCAAAGTTTCTGCTGCAAATGCAGACGGTCTGGAGGAATTAAAAGAGCAGACTATCAATTACTTTGTAAAGGCAGACAAAACTTTTGTTTGTTTATTCCCGTACAGCGAGGGTGGTTTACTTTCATATTTGCATAAATACGGAAAAGTTGACATGGAAGAATATACAGAAACCGGTATTTCTGTAAAAGGAAAAATTCCGCCGGAGCATTTTAGTAAAATAGAACCTTATTTAGTGGAAAATTGACTTGAATTTGGAGATAATATGAAAGATATATACGTTACGCTGAAATCTTCCGGTGAAGCAGAATTTGAAGAAAAAAAGTCGAGATTTATAGGCTGTGCATCGCCGATTGCCACAGAAGAAGACGCGTTAGCTTTTATAAAAGAAGTCAAAAATAAATATAAAAAAGCGCGGCATTACGTTTATGCTTATGATTTGTGCATGGAAGACGGCGTTATGATAAGCAGATACAGCGATGACGGCGAACCGCAGGGAACAGCAGGTATTCCGACTTTAAATGCCATACAAAACCAAAATGTGGAAAATGCGGTAGTAGTTGTTGTGCGTTATTTCGGCGGAATACTTTTGGGTGCATCGGGACTTACAAGAGCTTATCGCAAGGCGGCGGCAATGGGTATAAATGCTTGCGAAACGGTAAAAAAAGTGCTGTACGATGAAGTTTATGTTAATATTGATTATCAAATGTACAACACTGTCAGATACTTGCTTACAAGCGGAACAAATCCTGATATTGCAAATGCGAGTTTTCAAATTGTAAATGAGGAATTTGCAGAAGATGTACTTATACAACTGCAAATTGCGGTGGGAGACACAAAAACTTTGTGCGATATTTTGACGGAAAGCACACAAGGCAAGGCTGAAATACTTGTGGAAGAAAATAAAGGATGGTATACGGTATAATGTTCGGTAAAGTAAATCCTTTGATTTATAATGAAAATGCAGAAGAAATTATACGGATTTTAAATGAAAATAATTTTGAGGCGTATTATGTGGGTGGCTGTGTGAGAGATGCACTTTTGGGAAATAAGCCCCATGATTTTGATATTACTACTTCGGCAAAGCCGCAAGATTGTTGTGAAATTTTCCGGAAGTTTGGTTATTATGTGTTGGAAACGGGCATTAAACACGGTACGGTTTCAGTTGTTTTCGATAAAAAAATATATGAAGTAACTACTTTTCGTTCTGACGGAGAGTATAAAGATAACAGACGTCCCGAGTCTGTTGAGTTTGTGCAGTCGCTGAAAGAGGATGCTGCAAGGCGCGATTTTACAATAAACGCTATTGCGTACCATCCAGAAATGGGAATAATTGACTTTTTTGGCGGAGTGCAAGATTTGGAAAATAAAACAGTTCGTTGTGTTGGTGAGCCTGTAAAACGTTTTGAAGAAGATGCTTTAAGGATTTTGCGAGCATTGAGATTTGCCGGAAGATTTAGCTTTACAATTGAGGAAAATACTTCCAAAGCAGTAAAACAGTGCAAAGAACTTTTAAAAAATATATCGGCAGAGAGAATTTACAGTGAGTTTTGCGGTATTTTGATGGCGGGAAATTGTGCTGATATTATAAGAGAATATAAAGAAGTTTTCGGTGTATTTATGCCGGAAATTTTAGATATGGTTGATTTTGAACAAAAATCCCGCTGGCATGTGTATGATGTTTTTGAACATACAATGGCAGCTTTGGAAAATACTCCCGATGATATAATAGTAAGATTGAGTGTTCTTTTTCATGATTTCGGTAAACCGCACGTTTGTACAGAGGACGAGCAGGGATTCCGTCACTTTAAAGGACACCAGAAAGTAAGCAGCGACATTGCTAAAAACATTTTGAAACGCTTGAAAGCGGATAATGATACTATTCAAAGAGTTTGCAAGCTTATTTTACACCATGACGACAGGATTCCTCCGGAGGAATCTGCTGTTTTAAGACTTATGAGGCGAATGGGAGAGGACACGAAGCGCAGTATATATGTTGAAAAGGCAGATAATTCAGCGCAGAAGCAGTCTATGGTGGCAAAGCGTTTTGATGAAATACTTGAAATAGAGCGTATTTATGAAAAGATTAAATCGGACGAAAATTCGTGTGTGTATTTGTCAGATTTGGCAATTTCCGGTAAAGATGTAATAGACTGCGGCGTGCTTGAGGGCGCAAAAGTCGGCGAAATTTTAAATGTTTTGTTAGAAGAAGTCACAGAAAAAAGGCTCCCCAATGAACGGGAAGCCCTTGTAAAATACATTAAGAAAATAATTTAATTATTCTGCTTTATCATCTTTTTTGAGCAAATCGCGAATTTCGATGAGCAATTTGTCAGTTGAGCTGATTTCGGGCTCTGCGGGAGCTTCTTCAACGGCTGCTTCCTCTTCTTGCTTTCTAAGGCGTTTTGCGGCAGCTTCTGCTTTGTTATGTACAGCCATTGCAACTTTAATTACAACAAATATTGTGAGAGCAATTATAAGGAAGTCGATAACTGTTTGGAGGAAAGAACCCCATAAAACTGCATTTTCGGGAGTTGTAACTGTTTCTACTCCGTCTACAATCTCTACAACTTCTTCTTGGAGAACGTATTTGTGGTCGGAAAGGTCAGTGCCGCCTAACATAAGTCCGATTAAAGGAGTTATGATGTTAGCAACGAGGGCGTTAACGATATCCTTAAAAGCACCGCCGACAACAACACCGATTGCCATATCAACAACATTACCTTTTGTTATAAAAGCTTTAAAATCGCTAAAAAATTTCTTCATATAAGATTCAAATCCTTTCGTAAAGTTTTATCTTGTGTATTTTATCACAGTACGGAATATTTTTCTACATCAAATAATAAAAATATATCAATCGCAGTGCAAAACAGGGGCAGAATTTAAAATTATGAATATTTTCACAAGAATAAAAACACTTTTTAGTGGTTTCGTATCAACAACGACAGATAGAATAGAAGCTAAAAATCCGCAGATTTTGATAAACGAGGCCGAGAAAAAAATTCAAAAAAACAGAAAAGATGCCCAAAAACAATTGGTGGAAATCCAAACTTGGGCAGAAACGGTAAGATTGGAAATGAAAGAAGCCGAAGTAAGATTGACCGATGTGCGAGTTAAAATTGATTTAGCTACGCAGGCAAGAGATAAAAAACTTTTGACGGAGCTTCTTGTTTTGGAGGAAGAACTGGAAAATGAGCTTGAAGAAAAAAAGAGACTCAGGGAAGTTGCAGTAAAAGAAGCAGTAAAAGTGCGTGATGATTACAAGCGTTTCGAAGGTGAAATGAACACCAGAATGAAAGAATTGGAAACAATAAAAACACAGAGCGAAATTGTAAAAATGCGCGAAAAAATTTCCGCAACGGATTATCGCTACGGAATTTCTTACGAGAACAATATAGATTCGATTCGCCGCTCTTTAAATCAAAGATGTGCCAAAATAGCGGCATTGGAAGCACTCAGTGCAGATAACACTGAAATGAATATAAAAAGAATTGCTGATCAAGCAGCTCTTAAAAGAGCTGAAACAAAAGCTGCAACAATCCTTAATTTACCAATTAAGGCAGAAATTGCAGAATATCAGTAATTCCCGCACCTGTAATGTCCGCCCCCAGTTCTTTTAAGTAATCTCCGTCAAAAGTCGTTGTGACGCCAAAGCAGTACATTCCGGCGGCTTTTGCGGCTTTTACACCGCTTATTGCATCCTCTGCTACGAGGCAATTTTCGGGAGCAAGTCCGAGCTTTTCTGCTGCTTTGAGGAAAATCTCAGGGTCGGGCTTTTTGTTTTTAACATCAGAACCGCAAACAACAGCATCAAGGCTGTTTAAGTTTATTTTTGCAGAGGAAATGTTTACATCTAATTTCCTTTTTATGGAACTTGAGGCAATAGCCGTTTTATAACCTCTTTCATGTATTTCAGCAAGAGTCTCCGGCACATTCGGGAAAGTGATGATTTGTGCCGGTGCAATCTTGCAATAAATGTCATAAATGTGTTCTGCAATTTCTTGGGTATACACACCTCCGTGTTGACGCACAACAGAGCCGAAATATGTTTTATCGTCTGTACCGAAGTACGGAACAAAATCCTCCGGCGAAGCTTCGATTTTATAATCTTTCATTCCTAAAACGGAAGCATTTGCCATAACCATTTCGGAATCTACCAGCACGCCGTCCATATCAAATATAATTCCTTTTATTTTACTGAAATCAATATTCATAGTATTTACCTTCTTTTATCGAAAATTTACGCACCATTATATCATATTTTTTGTCAAATGGCATCGAATGTTTTTCTTTTTTGTTGTTATTAGTTGTATCTTTTTTGTGAATTTTTAATTTAGCTTTTTAGTTTGTGTATAGAGGCAAGAATAATCTATGTTCGGAAAACACGCCAAAATGAGCTCTCGAAAATGCTGTGTTGAAAATGGTAAAAAAGTATATATTTTCTATTTTTGGAAGTAATTTTTCATTGTAAATATCTGCATTTTTATTTAGCGGACAAAGACAACCGCTTAAGTGTTCACAGAATTTTCATCCTTTTATGTACGGAATAATACAGAATAATCAAATCAATTGAATGAAAATATACCAAAAATATAGAAAATAACCACAAAAATATGCGTTGACATCTTCGTTTAAACAGATACAATGTTTTTCACGATGGTACCATTGTTTTAATATTTATATGGAGGGGAACCTAATGTTAGAACAGAAAAAGAATTTATTTGTTTTTAAAATGATTTCATTTTTGTTGGTAATAATGCTTTTTATAGAAGCATTGCCCGTGATTGCAATAGGAAATATGTTGCAAGACCATTCAACAACAGAAATGGAAAGTCAGGTATTGCAGAATGACGGTGAAGTTCTGTTTAATGCTGAAGAAAGTAATGAAGAAGTATATGTTTTAGGGGAAGATAATTCACTTAGAACAGAAAACGAGAAACATTTTAGATTATCAAACGGTTCGTATTCAGTTGCTGCGTATGAAGAAGCAGTTCACTATCTTGATGAAAGTGGAATTTGGCAAGATATTGACAATAATTTTTCTGAGAGCACGGAAAAGGAAGATGGCTTTAGCGGTGTGGAGAATAAAAAGAACAGTGTTAAAGTCAAATTTTCAAATAAGAGCAATGCAAATTATTTATATAGAGTTAAAGACGGAGATTACTCTATATTTGTAGGGGTTTACAAAAAAGGTGAAAATTTACCTAACAAGGTAGATGCTGTGATTGCACAAAATTCTGCTACAGAAACTAACGATAAAGCACAAAAAAAAAATTTAGAAGAGGTAGTTGAGTTAAAAAATCAAACTTCTAAAGTTACATATTTCGATTTATGGGATAATATTGACTTAGAGTATGTTTTGCACGGAACATCGGTAAAAGAAAACATTATAGTTAACGAAAAGGCAGATTCGTATTCGTATACATTTACTTTAAAACTAAAAAATCTTATTCCGATCCTTAATGAGGATAAGAGTATAAGTTTGAAAGATAGTGAAACGGGCAAAGAAATCTATTTAATACCGGCACCGTATATGTATGACAATAGCGGTGAAATGTCAAAAGCGGTAGATTATAAAATTGAATCGACAAATGGTAACGGTCAGTATTTGCTTACCGTAACAGCAGATAAAGAATGGATAGAGGATGAAAATCGAGCGTTCCCCGTAACTGTTGACCCTGTTTTGATAAAAGAAGGTTTGGCGGCAGATGTAAGAGATAATTATATAAAAGAGGGCACTCCGAACGCTATTATATATAACGCCGCAGACATTTTGTACCTTGGATATGACTGTTCTTCAAGTATTTTAAACGAGAGAGTATATACAAAGTATAATAGTTTACCTGAATTACCATCTTCTGCTATTATCACACAAGCACTTTTATATTATTGCCAAATGCCTGCGTACAGCCCCGGATATAGCGGTACAAATGGTCTTGTAGTGACTGCAAGAGAAGTTTTGGGCAGTTGGGATTCTTCCACAATTACGTGGAATAATCAACCGTCTTATAATAGTACGATTCTTGACTATGTAACAGTGGGAAGTAATACAAACGGAACATTCCTTAATTGGGATATAACATCTACTGTACAAAAATGGTATGACGGAACATTAGCTAATAACGGTATTGTACTTATGTCTGACCAAAATCTTTCTTTGGCAGTTGATATGAATGTAAGACTTGCTTCGTCTGATAATGCGAATTCGACTATGGTTCCGAGATTGGTTATCGCATATCGAGACAGCAAGGGACTTGAAGATTATTGGACGTATGAAAGTTTTAATTTTAGCGGTATCGGTACTGCGTATGTAAATGTGTTTAACAGAAATTTGACTTTTGTATACGATTTATATGAAACTCCGGGAAGTGTATTGCCGATTAATTTTTCTGCTGTATATAACAGTTCGTTGGCAAATGTAAAAGGACACTCCAATAATACGGTTAATAATGGTACGGGTTCCCATTTGGGATATGGTACGAAATTTAATCTGAATGAAAAAATATACGAAACCACAATATCCGACAGGCTCTATTATGTTCATGAGGATGCTGACGGTACTGAACATTATTATTATGATAAAGATAATAATGGTACATTTGTAAGTGAGGATGGTCTTGATTATACAATAACAAGTAATGGTACATCGTATAAAACATATACGATGAAAAATTCAGACGGCATAGTAAAAGAATTTAATTCTTTTGGCTTGTTGTCATATATACAGGATAAATATGGGAACAAAAAAAGATTTACATATAATGGTACAAAGCTTGAATGTGTAATTGAACATGCTCCCGGGGATTCAATAGGGGAATTATTGGTAGTGCCTTATGTTTCCGGCGGAGTAGTAGATAATATCTGCGGAAATGATACTGAAAGTAACAAAGTTAAAGCCGGATATACAAATGAAAGACTGACAAGCCTAAAGTATTACAGCCGTGTTTCGGGAACTGAAACTTTGGTTAATACAGTGCAGATGACGTATGACTCAAACGGCAGATTAAGCAGTGTAACATCTTCAATTAATAATGAAAAGATTCAGTTTACATACGATTCTCAAAGTTGTATAAGCAAAATTACGCAATCAAAGAACAATGCGGTAGAAAACATCGTTTTTGCCACAAAATACGGAGATAAAACAACTCGTTTCCAACATTGGGGAAAAGATGCGGCAACTAATACTGCAGATGATACATATACAATATACAGTTGTGATAATTACGGACGAGTAATCAGTAGTTATGTAACAGATTACACAGGCAATGTTTTGGGGTCGGCAACTACAACATACAACAATGCGGAAGGTACAAAAAAACATAATACGGTAGCGGAATCGGCAGTTAAAAATTCAACTACGGAGAATATTATTTCTCAACCGAGTTTTGAAGAAGCAACGAATTCAAACTTTTTTGATACAGGTGCCGGTTATTCTTATACAACAGGAGAAACATATACAGGAAATCGTTCCTTAAAAATGGAGTTGTCAGGAAATTCTGTATCCGGAAGTTTTCTTGTAAATCAAGTCGGTACGTATTGTTTTTCTGCGTATGTAAAATGTATTAATGTGACAGGAACCCCGAGTATGTATCTTTCTGCCTCCGGGGGTGCGGAATTAGAAAATACCAGAGTTTATTTGCCTTTGGGAACGACAGATACAGAAATAGAAAACGGATGGAAACGAATATATTTTACGGCAGAGATAGAAACTACAGGATTTTATCGTGTATATATTGATGGTTCCGGTACGGGAACGGTATATGTTGATTGCATACAATTGGAAAAAGCAAAAGCTCCGGGTAAATATAATTTAGCTTCGCCGTCCCTTTTTTGGACGACAAAAACCAACAGCAACTATGGTGAAAATTCGTATCCTATAAAAAATGCATGGCAAATGCAAGGCGATACAACAAAAGGAAGCAGTAATATTTCTTCGTTTACTCGAGATATTAAGATAAACAGACCGGGCACGGATACATACACACTTTCTTTTTGGGCAATGTCAAATTCTGTAAGAACAGGCACAGACCCGATTAATGAAAGCATAGAAAGAACATTTTATGTTGACTATGTAATACACTATACAGACGGTACAAGTAGTGCAACAAAGAAACATGACATAAATACTCAAAACAGGTCGAAACAGTTTATTACGATTCCCGTTATACCGGATTCGACAAAAACTGTTGACTATATCACAATAGGTTGTAAGTATAATAACAATGCAAATAATTCCTATGTGGGAGATTTTTCGCTTACGCTTGAGCCTGCCCAGAGTTATACATACGATAATGAGGGTAACGTAAAAACAGTATCAACGGCAACGGGAAAATCAATGCTCACATACGCTTCGAATAACCTTGATTTGTTAAAGTCAGTACTTCCAAACGGGGATGAGTATACATTCACATACGCAAACTCGGCAGAAGGAGTAAAAGCAGATGTTTTGAGCGTGACGAATAAAAATAATGTTAAAGTTTCCTACGAATATGATGCTTATGGAAATGTTACCAAAACTACAGCAAGTAATACAAACGGTGGAACAACGTATACAAATAATTACGGGTATTCTGAAAACGGTAATTTCTTGACGTCAGTTACTGACTCGAAAGGAAAAACTACAACAAACACATATAACTATAACAATGGTTTGCTTCTTTCTACGCTTTCGCCCGCAGGCAGAACATCTTATAATTATCTGAACAACGGTTTGTTGTCACAAGTTATTCAAGATAAAGATAACGACCATGTTGTTGATGCAAACGAGGCGTTTGTTGAATATGCTTATAACCAAAATTTGTTGACACAGATTAACAAAGGTAATATGAAATATGCCTTTTTATACAATGGTTTTGGTCAGAGAACGCAAGTAAAAATAGATGGACGTACAACTCCGCTTGCAACTTATACATATAGTGCCTCCGGCGGATATGTAACTAAAATGCAATACGGTAACGGCGATTACATAGATTATTCTTATGATAATCTCGGCAGACTTATTGCAGTTAGCTATAACGGAGTAAAAACTTATGAGTACATATACAACAATAATGGTGATTTGTATTGTACAAAGGATTTGGAAAACGGAATAACTTATATTTCTGAATACGACAATCTCGGCAGACTTATAAGAATGAGAGAAACAACAGATGGCGGAGAACGTCTTTTTGTGGAGAATTCCTTTGACCAATACGGCAGAGCGACAAAAACAACATACAAATATGGTAGTTCCTCCGGTTATTACGGTATTACATACAAACAAAATTCCGATTTGGTTGAATGGCTCAGATTGCCTAACTACTCAAAGATACAATACACATACGATCATTTAGAAAGAATCAGCGGAATGACTGTTATGAGTAACAGTGAGAATTACACATACGCCGGCAGTATATACGAATATAGTAGCGGAAACGGCAGTAACACTACAAGTGATACTATTGATAAAGTTACGCTTCGCATGACAAATACTCAATTCTCGTATGTATATGATGATTGTAACAACATTACGGAAATATACAAAAATAATTCACTTATACGCAAGTATTCGTACGACGACTTGCAGCAAATGACGAAAGAGGTTATAATTGAACCGGGAGCAACGACCGGTACACAATATGACTATGTGTATGATTTGCATGGTAACATATTAAGTAAAACAGAATCTACGTATACTGTGGCAACAGGAGCGACATCGGGTTCTACGACTACTCAGTATACCTACGGTGACAACACGTGGGGAGATTTGCTGACTTCATACGGGGATTTGACATTTACTTATGATGAAATAGGAAATCTTGTTTCTCGACATAGAGAAGGAATTTCTTCCGCGTACTATTTCAATTGGGGTAAAGGCCGACAGTTAGAAAGTTTATCCTACGGAACAAGTGCTGAAAGTGCAACTACAGTAGTGGAGCACGAGTATAATTCCGACGGGGTACGTATTTCGAGGACTTTCAATGCAGGCGGCTTGGAGTACATTGTAGATGGTGACAGAATTCTTAAGCAAGTCGGTTGTGGCATCGGAGTTCTCCAAACACTTGAATTCTATTATGATGCGCAAGGCGAGATAATAGGATTTAATTATGACGGAAGAAAAGGAATAAATTTTTATGATTTTGACCCTCTTCCAAAAACAATACATAGGTATACGCATTATGGAAAATAACAGTTTTTACGATTATAAATCAGAAATTGCGGAAAGACAATATATTAAGGATAAGATTCGTAACAATATCAAGATAACGCCTGAAGAACGAGTTTGGCTTATGACTCATTCCGTATATAATCAAAAATGGGGGAATGATACATTTAATGTTGCTGTTGAACATATTGAACAGAACAAATGGTATGTCATTAGGGTGATTGTGGAGTCTGTTTCTTACGACAAGAGAATTGTCCCTGTTTTATCAGCTCTTCCAGCAAAAAAAGGTAAAATTGTAGCTGATTTTGAAATATGGAATTACAATGGAGTATCTGTTAGGAATAAGTCGGTTAAGGTACTTGGATTTGAGTTCGATGATAATAAATTTGAGTATGAAGTTGAGTATTTTTCTGATTTGGGTATAATTTCTATACAATATGAGTGTGATTATTTTGATTCGAAAATGAATCTTAATAGGCGAGCTCATTCGTGTTCGGAGGATCCTGCACTTGCGATGAGAAGGGAAATTGTTGATGTAAACACAATTAGATATTATTGTAAATCTCCGATTGATAGTTCTTTTGATGCATTGGTGTTTAATGTCCATTGGGAAGAAAAGATATAGTGATGTTTAGAAAAAAACTTTTTTAAAAGGATCTTTGTACCATGATGTTGATTGTTTTTATCGTGGGACAAAAGCCTACGGATTTAATTTAAAAGTAAAACAGATGTTTTTTTGAAACCGAAATGGAACGTTACAAGGAGGACGATAGTATAGAAAGATTATAGCGTAGTTATTATAATGTTTTTAGATAAAAGCAGACGAAAGAATTTAATCCTTTTGTCTGTTTTTTGTTATTAAAATATAATAATTGCTGACGCAAACGAGGCGTTTCCGGATTGCTTTTATGACAATCTGGGCAGACTTATAAGAATGCGCGAAACAACAGAGGCCGGAGAGCGACTTTCTGTGGAAAATTCCTTTGACCAATACGGCAGAGCAACGAAAACGACATATAATTACGGCGGCTTGCCGCGCATTTACAGCAGTACATATAAGCAGAATTCCGATTTGGTTGAATGGTTTAGATTGCCTAACTACTCAAAGATACAATACACATACGACCATTTGGAAAGAATAAGCGGAATGACTGTTATGAGTAACAGTGAGAATTTCACATAGATAGTACAAAATAAATCTTGGGCTTTTAAAGAAAAAAGACGGGAGTCCTTTCCTAACAGAGATAAAGTAATAATTGGAAAAAGCATTAAAGCAGCGTTTGGCTTTTAGAGATTTTGTCCCAAAACGAAAAACGAGACAAAAAGCACCGCAGTAAAGCAATTTTTTTAAAAGCAAGGTGTGTGGCAGATTTTCGAAATCCCAAGAATAGCTTGACACCGTCGTTTTTCTCAATATGTTTGACAAGGTTTGTGAACAATATTATACTTTTTGGTATATATTTTGCAAATCGGAGGTTTGGCAAAAGAAAATGAAGATTCTTGTTGCTATGAGCGGCGGCGTGGACAGCACCGTTGCGGCAAAAATGTTAATAGATAAAGGTTACGAGGTAGCGGGTGCGTATATGCGTATGTGTGCTCCTTTGACGGATTCGTCTCACGATGACAGTTTTGAGGCTCAAAAGGTTGCGACGGAATTGGGTATTCCGTTTTATGTTTTCGATGTTCATGAAGAATTTCAAAAAAATGTCCTCGATTATTTTTGCGAGTCGTATGTAAAAGGAAAAACTCCCAATCCCTGCATAATATGTAACCAAACCATGAAATTCGGCGTGTTTTTAAGAGAAGCGAGAAAACTCGGATACGAAAAAATCGCAACGGGTCACTATGCTAAAATATGTAACGAAAACGGCGAAACACTGCTGGGGCGTTCCGCCAACAGAAAAAAAGACCAGTCGTATTTTTTGCACGGATTAACAAAAGAACAAATAGAGAGTGCGATTTTTCCGTTGGAAGATGCGGACAAAGACGAAATTCGTCGCATTGCGGCAGAGTGCGGTTTTGAAAATGCAGAGAAAAAAGACAGTCAAGATATATGTTTTGTGGAATCAGCACCCGGCGCGTATGTTGAATTTATTGAAAAACATACGGGAAACTCTATGACTCCGGGAAATTTCGTAGATGTAGAGGGTAATGTAATAGGAAAACATGAAGGAATTGCCAGATATACGATAGGACAGCGAAAAGGCGTAAATATGTCATTCGGAAGCGGTAAACCGCTGTATGTTATTGCCAAAAATGGCAAAGAGCAAACCGTTGTAATGGGGGATAATGACTTGCTTTTCTCGGATACAGTTACGGTTAAGAAATTTAATTTATTATATAAGGATTACGAAAAAGAAAATATCACAGCCAAACACAGATACGGACAAGTTGATGTGCCGGCTTCTTTGGAGTTTACGGAAGACGGCGGCGCAGTGATAAATTTCGTGTCAGCGCAAAGAGCAGTTACTCCCGGGCAATTTGCTGTGGTGTATGATGGAGAGATTGTTGTGGGCGGCGGCGAGATTGTTTGAATTATTTTGACTTGTTTTTTGCGGCATAATGCTGTATACTTTTTAATTGTGCAAAGCTAATAAAACGGAGGTTTTTATATGTCAGGTCACTCAAAATGGGCGAATATTAAACATAAAAAAGGAAAATCCGATGCTCAAAAAGCAAAGGTATTTACAAAATTAGGCAGAGAGATTCAGATTGCGGTTAAGTCAGGCGGACCTGATCCGGAGACTAACAGCAAACTTAAAGATGTAATAGCAAAGGCAAAAGCTGCTAATATGCCTAATGATAATATCACAAGAAGTATTAAAAAAGCTTCCGGTGATGGCAGTGCAGATGTAATGGAAGAAATTACATATGAGGGTTACGGTCCTTCCGGAGTTGCCATTATCGTTGAAACTGTAACTGATAACAGAAACAGAACTGCTGCTGATGTTCGTCATATTTTCGATAAATTCGGCGGTAACATGGGTAACTCAGGCTGCGTATCATTTATGTTCGATAAAAAAGGTCTTATCGTTGTTGAAAACGACGGAGATATTGACGAAGAAACACTTATGATGGATGCTCTTGACTGCGGCGCAGAGGATTTCTCGGCAGATGAAGATGTATTCGAAATTACTACTGACCCCGCTGCTTTTTCAGAAGTACGTAATGCTCTTGAAGGAAAAGGTTATACATTTGTGGAAGCTTCTGTAAGTATGATTCCGCAGAACTACGTTACATTGACAGAGGAGAAGCCGTTAGAGCAAATCGAAAAGCTTCTTGATGCGTTGGATGATAATGACGATGTAATGGAAGTTTACCATAACTGGGAAGAATAATTTTAAATAATATTTATATGCAGATTATCCGAGGAAAACAAAAGTTTTTCTCGGATTTTTTTAAAACGGAAATATGTTTTTTTGCAAAAACTATTGAGTTAGTTTGCTTTTTTTATATAATATAAAGTAAACGCAGGAGACAGAACTGAAATACCTGCGCAGGTTTTGAAAGATAAGATGTTAAGCAAAGGAGCACTACATAAATGAACGATAAGAGAAAATCTGCAAGAAAGACGCAAAACAAAATTTACGGTTCTGATGAACGCAAAAAATCCTCCCAAGGTTTTAGCGGTAATTTAATTTTATTGATTTTGTGCATAATCGTGTTGGTTCTTTTTATTCTTGTTATTTTTGACAGTTGCAATGACAATAAGGATATAAATAAAGAAACAACAAGTACGGCGGAAAATTCAGGGAATGACATACAGAATTCCGCGACACCGAAGCCCAAAGAGCCTGTGTGGTATGAACAGGCAGAAGTACAAGATGTACAAGAAGTTGAATATACGCCGCCTGCCGGTGTAGAATTTCCGTATTATATTAAAGTAAACAGGGCGACTTGTTGCGTGACAGTGTACGGAATAGACGAAAAAGGTGAGTATTCTATCCCGATAAAAGCGTTTGCGTGTTCAGTAGGTAAAGATAAACCGGAAACAGACGAAATAGAGCAAACAATTTTGGGTGAATACCAAATGTCCCAAAACTTGGGAGCTTGGTGGTGCCGTATGGTAGATGATACTTACGGACAATTTGCATACAGAATAAAAGACGGATATATGTTCCATTCCGTTCCTTGCTATGAAATGGAAAGGGATTCTCTTGAAACAGAAGAATTCAATAAACTTGGACAGCCGGCCTCTTTGGGTTGTATACGTTTGTGTGTAAGAGATGCAAAGTGGATTTGTGATAATTGCCCGGTAGGTACAACAACACTTATTTTTGATGATGCCGGCGTGCCGGACCCTTTGGGTAAACCGGATACAATAAAACTTCCCATCGGACACGAATGGTCGGGATGGGATCCTACAGACCCTCACGAAAGTAATCCGTGGCGCAATTCTTCTGCGAAAATCGAAGCTTCCGATATAACCGTTAATATTGGCGAAACGATAAATTTGCTTGAGGGAGTAAAAGCTTATGACACTTGCGGTAACGATATAACGAGCAAAATGACTTGGTACGGTAAATACACTCCCGATATAGCCGGAACTTACACGGTAACATTCAAAGTTACGGATGCTATCGGCAGTAAAGCGCAAAAGACGATTCGAATAGTTGTAAAGGGTACAGGTAATTCAGGTGCGGAACAAGGGCAAAACGCAAAAGCTGTTATTGCGGCAAATGTTGCTGATGAAATAACAAGCGAGTTTGCGGCGTTGGTTAATTGTGCGAACGGAGAAATAATGCTTAACAAAAAAGCTTCTGCGAAAATGTATCCGGCTTCAATTACAAAAGCAGTGGCACTTCTTGTGATAGTGGAAAATATCACAGATATGGATGCTAAATATACTATAAAACAGGAAACATATGATTCTGTTAGAGAAAGAGATGCTTCTGTTTCTCATTTTCCGATTGGGCAACCTATTTTGGCAGAAGATTTAATTTATGGTTCTTTTTTATTGTCAGGAGCAGATGCGACTATTACGCTTGCTGAAAATATTGCCGGCAGCGAAACAGCTTTTGTGGCTTTGATGAATAAAAAAGCCGTTGATATAGGCATGAAAAATACAAATTTTGTAAATGTTACGGGGCTGCACGAAGAAAATCAATATTCTACTTGTGCGGATTTGGCGCTTTTTTTAAAAGAAGCACTTAAAAATGAACGGTTCAGAGCGATTTTTACTACAAAGGAATATTCATTGCGGAGCGTTGCAAATCATCCGAAGGGAGATAAAATTACCAGTTCAATGTTTACCTTTTTAGGTGGAAAAACACCGTCTGATGATTTGCGCATAGCAGGAGGTAAAACCGGATATACAGTACCTGCAGGGTTGTGTTTGGCGAGTTTGGCAGTTTCTGCTAAAACAGGTAATGAGTACATTTTAATTACCGGAAAAGCGCCGGGAAACTATTGGGAGACAGAGTCTCCGAATCATACGGAAGATGCTTTGACAGTATACGGCGCAATTGTCGAAGCGTAAAAAACATAAAAAATCCGAGATTATTTTGATGTAATCTCGGATTTTTTTTGTTTGCTTAATTATGCAATCTTACAAAAGTGACTTATACAAAGCTGTAATTTCTTCTATGCCTGTATCTCTGGGATTGCCGGGACGGCAAGCATCATCATAGGCAGATTGAGCAAGGAACGGAACATCCTCAGCTTTTACGATTTCCTTGAGGTCTGCCGGAATTCCCACATCAGCCGATAGTTTTTTAACTGCATTTATGGCAGCCGCGCGATATTCAGTCTGCGACATTTTTTCCGTACCCTCGACACCCATTGCTTGAGCAATATATTTGTATTTGTCGCCTGTTTCGGGAGCGTTGTACTCCATAACAGTGGGAAGAATTATGGCATTTGCAACACCGTGGGGAGTGTCATAGAGCGCACCCAAAGGATGAGCCATTGAGTGAACGATACCAAGACCTACATTAGAAAAGCCCATTCCGGCAACATACTGGCCAAGCGCCATTCCCTCGCGGCCTTCTTGTGTGTTTTCAACTGCACCGCGAAGCGATTTTGCAATAATTTCGATTGCTTTTAAGTGGAACATATCAGAAAGTTCCCAAGCACCTTTTGTTATATATCCCTCGATTGCGTGCGTAAGAGCATCCATTCCCGTAGCTGCTGTAAGACCTTTTGGCATGGTCGCCATCATATCGGGGTCAACGATTGCTACAACGGGGATATCGTGCACGTCAACGCAAACCATTTTGCGATTCTTTTCTACGTCAGTAATAACGTAATTTATTGTTACCTCTGCGGCAGTACCTGCTGTTGTGGGAACTGCGATTATGGGAACGCATTTATTCTTTGTGGGAGCAACGCCCTCTAAACTTCTTACATCGGCAAACTCTGGATTATTTATGATGATACCTACTGCTTTTGCAGTATCCATTGAAGATCCGCCGCCGATTGCTACTATACAGTCAGCGCCCATAGCCTTGTAAGATTGTACACCGTTTTGAACATTCTCGATCGTCGGATTGGGTTTTATGTCAGAAAATACCTCGTATTTGATGTTTGCAGCATCTAAAACGTCAGTAACTTTTTTTGTTACACCGAATTTTATAAGGTCGGGGTCAGATGCTACGAAAACCTTTTTGAAACCTCTTGCGACAATTTCTGTCGGAATGTTCTGAATAGCACCGCTGCCGTGGTACGATGTTTCGTTTAAAACAAATCTGTTAGCCATATATAGAGTCCTCCTCGTTTAAATAGTGGCATAAGTATACCACAAAAAGAGAATAAAATAAAGAGCGCATTAAACGACAATTTCTTCTCCGTATTCGTAAAGAATATCGCTTGGTAAGTCAATATAATCATTCCAATATATTACAGTTCGGCTCTCGTCTAGCTGGACGTGTTGCCATAAATTGGGTATTGCTACCAAATCATCATAACCGGGCAGCTTATCTATATCATCTTTCATGTTGTATTTGACGGTTTTGTTGTCATCAAATGTAACCAACAACGAAAAATCATCCAAAGGTTTTATTTCTTTTATTCGAATAATCATACGTATTAACCTTTCTTTTAAAAAAATTCTTAAAGAGGGGGTAATTTTCTTATAATTTGCTCTTTCCACATCTTTATAAGCTCATCTTGATGCGCAGCAAGCCATTCTTTTGTGAGTTCTTGCGCCTTTTTTGGTAAATCACCCGTGGTCATTTCGAGTGTTTTTAAGTCGAAAATTCCTACACATTCACCATATAATACATGAACATGACCGGGTTCGTGTTCTTTTGGCTTAAAAAACATTTTAATTATTATTCCATAAAACCTACTTATTTCAGGCATTGAAAACCTCTCCTTTACATGTGTTAATTATATGCTATTTTGCGGATATAATCAAATTTTTGTTGTTATTTCCCGAAAAAAGAAAAAGTTATTATGAAATGACGATAACAAAAAAGCGGAAGTTCTGAATCAGAACTTCCGCTCAATTTTGGTGCTGGTGGTCGGACTCGAACCGACATGGATCGCTCCGCATGATTTTGAGTCATGTGCGTCTGCCAATTTCGCCACACCAGCATAGCCTGTGTCTTGAAGACTTGGCTATTATACAACAAAATTTCAATTGTTGCAATACGCAATTTTTGAAAATTGCAAAATTTTTAAAATTTATTTTATATTACAGTTTGTAATATAAACTCCGATTGTTTCTTCGTAGTTACATTCCACGCCGATGTGGTACAAACCGCTTTCGGGAACTGTAAAAGTAAGTTCTCCTTTAACCCAATCTTTTCCTTTCAAGTAACCGACAGTAGGTGCATTTACTTGCGCTTTTGCAATGTTTTTGCCGGTTGCGGCATCGTTTATGAAAGGATAGAAAAGACCTTTTGCCTTATAATCAAATTCAAAAGTATGAGTTCCTTCTTCTAAATACAATCCCTGATAAAGTGTACAAGGCTCGCCTTCGGAAGGTACTATGCAAGCACAGGCATCGCCCAAAAGGGAAATTTGCGAAACACAATCAGGCTTATTGTAAGACCAGTTGGAAAGTCCTGTTACCCAACCCTCGTTACGCTCCGCAGGACGTCTGAGGAAGTTGCCGTATTCGAAATTTGACGGACTCTTGTAGCCGATGTCATTAAGACAGTTTGTAATTCTTAAAGGCGAAATGCCAACAGGGCTCTTCATTTCACAGTCGTGAATGTAAAGGTCTTTAACAGGGGAGAAGTCGTCCTTTTCGGTAGAGTCGAAAGGAACTTTGCCGTAATACGGATTGTCTGTCCAACCGCCGATAGAAAGGCGTCCTTCCAAAATAGTATCAAAAATGTGAATACCATTTATTTCCTGCTTTGACAAATCCGGTCCGTCTGTTCCCCATGTACAGAATGAAATTGCGCTCGCTGTAAATGTATAACAGTTAAACATAGAATGTGAAAGCTCAATGTTGTGCGTACCGCGGTCTGTTCCGGGATGGTTAAATGCCCAAAGCACATCTCTCGGGTCGTTATAGTTAGAAGAAAGACAAAGTCCGTCATCGTTAGTATTCAAAATCGCTCTTGTTATTTTAATTCCGTCAGAACCCAAAGGCCAGAAGCCGTCGGCACCGGTGCATTTTGCTTCATCAGCAAAGATATTACCCAAGAAACCGCCCTTGTTTCCGAAAAGACAGAAATAAAGGCCGCTTGAACGAATGACTTTCAAATCGCTTACTTCGAAATGGTCAACATTTATAATAGCAACAGGGCACACGTGAATTCTGTCGCAACAACCGATGCAGACATTATCTCCGATGAATTTGAAATAACCGTCTTCGCTGGCACTTTCTGTGTCGCACATACGAAGCATTCCGGGACCTGTGAGTTTTACATATTTCTTACGGAATGCGTATATCATCGGCATATTTCCTGTTGTGTGGTTAGCCGGCCAGTTAACACCTGTCATTGAAACGTTGTGTCCGAATCTGGGAAGCTCGTTGTAATACGAGATGTCATCAGCTTGCCACAAAATGGCATTTTCGGCAATGTGAAGCTCTACATAACTTTGTAAAACGAGATTTGTTACAATATATCTCTTGCCGTACTGGCTGTTGTCGCCGGGAACGATAACAGTACCGCCGCCTTGACTTGCAACTCTGTTAATGGCAGCTTGTATTGCCTTTGTATCATCTGTAAATCCGTCGCCTTTTGCACCGAATTCGGGGTCTGTAACGCATACGGAATATTCAGGCAATTCAAACTCATAAGGATTCTCGCCGCAGTGGTCGCGCCAGTTGGAAATAATTATTCTTTCGTCAAATTTATGATATGTGCCGTCGCCGTTGTGAACAAGTCCCAAGAACTGTGAAGCAATTCTTGTGGTTTTAGGCTTTTTCATATTTGTCGTGAGTTTGATTTCGGAAGACTCTGCAACGCCGCTGCACACACATTCCAATTCTGCTAAATTTTCGTGAATTACAGCAGGGAATACCTCGTAAATTTCAACTTTTTTGCCTATGTATTCAGGCTTGATTTTGCAAGTGAAATATACTGTTTCGCTGTCCGCAGTACAAGATGTAAAGTAACCTGAAACAGGCTCGATTTTCTTTTCTTGCTCGAAAGCCAATTTGTAAATCTTTATTGAACCTTTGCTTGAAAGAGGTGCAATTTTAATTCCCGTCAATCTGCCTGTGTATTTTTCGTGGTCAGAAAGATTTAAAAATACTGTTTGAGCTGATGTGAGTCCGTTTAAAGAGAATAATTTTGTTTTATCTTCGGAAAATTCGTTCTCGGAATCAGTTTTGAAGTATACTTTTATGTCTTCTTCGTCCTTATCTGACTCTATTCTCATTACGAGAGTATTTTTAATGGGGAGGAAAACATCACAGATTGTTTGCGCCGCATCAGTCATATCAGGGAAAGTAAGTGAAGAATTTTCGCCGAATTCATAATTCAAAGTGTCGTTTTCATGAATAACGCTGCCGTTTTCAACACTGAACAAACATTCCATGCCGCTGCCTTTGAAAGTGTAGTCAACTGACATTCCGCAAAAAACAGAATCCAATTTGCAAACATTTTGCCAAGCGGGTGCAGGCTCTGTAATCAAGTACTCGAAAGTAATCTTGTCTACTGCATTAAGAATTGCTTCTCCTGCGAAGTTTGCAAAAATTTTGTTGAAACCGTAATCAGTAAGCTGTATTGTGCGTTTTGACTGTAAATCGCCGGAATGGATAATTACCGTGATATATGAGCAATTAACCAAAAGCGGGTCGGGCTTTTCTACGAAATATTTATTTTCCTTAACTTCGCTGAAATATTTATCGGTATTCTCTCCGTCATAAGCAGAAAACGCAAAAGAAAGCATCGGAGTAGATGTCATATCTTGCGCTTTGTCGAAATTGTAAGCAAAAATCATAGGCTCGGCTACATTTCCGTCGGAAATCAATCTGAGTGCGTGAGTTCCCACAGAAACGATGTCTTGAGGTATTTCCTGAATGCTTTTTGCTTTGAAACCTTTTATGAGGTCTACTTTATTTACTTGCTCTGCATCTGAAAAAGAAATGAGCTCTTTTTTGTTCATTATATAAAGGCGCCTGTTAGAGAGCGAGTCTTTTGAAACTTCTATTTTCATATCTTTTTATCTCCGTTTCGTTTAGAATTATATATTGTCAATATTATATCAGTGCAAAGCAATAAACGCAACTGATAAAAGCATAATATAAGGACGGAAGCCCTCCCGTCTCTCGCCAAAGTGATAAAGTAATAATTGTAAAAAGCAGTAGATGGAGCGGGATTTTGTCTCAAAACGAAAAACGAGACAAAAAGTGCCGCACCACTGATTGGGGATTTTGTCTCAAAACGAAAAACGAGACAAAAAGCACCGCAACGCTGATTGGGAGTTTTGTCTCAAAATCAAAAACGAGACAAAAAGCACCGCAACGCTGATTGGTGATTTTGTCTCAAAATCAAAAACAAGACAAAAAGTGCCGCGTCGCCAATTGTTTTCTAAAAGAAAGGTGTCTTGCGACAGACAGCTGTCGGAATAAGGGGTTGTTTTGATTGACAAAAATCGGTTGTTTTGATATGATTGCAGATAGTAAATTTTCTAAGGAGAGCAAGTTTTTATCATGGAAAAAATGCAAAATAAAACAGCTAAAACAGTTAAAGCACTTGTTGTTATGGGCAGCGATTCCGACTATGCAGTTATGAAGGATTGCTTGACCACATTAAAAAAGTTTGACATTGAATATGAGTGTGTTGTTTGTTCGGCACACCGTACTCCCGAAAAGTCTCGTGAGCTTGCAAAATCAGCTCAGAAAAAAGGCTTTTCGTGTATTATTGCAGCAGCAGGCAAGGCAGCACACCTTCCCGGCGTAATTGCGGCATATACTACACTTCCTGTTATCGGAGTACCGATTAAGA
>SVJD01000018.1 GCA_015069165.1 Oscillospiraceae bacterium
CGGAGTACCCATTCTGAATCAATTTGTCGTAAATTACTTGTGCCATATAAAAACCGGATTGGTGTTTATAACTTATAAAAGCGTCATAGTTATCAGTTGAAAAATTTAATGTTGATTTCATTTTTTTTACCTCTTTTGTATTTTGTATCCTAATGACAAAATTGTTTTTATTGTTTCTAATGCGGTGTTTCGGTCATATTCTTTTTCGTTTTCAGGGAGTTCAGAATATGGCACCAAACAGGGTGTTTCTTTTTTGTTGTCATCGCGTTTTTCACCGTAGGTCCAACCTTCGGCAATTCTGCCTTTTGACCATACCTCATGCACGTTTTCAGCGATTTTTTCTGTTAGTTCCAACAAATCATCAGATAAAATGATATTTGTTGTGTCTATAGGTTGCGGTGTATACATATTAGTTCCCTCCGTTTGCTTTTTGAGATACTTCCCAAATTTGGGGAATACTTTTCACGATATTTTTATCGTAATACTTGAAATTCTTGTTTTTAATATATTTTTTGTTGTAGATCTTTTCAAGTTCATCCAAAGCTTCCCATTCGGTTATACAAGGATGTAACATTGATAAATCGTCCTTATGATTGCCAATACTTTCGGCATAAATCAGCATTTCGTCAATTGATGCTGCTTGATAGCCTTCGCTTAACATAAAAGCGTTCCAACGCTTGTGTTCATTGATGGCAAGGCGCTCTAAAAGTGCAGCATCTTTTTTGATGCTTTCGTCGAATATTTTTATGTTTTCCTGAGTTAAAATGTTTTCGTCGGTTTTTATAGTATTGTTGCACATATATAATTTTGCGGGAATATGTAATGCTGCAGCCATCGATGAACGACGGTCATATTCTACAGTCATGAAATTTTTACGAACTTCTGCATATTCTTTACTGTCGTGTTTCATGCCTAAACGCTCCCAATATGCCAAATGTACGGCAAATGCTAGATTTTCAAGCTCAGTATTAAAAATAGTGCTGTCAGAGAAAACAGATTCCGTAGTACCAAAGAGGTGAATGTGGCGTTCTTTCAAAAATTCAACATTCTCAAAATATGGTGTGGATTTTACTTCCGAACGAACTCGAGCGAAAATTTCGGGAAGTTGCTCGTTGTTGAAAGATAATTCTCTTCTGTAAATTCTGTACAGTTCTTCAGATACAGATAAATTTAGTTGGTCGTCGCCCATGCAGACAACGATGTATGTTGCATCTAGACTGTTTTCTTTATCAAGGATTTTCTCTTTGAAATCAAGAGTGTCAACATCGGTTTTGATGAATTCTATAGTTTTTTCGTCCTTAAGACCGGGACACTGCCTGTGAAATTGCTCACGGCATTTGTCTGCATTTTTATCGTATACTCTTATTTTAAGATTGTATCCGTCGATTTGTCCTGCCCAATAAGCTGTTTTTAACATACGCATACCTGTTCTGCCACAACCGATTATTGCGACGGAAATAGTATCTTTTTTTGTGTTATAAAGGGGATGGGTGAATACTAAATTATTACAGAAAAAGGCGATTTCGTCGATGCAGCGAAGTTCAATGTTGTTGGTTGATTTTGAGTTTAAAACGTTTTCCAAAAATTTAACATTAGTTCCGCTTTCAACAAAAGCATTGATAATTATTGGCTTGGCGGAATCGGAATGCTTCGAAATGATTGATTCGGCTGTTTTAATGTTGTTGTCTTCATTTTCTGAAATAGCAAAAAACTCATATTTCTTAAAACGTTTGCCGATTTTCATGTTTTCACAATTTTTATAAAGATTGATTGCACCTAACTTTTTTGCTTTGGCAATATCGTCTTTATCGGCTTTTTTTGTGTTGCAGAAAACGATTGTTGCTTTGTCGGAATTTTTTAATATTCCTTTTGCAAGTGAGAGCGAGTTTTCGTTTATATCAGAAAAAACACAGCACTTTTTGGAGTGTTTAAAAGCAAAATGCATTTTATCTCCCGTGTCACCGATAAAAGAAAGGATTAAACTTGAAGCAAGTATCGGAGCCAATGCGAAGGAAATATAGTTAATACATATATATAGGGTTTTTAAAATTCCACTCAAAGCAGCGGATTCAAGCTGCGCAATGTCTTGTCTGCCGCCGAGAGTCTTAAAGCTGTAAAGCAGCGCAGATAAGGCGGCGTAAAGAGGCTCACAGACAACTTCTTTTCCTTCTTTAATCCACCCGGTAGGCAGAACCATGAAGAAAGTTGAAAAGAATATTCCGAGCAAAACACAAGAAATCCATTTGTTCATATTGTTGCGATTTTTAATTGCAAATATAACTGCGATTGTTAAGATAATAAGTGAGATAGATAAGCATAAATAAATCATTTTTCATTCCTCCGGAATTTGATTGTAGCATATTTTGAAACGTAATGCAATTTTAGAGCGATTGGATAATAAATATTTTGCTGTTGAATTTTACGAAGAATTTTTGGTATAATAAGCATGATAAACATTAAGAAAAAGGTGGTCTGTAATGCCAAATATTAAACCTGTATCAGATTTGCGAAATTACAACGATGTTCTGCGAGATATTGCAGTTGGAGAGCCTGTGTTTTTAACAAAGAATGGTCGAGGCAGATATGCCATTGTTGATATTGAAGAATTTGAGAGAACGCAAGCAACACTCAAATTGATGGGCGAACTTGCAAAAGGGGAAGCTTCGGCAAAAGAAAAAGGGTATATTGATATTTCGGATGTAGAGTCGATTTTGGGGGAGAAATAATGGCTAAAATAAAATTCACCCCCGAAGCTCTTAATGATATTATTCAAATAAAAGAATACATCACGAATGAATTGTGTAGTGAAAGTTCGGCGAGTAATACGATTCATTGTATTATAAAACGAATTCGTCAACTTGCGGAATTTCCTGAACTTGGAGCTTATCTTTCACCAATCGTAGGTATGGAAGTGCCATATCGTTTTCTTGTTTGCGGTAATTATACTGCTTTTTACAAGATTGATGATAATGAAGTTCGTATTATTCGTGTACTTTATAGCAGAAGAAATTTTATTCAAATACTTTTTGGTAAATCGCTTGATGAATAAACTTGGTTGTAGATAATACGACAATGCTTTTTAGTATTTTTATTATAATTTTAACAAAGAGGTGTAAATATGGTAAAACATGTAATTTTATGGAAACTTAAAGATGAACATAACAATGTTTCGGTTAAACAAGGTATAAAAAATGGCCTTGAAGGATTGCTTGGCAAAGTTCCGGGATTGATTGAAATTAAAGTGGAGATTTGCGGCTTGGCGTCGTCTAATGCAGATGTTATGTTGTATTCTGTTTTTGAAAACGAAGAAGCATTAAAAGGTTATGCGGTACATCCAAATCATGTGTATGTTGCAGATACATTCGTAAGACCTTTTACGCAAACAAGAATGTGTATTGATTTTGAAGTGTAAGCAAAAAAAAATACATATTGAAAAAATTAATTGAAAATGTTATATTTAGTTCGGGTAATTTCTAAAAATTTGCTCGATATAATATAAAACATTTTGAGGAGAGTTGTTATGGGAAACTTTTTTGGCAATAAAACAGGAACAACGCAGTCAACGCTAACTCCGAGACAGGTTTTGGAAAACAAATATAATTCATCACGAAATAATTTGTTGCTTGCAATTGCGTTTACATTGATAAATATTGTTTTGGTTTTGGCAGATAATTATACATATTTCCTTTTTTCGCTGTTTGTTCCGTATATTCTTGCGTATACAGGTAAATACCTATGTGGATTGTTGCCCGAAAGCATATATGAAGACGAGTGGGCAAGTACGGATTTTTTGGGCAGAGAAGTATTTATAGTTATGCTGGTAATCGCGTTTGTAATTCTTGCTTTGTACTTTTTGAGTTGGATTTTTTCAAAAAAATTAAGAGTAGGTTGGCTTATTTTTGCTTTGGTATTCTTCAGTATAGATACTCTTTTGTTGGTTTTGATTCAGGGAGTTTCGGTTGACGGAATTATTGACATAGTATTCCATGTTTGGGTATTTGTTACGCTAATAAATGGTATCAGAGCTTATTTCAAATTAAAAAAGTTGCCTGCGGATGAAGTAGTTGAATCTGTTGGCGAAGCCGTAACAAAACTCAATGGTGAAATTATTTCCGATCCTACATCCGAAGGCACTGAAAATATTTAAAACACAGATTGTTCTTTTAAAATAAAGGCGAAGCTTAGTCGGCTTCGCCTTTGTTTTTGCTCTTTATTTAAACGACGGCGGAGTTGTGTTGCCGTTTGCAAAAGTATTTGGGCCGGGATCAGACATTGAAAAATACATTTTTGCCGCTTTGGTCGTTCCAAAATCACAGTTAGAGCCCGAGTTTTGTACTTTGTTAAAGGCGTCACGGAACATTTGATTGTGTGCTTCTTCACGATTCAGCAAAAAGTCGATTGTTTCGCGGACTTTTTTATCCGCAATCTGCCTATATAGGTACTCATATACCACTTTTGCACGTTGTTCCGATGCAATGTTGGAAAGAAGGTCTGCACACAAATCGCCCGTTACAGTAACATAATCTGCCGTCCACGAATAACCCGAAGCATTGATTAAACCGGGATTCAGACCTAAAAGAACATGGCTTTGAATTTCGCCTGCGCCGACTTGAGTGGCGGCTAAATAGTGACCATTTAAAAGGTTGATTGTTTGAGCAATCATTTCCATGTGTCCGAGTTCCTCTGCGGCGATATCAAGAAAAAGGTCTTTGATTTCCTGGTCTTTTATACGGAAACTCTGCGACATATACTGCATTGCGGCTTTTAATTCTCCGTTACCTCCGCCGAGCTGCTCTTGAAGGAGAGCCGCGTATTGGGGATTCGGTCTTTCGATTTCTACTGGATGAAAAAGCGTTTTTTCGTGTTTGAACATTTTGTTACCTCCGATAGTTTTTAGTTAGTATTATCGTTTTTGTGGTAGATATGCAAAAAGTTGCGAGCTGGTTCGACAATATTCTGTATAGAAATCGATAGCATAAAATTTTAAGTGATTTTATACATTTTGTCTAAATATGAAAAAGAGACAGAAAGTTGCAGCTCGACACGATAATATTCTGTCTAAATACGAAAAAGAGGCGGAAAAATCTATTCCGCTGACAGTGCTACACTTCACAGAAATCACAAAAAACCTGATATTTTGTTCAAATCCCAAAAAGAGACAGAATGTTATGGCTCGATGCATTGAAATTCTGTCTAAATATGAAAAACAGGCAAAAAAGAAATGCAACTGAAGTTTCAACAATTAAATGAGGAAAGGACAGTTGCAGTTTAGACCACAAACGGGAGTTTTTATCTGAAAGCAGAGTATGTGAGAAATTTTTCAAAATCCAAGAGTAACTTGACGTCGTCGGAATAGAAATCTAATAAATTGACGTTTTTGGAGCGGTATAGTATAATTCTAAAAAGCAATAATCGAGAATGTTAAACTTTTGATGGGAAGGTATTTTGAAAGTGAAAGAAAAATTCTGCAAAATATGGAGTATAATATATGTATTGCTTCAATGTTCTTGGGGAATTATTCAGCCGCTTTTATGCGTTATTTCATAAGGAGGTATTTTATGTCAGTAATTAAGATTACTAAAAGCAATTTTGAGAGCGAAGTTTTAAAGAGCGATAAAAAGGTTTTGGTCGATTTCTATGCCGATTGGTGCGGACCTTGCCGTATGGTTGGACCCGTTGTTGAGGAGATTGCAAATGAGTATCCCGAATATAAGATTTGCAAGATTAATGTGGACGAGCAGCCGGAACTTGCGGCGTCTTTTCAAGTTATGAGTATTCCGTCGCTGTTTGTTATGGAAAACGGCAAGGTAATCAACCAAGCATTGGGGGCAAAGACAAAAACGCAGCTTCTTGAAATGCTTAAAGAATAAAATGTTTTAAATTATAAAAAACGGAGGTAGTATTATGAATTATGTATGCGATGTTTGCGGTTATGTTTATGACGAAACTGCAGGAGATCCCGATAACGGTGTTGCTCCCGGCACAAAATGGGAAGATGTTCCCGCAGATTGGGTTTGTCCTTTGTGCGGCGTAGGCAAAGACGAGTTTTCTGCAGAATAATTTTGCAGAAAATTGCGGAGGTAATTTATGAAAAAAAAGCTTTCGGGACATTTCTGGTTGGCTCTTACGCTTTTTAGCTTAATAGGCCAAGTTGCATGGGTAATTGAAAATATGTATTTCAATGTATTCATGTATGAAATGTTTAATGCTACGGCAGGAGATATATCTTTAATGGTAGCAGCGTCTGCCATAGCGGCAACACTTACAACAGTGTTTATGGGACCGCTTTCCGACAGATTAGGCAAAAGAAAGCTTTTTATGTGCGCAGGCTACATTTTATGGGGCATTTCCATTTTCAGCTTTACGCTTTTAAGAGTGGATGTTATCGAAAAACTGTTTCCCATGACAGTATCGGCGGCATCTGTCGGCGTAACGCTTACGATTATTATGGACTGCGTTATGACTTTCTTCGGATCTACGGCAAACGATGCGGCTTTTAACGCATGGCTTACGGATTCGACAGACGAAAGTAACAGAGGTGCGGCTGAGGGTATCAATGCAATGATGCCTTTGGTCGCTATTCTTGTGGTTTTTGGCGATTTTATGTTTTTTGATTTGTCAAAAGCTTCAAGCTGGACAATGATTTATACAATAATCGGTGCAGTTGTTATACTTATCGGTATTTTAGGCATTTTCTTCATAAAAGACCCGGATATAAAGCCTTCTAAAACAAGTTATTTTTATAACATTTTTTATGGCTTCCGAATGTCTGCAATTCGCCAAAATATAACACTCTATTTAATTCTAATTGTTTTTGCGGTATTTAATATTTCAATTCAAATTTTTATGCCATACCTTATTCTCTATTACGATAAATCTTTAGGTATGACAAATTACGTTCTTATAATGGCCCCTGCGATTATTATTGCATCAGTTGTTACTGCCTTTTGGGGCAAAGTTTATGATAAAAAAGGCTTTAAATTCTCTGCACTTATTTCTATGGCGTGGCTTATGTTAGGCTATATAATACTTTTCTTTACAAAATCCACGGTGCCTGTTTTTATAGGTTCGCTTTTAATGATGAGCGGTTATCTTTCCGGAATGGCTGTTTTCGGTGCTTCTATTCGTGATTACACACCGGTCGGAAAGTCAGGAATGTTTCAAGGTTTGCGTATTTTTTCGCAAGTACTTATTCCGGGGGTTATCGGACCTGCTATCGGTGCAGCAGTGCTAAAAAATGCAGAAACAATAGTTAATAATGATGGCACAGAGTCGTTTTTGCCTAATGAAAGTATTTTTATTGCAGCTTTGATTGCCGCAATTGTTTTAATGCCGCTTTTGTTATTTGTTTTCACAAAACTAAAACCAAAAACAGAGAAACTTGACACACCGTTTGAAGAAGAATTAAAAAAGAAATCGGCGGCTGATGAAAATTACATTCCGTGGTCGGAATATCCTCGTCCTCAAATGAAAAGAGATTCTTACATTTGCCTTAACGGTAAGTGGAAGTTTAAAATATCGGCAAAAAATAAAATAAGATATGACGGAGAAATACTTGTACCGTTTCCTGTAGAATCAAGACTTTCGGGGGTTGAGCTTGATGTGGGCAAAAATGATTTGCTTCTTTATTCAAGATGTTTTGAACTGCCTAAAGATTTCAAAAAAGATAAAATAATATTGCATTTTGGCGCAGTTGACCAAATTTGTGAGGTTTTTGTAAACGGCAATTCAGTAGGTTCACATACGGGCGGATATATTCCTTTTTGTTTTGATATTACAGACTTTTGCCAAGATAAAAGTAATTTGCTGGAAGTCAAAGTGCAAGATCCTCTTGATTTGGAGCTGCCGTATGGTAAGCAAAGAAAAAAAAGAGGCGGGATGTGGTACACTCCCGTAAGCGGTATTTGGCAAACGGTTTGGCTTGAAAGTGTGAGTTTTGACGCTATTGAAAGTATAAAAATAACTCCGTCGCTAAATGATGTACAGATAGAAGTTAAAGGCGGAAAAGATTCAAAAATTATAAATTTTGAGGGCAAATCCGTGGCTTTTGACGGAGAAATGGTGAAAATTGCACCTGAGAAGCCGGAGCAGTGGACTCCTGAAAATCCTAAGTTATACGAATTTGAGATTGTTTCGGGAGAGGATATTGTAAAATCTTATTTTGCATTGCGTACTGTTTCTGTAGAGGGAAATAATATTTTACTCAACGGTAAACCTTACTTTTTTAACGGACTTCTTGACCAAGGTTATTTCAGTGACGGAATTTTCTTACCAGCCACGCCCAAAGGCTTCGAGATTGATGTGCAGACGATGAAAAAACTTGGTTTTAATATGCTCAGAAAACATATTAAAATAGAGCCCATGTTGTTCTATTATTACTGTGATAAATATGGCATGGTTGTTTTTCAAGATATGGTAAACAGCGGAAAGTATAATTTTACTATAGATACTGCACTTCCCACTATAGGAAAAAAGAGGGGGATTACACACAGGGCGACAAAATTCCGCAGGGAAAATTTTGAAAATACAACAGAGCAAACAATTGCGCTTTTATATAACTGCCCTTGCGTATGTTATTATACGTTATTTAATGAGGGTTGGGGACAGTATGATGCGGAAAATTTATATACGTATTTTAAAAATATTGACAGTTCCCGTGTTTGGGATGCCACTTCCGGTTGGTTTCAAACAGAAAAAAGTGATGTGCTCAGCGAACACATTTACTTTAAACCGTTAAAACTCAAAAATGACGGCAGACCTTTGGTTTTGTCGGAATTCGGCGGTTATTCTTTAGGTATTGAGGGGCATATTTTTAATACTGCAAATGTGTACGGATACAGATTTTTTAAGGAACAATCAAAGTTTGAAGATGCAATAGAAGCACTTTATATTAACGAAGTAATTCCGGCGATAAAAGGCAGCGGTTTATGTGCTGCAGTGCTTACACAAGTAAGTGACGTTGAAGATGAAACAAATGGCTTGCTTACGTATGACCGCCAAATTGTTAAAATTGATTTTGATAAAATGAAAAAGATTTGTGATGCGGTTTATGCGGCTTTTGAGGAAAAAAGTAAATGAAGTATCGTGTGGAAAATAAAAATACAAAAGAAAAAACTGCTAAAGAGCCTGCATATATGCAGCTTTACTTGCAAATAAGAAAAGATGTTGTAAGCGGAGCATATAAATACGGCTCTAAATTGCCTTCTAAGCGAATTCTTGCAGAAGAATCGGGAGTCAGTGTTATTACAGTAGAACATACTTATGCAATTTTGTGTGATGAAGGGTATGTAGAGTCAAGGGAACGAAGCGGATATTTTGTAATATACAAAGAAAAGGATTTTATATCTGTAGGAGATAATGAGCACGAACAAAAGCAAGATGAATACGACATAAAAAGAAGTGAAAGCCACGCAACGGAAACTACAATTCCGTATTCTGTATTGGCAAAAACAATGCGCAAAGTTATTTCAGATTACGGCGCGAGTCTTTTGGTAAAATCACCAAATCATGGACTTTCTGAATTACGCAAAGCAATTTCGGCGTATCTTGCAAGGAGCAACGGTATTCAGGCGAAACCGGAGCAAATTATAATCGGATCAGGGGCGGAATACTTGTACAGTCTTGCAGTGCAGCTGATTGGTAAGGATAGGCTTTTTGCTATCGAAAATCCATCGTATGAGAAAATAAGGCAAGTTTATACAGCTCTCGGCGTGCAATATGAGTGTTTAAAAATGGGCCGCGACGGAATAAAAACAGAAGAACTGCAACATTCCGAAGCAACAGTGTTACATGTGACGCCTTTTAACAGTTATCCGAGCAATGTTACAGCAAGTGTATCTAAAAGAAATGAATACATACATTGGGCACAAAAGAAAAACGGATATATAATAGAGGATAATTACGGCTCGGAATTGACACTTTCTACAAAAGCTGAGGACACCGTATTTTCAATGGCAACAAATGGCAATGTGATTTATTTAAATACTTTTTCAAAAACAATTGCACCTTCCATTCGTGTGGGATATATGGTTTTGCCGGAGGAGCTTCTTGAAGATTTTCAAAAAAGGCTCGGCTTTTATTCGTGTACGGTGCCTGTATTTGAACAATACGTAATTGCTGCACTTATAGAAAGCGGCGATTTTGAGCGACACATAAACAGGGTACGACGTATAGGCAGAAAAAAATCTGGTTATATTTAAAAGTGTTAATTTGGATATTTTTGTAATATCAGAAAAGTTGTAGTATACTCTTCGTAGAACAAAGCATCGTTAAAAAAGCTTTATCAAAGGAGAGTATTAAAATGTCATATAAAAGAATTCTCACTATTCAAGATATATCATGCGTAGGTCAGTGCTCACTTACAGTAGCACTTCCTGTTTTGTCTGCTTGCGGAGTTGAAACAGCCGTTTTGCCGTCTGCCGTACTTTCTACACACACTGCAGGATTCAGCGGTTATACATTCCGTGACTTGACAGAAGATATGCCAAAAATCAAAGACCATTGGATAAAAGAAAATATAAAATTTGATGCTGTTTATACAGGCTATCTCGGAAGTACAAAGCAAATAGAATATGTTGCAGATATTTTCCGTAGCACAGGAAAAGATAATTGTATCAAAATAGTTGACCCTGCTATGGCAGATAATGGCAAACTTTATCCCGGATTTGACCTTGAATTTGTAAAGTCAATGAAAAACTTGTGCGCCGAGGCAGACTATCTCGTGCCGAATATTTCAGAAGCTTGCTATCTCACAGATACAGAGTTTAAGACGGAATATTCACGTACATATATTGATGAGTTGCTTGCTAAATTGACAGCTCTCGGCAGCAAAAACATCATACTCACAGGCGTTTCTTATAAAGAAGGAAAAACAGGCGTAGTTGTTTATGAAAACGGTAAGTATTCATACTATGAACACGATAAAATTTCAAACGGATGCCACGGTACGGGAGATATTTATGCTTCTGCTTTTGCAGGTTCGCTTTTAAGAGGTAAGAGTGCGTATGATTCTGCGAAAATTGCTGCCGATTATGTAGTTGAATGCATAAAAACAACACAAAACACCGATGAAAGCGAAGAAAAACATTGGTACGGAGCAAAATTTGAGCCCGTATTATATAAATTAATACAGGCTTTGAATTGAAATATTAAGCTTAATGATTCGAATAAGTAGTTTTTGTGGTGATTCCCGGCAGGCGACCGATTTTGCCTGTCAGGGCACTGATTATATTTTGAGGCGCATCAATTGCAATACTGATAATTGATATGCCTTTTTCTTTATACGGAATGCCCATTCTGCCTATTATGTACGGCGAGTATTCGTGGAGCAATTTGTTTAAAGGCTCAACGGAATCAAGGTTTTCCACAATTATGGCAGCTAAAGCAACTCTTGTATCTTCACTCATTGTTGTCACCTCGTATTTCGTTGCAGTCAGAAAAAATCTGCACGCTTCTTTGTAAAATACCCTTCATTTGTGCAATGGCGGTGCCGTAATTTATAAATGGAATGTTAGCGTCGTTTGCACATTTCATGCGATACAAAACTTCTCTTTCGTTAAGCATACAGCCGCCGCAGTGTATAATAAGTGAGTATTTTGACAAATCTTCCGGAAAATCGCCGCCTGAACTCGTCTCAATCGTAAATTCTTTTGAGGTATGCTTTTTTAGCCATGCGGGAATTTTTATGGTGCCGATATCACCGCACTGTCTATGATGCGTGCAACCCTCTGCAATGAGAATTTTATCGCCGTTTTTTATGTTTTCCAGTGCGGCAATGCCTCTGAGTGATGTTTCCAAAAATCCTTTATACCTTGCCATCAGAATGGAAAATGAAGTTATAGGAACGTCACTTGGTGTTAATTTGTCAACAACATCGAAAACTTGACTGTCTGTAATAACCAAAGCCGGTTTGCTTGACAATTTTTCAAAAGTTTCACTTAATTGGTTTTCTTTAACCACAACAGCGATAGCATCAGAGTCGATTATGTCCCTCAAAACAAGCTGCTGGGGGAGAATTAAACGTCCTTTCGGTGCGGCGCTGTCTATTGGTGTAACCATTATTACAACATCGCCGGCGGAAATTAAATCGCTCACAATAGGTTTGGAAATAGAGGAAGTTTTTGCTAAATTGCCCAATACATTTTTGAAATTTTCTATTCCGCTGCGTGTAAGCGCACTGACTTTAACAAAATTGTCACCCAATAGAGTGAAATCGTAATTTTCGCTTGCTGAGTCAATTTTGTTATAAACAACCACGCATGGTATATTTTTACTTTTTATCAAATCCAAAAGTTCAAAAATCGAATCGTTTTCGTTTAATTTCTCTGATGAATCCACTACCAAAACAGCTATATCCGTTTTGTTTAAAATCAAGCGAGTTTTTTTGATTCTCAGCTCACCCAAATATCCTTCGTCATCAAAACCGGGGGTGTCTATAAGCATTACAGGGCCAATGGGAAGTAATTCCATAGTTTTGTAAACAGGGTCTGTGGTAGTGCCTTTTACATCGGAAACAACAGCAATCTCTTGGTCTGTAACGGCATTAAGCAGGCTGGATTTGCCGGCGTTGCGTTTGCCGAAAAAAGCAATGTGTGTTCTGTTTGCGGCGGGAGTACTGTTTAATGACATACTTCATCCTCCTTGTTTGTCGCTTTGTTAAAATCTGAAATCTCTTATGCCGATAGCGATTTTTTCAAGATGGTCGGCACAGATTGTTTTAACTTTTTCTTTGGGAATATTTTCCAGTTCTGCCTGTATTAAAGCTTCCCCTATAATGCGAGTTTCCTCAGAAGCATAATCCATCAAAAACTCTTTGAGTGTCATAAGAGCATTGGGATGACAGCAGTTTTGTATTTGTCCTGATTTGCAAAGTGCCATAAAACGATCTCCCGTGCGGCCCTCTCTGTAGCAAGCGGTGCAAAAAGACGGAATGTGACCGTTTTCCATAAGCCAGCGTACAACTTCATCAAGAGTGCGTTGGTCGGAAACATCAAATTGCTCTGTATCCGTGGGGCGTTCTTCTTCTGTGTAACCGCCTACTGTTGTACGTGAAGCGCCGCTTATTTGCGATACGCCCAGTTTGAGAACTTTTTCTCTTACAGCTTGACTTTCGCGGGTTGAAATTATCATTCCCGTATACGGAACGGAAATGCGTATTAAAGCACAAAGCTTTGCGAAAATTTCGTCGCTGATGCCGTTGTCGAAAGTTGACGGGTCAATGTCAGCCGCTTTTTTAATTCTCGGAACACTTATTGTGTGTGGTCCCACACCATGAACAGCCTCTAAATGTTCCGCATGCATGAGAAGTCCCGCAAATTCGTATTTGTAAAGCTCAAGTCCGAAAAGTACACCTAAACCAACATCATCTATTCCGCCTTGCATAGCACGGTCCATAGCCTCAGTGTGGTAATTGTAATCGTGCTTTGGGCCTGTGGGGTGTAGCTTTAAATAGCTTTCTTTATGGTAAGTTTCCTGGAACAATATGTATGTACCGATGCCTGCATCCTTGAGTTTTTTGTAATTTTCTACCGTTGTTGCAGCAATATTTACATTAACACGCCTGATGGCACCGTTTTTGTGTTTGATAGAATAAATAGTATTTATACATTCGAGAATGTATTCTATGGGATTGTTTACAGGGTCCTCTCCCGATTCTATTGCAAGGCGTTTGTGTCCCATGTCTTGAAGAGCAATAACTTCACGCTTTACTTCCTCTTGGGTAAGTTTTTTTCTCGGAATAGTTTTATTTTTCAAATGATAAGGGCAGTAAACACAACCGTTTACACAGTAATTAGAAAGGTATAAGGGTGCAAACATAACAATTCTGTTCCCGTAAAAGGTCTTTTTTATATGCTCTGCCAATTTGTACATTTCCTGTATTTTCTCCGGAATTTCGCACGCTAACAGTACGGAAGCTTCTCTGTGATTGAGACCGGAAGCAAAAACACCGTCTTGTGTTTTGCGCGGTTTTGCTTTTTCCAAAATGCTGTCAATAAGTTCTATGTTATTTTTGTTTTCTTCTGCGTAACGTAATGTTTCGCGTATTTCGCCGTCGTTTATAAATTCGTCAGCAATTAATGATTTTGGGTCGTATTTGTACATAAATAATCTCCTCTTTCTATTGTAATTTCATATCCGATTTTGTTCATTTGCTCTTTTAAAAGCCTTAAATGTTCGGCAGCCTCCGCGCCGGAATGTAATTTGTTGTTGTAAAGTGTATATTTTTTTCTTGCGCTTTCCGGGGAGAGGTTAGGCATTATTACATTTGCACCGGCTAAAATGCCTTTTTCTCTGCCTTGTTTATCCAAAGTTCCCAGTGCTGTTGTTGCGGGAATCAACGCTTTGGGAAGCATAAGACGTATTAAAGCTATAAGATGCAAGGTAAGTTCTACGCTGCCGTTTGGGTACTGTGCAAATGGAGTGTCACAGTGAGGGATGAAAGGCCCGATTCCCACCATGGCAGGGTCAAGTTCCTTTAAAAACAACATATCTTCAACTAAATTTTCTGTTGTTTGAAAGGGTGAACCGACCATAAAACCGCTTCCTGTTTGAAAGCCTGCTTGTTTTAAATTGAAAAGACATTCTTTTCTGTTTGAAAGTTTTAAGTTTGCAGGGTGTAACTTTGCATAATGGCTTTCATTTGCCGTTTCGTGCCTTAATAAATATCTGTCGGCACCTGCTTTTTTTAGTTTTTCGTAGCTTTCTTTGGTTCTTTCTCCCAAGGATAAAGTTACGGCGGAATCATTGTACTTGTTTTTGATTTTTGTGATGATTTCGCACAAAATGCCGTCTGTAAAATAAGGGTCTTCGCCGCCTTGCAAAACAAAAGTTCTGAATCCTATTTCGTGGCCTTCGTCGGCACAGGTTAGTATTTCTTCGGGAGTGAGTCTGTATCGTTGGGCGTTTTTGTTGGAAGCACGTATTCCGCAATACAAGCAATCGTTTTTACAAATGTTGGAAATTTCAATAAGACCTCGAATAAAAACTTTTTTGCCGTAATTGGATTTTTGCACGGAACGCGACTTGGAAAACAAGTATTCCGACAAAGCAGACTCAATCGAAGTACCTTGGAGGTGCTTGAGGAGTAAAAGCCATTCGTTTTTTGTAAGATTTTGCGTATCGCGCAATTTGTCAATTAACGTATACATAATAACCTCGCTGTAATCAAAAAGCTCTGTGCCGCAAGCAGCACAGAGCTATAAATACAAATTCTGCGTTTTTCTTGCGGCTCAGCAAATCTTTGCCGTCAGTAGAATATATGTTTTTACTTAAAATATATGTGTTCGCAGTAGGGAAAAGCCATCTGCTTACAATGTCATTTTAATCTATATTTAACTGTACTGTCAAGCAGATTGTTTTCATATTCATGGACAATCTCGAATAAAATTTGTAACAGCAATATGATTAAGGAGGATTCGTAAATATGGAGGGGCTCACTGCGAAAGAGGCAGAGAAAAGATTGGCTAAATATGGTAAAAATGTATTGGAACAACGTAAGAAAAAATCGCCTGTAATGCTTTTTTTGGGACAATTTAAAGATGTAATGACAATTGTTCTGTTTGCGTGTACGGGAATTTCTGCGTTTATGCAAGATTGGGTAGAAGCCATTGTTATGGTTGGCATAGTTATAATAAATGCGGCATTGGGATTTGTGCAGGAGTTTCGTACAGAGAAAACCATAGAAGCGTTGCGCTCTATGACGGCTATGCACGCAAAAGTTAAGCGCGATGGGAAAATAAAAGATATAAAAGCGGAAGAAATAGTTCCCGGTGATGTTTTGCTCGTAAAAAGCGGAGATATAATACCGGCAGACGGCCGGATAGCGGAGTCTGTCGGATTTACTGTAGATGAAGCATTACTTACCGGCGAATCTGCGGCGGTTGAAAAGAGTGAACTTTCGAAAGAGGATTGTAATGTATATTCAGGAACAATGGTGTTTAGCGGTTCGGCAACTGTGGAAGTTACGCAAACAGGTATGAATACAAAAATGGGAAAAATTTCAGGAATGATACAAGATGTGCAAGAAGAAAGTACACCGCTTCAAAAGAAATTGGCAAAAATGGGAACTTATATCATATTTGCCTGCGGTCTTATTTGCACAATTGTTGTTGTAACGGGACTTTTGAGAGGGGAAGAGCCTGTTGGTATGTTGCTTACCGGAATAAGCCTTGCCGTAGCGGCAGTGCCGGAGGGACTTCCTGCCATAGTTACTATTTCTTTGGCTTTGGGTGTGCAGAGAATGGCAAGCAAAAACGCACTTGTAAGGCGGCTTCCGGCGGTGGAAACATTGGGTAGTACAACTGTTATTTGTTCTGATAAAACGGGAACGCTCACTCAAAACAAAATGTCTGTGCGTGAAGTTTATTCTTTGTCGGAATATTTACCGCTTATTTGTGTGCTTTGTAATAATTTGGCAGATGCTACGGAAAAGGCTTTATATGAATTGAAAGATGATAAAACAGAAAAAAGCGCGGCTGAATATGAGCGTGTTGCGGAAATTCCGTTTGATTCAAAAAGAAAGTGTATGAGTGTTGCTGTTAAAAATAACAACGGAGAATGCTTTTTAATGACAAAAGGCGGTGCCGACGTGGTACTTGCTAAGGCAACGCATTATGCGGAAAACGGAAAAATCAAAAGATTAGACAGTATAACAAGAAAAAATCTTCAAAGACAAAACGAAATAATGGCATCTAAGGCATTAAGAGTGCTTGCGGCGGCATACAAGAAAATTTCCGCGCAAGATGCGGAAAAAGTGCGAGTATTGAAAGGCAAAAGCGGCAATGTGGAAAATACATTGATTTTTGTGGGTTTTGCCGGACTTATGGACCCTCCCAGAGAAGAAGTTCCGAGTGCTGTAAAAATGTGCTCTGATGCAGGAATCAGAACGATAATGATAACAGGCGACCACAAAGTTACGGCGGCGGCAATAGCAAAAGAGGTAAATATTTCCGGAAACGACGTACTTACCGGAGATGAAATCAATGCTATGAATGATGCGGAATTTTCTGCGGCTGTTGATAAAATAAACGTATATGCAAGAGTGCAACCGGAGCATAAATTAAGAATTGTAAAAACACTTAAAAAGAAAAACAACATTGTGGCTATGACAGGAGATGGGGTAAATGATGCACCTGCCATAAAAGAGGCGAATATCGGTGTTGCTATGGGAATGAACGGAACTGACGTTACAAGAGAAGCTTCTGATATGGTGTTGGTTGATGATAACTTTGCAACAATTGTTGAGGCGGTAAAGCAGGGCAGAGGTATATATGGAAATATAAGGAAGTTTATAAGATATATGCTGGCATGTAATTTGGGAGAGGTTGTAACTATGTTTGCTGCGGTGCTTTTGGGACTGCCTATGCCACTGTATCCCATTCAAATTTTGTGGGTAAATCTTGTAACAGACGGACTTCCCGGAATAGCTCTCGGACTTGATCCGGTAAATGATGATATTATGAAACAAAAACCTGTTTCTGCGGATAAAGGCTTGTTTAGCGGCAGATTGCCGTTTTTGATAATTTTTCGCGGTATTTTGATAGGTTTGTGTACTTTGGGAGCATTTGTTGCAATAAATTTCACTACAGGCAATACGGAATTGGCGGGGACATCTGCGTTTTTGACACTTGTACTTACTCAAATTGTACATTCTTTAGAGTGCCGCAGTGAAACAAAAGGTATTTTTAAAAGCGGAATAAGAGAAAATCTTTGGCTTTTATCGGCAGGGGCATTTTCGCTTCTTTTGATGTTGGCTGTGATTTATTTGCCTGTACTTCAAGGGATATTCAGAACGGTTTCTTTAGGTTATGAGCAACTTGCTGTGGTAGCGTGTTTTACAGCAATAGGACCTATTTTGGGAGGACTTGTAAACGAAATTATTTTTCTTGCGGAAAAGAAATAGTTGTGGCATAATTTTATTTGTGAAGATTTGCAAATAAATGATAGGGGCAGCGTTGTAATGAGTCAACTGCAAGAAAATCAACAAGCATCCAAAACTAAAAATAATAAAGGTTTTAAAGCCAACAGGAAGATTTTTTCTCTTCTTGTACTTGGTGTTGTTGTTTTTGCACTTATCATTTTGCTTTCACCTATATTCGGAATAACCGATATTTCAATTTCTGAGGTTACGTTATATTCTTCTGAGGAAATTTACGGAGCATTTGATGAATTTAAAGGTTCCAACGGTTTTATTTCTCTTTTTAAAAATACTACTTTTGCCCAAGTAGACAATGTTTTTCGCATGAGATATACAGAAAAGGAAAAAAGTATGCTTTTTGAGTATCCTTTAATCAAAAATATAACTGTGAAATACGATATGCCGGGTAAATTGATAGTTGATATAGAAGAACGCACACCCGTAATGGTTACAGAAAAAGATAATATGTATCTTTATATCGATTCAGAAGGTTACCTTTTAGGGGCATATACCAGTGCGGATAAGCCGGATATGCCTCTTGTAAAAGGTATAGAAATAAATGATTATAAAATCGGAGCATCCGTTGCACAAGGGAAAGATACGGCGGTAGATAATACAATAAAAATTTGCAGTTTGATGAAACAACTTTCTATGCTTTCTTATATTGATATTATTGATGTTTCGGATTATAATGATATATGTATGTACTGTGCGCCGGCGCTCACTGTAAAGTTTGGAAAAGCAGAGGATGTGGGCAGAAAACTTTCGTATATAAAGGGAGTTATCGACAGCGGTTATGACGGAAACGCAAACGGTGTACTTGATGTGTCTGCAGGGGGAAATCCGATTTTTAAAGAGAATGTTATTCCGGAAAAAACAACGGAACCGACGATTGCACCGAGTGCAGATATTGAATAAGAAAGGATTGCAAGAGTAATGATTCCTGTTTTTGGGCTTATAATAGGTTTGATAGTAGGTATTTTTCTGCCGGTAGAAATTCCGACGGAATATTCTATTTACGTTGCTGTTGCGATTTTGGCAGCACTTGACAGTGTTATGGGTGGCGGTGTTGCAGCAATGCAAAAACGCTTTGATATTGGATTGTTTATATCCGGTTTTCTCGGAAATATATTTCTTGCGGTATTGCTTGCATTTATCGGAGAAAAAATGGGTATTCAGTTATATATGGCGGCAATTTTCGCGTTTGGTACAAGACTTTTTGCGAATTTTGCCACAATCAGAAGACTTCTGGTTAAAAAGTATTCAAGAAATAAAAACATAAAAGAAGAAGGCAGGTAGAGTAAATGGTAAAATATGTAGCAGCACTTGATATCGGAACTACCGGATTAAGAATGTTGGTAGGAAAGGTTACTGACTCGGGAAGTACACATATAATTGCAAAGACCGCCGTTCCTTGTAAGGGCGTTAGAAAATACCAAATAGAAGATACTAATGAACTTGTTATGTCTATTCGCAGAGTTCTTAAAAAAATAGAGGAGCAGACAGACATTATCGTTAAGTCTACATACGTCAGCATACAAGGTGCGTATGTGGGATATGTGAGGAATACGGCTTCTATAGACGTTGAAGATGGTGTTGTATCAAATGCAACAATTGCCGATTTGTTGGACAAGACATCTGATATTGAGCTTTATGATGATGAAAATCTTGTAGATGTTATTCCTGTTAAATTTGTCCTTGATGAAAAGGAAACAGTGGCAGATCCTTACGGTCTTGAAGCACAGTCTTTGAGAGTGGATGCTGATATAGTTACTGCAAATTCCGATGCGATAGAAAAAATCACTGCTTGCGTAAATGAAGCAGGTCTTGAAGTTGACGGCTTTGTTCCGTCTTCTGCTGCAATGATGGGCTTGATTCCCGATTATGAAGAAGGCGAAAACAGTACGCTCTTGATAGATGTGGGCGGTACAAATACAGAATTTACCGTATATTCACAGAATTATCCGTTCTTTTCTTCAAGTGTTCCGGTAGGCGGAGACCATATTACGAATGACGTTTCGGCAGTGTTTAATATAAGCCCTGAGGAAGCGGAAACAATAAAACGTGATTACGCCATAGCTGCTGCCGAACTTGTAACGAACAATGTTGATGTGGCTGTTTTCAATACAGAAAAGGGTATGCAAGATCTTATAAAAATCAAAGATATTGTAGAAGTTATGGAAGCAAGAATTGTAGGGCTTCTCAATATTATTGCAGATAAACTTGAAAAAGAAGATATTAACCCTTCCGGAATAAGCAGAGTGATTTTCTGCGGAGACGGCTTGACTTCGTTTAACGGACTCGATACATTGTGCGAGGAAATTTTTGAAACGAAATATATTAAAGTTGATTTTTCGAGAGCAACCGGAATGAAGAGCTGCTACACATATTCCGGCGGAATGGTTATGTACATTTCAAAGCTTTTGCCTCTCGGCAGAGTGGATTCTAAGATAGAAAAGAGAAATTTTGCGGCAGAGCAACAAAAAGAACAAGGCGGAGCGCAAGTTGTTTTGGACGCTTTGTCCGGCGCAAAAGACAAAGTTAAAGGCTTTATTGCAAGATTCAGAGAGTAAAAATGCTGTTTTTTGTACTTTATGCACGAAAATTTTTCAAAAAAGTATTGCATAACGAACTTTAATGATGTATATTAGTATGGATGAAGAATCACGAAATTTTAACATAAGATAAAATTTAAGTGTTATTAAGGAGGGCTTATTTTGAGTATTGAGTATGATAGCGAAGCAGGCAAAGATGCTAAGATAATAGTAATAGGTATCGGTGGCGGCGGTAACAATGCCGTTGACAGAATGATAGAGTCAGGAATGTCAAGTGTTGATTTTATTGCAATGAACACGGACAAGCACGTTCTTTTGAAATCAAAAGCAGGCACTAAAATTCAGTTGGGCGAGAAGCTTACAAGAGGTTTAGGCGCAGGTGCTAACCCTGAAGTTGGCGAAAAAGCTGCTACAGAGAGCCGCGATGAGATTACAAATCTTCTCACAGGCGTTGATATGGTATTTATTACAGCAGGTATGGGCGGCGGCACAGGAACAGGTGCAGCACCGGTAGTTGCAGAAATTGCTAAAAGTATGGGAATTCTTACAGTAGCTGTTGTAACAAAACCTTTTGCTTTCGAAGGCAGAAGAAAAATGATGTCAGCTCTCAAAGGTATAGAAAAATTGGAAGCAAACGTTGACTCTCTCGTAATAATCCCTAATGATAACATTATGAAAATTGTCGATGAGAAAGTTACATTCCAAAATGCATTCAGACTTGTTGATGAAGTTCTCAGTAATTCAGTACAGGGAATTTGCGATATCGTAACAGACGTTGCTGACGTTAACATAGACTTTGCTGACGTTAAGACAACAATGTCAAACAAAGGTATCGTACATTTGGGTGTTGGCCGTGCATCAGGTAAAAACCGTGCAGAAGAAGCTCTTAAAATGGCTGTTGAGAATCCGCTCCTTGAGACAAGCATTCGTAATGCAAAATCAGTTCTCGTTTATTACTGCGGTGATAACATCAACATGATGGAGCTTACACTCGTAAACAACCAAGTACATGAAGACGTTGATGCAGATGCACAGATTATTTTCGGTGCTATGGAATCTGACGATATGAACGACGAAATGAAAGTTACTGTTATTGCTGCAGGTTTTGATGATCAAGACATTGGCGATGCTATGGATCTTGATACAAAGACAACTGTTATGGCAGCTCAGGCAGATGAGGCAGACAGCTCAAGAAGACGCAGATCAAGCGGTAACGATGATTTTGATGTTCCTACATTCTTGCAGAACAGAAAATAATCCCTTTAAAAAGTAAACTTATGGGCTGTGAAGAACAGCATAAAGAAGCTCTGAGATTCATATTAGTATGAGTCTCGGAGCTTTGTTTTTTTAGGAGTCTGATTTTAATTATCTAAGCATTGAAAAATTTTTGGATTGTTGTATAATAGAGAAAGAAAGTACGCAAGATAATACGTAAGTATATGGAGTTGAGTTTATGTGTGATTACAAACCGCCTTTTACAATAACAAATCAAATATTATCATACGTGGCATCTATCTCGGAAAAAATAGGACGCATCACGGCAACAAGTAATTTAAAAGCTAAACCACATTTGCGTAAAAATAATCGTATAAAATCTATTCACTCTTCTTTGAAAATTGAAGCTAATTCACTTTCTTTAGGACAAGTCAGAGATGTAATAAACGGGAAGATCGTTTTTGGGGAACAAAAGGAAATACAAGAAGTGAAAAATGCTTACGAAGCGTATGAGAAAATATCAGAAATTGACCCGTACAGCATTAAACATTTGAAAAAATATCATGGGATTATGACAAGATATGTAGTTGAAGAATCAGGAGACTTTCGCTTGGGAGAAGAGGGGGTTTTTAACGGAAATCAATGTATCTTTATGGCGCCGCCTGCGAAATTCGTTCCGGAATTAATGAAAAATCTTTTTTTGTGGATGAATAATGAACATGAAAATATTCATCCGCTTATATTAAGCAGTATATTTCATTATGAATTTGTCTTTATTCATCCGTTTTCTGATGGTAACGGAAGAATGGCAAGATTATGGCATACTGCCGTCCTTTATAGATGGAATCCAATATTTGAGCATATTCCTATTGAGAGCCAAATAGAAAAATTTCAAGATGAATATTATAAAGCAATTGCAAAGTGCCATACAGATGGTGCCTCTACTGCTTTTATAGAATTTATGTTGTCGCAGATTGATAAAATTTTGGATGATGTTTCTGCTCAAATCAGAGAAGATAACGAGCAAATTACTGAATATATTAGAAAGCTACTTGATTCAATGGAATATGATATTCCGTACACAAGTAAAAATCTTATGGAAAAAATGGGATTGAAATCCAAAGAGGGATTCCGAAGAAATTATTTGCGTCCGGCAATAGAACTTAACCTAATTCATATGACGATACCTGAAAAACCTAACAGCAAAAATCAGAGATATGTAAAAAAATAAAAAATTTCCAACCTTTTTAGAAAGCTGTGTCTATAATAATAAAGGAATATTGTGCTCTGTTAACACAATATTGGGAATGTAAGAAATTTTGATTTTTCGGGAATTGAAGGGATGGTTTGACGAAATATCTATGATTCTTTTACATAAATTATTATGTCGCTTACATTACAATTAAGGACTTCACAAAGAGCATCTATTGTCCTTGTACTTATAGCTTCACCTTTTTTTATTCTATGAAAAGTATTGGCAGAAAAGCCCTCTTTAAAAATCAAGTGATATTCAGTTATTCCTTTTTTTAAAAGCGTTTCATAAAACGGTTCATAACTAATCAATCTAACCACCACTGCAAGTTTATCATACTCAAACAGTTGACTATACTCAAAATATTGAGTATAATTTGGACTATGAAAATTTATGGAGGGAGTAAAAATATGGCTAATAATTCAGAATGTAATTTCTTTGAAAAATATATTATATCCATAATTGGTTTGATTATTATATTTTTTTGTTGTACTTCATGTGGGGAAAGTAAAGTTGGTACAAATGAAAATTATATAAGTTTAACAGACGGTAACTTAATGTCAACACAGAGTAGCAGCCCGACAATAGCATCGTTTGAAAAGCCGAGTGATCCTACAATTAATAAAAGCGAGATTCCTACATGTTCTCCGTCAAAAGCTATAAGCAAAGAAAATAATGATGATTACGGGGAATCGATTAATGCAACACCGTTTTTGACACAAAATAATAATATCAGAGAGCCTGTGAGGACTGAAAACTCAATTGTTTCCGATAGCAAAGACTTAAATGAAGTTGACTCGAATGTTGATGGGTTTGTGTCAAACAATGATTCAAGCAATTCTGTTGTTAGTAAGCCTACAGATGTAAATTTTTCTTCTGATAATACTTCTTCTTTAGAATCCAAAGAAATATTATTGGCAAAAGATATATTAGGAAAGATTATAACACCACATATGACGGAAACAGAAAAGGTTCTATCTATATTTGATTATTTAATAGATACTTTAGAACCAGGTCTCGCTTGGGCAGGAGAATCTGGATACCGAGCTCTCTTAAATAAAAAAACAAATGGATGGGGATATGCAAATGCCTTTATTTTGTTATGTGATGTTGCTGGTATTAAATGTGAACTGATAACCGGCACTGTTGATAATGGTACGGAAACAGGTTCTCATGAGTGGAATCAAGTATGTATTGATGGAAATTGGTATAATGTTGATATTCCTTGGTGCGATATGTCCGAAGATAGTAGGCTATTACTTACAAGATATACTTATTTTTTGCTTTCTGACAAGCAAATACAATTGGATCATAATCCGTATTTTTCTTCTGAACACTCCTGTGAAAACTCTTTAAGAGAGGATATTTTTAAAAATATATACGGAAATAAATACGTTGGTAATAAACATGAATTAGAAGAATTAATTATAAAAGCAATAGAGAATGAAGAAAATTTTATTGAGGGGATTTTATGTAGTAACTTTTCTCGCGATGAATTATATGAAGCTATAGAAAAAATCGAGAATCAATATAATTCGAAACAAGATTTATGTATAAAACAAAAAAGTTTTCATTCAGAAGAGTGGTGTTTTTTGTCAAAAATAAATAAAGGGGTATTCTCATTATCAATAGATAATTGTCATAATGAACATTTGCTTCATATTGATGAAAGTCCTGAGCGTACATACAATAGTATTATTATACAAAAATTGAAATGTTCAAACTGTCCTTATACAGAAACAACAGTAAAAAAATACGAAGAATTTATAAAAGAAAAATGCCTAGAGAAATTTAATTTCATTAACAGTTTGAGAAAAGATAAGAATTTAAATGAATTGGGTTATATGGATAATTTGCAAACAAATTTGGATCAGTTTGTTTATGATAACAAAATTGAATTAGATTATTTTTGGCAATCCAAATTAGAAGAAGAATGGAAAAGTTTTATAAATAATGATGGTGGTAAATTGGTTGTTATTCATGGGTTTTCTATTTTCTACGATATGTTTTCTATCGATGAGTTTGTCCACTATGTAAGTGAGGAATATACTAGTGTTGTTATATCTGCAGTGACTGATACAAAAGATGGTGAATGTTTAGATTGTATGCTTATTTACTTAAAATAAAAATTCAAAAATACTGTTGCTTATTTTTGCTTTAGCAACAGGTATAACAATTGAAAAATAATGAAAATTTGTTTAGGAGGAATAATATGGATAATAGTAAATTGAAGTGTGATTGTTTGAAAAAATGCATTATGCTAATGATTCTTTTCTTAACTATGCTTCTTTTTTGTATTTCGTGTGGAGAAGATGAAATTGTTGAAAACACTGGAGGAAATACAACTGCGGCAAGAGCTACAACAACTTTAACTTTAGAGCCGACAATAAAACCGACAATTGCACCCACAACAAGTGCAATTGTAGAGTTGCCAACAGCTACAGTAGGTAAAACTGCGCTGCCTATAGTAACAGAAAAAGTGACGCAAATGGTGACAAGCTACCACGCTATAACGGCGAAGCCGATTGTAAATCATACAACTGTACCTACAGCAACGAATAAACTTACAACTACACCCACTGCAACAAACAAACATAGCACAACCGTAAACCCTACAAACACTTCTACTGCAACAAGCAAACCCATCACAACCGTAAACCCTACAAACACTCCTACTGCAACAAGCAAACCCATCACAACCGTAAACCCTACAAACACTCCTACTGCAACAAGCAAACCCATCACGATCGTAAAACCAACAGTAAAACCTACGACGACACCTATTGCAACAAAAAAACCTGTGGTACATACACATTATTATTTATCAGCCACATGTACTTCGCCTGCAAAGTGCGCTTGTGGTGAGATTAAAGGTTATGCATTAGGTCATAATTATAAATGCAATAAATGTGTTTCTTGTGGAATGTTTGATGATGAAGTACAATTGATTGCTGAAAATATTATTGGACAAATTATTGAAAAAAACATGAGTGAGTGGCAAAAAGTAGAAAGCATCCACAATTATCTTTGCGAAAATGTTACATATGATTTGGAAAATTTTAAAAACAACACTATTCCCGAAGAAAGTCATAGTGTTATTGGCGTATTTAATAAACATGTGGCTGTTTGTGATGGTTATGCCCTTTCATTTGAATTGTTATGTGAAATTATTGATGTTGAATGTGAAGTTGTAAGAGGGTTCGGTTGTAATGGAATAGGTCATGCATGGAATCAAGTTAGAATTGATGGCAAGTGGTATAATGTCGATGTTACGTGGGACGACTATGACAAAAATATTTTTGGTTACACATATGGATATAAATACTTTTTAGTTCCTGACTATACTTTTTACAAAGATCATGAAACAAACAATGCAAAACATATTTGTGATTCAAAAAGTGAAGATATTATTAAAATGTGTATGTCGTGTACTGATTTATTACCAATTGAACAAACGAAATGTTCTTGTGGTTCTTCTAGTTTTAGACCTTTTAATCATTAACCGGATTGCGAAAATGGAATATATCTATAAGGTTGATATTCATATCGAGTAAAACTTGATGGAAGTTTACTTGAAAGTGTGGATGCAAAAAAGGAAGGTTGACACCTCCTTTTTATAGAAATATTACAAATTATTTATGATAGAAGATTGAAAAAGGAGATAAGAAATGGAAGAAATAAATAAAACCGGATATCCGTCAGTAGATAAGCCATGGTTACAATATTACAACCAAGAACTAATAAATGCACCTTTGCCGAAAGGGTCAATTTATCAATACATGTATGAAAACAACAAAGGTTATTTAAACGATGTTGCAATTGAATTCTTTGATCAAAAAATAACATATCGAAAATTATTTAAGAACATACAAATATGTGCAAAAGCTTTAATAGCAAATGGTGTAAAAGCGGGCGATATAGTTACAATTGCGTTGCCGAGTATACCGGAAGTATTATATATAGTCTATGCGGTTAATAAAATTGGCGCAGTTGCAAATATGATTCATCCTTTGGCAGGTGAGAATGAGATAATTAGTTATTTAAATGAAGTGAAAAGTGATGTGTTTATAATGTTTACAGGTACTTATGACATCATAGAACATACATTACATAAAACAAATGTAAAAAGAGCAGTGGTTATATCTCCTGTAAATTCTTTGCCAAGTCTTCTTCAAAAAATATATAATTTAAAAAAACAGCAAAGAAAAATTCCTTTTGAATCTGTATTCGTGGCTTGGGATAAGTTTATTAAAATGGGAGAAAATGTTCAACAAGTTGATTTCGAAGGAACCGCTGATGATATTGCTGTTATTTCCCATACAGGAGGAACAACCGGAGAACCAAAAGGTGTAATGTTGACAAATTATAATATAAATGCGGAGATATGGCAGATTGGATGTAATTTGCCTCATAAACGTCAAGAACGCACTTTGGTTGTTTTACCTCCGTTTATAAATTATAGTCTTGTAAACGGAATGTTGGAACCGTTGGCTTTTGGCTTTACGGCAATTTTAATTCCTGACTATAAAACTTTAGAATTAGGTAAATATATAAAAAAATATAAGCCGAATCACATAAATTCAATACCAACATATTTAGAAGCTTTATTAGAAATTGAAGATATCAAAACGATGGATTTGTCTTGTTTGAAGTATGTTGTATATGGTGGAGATGCTATGAATCAAAAAAACGAAGAGGCAGTTAATGAGTTGATTTTGTCCAGAGGGGCGCAATTAAAAATATCAAAAGGACTTGGAGCAACTGAATTGGTAAGTGCAGCTACAATATCATATCCGGAGTGCAATATAATAGGAAGCGTGGGTATTCCATTAGTAAAAATGAATTGCAAAATTATTAATCCAGATACAAATGAGGAACTTTCATACAACGAAGAAGGGGAAATTTGTTTTACAGGTCCTAATCTTATGGTTGGATATTATGATAAAAAAGATGAAACGAATCGGATTATACATATTCATTCGGATAATAATAGATGGCTTCACACAGGTGATTTGGGATATATTACTGAAACTGGTATTTTGTATATATGTGGGAGAATTAAGCGTATTATAGCAACAAAAGGTTTGGATGGAATGCCTACAAAAATGTTTCCTGATCGAATAGAAAGTGTGATTCTAAAACATCCGGCAGTTAGTTTGTGTTGTGTTGTAGGTGTTGCGGATGAAGATAGAATTAATTACCCGAAAGCTACTGTTGTGCTAAAAGAAAAAAAGGAAAAACAAGATGTTGTTACAAATGAAATTTTAGAGTTGTGCAAGATTCATTTGCCTAAATATATGTGGCCGGAGAAAATTATCTATATGGAAGATTTGCCTAGAACGACTAGAGGAAAAATTGATTATCGTGCCTTGGAACACAAAAATTAAGAGCTTATAAAAGAACTAAATATAAAAAAGTAGAGCAAGGAAGTCGCTCTGACACTAAAATTGCCGACTGTTGTTGTCGGCTATTTTTTATGAATCGATCATAAATATTTTGAGTTATAGCCTTTTTTATTTAAAAAGAAATTTCAATATCCTTTCTTCTATCTCGACGATGATAACATCATCGCCGATTTTTTTTATTTTCTCAAAAGGTATTATAAGCTCGGAGTCTTTTGAAGAAGCTCCGAAAAGCTTACCGGCGCCGGCTACCATAATGGCTTCTAACCGGCCTGTTTCAAAATTAACATCGGCATCACTTACAAATCCCAAACGCCTGCCATCATAAAGGTTTACAACTTCAACTCGTTTAAATAAACTCACACGTCCCAAATAAACCACCTCAAAAAATGTACCCATATTAAGTATACGCTGTAAAAACTTGTCAGTATGACTTAAATGCGGCATATTTCGTCAGTTGTCTTACATATAATTTATAAGTGAAAATTATATGTAAAGTAAGACAGGAGGAAACAATGTGAATACCGTGTACTTAGATGTGTTGATTGCTGAAAATACGCTTATGAATTTTGTGATTTTACATATTACGGCAAAGATAACATCGCAGTCGCCAAGAAAAATAAGGCTTCTCATCGGAGCCGGGGTAGGTACTGTGTACGCGGTGCTCGCGTTGTTTGTCGAAACCTTTTTTACTGCATTTGCCGGAAAACTTTTGCTGTCTGCAGTAATGGTTTTTGTAGTGTTTATTCCGAAAAAAATTAAAGATTTTTTAAGATACTCACTTTTCTTTTACGCTGTGACATTTTTGTTTGCGGGACTTTCATTTGCGTTGGTTTTATCCGGAAGCACAAAGGCAGTAAGCAACATTTTAATAACTGCTTGCGTAGGATATTTAATGATAGAAGCAATATTAAAATTTATAAAGAAATATATCAAAACAGGCAAGATTTTTGCCAGCGTCTACATACAGTTCGATAAGGAGGAAAAAGAAGGTGTATGGCTTCCGGCTATTGTCGATACAGGAAATTCTCTCAGAGATCCTTTTAGCGGAGAGCCTGTAATAGTGGCGGAAGTTTCAGCATTTAAAGAAATTATCCCTAATGAAATATGTGATTTGATACACGAAAACAATTTAGAAGATATTACAAAACATTTAGCATCCGCAAACAGCACGCAGTGGATTAAGAGGCTCAGACTTATCCCGTATAAGGCAGTGGGGACGGAAAACGGAATGATGACGGGTTTTAAGGCGGATGTGGTGCGTATAAGGGAAGGGGGAGAGCAAGAAAAAAACAAAGATAACGAATTGAGCGGAATCGTTATTTGTCTGTGTGCGGAAACTGTTTTTGAAAATGAAGAGTACAAGGCGCTTTTGGCGTCTGAAATGATTGCGTAAAGAGATAACAGATTGGGAGGAATCGGAATTATGGCATCGAAAATAAGTATATTTTTTCAGTTGAAATGGCTGAAAATAATGCGAAAAATGGGAATGAAATGTGCAAATGGCATATTTTATATAGGGGGAGCAGAGGCTTTGCCGCCACCGCTGACAGCCGAGGAAGAGAATTATTTAATGAAGCATTTTGATGATTCGAGCATAGATGTGCGCTCTTTGCTTATTGAGCATAATTTAAGACTTGTGGTGTATATTGCAAAAAAATTTGAGAATACAAATGTTAATGTAGAGGATTTGATTTCTATAGGCACAATAGGATTGATAAAAGCAATAAATACTTTTGCGCCCAATAAAAACATTAAGCTTGCAACGTATGCTTCAAGGTGCATAGAAAATGAAATTTTGATGTACTTGCGAAAAAGCAGCAGACAAAAAACAGAAGTTTCTTTTGATGAACCGCTGAAAGCAGATTGGGATGGTAACGAATTACTGCTTTCTGACGTGCTCAGCAGTGATGCCGATGAAGTATCCAGAGATATCGAAGAAGAATCCGAGATGGAAATGCTATATGCAGCAATAAGTAAGCTCTCTGCACGAGAACGGAAAATAATGGATTTAAGATTCGGCTTTTCGGGAGGGGAGGAAAAGACGCAAAAAGAAGTCGCTGATATGCTTGGAATATCTCAATCGTATATTTCCCGTTTAGAAAAAAGAATTATAGGAAGATTGCGCAAAGAGCTTGTTAAAAGCGGTATTTAAACATATTTTCGTAAATGTTTTAAAGCGTTTTTTTCAAGGCGGGATATTTGGGCTTGGCTGATGCCGATTTCTTCGGCGATTTCAGTTTGCGTGCGGCCTTCAAAAAAACGCAGGTTTATTATCATTTGCTCCCTCTCGGGGAGCTTTTTCATTGCTTCATTTATTGTAATAGTCTGCTCCCATGCGTTGTGAGTATTCACGTTGTCGTGGATTTGATCCATAACACAAACCGTATCCGTGCCGTCTTGGAATATAGGTTCAAACATAGACACCGTATCTTGTACGGAATCTATCGCCATTGCCAATTCTTCGCGCTCAACACCCAATTCTTTAGCAAGTTCGTTAATTGTAGGTTCTTTATTGTTTGCATTGAAAAGTTCTTCCCTTTTTTGCATCGCCTTATAGGCAAGGTCCCTTAAAGAACGACTTACCCTGATTGCGTTGTTGTCGCGAAGATAACGCCGAACTTCGCCGATTATCATGGGAACGGCGTATGTGGAAAATTGAACTTCTTGAGTAACATCGAAATTATCGATGGCTTTGATTAAACCGATACAACCCACTTGAAATAAATCGTCTGCAGGCTCACCTCTGTTGTTAAAGCGCTGTATGACACTTAAAACTAATCTTAAATTACCTTGTATGAATTCTTCTCTTGCAGAATTATCTCCTTGCAGAATCTTTTCGAAAAGTTTTTTCTTCTCATCCGCGGATAAAACAGGCAATTTCGCTGTATTTACACCGCATAATTCAACTTTGTTTATCAACATAAACCGCGTCCTCCAAAATGAATGTGCATTCTGTATTCGATTTATATTGATTATTGTCTTGAAGATGGACTTTTAAACTTGAAAATTATGTAAAAAAGAAATTTTACAAGTTATCTGCAATTATGCGGCACTCCATATAATAACGCTTTTCACAAGCCTCGCCCATTGAGAAAGTTTTACGAGGCAAAGCTCCTTTTTCGGCAACAGTCGGGAACAAATCGTTCTTGTCCATAGAAGAAAGGAAGAAACCGATATTGTTTTCCTGCGCAGAAAGCTCTTTTAAAGAATCTTCGCCGTGAATATAGTCGATTTTTACATTTTCATTATCTGCAACATAACGGTCAAGAATCTGTTGCAGAGCACCTACCGCAAGCATATGAGAGGCTTTCGGAATGCAGAGCTTGCCTTGCTTTTCTTTTGTTATGTACGGAATTACGTGAGAGTCCGGCATTTCACAGTCTGTTGAACAACCGTTTTCTTTAAAATAGGAAAGAATTTTTGAAGAATCAATATTGAAAACAACTCTGTGTATAGGCTCGAAAATAATTCCGGCATCGTGGAGATTTACAATTTCTACCATAGCGTATCGTGCATTTTCACAAGGTAAATTTAATTTTTTTAATTCCTCATAATGGCACTTTGCAGAAGCAAGAGAGTGATTTCCGTCACCTACAGCAAAAAGGAATCCGTCGGATTTTTCGTTTAAAGCTTCGATGGAAGAAAAAATGCTGTCAAAGGCATCGGGAGCTGTTTCTTGGTTTATGAGATAACCTTCTATAAAGCCGCCGTTTTTCATAAGCTCTGTGCTGTAAAGCGGTGAAGCATTTTCAAGCATTTTAACCGCCGGCTCTATAACTGTTTTTTGCGGGTCGTCAATAAGAATCATGATGTGCGGCATTTCAAGAATCGCGTTTTTTCGAACTTTCATGCGAGGCGGAATTCTTTCTGTTACAGTACCTTCCGTTGCTCTGATGGGCGCTTTTGCACCTTTATGAAAATCGTATTGTTCAAGGTCAAGAGCTGCCACAAGTCCCGTGCGAACGGGAGAATACGGTGTGCTTCGCTTTGTGAGAATGAAAGATTGAGGATATTTTGTAAAAAGTCCGGAATCAACATAATCTTTCATGTTTTGGTTGATTTTTTTTATAAGGGAGTCAACATTTTCGTTTTCGAGATATATTTCGGGAAGCATAAGGTTATATGTCGAAGGCGAATTTTCGACAATAGTCTTAACATCATTCCAATATTCAGGCTCCGATGTGTACTGGTCGCAAGCAACAGTTGCCCATTTATACATATTAACTGAATTTTTCGGCAATAATACATCGGGAGCAATAAGTCCGATGTTTTTGAATGTTGAATCCGTATTGGACATTAAAAACACTCCTCATTAAATTAATAAGTATATTTAAACATTTTTTTGCAAAATATACAATAGCTAATTAGGCAAGATATCAGGTGGAAAATATGATTCGTATACAAGAATGTAAAGGTGTGCCGGTGGTATGCCTTAAAGACGAAGGCAGATTGGGTTTTATAGCAAATCCGCTTTATGATAAAGAAAGTAATATAAAAGGTTTTTTGCTTGAGAGTGAAAATGGCTTTACAGGTAAATTTCGTAAAAGATATATTGCTTTGGAAGATATTCTTAAGCTTAATGACACCGTATGTGTGGTGTACAGCAAAGATTCCGTACGCAAATACGAAAACAAAAAATCTCTGACAACACAGAATGCTCTTGAACAAGTAATGGGGCAAGGTGTTTTATCGAAAACAGGTAAAAATATCGGTGTTGTGCACGATATGATTTTTGATATAGAAACAGGTGCTTTGGAAGGCTTTGAACTTTCAAAAGGCTTTATGAATGATATGTTCGAAGGCAGAAGAACAGTGTTTATGCGTGACGGAGTTGAATTTGGTGAAGAGTATATTATTGCAAGGGGTGAGGACGATGAGTAACAAATTGGTAAGTGCAGTAGTTAAAGGAATGCTTATAGGTGCTGTAGTCGGCGGAAGCACGGCATATATTGCAGGCATGGATTTGACTTGCAAATGCAGACAGATGAAGAAAAAAGCAACCTCGGCGTGTAAAAGCGTTTGTAAGTTGATGTTTAGCTGATAGTGCAAGGAGTTAAAATGAAAAACGTCGGCGGTTTTTGGATTAGGATAATAAGGTTTCTTCCGGCAGTGCTTTTAGTGTTGGGGATTTTTTTATTCAGAAAAAAGCTATCCGGCGTTTTTATTACTGTTTTTGCGGCTGTGCTTACAGCATATATGCTTGACCCTTTGGTCGAATTCGTGCAAAAACACTTAAATTTTGCACGAAATAAGGCAAGAATCAGAGCTATTCAAGTTGTGTTTATCTCATCTTTATTTGTAATCGGTGTGACGGCTACCTTTATTGTACCCATAGTAGTGGCAAATGTGACAGATATTTTAGAAAGTACAGATGAAATTATACCTAAGATAACATCGTATGTGGAAAGCAGTATCTCGGATGAACACGCAGGGGTGAAAAACAAGATACTTGAAATGACTTCTGCTGCAGCGGAGAGTATTTCATTGAAAGTAGACGGAATTTCCTCCGGCGCAACATCGTTTTCTTTGTATGAAAAAGTTTCGGGTGCATTGGTGGGGATTGTTACCGCGATAGTTCTGACTTATTATTTTTTGCGGGATAAAAAAACGATATTAAATGGGATTTTCGGTATTTTTCCCTATGAATGGCGTTCTCAAATAACGGATTTTGCTGACGAATTGGCTATGATTTCTTCAAAATTTATACAAGGACAAGTGTTTGTTGCCGTGATTGTGGGAGCATTGGAAACTTTTGGCTTGTTTTTGCTGGGTATTCCGTACAGCTTGTTTTACGGAATAATAGGCGGGCTCTCAAATATGATTCCGTATTTCGGGCCGTTTATAGGTGCAATTTTACCTGTAATTACGGCACTTTTGATTTCACCTGCGAGAGCGCTTTGGGTGCTTGTTTTGTTCCTTCTTGTACAGCAAATCGACAATCATTTTATTTCGCCGAAAATAATAGAAGGTAATTTGGGTATTCATCCGGCTACGGTAATTATAGTTATTTTTATAGGACAGGAACTTTTCGGAATTTGGGGGCTTGTTGCCGCAATTCCCGTCTATGCAGTTATAAAATGCATAGCGATAAGGATTTTTAAATTAGTTTATTTCAAAAATACACAGCGTATAGAAAGTTGAATTTTAGGAGGAGTCAGATATGTTTATTTGTGATTCAATTATAAAAAGTGTTAAAGGAAGAGAAATTTTGGATTCAAGAGGCAATCCTACAGTGGAAGCGGAAGTTTTATTAGCATCAGGAGAATCATTCCGCGGAATTGCACCGTCGGGAGCTTCTACAGGTGAATACGAGGCATTGGAACTAAGGGATAACAATCCTCAAAGATATTTCGGAAAAGGTGTTACAAATGCTGTAAAAAACATAAATAATGTTATTTCTGAACTTTTGTCGGGAATGAGCGTTTTGGATATATATAAAATTGATGAGGCAATGATAAAGTGTGACGGAACGAAAGAAAAGTCCAACTTGGGCGCAAATGCTGTATTGGCAGTGTCAATGGCTTGCGTATATGCAGGTGCGCGTGTATGCAGACAGCCTGTTTACAGATATATAGGAGGCTTTTCAGGAAGAAAAATGCCTGTTCCGATGCTGAATGTTATTAATGGCGGAGCACATGCTTCTAATAATATAGATATACAAGAATTTATGCTCGTTCCCATGAACGCTCCGAGTTTTAAAGAAGCAATGCGCAGAAGCGTAGAAGTGTATAAAAAATTGCAGGAAATTATAAAGAAACAAGGAAATTCCGCCGCGGTGGGTGATGAGGGCGGTTTTGCGCCTGATTTAAAAGAAGACAGCGAAGCGATAGAGCTGATTTTAACTGCGGTAGAAGCCGCAGGGTATAAATGTCCCGATGATTTTATGATTTCCCTTGATGTTGCGGCAAGTGAGTGGATTGACGGAGATAGTTATGTTATGCCAAAACGAAATGTGAAGTTTTCCACGGGGGAGTTGATAAAGAATTGGGTAAATTTGTGCGCGAGATATCCGATTTTTTCAGTGGAGGATCCTTTGGGAGAAAACGATTGGAACGGTTGGCAAAAATTAACATCAGATCTCGAAGCGGTAGGTGTATACGCTGTTGTCGGAGATGATTTGTTTGTTACTAATTCTGAAAGACTCAGAAAAGGTATAAAAATGAAGGCGGGAAATGCAATTTTAATAAAACCGAATCAAATAGGAACAGTAACTGAAACAGTGGATGCCATAAGATTCGCAAGGGCGAACGGCTTTAAAACTATTGTATCTCACAGAAGCGGTGAAACTGAGGATACTTTTATAGCAGATCTTGCCGTGGGAATGAATTCGGGATTTATAAAAACCGGAGCTCCGTGCAGGGGAGAAAGAGTAGCAAAATTCAACAGATTGCTCAGAATTGAGGAAATGTTGTATTGACAAAAGGGGTGTATAAGTTTAAAATTAGGATAATTGTTTAGGGTTATACCATTCATAAATATAAGGAGGAATAAAAATGGGAATGAGGACAAATCATTCTAAACGCGTTATAAGTGTTATTCTCGCATTAAGTATAGTTATATCTATGATGTCCGGCTTTGGATTTACTTCGGTAAGTGCAGCCGAGGCAGTATCGGTGTCAACTTGGAGTGCGCTTAAATCTGCGTTGGAGAGTACTTCGGATGTTGATATTACGGTAACTGATAACATTGAGTTTACAGCCTCGGATGCAAGCACAGCTACGAGCAATTGTATTAGTATAACCGGAGGAAAGAAGACTTTAAACCTTAATGGTAAAGGTGTATCTTTTATGGTTGATACTTTTGAACTTATGGAGGTTTCCGGCGTTCCAAAGAGCGTTATTACTCTTTCCGGCAGCGCAAAGCTCTATGTTACGGACAGTGTAGGTAACGGAATACTTGAATATGTAGCTTATGATTCCGATTACTTTGCTTTTACTGCCCCCAAAGAGAGCGGTGGCTTGATTTCGGTAAGCGGCACAGCTTTATTGAATGTGAAAAATTCAATTTTAAATAATGCGGCAATCGGACCTTGTGTTAATGTAACGGGTGACTTGCCGATAGTAACACTTGATGGGGCAACACTTACAACAGGTTCAAGCCTTTATTCATGGTCAGGCGGTTTTGCTTTATCTGTAAGTGAATCTGTAAATATGCCTACAATTAATCTTTTGAACAAAACAAAGTTGCTTTGTTCAGGTGTTAACGCAATTCAATCATTGTACTCGAAAGGTAGCGGTGCAATGTACATAGGAAATAATCAGGCAGCTGTTAATGTTGCTTCTGCTGTTTTCGTAGGTACTGTTCAGGCAAGAGTTGCTTCCGCATCTGCAAACAAAATTCCTTTTATGGGTGTTGCAACACATTCTGTTAAAGTTGATGAATTAGCTAAAACAACAGACGCTTCTTATTTGACAGGGCCTGAATCGTATGAGCTTACATCAGGTTCGGGTTACTTTATGGTAATTACTGACAATAACGGTAACTACCAAACTATTACTACAGAGGTTACCCATTTGACAGATCCCGATGCCGGTAATACTTATGATTCTATAGCAAACGCTTTTGACAGTGCTAACGGCTTGACAAGTGACGGATATATATATAATTTTAATTCTGATGTTGCAGGTACAAATCTTGTTTCCGGTACGACTTATTTCAAAGATAAGTTTTCTGCAAATGTGGCAGGAACAGGTGCAAGTTTTTCAGTTACAGATGATTTGGCGGCGAAGATGAACGGATTTGCCCAGTTCTATACGGACACGAGATGGTCTTGCGCCGGTGAGATATCTTTTGATTTGAAAATGGGACCCAATGCAATAAATGACTTTGCCGGATTTTATATTAAGTACGGCGATGAAATAGTTTCCGGTACTTCAAAGAACAGTGTCTTCTTTGCTAACGACGGTGTAAGAGGCGACAGTGCAAACAGTACAACGGGAACAACAGGTATCGGTTTTTCATTCAGAACCATAAACGGTACAGACTGCATTGAAATATTTGTTAAGTATCTTGACAGCACAGGTGCGCTTTCTGTAAGCAGTCAATACTTCTACGATGTAGTTGATAATCTTGAAGTTTTCAACAATTACAAAGTAATAGATGACGGAGAAGGAACAGTTGAGTTGTATGCAAACGGTAACCTCTTTGCTGAGATAGTTTGCTCTGATGCAAAAGTTCCTACAGTTAATACTGCTTATAAGGAAACATATTACAGCACAGCTAAGATTCTTGACGGCAAAGGTGCAACACTTGCTACTGTATCAAATGCCCTCGTTTCTACTGAATCTGCTTTGGCGTTCGGTACAAGAAATGAGATTATTGAAATTGATAATATAGAGATTTTAAGCAACGATTTAGGTGCACTTAAGATAAACGGAGGAATGTTGTATCTTGCAAATGCCATAGATGCGATATTGCTTGTAAGAAAAGATTCTTTTGACTCTGCAGGATTTACAAATCCGATTGTTAAAGCAGAATTTGATGGTGTAACATATGAATTGTTACCTAATATTTCTTCTGTCGACAGCAAAGAATATTACGCTTTTACATTTAAAAATGTGCCTATACAAAGAATGAATGATAATATTTCTGCAATTCTGTATGCGGAAAAGGACGGAGAAGTATGTGAGAGTAAAAGTTATGAATTCAGTGTTGCAAGTTATGCGTATGAGCAATTAAGAACAACAACTGATTCCAAATTAAAAACGTTGCTTGTTGATTTGCTTAATTACGGTTCTTATGCACAGCTTTATACTAAGTATAACAGCCAAAATCTTGTTAATGCAGCTTTGACAACAGAGGAAGCGGCTTGGGGAACACAGGAATTGAGAGAATTGGTTAATTCCGAATTTAAACCGAGTTCTGTCGGCGATGCAGTGTGGACACGAATCGGCTTGATTATAGAAAGTAAAGTTGACATTATGGGATATTTCAGCATACCCACATCAATGACAGGCGTAACTGTAAGAGCGACTGACTCAGATGGCAACTTGATTAGTGTAATCAGAGATTTCGAAGAAACTCAAGGAGCTAACGGTATGAAAAATATGAGTTTTGTTTTCGATAAATTGACGGCGAAAAACATGAGTGATGTTGTAGGATTTACTGTTTATAATTCACAGGGAGTAAATATAAGCGGACAATATTTATTCAGTATAGAATCTGCTGCACAGAAAAACCAAAACTCTACAAATGCGGAGCTTGCTGATTTCTTAAAAGCAATGATGATGTACGGTGATTCTGCTCGCGCTTATGAGGGATAATTAAATGGCATAACAAACGAAGTATGGATTTGCTTTTTGCAAATTCATACTTTTTTTATTTTGGGAAAAAGTGTTGACATAGATGATAGGTCTGTGATATTATATTCGAGCGTTAAGAGGAAGTAGTTCGCTTCACACCTTGGCCGACAGTAAGTCAGCGGGTATCACGCATATAAATTTGTAGCAAGAAATTTGTTATGGAATTATGTTGTGAAAGGTGTGGCGAATCGGTAACTCGGTTCGCTGTTTTTATTTTATTTGGAGGTGTCGATTATTAACAAGGGCGACTTGATGGTAAATGAAGAAATCAAAGAAGCTGAGGTAAGGTTGATTGATGAAGAAGGAACTTTAATAGGACTTATGTCATCAAATGAAGCGCTTCAGATTGCATATCAAAAAAATCTTGATTTGGTTATGATTGCTCCTACGGCAAAACCGCCGGTTTGCAAGATTATGGACTATAATAAATATGTTTTTGATATGGCTAAAAAAGAGCGTGAAAACCGTAAAAATCAAAAAGTAGTCAACATTAAGGAAGTAAGATTGGGACTCGGTATCGGAGAACATGATTTTCAGGTAAAAGTAAGAGGCGCAGTTAAGTTTCTTCAAGATGGTGACAAAGTAAAGGTTACAGTGCGTTTCGGCGGCAGAGAAATGAATCATACCGCAGACGGCGAAGTTTTAATTAACAGATTTGCAGAAGCTGTAAGCGAGTACGGTGCAATGGAGAAAAAACCTAAACTCGAAGGAAAAAGAATGTCAGTTATTATCAACGCTAAATAATTAACACAAAAGTTACGCAACAAAAGAAAGGAAAGGGATTTATAATGCCTAAAGTAAAGACACACAGTGCTTCTAAAAAAAGATTCAGAATCAGTGCAACAGGCAAGGTTAAAATGAGCCATGCTTGCAGAAGACACAGACTCGTAAGTAAACCCAGAA
>SVJD01000019.1 GCA_015069165.1 Oscillospiraceae bacterium
CATCATTGCTCAGGTTAACAAGCCAACGCTTATTCTTGCTCATAATAAAACGCTCGCAGCACAGTTGTGTTCTGAAATGCGTGAGTATTTCCCCCATAATGCAGTTGAATATTTTGTCTCCTATTACGATTATTATCAGCCGGAGGCATATATAGCATCTTCGGATACGTATATCGAAAAAGACTCCAGTGTAAACGATGAGATAGACAGACTGAGACATTCCGCAACGGCGGCACTTTTCGAAAGGCGCGATGTCATAATAGTTGCCAGCGTTTCTTGCATTTACGGCCTTGGAGACCCGGAGGATTATACAGACCTTATGTTGTCATTAAGGCCCGGAATGCGTATGGAATTGCGCGAAGCGGCCGAGAAATTAGTTTCAATGAACTACACAAGAGATATGGGGGACTTTTCGGCCCGCGGAACATTCCGTATAAACGGCGATACTTTGAGTATAAGACCGTCAGAGAGCAACGATACAGTTGTTAAAGTAGAATTTTTCGGAGACGAAATTGACCGCATTACGGAATGTGATGGGCTCAATTATACTGTTAAAGCCACACTTTCACACGCAGCAATTTTCCCCGCATCCCACTACGCAACGACAGATGCAAAGATGGAAAGAGCCATTGATGCCATTTTGGAAGAAATGGAAGAACGTGTACAGCAATTAAAAGACGACGGCAGAATGGTAGAAGCATACCGCTTGGAAAAACGCACAAGATACGATATGGAGCTTATGCGCGAAACAAAATTCTGCAGCGGAATAGAAAACTATTCACGCCACATAAGCGGCAGAGCGGCAGGCAGTGCCCCGTATACACTTATGGATTATTTTCCTGACGACTTTTTGATGTTTATAGACGAGTCACACGCCACGATTCCGCAAGTAAAAGCAATGTACAACGGAGACAGAGCGCGAAAAGAATCATTGGTGGAATACGGTTTCAGATTACCATCGGCATTTGACAACAGACCGCTTAAATTTAATGAATTTGAGGACAAGATTCATCAGATAATATATGTCAGTGCCACGCCTGCCAAATACGAAAAAGAGCGTGCCTCCGAAATCGTTGAGCAAGTTATAAGACCGACAGGCCTTATAGATCCTGAAATTGTTGTGCGGCCTGTAGAAGGTCAGATTGACGACTTGATAGGCGAGATTCATAAGGTTCAAGAGAAGAATCAGCGCGTGTTGGTAACAACATTGACCAAAAAAATGGCAGAGAGCTTGTCGGAATATTTATTAAACGTCGGAATACGGGTGCGCTACTTACATTCCGACATAAAATCTATAGAAAGAATGGAAATCATAAAAGATTTAAGAACAGGCGAGTTTGATGTGCTTGTCGGCATTAACCTTTTAAGAGAAGGTTTGGACATTCCGGAAGTATCTCTCGTAGCCATTTTGGATGCCGATAAAGCAGGATTCCTGCGAAGCGAAACATCACTTATACAGACGATAGGCAGAGCGGCGAGAAATGTAGACGGCAGAGTAATAATGTATGCAGACGAAATAACAGAATCAATGCAATATGCAATAGCTGAAACAAACAGGAGAAGAAAAATACAGAGCGACTATAACAAAGAACATAATATAACGCCGAAATCCGTCGTAAAGAGCGTGCGCGAAGTTATAGAATCTACAAGAATCAAAGGAGCTTCCGGCGATTTGATTGACGAAATGGCATCGGGCGGTATAGACAAAAACGGCAGAAGAATCGGCGGCAAAGCACCGGCTTCAAAGCTTTTAGGCGTTATGGATTTAACGGAAGAAGAAAAGAATATGCCTATTGATACACTGATTGAGAATCTGACACTAAAAATGGCAGAAGCGGCAGGCGAACTCAGGTATGAAGATGCCGCAAAAATAAGAGACACAATAAGAAAATTAAAAACAATTCAATAAAAAGAGTGGTAAATATGAAACAAGAATACATTTCCGTTTACGGAGCAAGAGAAAATAACTTGAAAAATATAGATGTTAAAATACCGAGAGATAAACTCGTTGTTTTAACGGGACTCAGCGGTTCCGGAAAATCTTCACTGGCGTTCGAAACAATTTACGCCGAAGGCCAAAGACGATACATGGAGTCTTTGTCATCCTATGCGAGAATGTTTATAGGGCAGATGGAAAAGCCGGATGTAGACAGAATTGACGGTCTTTCTCCCGCAATTTCAATAGATCAAAAAACTACTTCCAAAAATCCACGCTCTACGGTAGGCACAGTTACGGAAATATACGACTACCTCAGACTTTTATACGCACGAACAGGAGATCCGCACTGTCCGAAATGCGGTAAACCTATTTTTACGCAGACAATAGACCAAATGACTGACCGCATTTTGCAACTTCCCGAAGGAAGCAAAGTGCAGCTTTTGGCACCTGTTGTAAGAGGCAGAAAAGGCGAATACACAAAACTTTTCGAAACTTTACGCAAAAAAGGTTATTCAAGAGCAAGAGTTGACGGAGAAATATATCCTCTTGATGAAGAAATTAAACTTGACAGATATAAAATACATCACATTGATGTAATTGTAGACAGAATTGTTATAAGAGAAGGTTTACAAGGCAGAATAAATGACTCTTTAGAAGTAGTTTTAGCTTTGGCGGCAGGTATTGCAGTAGCCAATGTTGCAGAGCCGGCGGAAAACGGCGAAAGTAAAACACCTTACGACATAATGTTCAGCAGTAATTATGCGTGCCCTGATTGCGGTATCAGCTTGCCTGAAGTTTCGCCGAAGCTGTTTTCTTTTAACAGCCCCTTGGGAGCGTGTCCGAAATGTGCGGGAATAGGCAGGATTCAGCAATTCGAAAAGAACTTTTTCGCAAGCAAAATAGGCCACAGAAGTTTTTATGATTTGGGAATGGCAATGCTTTTTGAATACACCATAAACCAAAGAATGGAAATAATAGAAAAAATCAGCCGTAAATACCAATTTGATATGTATACGGAATTCGCTGAATATTCCGATGAAGTAAAAGATGTTATAATTTGCGGTGACGGAGAGGAATACAAAGGTCTTTTAGCTTCGCTTGAAGCTCGCTATCAACGCAAAATGCAGGGCCATATTGAGATGTATCCGCTTGAATATTATATGACCGAATCCGTTTGTTCTTGCTGTCACGGAAAACGCCTTAATGAAAATGCGCTTTCATTTACCGTGGGCGGTAAAAATATAGCAGAATTTACGGAAATGTCGGTTGACGATGCGGTAGAATTTGTTCATAACGTAAAACTTTCTCAAGAAAAAACAATAATTGCAGAAGGTATATTAAAAGAATTAAAGGGAAGATTAGGTTTCCTTAAAAATGTAGGACTCGGATATTTGACACTTTCACGTTCTTCGGGTACTCTGTCAGGTGGGGAGTCGCAAAGAATACGACTTGCCACACAAATAGGTGCGGGACTTATGGGTGTGTTATACATTCTTGATGAGCCCAGTATAGGACTTCATCAAAGAGATAATGACAAACTTTTGGCGGCACTTAAAGGACTGAGAGATTTAGGTAACACATTGATTGTTGTTGAACACGACGAAGACACAATGAAACAGGCAGACTACATTGTAGATATCGGTCCGGCTGCAGGAGTTCACGGCGGCGAATTGATTGCGGCAGGTACTCCCGAGGAAATAATGAAGTGCGAATATTCCGTTACAGGTCAATATTTAAGCGGTAGGAAGAAAATAAAAGTGCCTGAGAGCAGGAGAACGGGAAATGGTTTGAAACTTAGCATAAAAGGTGCTAAAATAAACAATCTGCGTAATATTGATGTGGATTTTCCTTTGGGTAAATTTATTTGCGTAACGGGAGTTTCAGGCTCCGGAAAGAGCTCGCTTGTAAATCAGGCTTTGTGCAAAGGAATCGAAGAAGAGTATTGCACAGATGGCTCATACCAAGCCGTTGAAGGCAAAGAAAATATTGATAAACTTATTTGTATTGACCAATCGCCGATCGGCAGAACACCGCGCTCAAACCCTGCAACGTATGTAGGCGTTTTTACTGCGATAAGAGATTTATTTGCATTGGTACCGGAAAGCAGAGCCAGAGGTTACAAAAGCGGCAGATTCAGCTTTAACACAAAAGGCGGCAGGTGTGATGCTTGTGACGGTGACGGCATAAAGAAAATCGAGATGCACTTTTTGCCTGATGTGTATGTGCCGTGTGAGGTATGTAAAGGAAAAAGGTACAATAGGGAAACTTTGGAAATACGCTACAAGGGCAAAAATATTTCCGATGTACTTGATATGACAATTGACGATGCAGTAGAGTTTTTCAAAGATATTCCGAGTATTATGAGAAAGATTTCCACTTTGCAGGAAGTCGGATTGGGGTATATTAAGCTGGGACAGCCGTCAACCACTCTTTCGGGAGGAGAGGCGCAGAGAGTTAAGCTGGCAACGGAGCTGTCAAAAGTCAGCACGGGAAAAACATTTTATGTGCTTGATGAGCCTACTACAGGACTTCATACAGACGATGTAGGAAAGCTCGTTGAAATATTGCAAAAATTGGTAGATACGGGAAATACGGTAGTGGTAATAGAACACAATCTGGAATTGATAAAATGTTCGGATTATATAATAGACATGGGACCCGAAGGCGGTAACGGAGGCGGAAGTGTTGTTTTTGCCGGAACACCTGAGGAAATAATAAATTGTGACGAATCCTACACGGGACGTTATTTGAAAGGATTGTTGAAATGAACGGAGAGTTATGCAGCGTTTGCCATAAGAGAATAGCAACAGTGTTTATAACACAGATAGACAATAAAGGACAGCAAGTAAACAAAGGCTTGTGTCTTGTGTGTGCGAAAAAAATGAACTTGCCGCAAGTAACACAGTTTTTGGATAAAATGGGAATTTCTGATGAGGATTTGGAAAATATGACAGAGAGTATGGATTCTTTGCTTGAAAGTATGGATGATGATTCTGATACAATGGGTGAAGATACACCGTCAGGCACAAATACACCAAATCTTTTTAAGCTTTTCGGAAATATGGGCGGTGGCTCTATGATACCGCCCGATGAATTCTTTGCGGCACAAAAAGAGCAATCAGAAGCAAAACAAGGCAGCAAGAATTCAGAACGCAAAAAAGAAAAACCGCAATTTAAGTTTTTACCTTTGTACAGCACAGACTTGACAGAAAAGGCAAAACTTGGCGGTATTGACAATATTGTCGGCAGAGACCGGGAAATCGAAAGAATAGTTCAGATACTCAACAGAAGAACCAAAAACAACCCTGTACTTATAGGTGAAGCAGGTGTTGGTAAAACTGCTATTGCCGAAGGATTGGCACTGAGAATAAGCCGCGGCGAAGCTCCGGAAAAGCTTCTTGATAAAAGAGTACATCTTCTCGACCTTACGGCAATGGTGGCAGGGACACAATTCAGAGGTCAATTTGAAGCCAGAATGAAAGGGCTTATAGATGAAGTAAAAAGGGCAGGAAACATAATTCTGGTAATAGACGAAGTTCACAACATAATGGGCGCAGGCGAGGCAGAGGGTTCTATGAATGCTGCCAATATATTAAAACCGGCTCTTTCAAGAGGCGAAATACAAGTAATCGGCGCCACTACATTAAAAGAGTACAGAAAATTCATAGAAAAAGACAGTGCTTTGGAAAGACGTTTCCAACCTGTATTTGTAAATGAGCCGTCGATTCAAGAAACACTTGAAATTTTAAAAGGTATCAAAGTTCACTATGAAGTGTATCATAAAGTGCGCATGAGTGATACTTTGCTTGAAGATGCGGTAAAAATGGCAGAAAGATACATTACTGACAGATTTTTGCCGGATAAGGCAATTGACGTTGTAGATGAAGCTGCTTCGCGTGCAAATCTCAGAAATAAGCTTCTTCCGGTTATTGCAGCAAAGAAAAAAGAAATTGCAGAGCAAAACGAAAAATTGGCAGAATTGGAAGCAAAAGAAGCTACAACAGAAGAAGAACAAATGCAGTCTTTCAAGGAAATTGCAGAATTAAAGAGTGCTTTGGCAGTAAATCAATCAAAGCTTGCCGAAATGGAAGAAAGACAATATATTGATTTGACTTATGAGGATATAGCGAAAGTAGTGGAAACTTGGACCGGCATTCCGCTCCAAAGAGTAAGCGAAGATGAAGCAGAAAAACTCATGCAGTTAGACAGCAGAATCAAAAATAAAGTAATAGGTCAAGACGAGGCGGTTTCAGCCGTTGCAAAAGCAATAAGAAGAAGCAGATCGGGATTCAGAAGTCATTTTAAACCGGCATCCTTTATCTTTGTAGGCCCTACAGGTGTAGGTAAAACCGAGCTTGTAAAACAGCTTACAATTGAGCTTTTCGGTACGGAAGATGCACTTGTTCGCCTTGATATGTCGGAATATATGGAGAAACACACGGCTTCTAAAATGATCGGTTCGCCTCCGGGATATGTAGGATATGACGAGGCAGGTCAGCTCACGGAAAGAGTAAGAAGAAGACCTTATTCCGTAGTGCTTTTTGACGAAATAGAAAAAGCGCACCCGGATGTGTTTAATATGCTTTTACAGATTTTGGACGACGGCAGATTGACCGACAGCCAAGGAAGAACCGTAAACTTCGAAAATACCGTAATTATTATGACATCAAATGCGGGAACATCTGCAAAAGGAAACGGAATTGGTTTTACTGCTGACAATAAAACAGCCGCAAAAGAACACACAACAGATGCGCTTAAACAAATATTCCGTCCGGAGTTTTTAAACAGAGTTGACGAAATAGTTACATTCAATACGCTTACACAGGAAAATCTTGTAATAATTGCCAAGATTATGATGAAAGATGTTATTGCACAATGTAAAGATAAAGGTATCGAAATTGAAATTGATGAAAATGTATATGAACATCTTGCAAAGAACGGCTATAACGAAAAATACGGAGCAAGACCGTTAAGACAGTTGATTCAAAAGAAAATCGAAGACGAGCTTGCAGAACAGTTCCTTTTAAGAAAAATTGGCGAAGGAAGCTCTGTAAAAGCCTCTATTGATGATAAAGGTGAGATAGTAATAAAATGAATTACGAGGAAAAGCACGTACAAGAAACCCTTGAAATTGTAAAAAAATGTATAGATTCAGAGCTTGTGCATCTTAAAATGCGCCGTGAAAATATTCTCGAAGAAAGAAAGTATTTTAACGATTATTTTAACGAGCTTAAAGATGACGAAAAGAAAGATCTGCTTGAAAACGAGCTTTTGGATACGAATGCATACGCATATTCGTTGCAATTCATAGCGCGTCTCGGAAAGCAATTAAAAGAACCGTATTTTGCAGGTTTTACATTTGAAGAAGACGGCGAAGAACCTGAAAATTATTACCTCAGCATTCATACGCTCCGCGACCCCGAAACAGGCGCAATAGTAACTACTGACTGGCGTGCTCCCGTTGCTGCACTTTACTACGAAGCAGAGCCGGGTAAAGCTGAATTTACTGCTCCTGCAGGTAAAATTCAAGGTAATTTGCTCGGCAAAAAGCGCTATGTTTTTAAAAACGGAAAACTCATAAAAAGCAGTGAAATCGGAATGCCCTCTGATGACGAAATGCTTTGCGAGGCATTAAGTGCCAATTCCGACACACACATGAAAACAATTTTGCAGACACTTCAAAAGGAGCAGTACAAAATTGTACGTGACTATATTGAAGGTGTTGCGGTTATACAAGGTGTGGCAGGAAGCGGCAAATCGTCAATTGCACTTCATAAGGTGGCGTACGTTTTATATGCTTTTCGTGACAGATTAAAGTACGGCGAGATAACAATTTTGTCGCCCAACAGTGTTTTTTCTGAATATATTTCTTCGGTGCTTCCGGAATTGGGAGAAGATAATATAAAAGAATTTTTGTTTGAGGACGTTATAGAATACGCACTAAAAGAACTTGAGGATTATCATTTTACCGACAGACTTACACAGCAAGAAGTGATTCACAGAAATTTGCCGGAAAGCGCGGGATATAAGCGTTTGGCAGATTACAAATCAACCATGGAGTTCCGTGATAAAGTGGTTGAATATGTGAAATATTTAAAACGAAATATTTTTGTGCCGGAAGATTTGGACTTGGCAGAAGACGGCAGTGTCAAAATTCCTGCGGATTTCCTCAAAGATTTGTTTTATTCTACTTTTTCTGATGTTCCGATAATGCAAAGGACTCAGAAAATTGCAGAATTTATAGCAAAACAGAAAAAAATAAGAAGTTCCGAAATGATTGAGAAAATGCAAATGGAGCTTAATTTTATGCTTGTTTCTATGTCAGCTCCCGTACTTTACAGAAAAATGTACAGTATGTATCCCGAAATTGCAGATTATGCGCCGGCAAATGAGTCGTGGGAAGATGCGTGTGCAGTTGCGATAATATATGTAGCATTGTATGAGCCCGATGTAGCCGTGAGTAACTTTTATCTTATAGCAGACGAAGCACAAGACTATGTGCCGATTTTTATTGAACTTCTGAATATTGTGTATAAAGGTTCAAATATGCTTTTTGTAGGGGACAACAATCAGAAAATAATGGGAAATAAAGGTAATTTTGTAAATGACATAAAGAAAATTATTAAAAAACGTCCTTTTAGATTGTACGAGCTTACAACAAATTACCGCTCAACAAAACAAATAACACAGTATGCAGCTAAATATCAAGCACAAGCCGGTATTACGGAATGTGTAAGAGAAGGCAGTACTCCTAAAGAAATAAGTGCGGCAAATATAGATGAGGCAGTTGAAGCAGTAAAAAAATATTCCGACGAAGCAATAGGCAAAGGCTACGAAAATATTGCTGTTATTTGTAAAAGCGCGGCAGAAGCAGAGATGTTTGAAAGCAACTTCAAAAAGAAATATTCTTTAAAGAGTAATGTTAATTTTAAGTTTTTACCTTTGTATATAGCAAAAGGCCTTGAGTATGATACTGTTTTTGTGTGGAATATGCCTGACGATATGATGTACACGGCGTGTACGAGAGCTATGCATGAATTGTTTGTGATAAAATGAGTTATTCTTCTGAATTAAAACAACAAATTATTACTTCTGATATAAAATCAAATTGTTGCGCAGCGGCGGAGCTGACTGCGCTTCTTTTGATGCACTCAGATAATAATTTTGAATCTGAAGACAAAAATTTTATACGCAGGATAAATGCCCTTGCCTCAAAAGCTAAAAGTATGAATGTGAAAAAAAGAATATACTGCGGCAGAAATAAAAAAGGCGCATTTTACAGAGGAATAGAACTTTGTTGCGAAGAAGAGTATTTGTGTGAGGAAATAGAGAAAAAATTTTGTTGCGGAAATGCGTTTTTAAGAGGATGTTTTTTGTATTCCGGCTATATAGCTTCGCCTGAAAAGCAAGCAAGAGCGGAAATAGCTTTTAAAAACGAAATTGCCGCGGAATTTTGCAAAAAACAATTGCATCAGTACGGAATTTCGTATAGTGTGGCACTGCGAAACGGAAAAGAAATCGTATACATAAAAAGTGTCAGCGGAGTGTCCGATTTTTTGGCACATATCGGTGCAATCGGAGCTATGTTGGAATTTGAAAACAGAAATATAATAAAAAAAGGCAATTGTGATGCAAACAGAATGATGAATTGCGACAATGCCAATCTTGACAAATCAATTGCGGCGGCAGAAAGACAGATAGAACTGATTTCTGCGTTTATGAAAACCGCTGCTTTTGAAACCATACCGGAACAGCTAAAAGAAATTGCAGTATTGAGAGTGCAAAACGAATCTTTGAGTTTAAAAGAGCTGGGGCAACTTGCAGTGCCTGCTTTAAGTAAATCCGGTGTAGCCCACAGATTGAAGAAAATAGAAGAATCAGCCAATAAAATTTTGCATTAAAATATTTCCCGGAATTAAATATTTCCCGGGAAATAATTGTATTATGGTCTTGTACTTAAATCAAAGGAGGATAATACAATGAAATTTGAATTGGCAAAGACGGGGAAACTTTTGATAGTAAAAGTTTCCGGCGAACTTGATCACCATTTTGCAGATGAAATAAGAATAAGAATAGATGTTGAGCTTATGAAGCCGCCGATAAGAGATATACTGTTTGATTTTGACGGGTTATCTTTTATGGACAGCTCCGGCATTGGCATGATTATGGGCAGATATAAAAAGGTAAAAGCGCTGGGGGGCAAGGCTTGGATTATATGCAATAATCCAAATGCTACGCGAATTCTGGAAATGTCCGGAATATTTCAGTTCATAGAAAAATGCGAAAACATTCACGATGCTGTTTGAAGAAAGGACAGGTGTAATTTATGAGTGAATATATGTGTAAAAGCAAAGAAATAAATAAATTGAAAGCAGAGTTTTGTGCCAGATCTTGCAACGAAAAATTGGCAAGGTCGTTAGTAAGTGCAATGGCAGTTCAGCTTGATCCTACTATAAACGAACTATCTGATATTGTGACTGCAGTAAGTGAAGCTGTAACAAATGCCATTATACACGGATATGGCAAAAGCAATAAAAAGAAAGAAGAATGTATTATCAGAATGGAATGTATCCTTTTTGAAAATGCAATAGAAGTAAGCGTTACAGATGAAGGGTGCGGAATTGAAAACATAGAAAAGGCCAGAGAACCATTGTATACATCATCTCCCGAAATGGAACGTTCCGGAATGGGATTTACAATTATGGAGTCGTTTTGTGACGGCTTTTCAGTGTGCTCGGAGATTGGAAAGGGAACGGAAATACGCCTTTTAAAGAAATTCGGTGGTGATAGTCTGTGCGAAAATACGACGATGCCGCAGTAAAGGAGCTTATAAAAAAGGTTCAATGCGGCAACGACGAAGAAAGTAATACAGCACAGAAAGAATTATATGAAGATAATATAGGATTAGTAAGAAGCGTTATGAAAAGATATGTAAACCGAGGAACAGATTCGGAGGATCTTTTTCAAATAGGCTCTATAGGACTGATAAAAGCAATAAGAAATTTTGATTTAAGCTTTGATGTATGTTTTTCTACATACGCAGTACCTATGATAGCCGGAGAAATACGCAGATATTTAAGAGATGAAGGACCTATAAAAGTTTCCAGATCTGTAAAAGAACTGGGATTTAAAATAAAAGCTTATGTAGAAGAAGTTCAAAGGAAAAGTTTCAGAGAACCGCTTGTTTCAGAAATTGCTCAAGCTTTGGAAGTTGAAAAAGAAGATATAGTAATGGCAATCGAAGCGGCAAGAATTCCGGAGTCTATATATGCGCCGGTTGACGAAAATTCGCCCAATACCGAGTATTTAATAGATAAAATATTGCAATCTGACGATTCCGATACGGTGGGATATGAAAGATTGCTTGACAGGATTGCACTTGAAAAAGCAATGGAGGATTTAAACGAAGAGGAAAAGAAAATAATACAATTAAGATATTTCGGTGAAATGACTCAAACGCAAATTGCGGAAAAGCTTGGTGTTTCGCAAGTACAAGTGTCTCGAATGGAAAAGAAAATATTGATTAAAATGCGCATAAAACTAACTGAAAAATGAAACAATATTGCAAAAGAAAATGTAATGTCGTGCAATTTAAAGGAGGTATTTATGAGCAATCATTTAAATAAGATAGATGGAAAAAAGTATAACGAAATGACAAATAAATATTCCAAAAAATCAGGCATAGTTAAAGATTGTATTATGGCTTTTGTTTTCGGGGGAATTATTTGCATTATCGCACAGCTTTTTCACGATGCAATAGTCAGTGAAAAGGCGGCGGCGATTTTCGGCAAAATTACAGAGGAAAATGCAAAAGCGCTTACGGTTATGTTTATGGTTTTCTTGGGTGTTTTGCTGACTGCTTGCAATGTATATGACGAAATCGGAAACATTGCAGGTGCAGGTACAATAGTGCCGATTACGGGTTTCGCAAACTCAATGACATCTCCTGCCATGGAATATAAAAGCGAAGGCTTTATTTTGGGTGTGGGAGCTCAGATTTTTCAAGTTGCGGGACCTGTAATTGTATACGGCACAGCGGCATCTGTGATAGTAGGTTTTATATATTATCTTATAAAATAGAGGAGAATTGATATGTCCACCAAGCAAGGAAATCAGACATATACTAATGACAGAAAAGTTTATATAAAAGAAACAGCGGCTATTGTAGGTCCCAGAGAAAAAGAAGGACCTTTGGGAGACTACTTTGACGAAGTGCAAAATGAAGATTTTGATGAAAAATCTTGGGAAAGGGCAGAAGCTAAATTTGTAAGTTCTGCATTCCAAAAATTAATGCGAAAAATTGATATAAAAAGTGATGATATAGATTGTGTTTTATCCGGTGATTTGATGAATCAATGTGTTGCATCATCTATCGGATTAAGAGATAGCGGTGTGCCGTATTTGGGACTTTTTGGTGCGTGCTCCACAATTGCAGAAGGTATGGTAACAGGCTCGCTTCTTATAAACAGCGGCGGAATGAATAATGTAATATGCATGGCTTCAAGCAATTTTTGTGCGGCAGAAAAAACATTTCGTATGCCGGTAGAACAAGGAGGACAAAGACCTCCCACTGCTCAATGGACGGTAAGTGCGGCGGCAGGATTGTGGCTTTCAAGTCAGGAAGGCGGCCCTTTGATTACATCAGTAACAATAGGCAAGATTACTGATTTTAATGTAACAGATGCAAATAATATGGGCGCGGCAATGGCTCCTGCGGCGGCAGATACAATAATTGCACATTTAAGTGATTTGGGACTTGCACCTGATTATTATGATGCAATTATAACAGGAGATTTAGGTTTGACCGGCAGCGGTATGCTCAGAGAACTGATGGATATGCACGGGTACAGCTTGTATGATAAAGCAAATAAAAAGTTCAGACATCAAGATTGCGGGGCTATGATTTTTGACCCTGTAAAGCAGAAAACCCATTCAGGCGGAAGTGGCTGCGGATGTATTGCATCTGTTTTTGCAAGCTATTTTTACAAACAGTTGCAATACGGAAATCTTAAAAGAATACTTGTTGTAGGTACAGGTGCTCTGATGAGTCCTGTTTCTGTGAAACAGTCGGAAAGTATATCCGGAATTGCACACGCGGTTGCAATAGAAGCACAATAAAAACGGATATAAAAGAGGTAGTTTTATGGATATTGTTACTAAATATTTATGTGTATTTGCAGTTGGCGGCATATTATGCACAATAGCACAGATTTTAATAGATAAAACAAAGCTTACGCCGGCCAGAATATTGGTGTTGTATGTTGTGTCGGGTGTTTTGCTTACTGCAATCGGTGTTTATGATTATGTTGTAAAAATCGGACATTTCGGTGCTACGATTCCGCTTTTGGGTTTTGGATATTCTTTGTGTAAGGGCGTGTTTAAAGCCGTAGATGAATTTGGTTTCAGAGGAATATTTACAGGCGGGCTTGCGGATGTGGCATCCGGTATTGTTACGGCACTTTTGCTTGCCCTTACAGCGGCACTTGTGTCGAAGCCAAAAAGCAAAAAACAATGAGTTTTGATAAAATAAAATTTGAAAAAGCGGTCGGGAAGTTTTTTATTCCGACCGTATTGTGTATTGTATTAGCTGTATCTGCCGTAAAGGCTTTTAACTTGTCAAATGAAAAAGAGAATGTTTCTTTTGAAAATGATTTGAATTACGGCGAGTACATAGAAGGTTATGTATATAATTCGTGTAAATGCGGCAAAAATCAATTGATTTTTGTAAGTGAAGGTAATTCGGGAAAAGAAAAATTCATGCTGTATACATATAAACAGCGTGATGATATAAAAAGTAAACTGGAACAGGGTGCGTATATAAAGATTAAAAATCCTGCGGAATTCATAAAGAGGCCTGAAACTGCTTCTAATTGGGGAGAATTTGACAGTAAAAAATATTTAGCAGGGCAAAAAATTAAATATAAGATAATTCCGGACGAAAAAAGTGTCAGCTTTGTAAATAAACGTAAAAACATCGCCATTATTGCGGCAAATATAAGAAATGATATATATATGAGTTTGCAAAAAGCTTTGGGAGACGAGAAGGCAAGTGTCGTAATGGCGATTTTGACCGGAGATACGAGCGGAGTATCAAGCGAAGTGATTAACGATTACAGAAATTCCGGCATTGCTCATATAATGGCAGTATCGGGTATGCATGTGGGATTTGTGCAAACTGCAATAATTAAGTTGCTTTCGCGAAAAAGAATAAATTACGCAAAACGGAATGTGCTTTGCATTGCGGGATTGTTTGCTTTTGCAGTGATTGCCGATTTTTCTCCGTCGGTAACAAGGGCAGTTTTGCAAAATACTTATTTGCTGGGAGGAAAGGTGCTTAAAAGACCTGCATCTAAGGTAAGTGCGTTGGAAATTGCTTGTATTTTGCAACTTATTTACAACCCGTATTTGCTTTTTAATTCCGGCTTTGTACTTAGCTATGCTGCGGCAATATCGATACTTTTTATACAGCCGAGAATTTCAAAAAGGGTTTTTGTGTTTGGGAAAATACCGAGTTTTCTCACAACAGGCATAAGCGTAAATTTGGGAATGTTTCCGCTTCTTGTTACGTATTTTAACAGCTTTTCGCCCATAGGTGTAATAGCTACGATTTTTGCAGGAAAAATGGCAGGTGCTATTTGCGGATTAGGTTTTGGAATTTGGCTTTTCGGCAGTTTGCCTTTTTGCTCATTTTTTTTTAAAATACTTTCTTCCTTAGCGAGCTTGGCAGTTGCCGGTTTAAATGTGATTTCACAAGCAGGCTCGGGAATTCCGCCGCCTTTGGGAAGTTTTAGAGTACCCGGTATGAATATTTGCGTGATATTGGTTTATTATGCGCTTATTGTTATTTTGGTCGACAGAAAGGTATTTACTTTTTTTAAGAAAAGAATTGTTGTTACCGGAATTGTAATTATTATAGTTGTGTTATCTGTAAATGCAACTTACAGAAAAACAACTGTACATTTTTTTGATGTGGGACAAGGATTAAGTGTGCTTTATAAATGCGACGGAATTTGCGGATTGATAGATACGGGGGAGGGCGATACGGATATTAGTGAATTATTATTTAAGGAAGGTGTGGGAACTTTGGATTTTGTGGTTTTAACACACGGACACAGCGACCATACGGGAGGCTTTGAAAAAGTAGCAAGCGAACACAAAATAAAAACTTTGATAGTACCCGAAAATTCCGCAGACGAAGGGATTGAAAAAGCTGTAATAACAGCAAAAAAGTACAGCGTAAAAGTGATATGTGTTTCGGAAGAATTCCATTGTAAAATAGGACGTACGGATATGTGTTTTTACTTAAATAGTGAAATGGCAACGGAATCAAGTGAAACGAATATAAACAACGCTTCTTTGGTTATGTTTGCAAAAAACAGTGACGGAACTGCAGTTTTTACAGGAGATATAGAAGCAGAAACAGAAAATTATATGGCGAAAAAAGGTTGCTTTGAACAAGCAGACATTTTACAAGTGGCGCACCACGGTTCCGACACGGGAACGCTTGATAAAAATGTTTCGATTATTTCGCCGGATTATGCTATAATAAGCGTTGGTAAAAATAACAGTTACGGACACCCCTCAAATCGAGTTATTGACACACTTGAAAAGGCAGGGGCGGCAGTTTGCAGAAGCGATTTATGCGGAGCAATAAGAATTACATTAAGAAAGGGTAAAGCGCATTTATGGCAGAAATTGAAGATATAAAAGCAATAAAAAATCATCTTCAAAATGAAGAACTTAAAAACATATACCTTTTCTATGGTCCTGAGAATTATCTGAAAGATTTATACGTAAGCAGAATACGCTCAAGGCTTGATGTTGACAGTATGAATTGCTATTATTTTGGACAAGATGCAGATATAAGAGAAATAGAGTCGATTTGCGCTGCAACTTCAATGTTCGGTGATAAAAAACTCGTTGTGGTTAGCGGCAGCGGAATGTTCAAAGCAAGCACAGACCCGTCGTTTGCAGAAACGGCACAAGATAGCGATACTGTTGTTGTTTTTAAGGAAGATGAGATTGATAAAAGAAACAAACTTTATAAAAAGTTTTGTGAGTCGGGTATAGTATTTAACTGTAAAAAACAATCTCCGGCAGAAATAAAAAAGGTATTGGCTTATGAAGTGAAAAGAGCTAAAAGATATATTTCCGAATTTGTACTTCAATATATGGTTGAGAGCATCGGAGACGATATTTCGAAATTGATGAACGAGGTCGAAAAACTTATACTTTATGTATCAGAGGGAGAAGAAATAAAAAAAGAGCACGTAGACTTGATTTGCAGTATGCAATACAGTCCCGGTTTGTTTGATTTGAATGATGCCCTTGCTGCCGGAAACACCGAAAAAGCCTACAAAATATTGAGAGGACTCCTCGAAGAAAAAGAGCCGCCTGTAAAAATAATGGCGATAATAAGCAGAATGTGGCTTCAAATGTATAATGTAAAGCTTCTTTTGTCAGAGGGTGTAAGCAAAGCTGAAATAGCTTCGTGCATAGGAACTAAAGAATTTGCAGTAGGCAAAATTGCAAAACAAATAAGTAATATGAGTATTGAATTTATCAGAAAAAAGATTGATCTTTGTGAGGAAATGGATATGCTTGTAAAAAGCGGTCTCATAAAAGATTACACGGCACTTGAGATTTTAACGATAGGACAGTAGGAGGATTTATGCCGGATTATTACGCAAATATAGATTTTACAGAAAAAGCGCAAGCTGCATTATTACATGCTGAAGAAGAAGCAAGAGCCTTGGGAAGTAATGTTATCGGTACTGAACATTTGCTCTACGGTTTGTGTTATGACCCTGTGGGCATTGCCGGAACAGTTCTTATAAAGAACAATCTTTCGCCCGTAAGGATACATGAATCCATTTGCAGACTTATAAATAAATCTGCCGAAACAAAAGAACCTTACACAGGCGAACTTTCTTATACAATTGCGTGCGGCAGGGTAATCAGAAGAAGTAAAGAAACTGCTCAGCATTACGGACACAGCAAAGTGGGAACAGAGCACTTGCTTGTAACAGTATTCAGAGAAGTGGACAGTATAGCTGTGCGTGTTCTTGTGGAATTAAATATAGACCCCACAAGACTTTTTCAGGATATTGTAAGCGCATTGCAAACTGACGATTTTACAGCGGCTATTCAGAAGCACAGAGGAAGACCGGATTCTACTCCGATGGAGAGAATGGCTTTGGAATACGTAAAGAATCAAGCGGAAAACGGGGTGTCATTCCTTGAAAAGTACGGTACCGATTGGACAAAAAAAGCCTCGGAAGGCACAAGAAATGTAATAGTAGGCCGCGAGAAAGAAATGAACAGGGTTTTGCAAGTTTTGGGAAGAAAAACCAAAAACAATCCCTGTCTTGTGGGAGAACCCGGTGTAGGTAAAACCGCTATAGTCGAGGGTTTGGCACAGGCCATTGCAGACGGTAATGTAGGCGGCAATTTAAGGGAAAAACGCATTATAGCAATAGATTTATCCGGAATGGTTTCAGGCGCAAAATACAGAGGCGAATTTGAAGAACGCTTTAAGCGCGTATTGGATGAAGCAAAAGCTGACCCGAATGTTATATTATTCCTTGATGAAATTCATACAATCATAGGAACGGGAAATGCAGAAGGCTCTTTAGATGCTGCAAATATATTAAAGCCTGAGCTTTCAAGGGGAAGCATAAAACTCATAGGCTCTACAACGCTTCGTGAATACAGAAAATATATAGAATCCGACCCTGCCTTGGAAAGACGTTTCCAACCTATAAATGTTGACGAGCCTGACGAGGAAGAAACAATAAAAATCCTTGAAGGACTTAAAAATGCTTATGAAAAACACCACAATGTAGTGATAACGGATGATGCAATAAAAGCATCTGTTAATTTGTCAAAAAGATACATTCACGACAGATTTTTGCCGGATAAAGCCATAGACATAATAGATGAAGCAGCATCGGGAAAAAGTTTGCAAAAAACACCGCCGATGAAGCTTGAACCTGATAATACTGACGAACAGTTAAAGCAAATAAGAAGACATCTTGACGAAGCGGTAATGGCAGGCCGTTTTGAAGATGCGGCGTACCTTTACAAAGAAGAAAGAGTTTTGACTTTGCAAAAGAAGAAAAACGAAGCATTTGCCGCGAAAGAAGAAATTTCAGCAAGCAGACCGGTGGTTGATGAACACGACATTACTGAAATCGTATCAAATTGGACGGGCATACCGCTTACAAAACTTGACCTTGATGAAAGCAGACGGCTTTTAAATATCGAGAAAATAATACACGAAAGAGTTGTAGGTCAAGACGAAGCTGTAAGCGCAGTTGCGAAAGCTATCAGGAGAGGAAGAACAGGTCTTAAAGATCCTAACAGACCTGTAGGTTCTTTTATATTCTTAGGACCTACCGGTGTAGGAAAAACAGAAGTAAGCAAAGCTTTGGCAGAGGCGCTTTTCGGTGACGAAAGTGCTTTGATAAAATTTGATATGTCAGAGTTTATGGAAGCTGCCAGCGTTTCAAAGCTTATCGGCTCGCCTCCGGGATACGTTGGATTTACCGATGAACCTTTGCTTTCAAAGAAAATACGCAATCAGCCGTATTCTGTAGTGCTTTTTGACGAAATAGAAAAAGCACACCATGATATTTTTAATATATTGTTGCAAATTCTCGACGAAGGACAGATAACCGATTCGAAAGGCAGAAAACTTGATTTTAAAAATTCAGTAATCATTATGACTTCAAATGTTGGAGCACGTAATATTTCAGAGCCGAAAACATTGGGTTTCACGCAACATTCCGATGCGGAAAAGCATGAAATAATGAAGAAAAATGTAAACGAAGAGCTGAAAAGAACTTTTAAACCTGAATTTTTGAACAGAATTGATGATATTCTTGTATTTAAGCAATTAAGCAAGGATGAAATTAAAAATATTACTACACTTCTTGCAAAACAGCTTGAAAAGAGAGCGGCGTCAAACGGTATTAAATTGACAATAGAAGCTCCCGTAATTGATTTTATAGCTGAAAAGAGTTACACACCCCAATACGGAGCACGCCCCATTAAGAGATTGATGCAAAACGAAATTGAGGATAAAGTGTCTGCAATTATGCTTGAATCAAACAGCAAGAACATTATCATAAGTGTAAAAGATGATAAGGTGGTGGCAATAAACGGTGAAGAGTAAATCTGTGTTTTTTTGTACGGAATGTGGATATGAGTCCAGCGGTTGGCTGGGGAAATGCCCCGGTTGCCAGAGTTGGAATACTTTTGCAGAAGAAAAAATAAAGAATGACAAGAAAAGTTCAGGCGGCAATTCTTTTGGATTCACAGGTGTTCACGAGCAACCAAAAGCTGCTACATTAAGCAATATTACATCTGAAACAGCAGAGCGTGAAGCCACCGGAATAGGTGAGCTGGATCGCGTGTTGGGTGGCGGAATTGTAAAAGGTTCTCTTATTTTAGCTGCAGGTGATCCCGGAATAGGAAAATCCACAATGATGCTTATGCTTTCCGGAAATATGGCAAAGAGCAAAAATGTATTATATGTTTCGGGAGAAGAATCTGCGCAACAAATCAAAATGAGAGCGCAACGACTTCATATTTCGGCAGAGAATTTATACATTTATTCAGAAACGATTATAAGTAACATAGAAGACGAAATAGAAAGAATAAAACCAGATTACATTGTAATAGACTCGGTGCAGACAGTATATGATGAAGAAATATCTTCCGCTCCGGGAAGTGTAAGCCAAGTACGTGAAATCACATGCCGACTTATGAAAATCGCAAAAGGAATGAATGTTTCCGTATTTATTATAGGACATGTTACAAAAGACGGAGGTATAGCGGGACCGAGAGTGCTTGAACACATGGTTGATACGGTTTTGTATTTTGAGGGTGAACGCCAGCAGTCTTACAGGATTTTGAGATGCGTAAAAAATCGTTTTGGCTCCACAAACGAAATCGGTGTTTTTGAAATGCGTGAAGACGGCCTTGCCGAGGTAAAGAATCCCTCTTTGGCGATGCTTGAAGGACGTCCTACAAATGCGGCAGGAACAGCTGTAGTGTGTACTTTGGAAGGCACAAGACCGATGCTTTTGGAGGTGCAGGCTCTCGTTTCAAATACAACACTTTCAAATCCCAGAAGAATGGCAACAGGACTTGATTATAATAGGGTGTCACTGCTTATTGCTGTTTTGGAAAAAAGAGCGGGGTATAAAATGTGTGATTGTGATGCATATGTCAATGTAATCGGCGGAATGCGCATATACGAAACGGCTGCTGATGCCGCGATTGCTGCTGCGATTATGTCTTCCTACAGAAATAAAATTTTCCCCGAGGACACAGTTATATTCGGCGAAATTGGTCTTACGGGAGAAATAAGAAGTGTAAGTCAAGCTGAAAAACGAGTAAAAGAAGCATTTCGCATGGGATTTGAAAAATGTATAGTGCCAAAGGGCAATGAAGATAGTTTGAGAAAAAATTTGGATAAAGAAGATATAAAGAAAATAAGCTTTATATCTTCGATAAATGAAATTTTTGAGTAAAGGAATGAATAATATGAAAGCGATTGTACTTTTATCTAACGGATTTGAAGAAACAGAGGCAGTAGCTCCTATTGATATTTTAAAAAGAGCAGGAGTTGAAGTTGATATTTGCAGCATTACCGGAAGTGATGTGCTTACAGGTGCACACGATATAGTTTTTTCTGCTGATATGGTTTTGGAAAATATTTTGAATGCTGACGGAGTTAAGGAAATAGCTGACGGGTATGATGCCGTAATATTGCCGGGGGGACTTCCGAATGCGCATAATTTAAGGGATGATAAAAGAGTAAATGACATTGTGGGAATGTTTTACAAATCAGGTAAAGTTACAGCGGCAATATGCGCTTCTCCTTGTACTTTTGAAAAGCTCGGAATGTTAAAAAATAAAAAAGCAACCTCGTACCCGGGTTGCATAAATCCTGATTCTTGCGGTGAATACACACAAGCACCTGCTGTGCGTGATGGTAATGTAATCACAGGCCGTTCTGCAGGTGCCGCAATGGAATTCGGTTTTGAAATTCTTAAAGGTCTTGGTATGGGGGAAGAAGCTGAAACAGTAAGAAACCAAATGATATTCGGATAATTTTTACAGCTTTATTTCTCTTGCACCGTCTCCTATGTTGCAAACATAAAATTCAGGAGTGATTTGTGTTTTCTCCTTATAAGCGTTGCCGACAGTTTTTACAAAATTCTCGGCAGCGCTTTTCTTTACGATGTTTACAGTGCAACCGCCGAAACCGCCGCCTGTCATACGAGAACCGATGCAACCTTCTGCTTTACAAGCAATATCAAACATTGTGTCAAGCTCAAAGCCTGTAACTTCATATAAATCGCGAAGCGAGGCATGTCCTGCTTTAAGAATATCACCAAATGCAAACAAATCACCGTTTTCAAGAACTTCTACAGCCTTTTTAACTCGCTGATTTTCGAAAATAACGTGATTAACCCTGTCTCTTACTTTGTCGTCAGGGAAGAAAGGTTCTGCTTTTATATAATCATCTTCTGTGAAATCACAGAGATTCTGTTTTTCTGTTTTTAAAATATCATTCATTATAGTAAGTCCCTCTGCAACTTCTTCGCGGCGCTTGTTATAAGCAGAAGCACCTAAAGCGTGTTTCTTGCAAGTGTTAGCAAGAATGAGGGTGTACTCGCCGAGATTCAAAGGAACGTGTTTGTATTCAAGTGTAGCGCAATTAAGTAATATTGCATGGTTTTCCTTGCCCATTGCAGAAGCAAATTGGTCCATTATGCCGCAATTAACACCGCTGAAAGTGTGCTCTGCCTTTTGACCTACAAGTGCTAAATTGATAAGGTCATATCCTTTTTGCTTGAAATTAGCAGAAAGATTTACGGCGGCAATAGCAGTTGTGAGTTCTATTGCAGCAGATGAAGATAACCCTGAACCGAAAGGAATGTCGCCCGTAAAGAGGAAATCCATACCTTGAATCTCATAGCCTGCATCTTTAAGCCAATGTATAACACCGGCTTGGTAGTTACCCCATTTTAAGTTTTTGCCGGATTGCGTATCAGCAAGATTGAAAGAGTAAAGCCCGTCCAAATCATCTGCACGCAAATTAACTGTATTTGACTTATTAAGCCTTACTGCCGCCACACAAGAAAGGGTGAGAGCAGCAGGAAAAACGAGTCCTCCGCAATAATCAACGTGCTCGCCTATAAGATTTACACGGCCCGGAGAAGTGAAAAAACGTATGTCCTCCGATGACTCACCATATAAATCAATAAAAAGGTTTTTTAACTCATTTATTTTATTTACCGTAATCATAACAATTGTACCTCGCTTGTTTTTTATGCTATATTAGTATATAATATTCTTTAAATTTAGTATAGCACTATTTTATTTCGTTTTAAGGAGAAGTCAAAATGCTTTCAATAGATCCCACAGCCATGCTTGAACAGCAAAAAAAGCAAAAATCAGAAGAAAAACAGAAAAGAATTCCGCAAGTTTTTATTTTTTCGTTATTGGGAGCCCTTGTAGGCGGAATGCTTTGCGTGCTTCTTGATTTTGTACTTATCGGCAGTGTTACGGGATTGTTTTATTTACTTGTCGGAATGTCGGCATACGCATTTTACCTTTATTTTATACAAAGAAAGCACCAAAAGAAAATACATTTGCTCGTTATAGCAATGGCTTGTTTATTAGCAACTATGCTTTCTGTATTTTTGGAATGTATGATTTTATATGCACCCGATGTGAAAGATGCAAGCATGAATATATTCCAAAAGACAATGGAATTATACAAGCATAATATTTCACGAAACGGATTTTCAAGCCAAGCTCACCAAACGATAGGTGGAGATGTGCTTTATTACAGCCTTTCTTTAATATCGACACACATCGTTTGCGCAATTATGGCAGAAATCGGTTTCTTTGCATCTTTTGGTATTTTGACACCAATTACCAAAAAGTGGGAAAAGAAACACGGTCAGGAAAATACAGAATATGGTTATTCAACCAGAAAGAACCGCAAATGAATAAAGCTTTTGAGATATTTAAAAATAATTTTTCAAAAATACTTATACTTTCATTAATGATACTCTTGCCGGTAACGATTATTCAAGAGTTTTTGCTTGTGCCTTTTGTTCCGGAACTTCCGGAAGTTTCAGAAGGTGCCTCACAAGAAATGCTTGAGAGTTATTATTCCGACACATCTTTTTTATGGTATTTTATGGGTGCCATACTTTTAAGCTTGTTTACGGAGCTTTACAGAGTTGGCACTATTAAAATTGCTTATGAAGCTTTAGAAGAAAAAACTATGGGCATAAGCGAAATTATGGATTTTTCTATGCGCATCTGGCCGAAAACAATACTCACGACACTTTTATATGCACTTTTTGTGGCATTTGGATTTATGCTTTGTTTTATACCGGGTGTGTTTATGTATGTTATATATTTCCTTTACTTGCAAATTATTGTATTAACAGGCATTTGGGGCAGGAAAGCTCTTGTTGTTTCTTCGTTTTACACAAAGAAAATACTCGGAAAAACAGTCCTTGTAATATTATTGGGAATGGGTTTGCAATTTGCTGTTTCTTTGGTCGCTTCGATTTTTCAAGGGATAATATCAAATGCAGTAGTATCAAGCATAATATCGGTAGTGGTTTTGTTTATAGGACAGTTTTGCTCCACATATACGGATATGTTGGCGGCAGTGTTTGTATATGAAACAAAGCCGAATATAGATATCGGTATTTTCGAAAAGAAGTCTGATAGCAATGAGTAATATTAGATTAACTTTAGAATTTGATGGCACAAATTACAGCGGTTGGATGCGCCAAGGTAATGAAAAAATTGCTACGGTGCAGGAAACCATAGAGCAGGCTGTACAGAAATTAACAGGCGAAATGCTTGAGGTTACAGGTTGCAGCCGCACTGATGCCGGTGTTCACGCGATAAATTATACAGCGAATTTGCAAACAGCAGCTCCTATTCCGCCGGAATGCTTTTATAAGGCACTGAATCCTTTTTTGCCGCCGGACATTAAAGCGAAAGCTTCATGCGAGGTGGGGGAGGATTTTCACGCTGTTTATTCTGCAGTAAGAAAGACGTACAGATATTATTTTTATTTTGGGGAAACGGAACATCCTTTGTATCAAAACAGAGTATGGCAGGCGGCGAAGAAAATAGATATAAGCGCCGATGAAATTTTGAAGTTCACAAATCAAGCGTGCAAGTTTTTTATAGGCAAACACGACTTCTCTGCTTTTAAAGCAGTGGGAGGTTTGGCGAAAACTTCCGAAAGAACGATATTTTCCGCAAAAGTAAAACAATGCGGGGATAATATGTTTTTTCTTGAAATATGCGGCGACGGATTTTTATATAACATGGTAAGAATAATTGTCGGAACGCTTGTGGGCGTTGCTCTCGGTCGTTTTGCACCTGAGGATATTGAATCAATTATTGAATCAAAAGACAGAAAAAAAGCGGGGATGACAGCACCCCCGCATGGTTTGTATTTATTTAGTGTTGAATATTAATTAATCGAGCATTGCGGCACCTATGATGCCTGCGTCGTTACCGAGAACAGCACATTCGATTTTTGTTCTGGGAAGAAAATCGTGTCCGTAAGAATATTTGAATACATATTCCCTTAACGGTGCGAGTAAATATTCGCCTTCTTTGGAAACTCCGCCGCCGAGAAGAATTATCTCGGGCTGGAAAATATTAATGTAGTTTATAACGCCTTCGCCTAAATCACGAATGTATTTATCAACAATCTTTGTACCTATTTCATCACCCTCACGTTTTGCATCGAAAGGTGTTTTGGCATTGATTTTGTTGATGTCGCCATCACAGAGTTTTGTGATCAAAGATTCGGGATGAGCTTTGAATGCACGGCGTGATTCTCGAATGAGTGCAGAGGCAGAAGCGTATGCTTCGAAACAACCTTTTCTGCCGCAACCGCAAGACTCTCCGTCTGCGTGAATTGTAATATGTCCGACTTCGCCTGCAGCGTGATTAAAACCGGTGTAGATTTTATTGTCAATAATAATGCCGCCGCCTACACCTGTACCAAGTGTTAATGTTATTGATGTTTTGTAACCTTTAGCACCGCCTGCAACAACCTCGCCGAGAGCGGCACAGTTTGCATCGTTTGCCAAATGAACGGGAGCTTTGATGAACTTTGAAAAAATTTCTGCAATAGGTGTATCGCGGAAGGGGAGATTTACGGTATAAAGCAAAACTCCGTTTTCGTCATCACAGACGCCGGGGCAACCAATTCCGATTGATTTTATTTGATTTACGGAAATGTCGCATTTTTTTGCAATCTGTAAGCAGAACTTTGCCATAAGCTCCGTAAGTTCTTCTGCGGTAGCGCCGGTTGAGGGAATCGAGGATTTATATAAAAGCTTTCCTTCGTTAGTTACAAGTCCGGCAGCAATATTTGTGCCACCTAAGTCTATTCCTATTCTGTACATATCAGCGTTTTCCTCCTGGTTTTTTAGTGAAAATATACACACTTGAACAGTATAACACATTTTGAAAAATTTGTGCAGTAGTAAAATAAAAAATAAAATTAAAAAAATGAAATGAAATGTGAGAAAATGAGAGAAATAGAGAAAAAACGAGAGAAAAAGAGCGTATAAGAGATATATTTCGAATTTTCGGGATTTTAGGCTTGACAAGGGTTTAAAACTGATGTAGTATACGTATCGTTGCCCGCGAGGCGGGCTTGTATATCTCGTTTATCGAGAATTATATGAGGAGGTTATCATACTATGAAAACATATGTACCTAATGGTGCAGCAATGGATACAGCTAATAAGAAATGGTATATCATTGATGCAGAAGGCAAAACATTGGGAAGACTTGCTACAGAAGTTTCCAAAATCCTTATGGGTAAACACAAACCCACATACACACCTAACTGCGATATGGGCGATTTCGTTATCGTAATCAACGCTGCAAAGGTTGAATTAACAGGTAAAAAGTTTACAGATAAACTTTACCGTCATCACACAGGATATCCCGGAGGACTTAAAGAAGTTCCTTATAAGGATCTCGTTAAGAAACACCCCACAGATCCCATTGAGTTGGCTGTAAAGGGTATGCTTCCTAAGAATGCTCTCGGCAGAGCTATGATTAAGAAGCTCAAAGTTTATGCAGGCGCTGAGCATGTAAATCAAGCTCAAAAGCCCGAAGTTTATGAGTTTTAATAAAGGAGGCAAATGACAATGGCAGATCAATATTTCGCTACAGGTAGAAGAAAGAAATCAGTTGCTCGCGTTGAATTGATTCCCGGTACAGGCGTTGTAACAATCAACGGCAAAAGCATTGATGAATATTTTGGTTTAGAGACACTTAAACTTATCGTTCGTCAGCCTATGTCTATTACAGGCACAGACAGCAAACTCGATGTTAAGTGCAAAGTTACAGGCGGTGGATTTACAGGTCAAGCAGGTGCAATCCGTCACGGTATTGCAAGAGCTCTCCTTGAATATGATGAGAATCTTCGTCCCGCTTTGAAGGCTGCAGGTTTCCTCACTCGTGACCCGAGAATGAAAGAAAGAAAGAAACCCGGTCTCAAAAAAGCAAGAAGAGCACCGCAGTTCTCAAAGAGATAATTACTACGAATTTACAAACCCTTGGAAACAAACGTTTCCAAGGGTTTTCTTATGCCTAAAAATAGGTGTTTGATGTGAATTTGGCGTGAATCAAATTATTTTCCTACGCATATGAATTATCAATTTTGAGAGAAAGAATCCTAATACATAGGGCGAAGCTCGTGACCGAGGTGAATCTATAACATATTTAATTTTAATTCGATGAATTCCGATTCGGTTGTTACCGAATTAAATTTGACGAATTGAAAAAGGTGTAATATAATTATTTCAGAAATAAATGCTATGGAGGAAAAGTCAATGTTTTATGGAAGAGAACGTCAAAAGAAAAGTATGCATAATATGATAAATAAAAATGAGCAGATGGTTACTCTTATATATGGAAGGCGACGTATAGGTAAAAGCGAGCTTATTAAACAGGTTTTGCGAGAGACGGATATACAGAGTATATATTATGAATGCAAACAGACTACAGAACGCAATAATGTTGACAGCCTTGCTGAAATAGTTGCAGAAACATTTGATTTTCCAAAACCTTCATTTGACAATATGGAAGGATTGCTGAGTTTTCTTTTTAAAAAAGCGGAAAAGCAGGACTTAATATTGGTGATAGATGAGTATCCTTATTTGCGCGAAAATATTAAAGGTCTTGATAGCATAATTCAAACTATTATTGATAAATATAAAGATACATCAAAGATGAAATTGATTATATGCGGTTCGTATGTTGATACTATGAAGGAACTTTTGACAAATCAGAATCCGTTATTTGGAAGGATTGATTTGATAATCGATTTAAAACCTATGGATTATTATGAGTCAGCATTATTTTATGATACATTTTCTGATGAGGATAAAGTAAGGTTGTATAGTGTATTTGGTGGGATTCCATATTACAATAGACTTATAGACAAGAAAAAAAGTGTAAAAGAAAATATTATAGAATTAATAGCCTCGCCAGGCGCTAGATTGGAAAATGAAATGTCCATGTATTTAAATTCAGAGATATCGAAGATAACTAATGCTAATGAGGTATTTGAGGCATTGGCAAAGGGTTACTCTAAATATAAGGATCTTCTTAATCAATCCAATGTGTCTAGTGGTCCTACGCTTATCGATACACTTGATAAGTTAATAAAGATGGATGTAGTGAAAAAAGAAGCGCCTATAAATGATGAAAATAATAAAAAGAAAGCAGGATATTTTGTATCAGATAATTTGTCATTGTTTTATTATAAATATATTTTTAGAAACATTTCTAGAATGAATATTATGGATTCTGAGATGTTTTATAAAAAATATATTGAAGAGGATTTTGAAACACAATATGTACCCCAAATTTTTGAAGAAATATGCAAGCAATATCTTGTGAGGCTCAATCGTGCAGGCAAAATTGAAAATCCAATTGAAAAGATTGGGAAGTATTATTATGATGATCCGGTGAATAAAACAAATGGTGAGTTTGATATAGTAACATTGGATGATAAAGGATATATCTTTTATGAAGCAAAATTTCGTAAAGAGCCACTGAGTGAATCTGTGATAAAAAAAGAGATTATGCAAGTTGATAAAACTGGTATTTCGTGTTACAAATATGGATTTTTATCAAGGTCAGGGTTTGAATGCGAGGAAACTGATGATAGGATATTGATAAACTTGGAAGATATTTATGATTAAACGTGAATGGTTGGAAAAGTGTAGGGTAGCATTAGATAGCTATCAGCAGTCCTCTTTGCAAGCATTATGAGTCTTTCCCTCAAACATAGTGTATAAAGATGTTAAATTCTTGATTTTGAAATTGCGGAGTGTTCCGGAATTCCGTATCAAACACTTATCAATCTCTATTTGACTGATTGCGTTGTAAACGAAAGGAAACTGCAACTGAATTGGAGTTAGTTTGCTTCATACACTACTACGGCATTTTTGCACCCCTTGGTCAGATACGACATATCTTCTGTGATATGAGCTCCTATAACAATGGTTTTAAGAGACGGACAGCGTGCTAAAGTTGTTAAATATTCACCTTGGTATGGATGACTGAAAACATCACAATCTATCGCATCAAAATATACTGTTTCCAATGAATCGCATCCGACAAACAATTGTTGCAATGCTCCGAGATTTTTTCCTATGCGCACAGTTTTTAAATTTGAGCAATTCTTGAAAAGTCCGTTATTGGCAAGTGTAACATGGTCAGGAATGACGGCTTCGGTCAAAGCTGTGCAACCCTCGAACAAGTAATAAGGCAGTGAAGTGAGAGTGTTTGGTATGGTGTACGAAGTTAAAGCGGTGCAGTATGCAAAAGCACTTCTGCCAATATCTTCCAAAACAGGAAAATGCGGCATTTCTGAAAGGGAACTGCAACCGTAAAAAGCTTCTGTACCGATATATGTCAAAGATTCTGCACTGTTTACCTCGCGAAGATAAATGCAATTCTTAAAAGCCCCGTTTTCGATTGTTTTCAGATTTTCATTTAATTCCAAAACTTCAATAGGCTTACCGGCAAATGCGGAAACACCTATGGCTACAACAGGTTTTCCGTCGATTTCTGTCGGAATGGTGACGGTGCTGTTTTCGCCGTTGTAGTCTGAAATCAATATTCCGTCTGTTCTGCGGACATACGAAAAATCCTGATATACTAATTGGCTCTCTAAAGACGTTTCCCGGGCGTTTAGTGCCAACAATGCAAACAATCCGCCGAATGTTATTGTAATGCCTAACAATGTTGATACAGTACGTAATAAGAAAGCGCGGCGCTTTTTACGAATGAGAGCGGATGATAACGATTTCGCAGTACTTACACGCAAGCGGAAATTCGGCACCATCAGCAAAATGGTGACTAAAGAAATAATGCCTTGAATAGCAAGCGGCAGCCAATGCAATTTCCACACATCATTTAAATAATAGTCGCCGTAAATAAGCGATTCTGTTTCGGTTTCAGTTAAAATTGCAATATAAAAAGGAATGGGCAATAAAGCTGTCAGAGCAAGCTTGTTTGCTTCTTGCCGCACAAATTTACGTATATGCAAACGCTTTTGGACATTGTATTGCAACCATTCAACAGGGGAAAGCCAATTGGAAATGGCGCGATATATTATAAACCCGATATTTACACAAAAATAAACAAGAGTAAACACCAAGCCGGCATTCAGTATGTAGTAAAAAATAACTGAACGCACGCCGCTTGCTTCCAAAAATACTTCGGGTTTTGCCCAAAATGCCAGCAAAACAGCTATGTACCATACCGATGCATACAGTAATACGGAACGGGCTCGTTGTTTACAACCGTCGCGGTATTTAATAGTGTCTTTGCAGGTTTCAAGGCTTAAATTAAAACTCCATGCAATCGGTAAAACCATTAAGAAACCAAGAACAAATTGCAACATATCAGCAAAAAGATTGGTAAAAATATCTATGGTAAAGGAGCCTTCAATATAAGCCCAAACTACCATCCAAATCGGTACCAAAATTGCCAAAAGAAGCAGCACGGAATTATTCGCTAAGTGCATAAATGGATTTGTTCTTTGCGCCGAACGTGATTTTTCAAATCTTTGTGACATTTGTGCGGCCTCGTTGTAAGCGGATTTTATGCTTTCACTATTTCCGTTATTATCGCTGGTACTATACAAAGAAGCATCGTGTAGTAATTGCAAACGTTTGTCATTCCATCGTACATCATTTTCCAAAATTGCCAATTTACGGCATAGTCTTTGTGCAAGCAAACTGTAAGATAAGGCTTTTTCGTGTGTGTCTGTTCTGAGCATGTATATTTTAGCAAGTCTTTCAGCGGCAGTTTCGTACAATCCCAAAAGTACGACCGTTTCGTTTTCGCGAATCATTATCTCTAACATAGAAATTGCTTTGTTATATAAATTTATTGCTTCGTCGGAATGTTTGCGGCTCGTTTTGTCTGCTTGCATCAAAATACTTCGAATTGTTGATTCATTCGTGCATTTTTCACTTTGATTACTGTTGCCAAATAAATCTTGGTGCTTTTTTCTCAAACGAGCAGCTTTTTTTGCGTAGGAATTTGCGATTTTCTTTTCTTCACTGTTGTTGTATTGCTCATATAAAAACGACAGAAGCGAAACAGTTTCCAAAACGGAAATCTTCTTTGACAATTCCAAAGCAATGCGGAAAAATACGGCGGCATTTTTTCTGTTTGTCGGTTTTATACAAGCGCCGGCTTCTTTATATGCATTCATAAGAAAAGGTAATGTCAGGCTGTTTACCTGAGAGCGTAAACAATCAATTACTTCCAAATATACAGAAAGACGCTCGCTGTGTGAATACGCTTGTGCATTTTCGGAAAGTGCAGTAATCAATGTTTTGCATAAGCAAAAAGATTCTTCTTCATCTGACATATTTTCCCATAGTGCCTGTGCGTGAAAACTGCGGCCTGATTCCGTCTTTTCACTAAGCCACATATTCAGTAACTCGCGCCTGGGAATTTCTCCGAAAACCTCGTTTGTTTTGCTTAAAATACAATTTGAAATGGCCTTGTAATCACGGCATAAACCTAAATAATACAAAACTTCGTGTTCTCTGAGTTCGTCTTCCGGAGAAAGCGATAAAAAGTGGTCGGCAGTTGCACGATTAACTAAATGTACACGGTTTTCGTTTTCTTGTGCGGATATTTCAGATGCTGCAGAACGCAATAAATTATGCACAAAATCCCAACGGCCGTCTTCTCTTTCTACTAAATGTAAGCGAAAACGCTTTCTGTACAAAGAAAAGTCAGAAACCGTTAGATTGATACCCAAACGCTGTGCGATAGATATAATATCGGCTTGGCGTATGCCAAAACGGCTTTTTTCTATTAAGTAAGTTATGAGGCGAACTGCCTCCATCGGAACGATTCGCTCACAATTAGTGGTAATTGCACCAAATAACTCCGTTATACTTTCGGGTGCGCTCAGGATTTTTTCTGAAATGTATTTGTTTATGGCTTTGCTGCCGCTTCCCAGCAGTGTTTCCAGTTCTGCGATTTGTTTGTAGTCATCTATATCGAACTCCGCAACATACTCCACAATCATCGACAAATAAAGGGGAATACCGCACAGTAAATTTCCGTCGGAATTTTTGCGAGTAGCCAGTAATTTTACAACATCGCTTGATAATTGCTTATGGAATCGCATGGCGGTTTTGGCAGAAATAGCAGAAATTTCCTCCTGATTTAATGTTTCTAAAGCAATTGTTTTTACTCCGCGCCTTTCGAATACAGAGTCAAATTGACCGGGGAGGGCAGAATAAATAATTCGCACATTTTCCGGTATAAACATTTCGTGAATCCAGTCCAGCTTTTTTAGTTGTTCGCACTTGCTGAATTGGTTAAGGGCATCAATAACTATTACGATGCGTTTGCGCTCGGCAACTTCTGCAAGAAGTGCGGAAAATTTCTTTTGTAAAACAGTATATGCGCCGTCTTCAAAAGGAACACCGCATTCCGTCGCCAGTTTTTTATAAAAGTAGCGAATCATAAACTTGAAATCAGCGCTGTTTTGAGTAAGTCCGGCACTTAGCTTCAAAACTAAAACATTTTCTTCTTCCAGACGTTTCGTCACGCATGACATTATAGATGTTTTACCCAAACCAGATTCTGCAACCATTGCGGCCTCGCGGTGTTCTCCTTTACCAAGAGCAAAATCTACCAAGCGGTCAGTATACGTATGACGGTCCACCGTTCTTTCTGCAATGAGCGCAAAGTGGTTGGCTTGTGCTGCCGATTCTCTTTCAAAATCGTCTGTTTGTACGGAAATATTCGTTCTCGCCAAGAGTCCTTTGCTGAGCTTTTCTGTCAGTAAAGACGATAACTCTTCAAGACCTGCCACACATTCGCTTTTTGAATCCCAATGGCAATTATATGAAAAAGTACGGTCAGGATATTTGGTTTTTAAACGATTTTTTAATGCCTCGATTTTTGCGTGATCCTCGGGACAATCAGAAAAATACACAGCACGCAGGCGTTCGTCGGAAATATCCTCCGGTGAAAGTCCTTCGCGGAAAAAGAAAAAGCAATTGTTTAAGTTTTCATAGCGAGAAACGGCGTATTCTATTTCCATTTCCGTAATACTGTTTCCGACATACGCTTTTGATGGAAGCCCTGCATTAAAACAGGAGCTTTTAATCAATTCACTTTCGGGAATCCAACCGTAGCGGCTGCCGATAAAGCATACAAAAAAAGGATTACTGCGGTCGATTTCGTCGAAACATACTTGTAAAATTTTTGCGGTTGCATCTTCTTCCGCATTGTCAGTATCTACGCCCCAACGCAAATCGACAATGTCCAAGTTAAGCGCATAATCACGAAAGGAAGTGTCTAATTCAGGCAAAACCAAATTGTGAATAACATCACGTTCTGCGTGCATATCTTTAAAAGTACTGGATAAAAAAATTGTCTGGTTATTCATCGTCGGTCTCCTGCAAATATCCCAAATTAACAAGGTCTTTTTTTAGACGAATCATTTCACCGCTACCGTTATAAACATTAATCAATTCTCCGTCTTTGTTTACAAGTAAAAAAACAGACTGCGAAGAATTGCTGAGCTCGCCTTGATAATTATACATGTGTAAAATGCGGTTAAGGGCAGATTCGTTTAAATAACGCATATCAATTTGCTCTTTGAAATCTTCGTCAGAAATTTTTGAGCTATGCAAAAATTTACTCATTGTGTTAACTTCTCCGCTGCGATAATGATAGAATACAGTAGTTTTAGTGACGGAAAAATCGTTGCGTTTGTTAAAATTATTGATAACTATAATTGATGTGATAATTAAAGGAAGCAAAATTGCAATTACGATTAACTGCATACGAAAGCGATAGAAAAAACTATTATATACATTCTTTACTCCTGTTAAAGATTCTTTTAAAACCTTATCATAATAGTTTTTTTTCACTAAAGTCGCTCCTTATATATCTGAATCGGCTTTTATAATCTCATTGACATCAATAAGAGAACAAGCGCACAGACCATCGCAGGGTTGATAACAATATGCAAGAACTTTGCGCTCTGTATCTCTTAAACGGTATGAAATTATTTTATTATTTCCGTTTAATGCAACATCGGCAAAACTAACCATCCATTTGTGATCGCTGTTTGTAAAAACATCATAAAAAGATTTGTTTAGAATTTCGTCGGCTGAGCGTTCTTCAAGTGAAAGCATAGCTTTATTGCAGTAACGGAACACAAAATCCACTCCGCTTCCGCCTTCGTTGAATATAAGTTGAATAACAGCAAAAGGAATGGGGGAGTTGTCCATAACGGAAAACAGCTCCGGAATCTTATTTGATTGCATTTCGTTAAGAGATAATTTCTCTGAAATATGTTTGTGTTGATTTGAAAAACGCGTACGTCCTTTGAATTCAACACCGTCGCACATCGTATAAATACTGCCTGAAATTGATTTTACAAAAGCAGTGTTAATGGTGATGCCTTTATTAATAGTAATGAAAAAATCAGCTTTGAAATGATCAAGAAAAGTCTTTATCGGGATATATGTACTGATAACTTTCGTGTCTGAAAGGTGAATGGATGATTTACGACCGTCACGTACAAAGTACATAATATCCGTAGCTTGAAAATTGTGTTTCTTTAAAAAATTATTGACTTTTGATTCCATAAATTCTCCCCTTATATAGTTTCAATAAAATAACTTTTTGTATGCAATGATTCTATCATATTTTAATTATTTGCACAATAAAATTAATTAAAATTTTATTTGCTTTTTTTTAAAAAAGGTGTATAATGTAATCAGGTTAAAAAATTATATACAAATTTCGAAAAAAATTCACAAATTAGCCATTTTTAAAAGTGGTTGTTTTTGGGTTACTTTTCGTCGTTGTGAAAAGAAGGATTTGGGGATTATGAAATATCTATCGGTTCAACAAGTCGCAGACAAGTTTGGAGTAACTGTACGCGCAGTTCAAAAATGGGCAAAAGAAGGGAAAATTGATGGCGCTATGCGTATTGGTAAAGTTTGGCTTATTCCGGAAAATGTTGTGCGCCCGTATGATTTTGAGCACAAAACGGAAGTTAAAAAAACTAAACATACAAAAGATATGTTGCCGAGCGAAGGTATGCGATCGTACAGCTCGTTGAATACGATTTTTGATATTATAAACGGAAAATATAAACCGGGACAAGCGAACGATTTCATTCAGAAAATTGACAATCCTAAAATCAGAACTGTGGCTGAAGGGGAATTGATGTATTTTAAAGCAAATTTTGGCAAAAGCGCGGAAATATTGCACGCTCATATTTCTGATTCTGATGATGCTTTGGCGTTTTATGCAGGCACGATGTATGCTTTTTCAAATTTTATGACAGAAAGACACAATGTGGCTCAAATCGGGTTTGAAGGATTGCGAAAATATATGAATTCGGTTAACGAAAAGGATGAAGAAAAATATGCTATGGTTGTTTTCGTTTTCACTTTCGTAGATGTGCTTCTTCATTCCGATAAAGCCGATATTTCGAGAATGCAAGCAATGATGCATAATTTTCCTATGGGAATGCGCTTGTTTGCAGCGTACATAATGGCACATTATGAATGTTTTAAGCACGATTACAGTAAAGCACTGGGGATAGCTGATGCAGCGATTGCTCTGTCTTCGTCGATATATCCGATACCGATGATTTATTTACATATAATTGCTGCGGTGTGTCTGATAAATATGAAGAATATTCAAGAAGCGAAGGCTCGATTTTATACCGCTCTTGACTTAGCTTCCGGTGACGGCTTTTGGTCGCCTTTTATAGAACACCACGGAATGTTGCTCGGTTTGGTTGAAGTTTGTATGAAAGAAACGCACTCGTCGGAATTTCGTAAAATAATTGAGCACGTTAGACATTTCGGTCATGGTTGGCACAGAATTCGTCATTCTGAGGGAGTGACAATTGCTAAAGAAGAGTTGACAGTTACGGAATTTGTAGTGGCAATGCTTTTTAGTAAAGAGTGGAGTATGAAGGAAATTTCCGCATACTTAAACATTTCGCTCAGAATGATAAAACAACATTTATCGACAATATATCTTAAACTCGGAATTACTCGCAGAGATGAACTCAAAGAGCGTATGTTGAAATAAATTTTTTTGTTTCTTGTTCGTTTTAGCGAATAAAATCACAATGAAACATTAAAACGACAAAAAAATATGATTAAAGTGCAAAAAGTATATTTTAATCATAAAAAAATTCCGAAAAAAAGTGTTTAAAAGTACATTTTAAAAGATTTTATTTTTGATAAAATACGGAACAATGTTGAAGTGCGATAAAAACTTCGACATAAGGGCAGTGAATTTTTTACTGTATGTTGTTACGAAAGTTTATATGCTGTTGCTCCCGACAAAAAGTTTGTTTTAGAAACAAACAAACAGGCATGATAGATTTATTGGGGACGTAACATTGAAAATATAATTGCCCGTTATAACTTTGAAAAACACCTAATATATTTTTTTAGTAAAGACTCTCTGAAAGGATGCTGTGATACGAATTGTATTCACGGCATTTTTTCATTTGTTCTGAAAATATCAGAATATGATAGTGTAAAGTAACTCTTGGAAAATTAGGATGGATAAATAGTGTAGCTTTGCTATTCCGAATTTTCGTCCAAAAATCGAAAATGGGACAGAAAATGTTTGTCTCCGTTCCGAATTGAAGTAGTATAAATAACTTGACACCATCCGAAAATATTTCGGTTTTGTAAAATGCGGAAAAATATAGTATAATCGGCAACAAGGCAGTTGAAAGTTGCCTTTACTTATAAAGGAGGCCTTTATATGGAGTTGCTTCTGAAGTTTCAGACGAACAGCGAGGAAGAAACATCACTTTTGGGAGAAAAAATAGGTGCGTTATTAAAGTCGGGAGATATCGTAACTCTTACCGGTGACCTTGGTGCAGGCAAAACACATTTTACTGCAGGCGCGGCAAAGGCATTGGGAATAAACGACTATATAACAAGTCCTACTTTTACAATAGTGAACGAATATTCGGGCAATAAAGGGAATTTTTACCATTTTGATTTGTACAGATTGTCGTCTTATGATGATTTACTTGATATAGGCTTTGAGGAATATGCGGACAAACAGGCAATTATGTTTATTGAATGGCCGGATTGTGTTCCTGACTTGGAAAAAATTTACAAAAATAGAATCACACAAGTTAAAATAATGCGAAGAGATGATGTATCTCCCACAAGACGTGATATAGAAATAAGGAGGTTTGACAAATGAAAATATTGGCTATAGATACTTCTTGTAAAACAGCTATGGTATCTTTGTCAGAAAATGGCACTGTAATTGCTGCAGTACAACTTCATGACAACAAAACACACTCTGTCAAAATGCTTCCTGCGGTGGAATATGTTTTATCGTCTGCGGATACTAAATTTGAAGATTTAGGTGCGCTTGCGGTTACTACGGGTCCCGGTTCATATACGGGATTAAGAATAGGTGTAACTACAGCAAAAACACTTTCGTATACGCTTAAAATTCCTCTTATTGGAATAAATACATTGGAAATGTTGGCAGCTTCTTGCGATTTTGGCGGAGAAAAGGCAAACAGTATAGTATGTCCGATGATTGATGCCAGAAATGTCAGAGTGTATGGCGGAATTTACAAAAACGGGAAAGTTTTACAAGAGACTTGCGTTACGGAATGTGCAGAGTTTTGTAAAAAAATTGAGCAGTTATTAAATGACGGCGCAGAGCAAGTAATTTTCATAGGCGACGGAGCATTGGCAAATAAGGAACTTATTTTAGATAAATTTGCAGATAAGTGTGTTTTTGTGCCTACGGAATTTTCCTGCGGAAATCCACAGGCGCTTTCGTATGTGGCTGCAGAAAAGTATTTCGAAGCAGCAGAAGCAGATACTCTTGCAGAATTTGACGCGCAGAACTTGAAGGTGAATTATTATAAAAATTATACAGATTCCATTTGAAGAAAAAACTGACAATTATATATCGCAGATAGCAGAACTGGAAAAAGCGATTTTTCCGGATCCGTGGGAGTATGATGTTTTCGCAAATATGTGCAACAGCAGCACAGAGAAATTATATGCGGTACTTGATGAAAATGCAGCTGAAAGCGATTCCGCAGGCGTGAAAGCAGCGGCGTACTGCTGTGTTCAAAAGGTGTTGGACGAAGGTGAAATACTTCGCATAGCGGTTGCGCCGGAATTACGCCGCAAAGGTATAGCTAAAAGTTTTCTTGCAAAAGTCATTGAAGAATTGAAAACATCAGGGTGTGATTCCGTCTTTTTAGAGGTGAGGCAAGAAAATTTACCTGCAATCGGACTGTACAAGAATATGGGTTTTGAGGAATTATATGTCAGAAAGAATTATTACGGCAAGGGGCAGGATGCTTCGATATTAAAATTAAAGATTAGTGGTTGAATTTTGTTTCATCATGTGATATATTAGGCGGGTGAACAAAATAATTGCCTTCATAGCTCAGTAGGTAGAGCGCATCCATGGTAAGGATGAGGTCGCCGGTTCGATCCCGGCTGAAGGCTCCAAAAAGGGCACGATTGTAGTCGTGTCTTTTTTTATTGAACACGTGTTTATATGATAGCCTTGCACCCCCAATAAACGATATGGTACAATGCACTAAAGATGATCTATTAAGTAATTTTTGAATGAGCAAACAGCATGGAAACAACGAAAAAAACTATATTAGGCTCTGTTATCAGAAGGAGAATATATAAATGATTAAAACGGTTTTGGGAAATGTACATGAGAGTGAAATAAAGACGGCTTTGTGCCACGAGCATATATGTTGTTATTCTGAGTATCTTAATACGATGTCGAATGGCAAACTTTTTGATAAAAAAGAACTTATAAAGGTTTCTGTTAGTCGATTGAAGTATCTAAAAGAAAAGTACAATATGAATTTGTTTATAGACTGCACCCCTGTAAATATAGGAAGAAATATCGATTTATTAAAAGCGGTTTCTGAAGAAAGCGGGGTACATATTGTTTGTTCCACCGGATTTTATTACACCGATGAATGTGTTTTGTTAAACACCCCTGTTAAAGTTTTGTCAAAATATTACAAAAATGATGCTGAAGGTATTAACGCAGGAGTTATAAAAGCGGCTGTGGAAAAAGAAAAATTAACTTTTTTAAACGAGAAACTCCTGCTTGCCGCTGCAAATACTCAACTTCAGACGGGATTGCCAATAGTTATGCATACAAATGCAAACAATCAAAATGGTATAAAGGGATTGGAAATATTGCTTGGAGCGAATGTACCGGCTTCTGCAATTACAGTTGGTCATCTCAGTGACACTGAAAACATAGACTATATTTTAAAAATTGCCGGTTACGGCTGTTACATAGGATTGGATAGATTGTATGAAAATACAACTGATGAGTATGTCTCACAAAAGTTAAAAACAATCAATGCTCTTATTGATAATGGATTTGTTGATAGAATACTCCTATCTCACGATGATATGTTTTACAATGGATTTGATATAGAACCAAAGCTCAATAATACTCCAAGATACAACTATGTTTTTGACCACATATTAAGTAAATTGCCGATAGATGTTTCACAAAAGATAATATCCCAAAATCCGGTACGAATGTTGAAATGTCAATAGACTTTTACTACTAACAAATATGAATAATACTTGTAAAAAAGAAAAAGTTTATTGATTGCTCTAACGACC
>SVJD01000020.1 GCA_015069165.1 Oscillospiraceae bacterium
CGTGACCTGTATCGAAGTCTCTAATGTCATAGCACTGGCAAGTAGGACATACGAAAGTACAAGTTCCGCATGCAAGACATGCTTTATACAAATCTTGCCATTGCTCTGCATAGAATACATCGTTAAGCTTTGTTGTAAGATTTTCACCGCTGAAATATGAAAGATTAAGATCTTTAAGCGGAAGCTTTTCAAGTATTTCTTTTATGGAAGCTTTTACTTCTTCTACTTTTGCATCGTCTGAATTATCTGCGCTCTCTAAAACGTTTGCGAGTGCTTTTGTGAGTTCTTCACCCTTTGCTGTTTCAGCTTTCCAATAAAGCGTATCTCCTGCGAGCCATGTAGTAACATCGCCGCCTTGAGGATTAGCTGCATCTATTCCGAATGCACCGCAGAAGCAAGTTTCTTCGGGTTCGTTACAAGCCAATGTAACAATAACGCCGTTTTCGCGTCTGTTTTTATAGAAAGTATCAACAGGCTCGCTCAAAAATACGTTATCGAGAACTTCAAAGCTCTTTGCATCACATGCACGTACACCGAAAATAACGAAAGGCTCTGACGGATCACGGTCTTCGATTATGTCGATGTTCTTATTTGAAACTTTAAAGGAAATAAGATTTTCACTCTGAGGGAAAAACAATTCCTTTGCTGATTTTACTGTTTTAAGGCAGTCGATGTTAACATTGCTGACAGGTGTCCACTGTTCAAAAAGGCACTGATTTGCGCTTTCAACAGGAACGTAAATGTTCTTTATTGCCGCAACTGCCGCATATAAATCAGGTAAACGGTCTTTAGCTATTTTATACATCATTTATTACCGCCTCTCTCATATATAACACTCGGCTCTGCATCTTGTTTTGTGTAAGATGTCAGAGGCATTCCCAACTCAATATCAGCGCCTGCTTGGTAGTCGCCGTAAAGCTCGTTGATGTCTTTAATGAACTTACGGTTAAGTAAGTGGAGCGGGATGTTCTGAGGACAAACTCTTGTACATTCTCCGCAATCAGTACATCTTCCTGCTACGTGGAAAGCTCTGATGATGTGGAAAAGATTTTCTTCGAAATCATCTGTATTTGCTTTGCTGTCTACACCTGATTTCGGGTTATCGAATACACATGTAAGACAAGAACAAGCAGGACATACGTTACGGCATGCATTACAACGAATACATCTTGAAAGCTCTCCTCTCCAGAAATCGAAACGCTCGTCGGGAGTCATGTGCTCCAAATTCTCGATGTATGCAAAGCGGTTGCCGAAATCATTGTTTGCAACTGCAGTTTCGGGCTCTTTATCTTCATTTGTAAGAGCATCATAAACTACGTGCTTTTTACCTTTACAATACATACATTTTTCGAAAAGTACTTCCTTTTTAGCACAAGTTTTCTCACCGTAAATAGTTTCGAATACTACTTCTTCGCCTACGGATTTAACACCTGTTATACCTTTAATACCGAGCTGTGCAGCTTTTTGAACATCAATTTTTCCTTCGCAAGGAATTCCCAAAACGTATACGTTTTCACGGTTAATTCTGTTTTCCTTTAAAAGCTGATTAAAGCTGTATGTATCACAAGGCTTTAAAAGTGCAATAATTTTGCCTTCTTTTTTGGACTCAAGTATGAAATATTTGCTCTGGTTGGATGCGCAGAAATCATCATAAATCATATTGTCCAAAGTTTCCTTTGTGAAAACTGCAGGAGAAACATCATAGTAAAACTCGCCGTTTTCCCATCCCATTACTCTGTCAGCTGTGCCGTCTTCCAATAAAGCTCGGCATTTTGATAAAATTTCTTCGCTTATTCTTTGCATCTCAAATCCTCCAATTTCTTATTAGGTCCTAAATTGTGGATAGTTTCTACAAATTCATTCATCGTTGCAGAGAACTTAGCTCCCTCTGCTGCGGAAATCCACTCTACTCTTGTTCTTCCTTTTTCTATTCCCAAGTAGTCAAGCATACTGAAAAGAAGTGTCATTCTTCTTCTTGCGAAATAGTTTCCGGATGTGTAGTGGCAGTCTCCGGGGTGGCATCCGGCAATAATTACACCATCAGCACCTCTTTGGAATGCACGCAAAATAAACATCGGATTTACGCGGCATGAACAAGGAACACGTATAACCTTTACATTTGCAGGGTATGAAAGTCTGCTTGAACCTGCAAGGTCAGCACCTGCATAACTGCACCAGTTACAGCAAAATGCAACGATTAAGGGTTTAAATTCTTTATCATTTTCTTTTATTTGCATATTGCGTCAACCTCCGCCATAATTTGTCTTGTTGTGAATCCTTTAAGATCCATTGCTCCGGAAGGACAAGTTACTGTACAAGCACCGCAGCCTTGACATACTGCTTCGTTAACTACTGCAATACGTCTTACTTCTCTCTTACCGTGGTCATTTACTTCTTTATTTACATATTCAATTGCTCCGTAAGGACAAACATTAGCACACTGTGAGCATCCGTTACAAAGAAGCTCGTTAGAGTTTGCAACGCAAGGATTGCAAGAAAGTTTGTCTTTAGCAAGCAAACCGATAACTTTTGCAGCAGCAGCACTTGCCTGAGCAACTGTTTCCGGAACGTCCTTAGGTCCTTGACATACACCTGAAAGGAATACGCCTGCCGTGGGGCTCTCTACGGGACGAAGCTTTGCGTGTGCTTCTGTGAGGAAGTTATTTGTATCAATACTTGCCGTAAGCATTGTTGCTATATTTTTCACACTGGGATCGGGCTCGATTGCTGTTGCAAGAACAACCAGATCTGCCTCGATTTTAACTTGCTCATTTGCAATAAGGTCAGAGCCTTGTACGATAAGCTTGCCGTCTTTTTCAACGATTTTACCAACCATACCTTTGATGTAATCTACGCCGTATTCTTCAACTGCTCTTCTGTAGAATTCATCGAAATTTTTACCGGGTGTTCTTACATCAATATAGAATACGTGTACTTTTGTATCGGGATACTTGTCACGAATCATCATTGCGTGTTTTGCAGTATACATACAGCAAATCTTTGAGCAATACGGTTTACCGCAACCTGAAACATCTCTTGAACCTACGCATTGTACAAATACAATTTCGTGCGGATGCTCATTATCAGAAGGACGAAGAAGCGTACCTTTTGTGGGGCCTGCAGCATTCATAAGACGCTCAAGTTCAAGTGATGTGATAACGTCTTTATTTTGCGCATAGCCGAACTCTTCAAAATTATCAAGATTTATAAGCTTGTAACCTGTTGCCGCAACGATTGCACCGTACTCTCTCTCAACTATTTCATCCTGTTGCTCAAAATCAATAGCTTTTGAAGGACAAACAGTTGCACAAAGACCGCATTTTCCTGTTTTCATTTTTACACAGTAGTTCGTATCAATTACGGGAACGTTCGGAATAGCCTGTGCAAAAGGAATATAAATCGCACCTCTGTTATTAAGTCCTTGGTTAAACTCGTTGGGAGCTTTCTTTGAGGGACATTTTTCTGTACAAACACCGCAACCTGTACAAAGGTCTGCTTTTACGTGTCTTGCTTTCTTTCTTATTTTAACTTTGAAATTACCTACGAATCCGTTAACTGCTTCTACTTCACTGTAAGTAAACAAGTTAATTTTTTCATGAGCTGCAGCATCAACCATTTTAGGTGTCAAAATACAAGCCGCACAGTCAAGTGTCGGGAATGTTTTGTCGAGCTGAGCCATTTTACCGCCTATTGTAGGCGATTTTTCTACTATATCAACTTCGTATCCTGCATCGGCAATATCAAGTGCAGTCTGAATACCTGCAATACCGCCGCCGATTACAAGTGCTCTTTTTGTAACAGCACTTTCTCCTGCAGTCAAAGGTGTGTTAAGGAGAAGTTTAGCAATTGCTGCTTTAGCCAATATAATTGCTTTCTCCGTACCTTCGTCTTTATCCTTATGTATCCATGAACACTGCTCACGAATATTGGCAATTTCTACCATATAAGGGTTAAGACCTGCTGCTTGAGCTGTTTTACGGAATGTGGCTTCATGCATACGAGGTGAGCATGAACATACTACTATTCCCGTAAGTCCGTACTCTTTTATAGCCTGTCTGATTTTGAGCTGTCCTGCCTCCGAACACATATACTGATAGTCCGTAGAATAAACAACTCCCGGCTCACTTGCTACTTCTTGTGCCACTCTTTCTACATCTACGGTGCCGGCAATGTTACTACCGCACCAACAAACAAATACTCCGATTTTTTGCAATTTATTCACTTCCAATCTTTATCGGTTACTTACTGTATTTTCTGAATGCACTTACGATTGCCTGTTGCGGCATATTTTCGTCCAACTTTTCAGGCACTGCATTCGCTTTGAGATGGTTCTCACCCTGCTGTCTGACTACGCAAACACGTACTGCTTCGATAAGCTTTGCAGGTTCAACGCTTCTGGGACATCTTTCTATGCAAGCGAAGCAAGAAAGACAAGTCCAAATTGATTTTGAATCCATCAATTTTTTAATTTGTCCCTTTTCTACCATAGAAACGAATTGATGAGGATGATATTCCATATCTTCGTATGAGGGACATGTTCCGGAGCACTTACCGCATTTCATACATTTTTTTGTATTAACACCGCTTATTCTTACAATACGCTCCGCGAGTTCTTTTTCATTTACCGTCACAAATATCCCTCCTTATTTTAAGCCGAGTGCTTCGGCAAGTAATTCCGTGAAATAGCATATTGCGGGTTTGTTCTCGATAGTGCTGTTTGTTTCCAAATTATACAAACACAAAGGACATGCTGTAATAATTGTATCTGCACCTTTTGCCATAGCTTCTTCAAGAATCATATTCGCACGCTTTTGAGGAATGGATTTATCTTCAAGTGCTACATAGCCGCCGCAACATTCATTACGGTATCCCGTAATAACAGGTTGTGCGCCTATAGCTTTAATGAAATCTTCAAGAATTGTAGGATTCTCGGGATTATCAAATTGCATAACCTTCGCAGGTCTGAGCAAGAGACATCCGTAATAAGCTGCTATTTTTCTGCCTTTCAAAGGATTTTTAACAGCTTCTTTGATTTTATCAAAGCCTACTGTATCTCTTAACATTTCGAGGTAGTGAACAACATTTGTTTCGCCTACATAATCAGTATCGAGTTTAAGATAATTATTTACTTTCATCCGAATGTCATCGTTTGTAAGCATATCATCATTTACTCTTTTAATAACATGATGACAAGCTGAGCACAAAGTAAGTAAATCCCTGCCTTCTTTTTTAGCACTGTCAAGTGCACGAACTGCTGACAATTTTGTAGCAATTTCATCAAGAGCAAGAGGATATACTGCGCCGCAGCACTGCCAATCTTCTATTTCTGCAAGAGTAACGCCAAGAGCTTCGGCTGAAACTCTGGCGTAACGATCTAAATCTTTTGCTTTAGTTTTTAATGTGCATCCGGGATAATAACTGTAAGTCATATTTCTTAGTTCCTTTCAGTTTGTTTTTTTATACCATCTGCTCAGGCTTGAACACTTCGTCAAATTTCTCTGCTGTGAGGAAGCCCAGCTCTACGCATGCTTCTTTTAAAGAAATATTTTCTTTGTATGCTTTTTTAGCTGTCTTTGCTGCATTGTCATAACCGATATACGGATTCAATGCTGTTACAAGCATAAGTGAATTATAGAGGTTATGTTTCATTTTTTCTCTGTTAGCTTTAATGCCTGACACACAATTGTCGTTGAAAGAACGAATTCCGTCTGCCAAGAGGCGTACTGACTGGAGGAAATTGTAAATGAGTACCGGCATAAATACATTAAGTTCAAAGTTACCTTGTGAAGCTGCCATACCAACTGCTACATCGTTTGCAATAACTTGAACTGCAACCATTGTCATTGACTCGCACTGTGTGGGGTTAACTTTACCGGGCATAATTGAACTTCCGGGCTCGTTTTCAGGAATGAAAATCTCTCCGAGACCGCATCTGGGGCCGCTTGCCAACCAACGAACGTCATTTGCAATCTTCATAAGGTCTGCTGCCAATGCTTTCAAAGCACCGTGTGCAAATACAAGCTCGTCTTTTGATGTAAGTGCATGGAATTTATTTGCAGCTGTTTCAAATTTCTTTCCGGTAAGTTCTGAAACAACTTTAGCTACCTCAGGTCCGAAAGCTTTGGGAGCATTAAGTCCTGTTCCTACTGCTGTACCGCCGAGTGCCAATTCTTTAAGTCCGGGAAGTGCTGCTTCGAGCATTCCTTTTGCTTTTTCAATCATATTTCTCCAACCGCTGATTTCTTGTGAAAACTTAACAGGTGTTGCATCTTGGAGATGTGTACGGCCGCTCTTTACTATGTCATCGTTCTCCGATTCAAGACGTTTAAGTGTCTCGATAAATGTATCCATTGCCGGGAAAAGCTTATCTTCGATACCGATTACAGCTGCAATGTGCATAGCTGTAGGGAATGTATCGTTTGAGCTCTGTGACATATTTATATGATCGTTGGGGTGAAGAAGCTTTTTGCCGCAAATTTCGTTTCCTCTGTTTGCAATAACTTCATTGGCGTTCATGTTTGACTGTGTGCCGCTTCCTGTCTGCCATACAACCAACGGAAAATGGTCATTCAAGTTACCTGCGATTACTTCGTCACAAGCTTTACTGATGATGTCTTTCTTTTCTTCGTCCATTTTGCCGAGATTAAAGTTTGCAATTGCAGCTGCTTTTTTCAAAATACCGAATGCATGAGTAATCTCACGAGGCATAATTTCGCCGCCGATTTTAAAGTTTTGGAAACTTCTTTGTGTCTGTGCTGCCCAATAACGATCTGCAGGTACCTGCATCTCGCCCATTGAATCGCGTTCTATACGATATTCCATATATTTACTTCCTCCGCTATATATTAAAATTCAAGTTTGCTTATAAGATCTTTAAGAATATTTCCGCTCTTTTGCATAAGTTCGAGTTCGCTGTCTAAAAGTGTAGGTGTTACGCAGCCCTTTACTCCGTCAATGCCCAACACTACAAGGTGGCTTATGCACACATCGCTAAGACCGTACTCACCGTGCATCATTGAAGAAACTGTCATTATGTAATCCTTGCCTGTGAAAAGTGACTCTACTATGCTGCATACCGAAACTGAAACAGCATAATATGTTGCGCTCTTATTTTTGATAATCTCGCCGCCTGAAGTTCTTACATAATCAATAACCTCGTCATAGTTAGGAGGTGTAATGTCATGTTTACCTGTATATTTTATTCCTTTGCAGTAATCTTCAATACCGATAGCAGCAACTTTTGCCAAAGACCAAGGAATAAATGATGAATCTCCGTGCTCACCCATTACATAAGCGTGGATATTTTTCTGGCATACTCCGAAATGGTCGGAAAGGTAATAACGCAAACGAGCTGTGTCGAGGATTGTTCCCGAACCGATAATTTTGTTCTCGGGCAACCCTGAATACTTCATAAATGCATATGTCATAATATCAACAGGATTACTTACTATAATATACAAAGCATCAGGAGCATGTTTTGCTATCTCCGGAGCAATTTGTTTCATTATATTAACGTTTGTTTGTGCCAAGTCAAGTCTTGTCTGGCCTGCTTTTCTCGGAAGTCCCGAAGAAATTACAACTACATCAGAATCCTTTGCATCTTCATAAGTACCGGAATAGATTGTTACCGGGCAACAGAAAGGTGTTCCCTGCTGAATATCCATTGCCTCTCCTTCTGCTTTATCGTGGTTAATGTCGATAAGTACGATTTCTGAAGCAATTCCTTTTACTGTCATAGTATACGCGATTGTAGAACCAACACTACCAGCTCCGATGATTGTTACCTTATTACTCATATGCATCCTCTTTTCTAAAATATTTTTAATTCATCTTACAATTTTTCAATTGCAAACATTGTTTTTTTGTTTTTATATGCGGCATGAAAAAACATTTGCACACACTTTGATATTATCACATATGCAAGCAAAAATGTCAATTATAAGAACAAAAAAATGTCGTTATAAGGCGAACTGAATCAGAACTCTTTAAGTTGTCGGTGTTGCAGCTTCGCTTTCGCTATTTTCGGTATTTTCTTCGCTTTCCGTTTCTTCTTCAATCTCTGTAAATGCTAAATATTCATCAATTACTTGATTGATAACATCTTCATCCACATCAGCAAAAGCAATATTGTTATCCTTTATATATTTTTCAACTTTATCTTCATAAGCATAATTCTTATATTCCGCTTTTACTTGCTCCTGAACGGTTTTTTCAGAAACATCTTCTCCTGCCGAAATTCCTTTTGACTCATAGTAATCAGTCAAACCTTCAATTATCACAAGTTCATATGATGATTCACATTCTATAATTTCAACAGCACCTACCTCTGTTTGATTAAAAGCCCATTCAAAAACTTTGGAGTCTACCGCTGATTTTGTAGCTTTTGTTAAATCCGATAAACCGTTTCCTGTATCTGTCGAATCTGAATATCCGCTAACCAGAGCATCTCCCGAATCTCCGTCTTTAATTTTTTCTTTAAGTTTTTGCATCAATTTTAATATTTCTGCTTTTTTCTCTGACGAAACCTCATTACCTTCACTATCCAACAAAGATTTTGTTATTGTTCTGACTGAAACAACTCTGTATGCATCCGCATCTTTTTTGTAAAAATCAATTACAACACTATCTCCCGCCTCTATTTCTTCTATCACAGCTTCAGAATATTTGTTTACTAACATCTGGTCAATATAAACATTTTTATAGTCGTTTACATTCATTCCCATAAGTTGCTTTACAAGGTCATCTCTTGTTGAGATTCCCGATGTCCCGCCGTAATATGCAAGAGTAGAATCAATTTGTGAATCCAATTCGGCAAGCATTTCCTCTACTTCTTCATCCGTATATCCTTTTTCTGCATCAATCGCCATTTCTTTTGTGGCAAAAAACTTAAGCATAAGATTCAATGCTTCGTCTTTTGCATATTCAATATAGCTCTTACCGTCTTTATATTCTTTATAGAATACCTTTTTAAGCTCTGCATAATATTCTTTTTCATCCTCTATGCCTTCCAATTCAGAAAAATCATATCCGGACAAGCTCGTATTCATCGCCTGAGAAAAAAACTGGGAATAATAAGCTTTATATACGGGATTCTCCTTATATTTTGCTATTACTGTTGTATCTGCTGCTGCATCGGGCTCTGACGGTGCAGCAGTAGTTGTTGCAGTAGCTTCGGACTCCGAGTTTGTTGCCTCAGATTCCGAATCGGTTTCTTCGCCGATTATTGCCTTTTTAGCTAATTCTTGCGCATATTCTTTATTGTAATTTTTAATTTTATACTTATCATCGTCTTTGCAAGCTTCAATTTCCTCGTCAAGTTTACTGTTCACAGCCTCATCTATATATGCTGTTTGAACTCTGTCGCGGACAGTTTCATCTGTAGTATCGATTATCTTAGTACATATCATAATATGGTAACCGTACTCTGTTTCTACTATTTCGGCATTCTCCGTAACTTCTGTTTGTTTTACTCCCCAAGCCTCGAAAGCTTCCACAAAGCCTGCACCATCATACACCGTATAATAACCGTCATTGTTTGGATTACCCTCATCATCAACATCTCCGGTTTTTTTCATAATATCGTCAAAAGTAATTTCCCCTGCATTGTATTTATCAACAAGTTCTTTTGCTTCTGTATAAACTGCTTCTTTTTCCTCTTCGGTTGCATCTGTTTCAACATTGAGCAAAGAATGTCTTACCTGAACAGTTTTAAGTTCTGCATGCGCCTTGTAATACTCCAAAAGCTCTTCATCTGACAAAGTAACTGCTTCTTGAAGTTTTTGTTTGTATGTTTCTGTACAAGCAGACATGAAAAAGTAATTCAAAAGTTCCTCGTATGACATTCCGTATGCCGCTTGAACAAATTCTTCTTTATCACTTGTTCCAAAGGAAGAACCGTAATAAGTTATCATTTGTTCGATGTAAGATTCTGCATTTTCTTTAAGTTCTTTTTGTTTTTCATCATCCGGCCAACCGTCTCTTTTTGAGAAAAGGCTTTGCTCAATCATAAACAAACGGCTCTCTTCCAATGCTTTTTCAAAAAGAGTGTCAAAATATGTCTTATCTCCGACTTTCTTTGCCACCATGGCATCATAAAGTTTTTTACCGTAAATATCTTTAAAGTCCTTTTCCCAATCGGCAGTCGAACTTTCCTGTGTCATAATATTAAAAAAGTTATTAATAAAAACTCCCTCGGGAATTTCCATTCCATCAACCTTGCCGATAATCTTCTCAGAAGAATTGTTGCATCCGAAAAATGCAACAGATACCATAATAAGCGCTAAAACCAGCGCAATAACCTTACTGTACTTTCTCATACAATCCTCCGCAATCAATCAGTAATTATTCTATACATATCCTTCGCGTCGTCTTTTCTTACCGTTTCGGCAACATTAAGGATTTCAAATTTCGTTTTTCCACCGGCAAAAGCAATTTCTACTATATCTCCGGGTTTTATAACAGCACTTGCCTTTGCTTGTCTGCCGTTAATAAAAACTCTGCCGCCGTCACAAGCTTCATTTGCAACGGTTCTGCGTTTAATAACTCTTGAAACTTTTAAAAACTTATCAATTCTCATTTTCATTCTCCACAGCATTTATTATTTTATCTGCATACTTTGAAAGTGCAACTTCAGCATCTATATCGGATTTATCCGCAACTTGACAAAGCGCATACAAAAGCTCTCCGATTTCTTCCTCTGTTGCATTTTCAAATTCCTCTCCCGACGGAATATTTTCGCTTTTTCCTGCTTTGCGTATCTTTTTTGCAACTTTCTGAGCTCTCATGAGAGCCGGAAAAACAGACGGTATATCTTCTAAATCTTGCTTTAAGGAAGAAAATCCCTTTTCCGTCAATTTTCTCGATTCCCAATTATCAAGTGCCTCGCTTGCGTTTTCAACCTCAACATTTCCGAAAACATGCGTATGTCTGAAAAGCATTTTTCTTGCACATCTGTCCGTAACATCTTCAAATTCAAATTTACCTTCTTCTTTTGCAAGAATAGAATGAAAAATAACTTGTAAAAGCACATCGCCCAATTCCTCGCAAAGTTTCTCTGTGCTGTTCTTTTTTATTGCATCTACAGCCTCATAAGCTTCTTCTATCATAGGCTTTATCAAAGTTTCATGAGTTTGAACTCTGTCCCAAGGGCAACCTTCGGGCGAACGCAAAAGCTCAATTATGTGATAAAGCTCTTGCAAAGAGTATTTTTCGTTCTTTTTTTTAGGTTCCATCTGTATCATAAAAACACCTGTCATTCTTTTATTAATAAAATATGTTGCACAAAGCTACACCTTTTAATTATAATATATTAAGTAGTTAAGAGCAAATTTTTTATTCGTATTATTATAGTAAAGGTGTGTAAACAAACTGTGTCAGATGTGTGTAACTTTATGGACAAAGCAATAGAATATGCCAAACTTTCCTCAAAAGAAAATCCGATTGATGTTCCCGTAGGATGCGTAATTGTAAAAGATGGTCAAATTATCTCTTACGGATTTAATTCCCGGGAAAGTCAAAATATAATCACAGGTCATGCCGAAATAGAAGCTATTGAAAATGCAGAAAAACTTTTGGGAGATCGCAGGTTAAGCGGATGTAAAATGTTCGTAACTTTAGAGCCTTGCCCCATGTGCGCAGGTGCTATTCGTGCCGCACAAATAGACGAGCTTTATTTCGGAGCCTACAATTTAAGGGACGGGGCCGCAGGTACGGTATACAATCTGTTATACCCTTATGTTAAAGTTTTCGGAGGAATAAAAAAGAGCGACTGTGAGCCGCTCTTGGAAAACTTCTTTAAAAATTTAAGAAGTAACAAGTAATTTATACAGGTTTGTCAAAAATTTCAATATCTGCCATATACCAAGTCCCGTTTCTGTTTACATACCAAATCCTGGTATTAGTCGGTATTTTTTGCTGAAAATCAGGTTTACCTCTCTGACCGAAAATCCAGTAATCGAAATACACTGCACAAGAGAAGCAATTTTCGCCATACACTTTCAAATCGTACGCTTCTATATTCTCAAACTTCGTAGAATCATGGTCGGTGTACCAATATTGACGATACTCGCTCATATCTTTATACATCTGCGTGCCGCTGATTATTCCTGACAAAAATGTACTCATAGAAATATCATTTGACATAAATCCTGCATATTTTTTCGCCCCGTTAACAGCAATTTCTTCAAAATAACTCTTTTGAGAATCTGCCACTGCAAAATCGGCAAAATATGTCATACTGCTTTCGTCATATTTAAGACTTACAGCATCCCCTTTGTAATTTTTCGCAGCTATATTAAGTTCGCCGGAAACAACTGCCACTTTATACGTATTCATTACCGGTGCAGTAAAATTCGCCGTCGGAATATTGCTTAATTCCGCAATCGGAATATCTTTCTCTGTCACCCAGTTATCAGAGGCCGTTATTTCTTTACCGTTTACACTAACCGTATAATTTGAAGGAATTTTAAAAGTATACACTTTAAATCCTACATCAAAAGTTTGTGTTTGAGCATTATAAGTACACTCAATAAAATTCCCGGAATTATCTTTAACTTTTACTTCAGGTTTATTTACAAGCTGATTAACTTCATAAGTATTTAAAAGTGCAAGAGAAGATTTATCTTCGTCATTAAGCATATATTGTAAATATTGATTTTCTTCTGATTTTCCCGTGGTATATTTTTCTGTAAGAACATTACCGTTTACAGACACTTCAAAACCGGCCGGTGCATTTATGGTTACATTTAAGAGCTTTGCAACAATTTCATTATTGCTGTTATTCTCTACTTCAAGCAATTCGCCGGTGTCCGTCCTGACTTCGATATTTTCCGGAGCCGACAAAAGACCGCACACTTCGTAACGGAATATTTTTTTGCTTGCACCTATCACTCTTTCTGTTGCTTCCGGTTGGTCTTTTGCAAGTTCTTGTCTGAAAATTCCGTCTACTGCCTTGCCGTCAATATACGGAGTGGATGTTTCCGGTGCAAGTATAACAACATTAACATCAGCAAAAGAAAAATCCGAAATACAGTCAAACTCATATAAACTAAACCCAAAAGTACTCGTTTCTTTTGCTTTTTTCAATGTAAGCCTGCATAAATCCTCTCCGTCTGCTTTAACGGTAAATGCCGGACTTGCAAAACGGTCATAAGAAAATGCTTTTACATAAGTAATTTTTTTCCCTTCAATCGCATCTCTTAATTTTGCTTCATATTCCTCTTTTGAAACAAAACCTGTCATTACAACATCGGTTTTGTTTAATATTTCAGAATATTCTTTGTTTTCAAAAAGAGTTATTATTCTGTCAACTTCAACAGTATTCTGGCTGCTTTCATAATCTGCAAGCCAAAAAGAGAATACAATCATTCCGACAATAAGCAAGCACAAAAACACGCCGATAGAGCAGAAATATATTTTCCAAAACTTGGAGTTTTTAATAAGTTCTTTTATTTTATTCATAAATTACCTCTCACTCCTTAATTATTCTGCTCGTATTGAGTATTTATTTGGTCTACTCTACTTACCAAGATAGATGTTGCCATTTTTCTGGGACCATACAATGACGCACACTGCGTTATAATTTGAGGGTTATTTTCCGTTTCGGAATTCTGCGCCATGTATGTAGACGAACCGCCGTCCAAATTGGCGGCATTTACAGCTCCGTAGTTCATCATTATTTCGATAAGATCCTCGTACGTTGCGCCCATACTTGAAGGTTGTCTGCCGTCTATTGTAAGAATGAGCATGGCTCCGTCAGCGCGCTGACCTATTGCCGTTCTCGGATTAAGTCCGGCCTCAGTAAAGCCGCCCACTTCACAAGCCTTTCCGTTCATTACAAGGAACGGACCGAAATTAAGCGCTTCCACAATACCCCTGTCAAGTGCTTCTTGTGCCGTCATCTTTCCCAAAACAAGAATACCTTGTTTATTTATACCGATGACTTCATATTGGCTGTTTTTATTGCCGTACATAAGCTTGCCTTTTGAAATAACTATGCCGTCAGAATTTTCTCTTCCCGTAGGAATACCGCCGTTACCTTTACCCGTATCGTAAAAACCTCCGCCGTTTACTCCGTAAAGTGCATTGTCATTTCTTACCATATCTATAGTGGTAACACCTTCTCTATCACTACCGTAAGCAGCAGGTGTTCCGATGTAAACTCTCTTGGGATTCCTAACAATCAAAAGTTTGCCCTTATATGTTTTGCCTTCGATATTTATAAGTTGAACACTGTTCATGTCAACTTCTTCGTCAGAATCTCCTCCGTTTGATTCGTTTTCATTTCCCGGAAGTTGTATGAGCGTGGGGTCAGTTTCTCCGCCGCCATCCACTACCGCGTTATTCTCAATTATACTGTTTACGATGTCATCATCCATAAACCATGTAGCCAAAAATCCCGCCGCACTTGTTTCAGTGACCGTAAGTACAAATCTGTCTCTTGCAGATTCCGAGGGACCATAAATCAACAAATTAACAGCAACAACAATCAAAATAACAAGTCCAAGCAAAAACGACAACACTGAAATTCCTATATGTGCCAAAACAGTAGAAACACATATTTTTTTCACTTGTTTTTCAGCATTCTTGCGAACAGTCCTCGGCGCAGTATTTGAAGTTTTATTTCTGCTTTGTGCTACTCGCGGCGAGGAATATACCGTCTGTCTTCTCGTTACAGAATCGACTCTGTTAATATTTTGCGGTCTGCGTGTAACCGTTCTGCTTGAAGCCACAGATCGAGCGCTCCTTTGCTTTCTTATTTTCCACTTTTCTATATATGAGCAAAGCTTGTCAATAACTTCTTCGCTACCTTTTTTTGAATAATTAATCTTGTATTTCATACAATCAAAAGCCCTCTTTTATAGATACAATTTTGCATTTTCTACTATACTCTCCGCATCGTATTTCGTCAAGTTATCATGTACGGTCTTTTTTGACGGTATCAAGCTATTCTTGTGATTTTAAAAAATTTTTGCACACTTTGTTTTAAAAAAACACTTTTGAGCAGTGCTTTTTGTCTAGTTTTTCTTTTTGGGACAAAAGCTCCAATTAGCGGCGCACCACTTTTTGCCTCGTTTTTCTTTTCGGGACAAAAGCCCCAATTAGCGGCGCACCACTTTTTGTCTCGTTTTTCTTTTCGGGACAAAAGCCCCAATCAGCAGCGCACCACTTTTTGTCTCGTTTTGCATTCAGGACGGAAAATCAACTCGCATAGTTAAAACCTTTTGTCTATTTTTCAAATTTCGACAAAAAGTTATTATGTGCTTGAAATACCAAAATTTATTTTGCACTATCTATACGGTCGCAGAAAACCGTCACACGAGTAGCGCCTCCCGGTGTACAAGTATACAACACCAAGTCATACCCGCTGTTTTGAACAGAATCCACAGCATTTGGATTTAGCGTATCCAGGCGTTTTAAAATGTATCGATTTTCCAAACCTTCCATATCCGTAAATACGATCTCTGCGCCTTCTTTTAACGATGATAACCTACCAAAATGTGAGTTATAGTTATGTGCGGCAATTACCAAATCGTCTGTTCCTGTTGAACCGAATTGACGGCAAGGAGCAACTTTCAATCGGCTATAATCCCATTCAGCCATAACCGGCAATTCTAAATCCAAATCGGGTACAGAAAGATAACCGATGTATCCATATCCGTCAATTACCACCACAGGCATTTCAGTCGGAATAACTTCCTGCGGCTCAGAAGTAGCTGTTTCCTCTGTTTTTGTTTCCTCATCAATATCAGTTGGCTTTGCCGTAGGAGTTCTTTCCTCTGCAATAGCGGATTGAATCTTATCCATCAGCAACTCGGTTTGCTGACCTGCGCGGCGATCTTCATATTCGTTGTAAAGGAAAAGGAGCAGTGCTGACAAAAACAGCACTACCCCTATGGTTACTAAAATAATGCCGATTTTTTTAGGCATTTTTATTCTCCTTTTTCTTGCGCATCATCATCATAATAATACCGAATAAAATCATCAGCACACCCAAACTACCGAGTACCATAATCGGCCAATTAAGCTGACCTGTTTGAATAAGGGTTGCTGTATTTGTAATTGTTACCACATCACCATTTGCGCGGTAAGAAGGCGTATAGCCTTTCGGAATACCGGTTTCCAAAACGCTCCAGTCACCGTTTCCGTCTAAACCTTCCCATGAATAAGTCCAATTATTCCACTCGCCCAAAGTAACCTTTTCCACAGCCTTATCGCCGTTATAAAGAGTCACACTCACAAACTCAGGGCGCAGACCGCTCTTGTCATTTTCGTCAGACCAAGTCTTTTTTACTGTCAAATCTTTCGGCTCCGGTTCCGGAATCGGTTCGTAGTCCATATGGTTTGTAACAAACACCCTGTTATCTTCTGTCTTGTAGGTAACTTCATATCCGTTAGGAATCTCCTCCTCTACAGACCATTGATAACGATCATCCAAATCATCCCAAGTATACGTCCACTGGTTACTCTCGTTTAGTTCAACATCTTCAAATTGCTCACCATCACGGAGCAGATGAACTGTTACACTGTCCGGTCTTTCCGGGTAACCATTGTCTTCCCAAATCTTATGAACAGTAAGCTTTTCAAACTCAATGCATTCAGCTAAAAACACCCAGTCAACTTCACCTACTCGATTCGCATACTCATTACCAAGCTCAATAGGCACATCAAGTTCAACTTTAAGATTCAAACTTTCGCCCTTGATCAAAGTTCCCAATAATACATTGTTTACCAAAGCACCGGCTTCATCGGGAGAAGCATCGTAAATAAGTTCTTCTCCGTTATATATGCGCATAGTCAACTGTGAGAGAAAATCCTGCATGGTAGCTACCGTTTCTACACTCTGACCGGCTACGCCGTCAGACAAAGGGTTTTCGTTTTCATCGTGAACAACTGCTCTCATGTACAGCTTGATGTAATCACAATCGCTTGCTTCATTTTTAATTTGAATTTCCTCAGTCAACTTGTCACCGGGCATAATACCCTTAAAGTTGTCAAATAAGTCGCTGGCAGTATATTGGCTGCCGGGTTTGAATTCGAATCCTTCCTGTGCGCCCTTGAATACGATGACGGAATCTTCCGCCAAAACGGTTACACCAAGATTTAAAAGCATCCCCAACACCAGGAGGAGAGAATATAATCTTCTAAACATTCTTTTCATTTAAAAACCTCCTCACTCAGCTTTCTGAACAAGCTTGCCCTCATCAATATGAAGTCCGCTGCTCGGTTCCCATTCTTCTGAAAACATACTGTCCGGTTTGCTCTGGAGACCGGAACCAATTATCTCCACATTCAAATAGTAGCCCTCCGGAGCATTTGCAACATAACTACATTCATTAATCAATATGCCTGTATTGCAATTATTTACATCTTCTTGTATTGATTTAACCGGCATATACCAGTAATAAAACCCGTCTTCACCTTTAAGCCAACCGTTTTCGTCAGCAACATTTATGTTTATCGCGTAATCTGTTCCTGCAACAGGAGCCTGACCATAGACATTTCCGTCAGCATCCTGCCATGTCACGATTACAGCCGCACGAATCCATGCAGTAGTGTCACCGGTATTCTTGATGGATACATTTTTCTTTGTGTTTCCATCCAAAGTTTCTTCAACCTCGGTTGTTACCTCACTGGGATTAAATAGATTACTAATCGGACCTTCACTAACTATAATGAAAGATACGGTTCCGACAACTGTTACTGTAAAAAGTAAAATCAGTAATACATATAATGCTGTAAATTTTCTCACTTTTCCGGGAGATACTCTATGATTTTTTACTCGATTCATTTTCTATCGTGCCCCCTTCTTAGTTGATTACTTCGTCTGTACCGTTACGCTTTTTGATTTCACCGGGAACAAACCAGTTTTCAGCATAGCAATCACCGGAGAGCCAGGAACCATCAGTACGACTATTTGCATAAGCCACACTTGCTTGCGCGTTCTGCGGAATATTAACATCTTTATCAGATCCGTCAACCGGATCATATCGCCAAGCCCAATCCGTATTTTCTTCAACAGTATACGAGCCTACCGGCAATCTGCAAACAGTAACAGAGTCATTGCCGCAAATCACAACATTCATCCTTACAATTTCGTTTTCACCAATCTTACCGACTATGGTATATATAGTACTCTGCTGTTCATCGCTGTCATGATCTATATCTTCTATACCGGTCTTGGTAATAGTCAAATTAAATCTCTGTTGATTTTTTACAATAATACTATTGGCACCAATATCCCCGACTGTCCATGTATAGTTAATATCAAATGCGTTCGGTGTATCTGACGTAGTACAATTTACAGCTGTAAACATCGGGGCATCAAAACTACCATTCTGCGTATCCGGATTTGCTTCTTTCAACGTAAAAGTCATATTAACAGGAACTCTCGGAATCATTACTGATTCGTCGTGACCTAATTGGAAGCTTCCGTTGTTTGTCAAAGAAACCGCGCCGCCTGATTTATCAGTTGCAGAAATTGCATTTTCCCCTGTTTCCATAATCTGTTTAGTGAAATTAAGGTAAAAATCAAACTTCTTGTTAGGTTCTATCAATCCCTGAGTCCCATTAACCACCTGCTTTTCAATTGTCAAGGGCTGTGTTTTTATATAGTTGACAAACGCAAATTCAATACTCAAATTCGATTGAATAACCTCTGTGTCTGTTTTATCACCATATTCATATTGAGTTGCCGTTCCTCTGTTCACCGAAACTGTACTTTGCGTATAAATATAGTCATCATTCGGAGTCAATTCAACAATATAAACATTTGTAAAACGAGGAATGTCAACGAATCGGGCCATCCATCCGCTTTTCAATTCAAACTGACCATTTCCATCCGTATACTGCATTTCCGCAGGAGCACCATCACCTGTCAGTGTATATGGCGCATTTTTATATACGCTAAAATCAGTCGCATCACCATTGTCGTCTGTATCCGGAGCTGTGAAAATAACAAAATCATACATAACATCAGGTGTAACAGATAACTCTTCGCCTTCATGATTTACTAAGTCTTTGCTTACACTAACACTGTTTGAAGGAATTACAGGCAGATTAAAGTTCAAATAACAGTTAGAAACACCACTGTGTCTTTCCAAATAGAAAACCTTAATGTTATGCATCTGATCCCCTTGTAAATTTTGCAAAACGGAACTGGTTTCTCTTAAAGCCTCTCCGTTATCCCATTTGTATGTTTGATAATAGCCACCGTGAGCAGCATCCAACTGTGTATATCTGTTAATATAAAGAGCGCCTGTAGTTAAGTTAAAGCTACCTGAGATATGAGTGTGACCACCGCCGATATCCAAAACCAGCTTATCATCAATAAATACCCAAAGGTCGTCATCACCGGTAAAGTTAAAAATCATATCCTGTCCGTTAAGCTTTTTATCAGCAGGAAGATAGAAATCACAAGCAAGCTGGAGTCCAAAATGCATATTAACAGTACTGCTGGGACTTGTAGTTTCGGTATGATCAATAGAAGTAGAATATTGGGCTTGCATTAGCTTAAAGCCTGAATTCAACTTATTTACCCACTCTTGCTGGCTGATAGGTGTGTAATCGGGATTTGTATATGAGTTATTAATATCCACAAACGGATAAAAACCTGCATTACCTTGTTGTTTTCCTTCAACATCGCTAATTGCCGTATCTGACGGTGCAAGCGACTGTTTATATAGCTCAATCGTCTTATTTTGTACGTTATACTGTGCATGATTTAACGAAGAGTTATAAGTATAATAGCCCGTGTTTTCATTATAAATAAATTGAAAATTCACATCCTCATAAACAGTTTTTCCGCTTACCGGATTTGTTGAGAACAAATCAACATTATGACTTTGTGACATAACAGGCAGACCATTTACCAATTCCGGTTTTACAATACCCATCAAAGCAGTGTCTCCACCTGAGTTAACACCTTTATTCGAAGTCTCTGTAGGCGGGGCATTCCATCCAAAGTTTGTCAATCCACCTTTTGCATTTACACCCTGCGCCGTACCATGAAAGGCAAAATAATTACCGCCTAAACTTTCATAATAACTGTTGAATGCATAGCCATCATAATCATAAAGAGTTATTGGTAAGCTCTTTATGGAATAACCCTCCGGCAGATTATCTATCAACAAGTCAGATTGTTCGTCCGCACCATCCTTTTCAGCATAAGTTGCAACGGAACACAACGTTACGTTTACAGTCGCATTTGTACTATTAACTTTATAACTGAACTTTACAGACTTTCCCTCTGTTCCTTCCTTAAGGACAGCAAAGTTAGAGTATTCCGTGGACGTACCATTTCCGGGACGTGACATTCCCCAAAACCAATACCATATATCAGTACCTGTATTCCCGGGTCTGCTACTCCAACTACCATTACTACCTGCAAATCTAATGGCCATACCGGGAGAAGCATATATAATGATGTCCACAGTCCCGGAACCTGTAGGATTAGCAATATTTTGGCTATTAGATTTGAAAGTGCTTCCTACGAAATTTTGAAAAGTATTACTTCCGGGATCAGTAACGTTTGTTATTACTCTGGTTTCGGTAGCTTTAAGCGGCACATTTGTAATATTACTGCCAAGCACATAGTTGTAAATCACGGGGTCCTTAACCGTAATTTCGACTATCTTACCATCGTTAAATAAAATGGTAAGGGTATGTTCAGAACCGAAAGGTCCCGGAGCTTTGAGTTCCCAGTCAGAGTCAATTTTTGTTATCGTCAATATGTCGGGAGTGCTGAAATCCACGCTTACAACATCACTGATGTCATACGAAATACTAAGTTCTCTTAAAATATCAGACAGACGTGCAACACTGTTACCTTTCACATTAAAACTCTGCTCATTGTAGGTATATATAACAAAGTAACACAACTCATCAGCGGCATTTTCTTCAATGTTTTCAGTTTGCAAAGAGCCAAGCGAAGCGGTAACATCGCCTGCGCTGTTTGTAGCAGCCAAAGAAGTGAGAAAACTGTTTATAATTATCAAGTAAACGAGCATCAGAGCTGTTAATTGTTTAATCTTTTTCATTCTGTTTTTCTCCTTCCTTATTCAACAGGCCAACCGGCAGCTTCCATAACATTACTGCCATTGTTAGCAGTCTGGACACCTTGAGCTTTCACTGTAATCTCAACGGTGCAGTTTTGATATTCATTGGTAATATTCGAGCCGTCAAAAACGACTTCTGTAAAGAACGCTTCTGTCGAAGCACCCACTTCAACAGGAACGTTGTAATACCACCATTCACCGTCATCGTCTTTTCGAAGCCAACTCTCATCATTCATAGTCAGAGTAACAATGCTTGTTAAAGTTTCCGGAGACAGCTCCATAATACCGCCATCAGCTCCGGTTACAACGACTTCAAATTTCGCACGGATATATGCTTCTGCCTCTATATTTTTCACTGTTGCGATTTTACTTACAGTCGCCCCCGGCATCACCGCGATAGGATTATCCTTTGGATAAGGAACAAGTCCGTTCTCTGTCTCTTGCCATTCCTCAATCTGAATGTCCACAGCATTTGTCGTAATCACATTATGAACCTCATCTTCGGAGGTAAAGTAAGCCAATGTTCCTGAAGCAATAATAGATACACACATAACTACTGCTGCCAGGAGTAAAATTTTCCTTTTCATATATCTACTCCTCTCGATCTTCTGCTTATATCGAAAAAGATGTTTTTATGGTTTATTATGGCATTCGCCATATGAGAACATCCGAAGAATTATACTTCGGGTACTCTCATACGGCTCAATCCCCTGAGGGGATTGAACCATATATTTTTAATTATGACTAAATTAGTCTTTGTTAACAAAAGTCTGGTCGTGAGCAACTTCATCCCAATCTACTGTAGCTGTATATGCAGCATCAGCAGGATCACCAAAAGCTGTATTCAATGCTTCATAAGCGTCAGCAAAACCTGCAGCTTGTGTACCTTCTGCTGCAACATAGATGTACCAATTGTCGCCCAAAGCAGCTTTGAGTGCTGTAATATCTTCGTTTGTAGTTTCAGCATCCATCCAAACTTTGCTGATAGCATCTTCTGTATCAGCATCAGTTGCCAAAGCTTTAGTGTAAGTTACAACATAAACATTGTACTCTACATTGTCAATTGTAGTTTTGTATGTGTTGCTCTTAGTTGTGTAATCATCGTCGTCAGCCGCATCAGACCAATCCCACTTAGCTTCTTCAGCATTAGCAAAGTCGAAATGCAAAACACCATCAGCCGCATCAAAGCTACTTGTTTCTTCCAAAATAGAAGGAATGGCAATGTGTACACGAACGTAAGCATCCTCAGAACCTGTGTTTGTTACATAGATTTCCTTTTCAATAGAGTCAACAGTTTCATCAACTGCAGGAATGAGTTCTTCAGAACCGGTATTTGCACCAAAGTCTTCCCACAAGTCAATCTCTACATTGCCTGTTGTAAAAGTATTTGTCTGAGCATCTGTGTCAGAGAAGTAAGCCAATGTGCCGCCAATAATTGCAGTAACAGCCAAAGCTAATACTACGCAGAGAGATAAAATTTTCTTTTTCATAATTTTAATTCCTTTCTTTTTATGAAATTTTTTTATTTTTGTTAAGTTATATAAGACGGTGTCTTTTACCTAACAACAAAATCAATTATTACCCAAGAGCTCCTGCTCTTGCCCATGCCTCAACATTTGTAAACTCAGTAGTTGCATTCTTATAAAGCTGAACTGCATAAGCCTTGAAGGTCAAGGTAGGTTTTTGCGTGCTGATAGCAGCCATCATATCTTCTGTTACAGAAGGCTTAACGCAAACCTGATCAGCATCCCAGCTAATCTTATAATCATCGCCTGTATCAGCAGTTCCCATATCATCAGTATATTCGCCGGCGCCGAGTATGCCGAACTCCTTAGTTGTATCGTCTTTTCTTACTATGCGGCCGATAACGGTCACACCATTACTTTCCGGTACAACTACTTCCCAACCGGTTGTAATTGCATAAGCAATATAGTCATCAAGTGCAGGCGAAGTACTCTCGGTAATCTTGACGAACAGCCAACAACCTTCGCTTCCCTCTTCAACTTTTACCGTAGGGTTTTTCTCAATTGTGCAACCCGGAACCATCTGTGCAGTTTGGCCATCCGGCAATGTCTCACTAAGTGTAATGTCTATGTCAGATTCTGTAAAAGTATTCACCACTTCTCCGGCATCAGCAGTCAACCAAGCTATTGTACCACCGATTGCGCTACCAATAATCAAAACACACGTCAGAACCAATACCAAAGACTTGCTGCCAAATGTCCTGCGGCTGCTACGGTCATTACGTTCGTATCTGTCCTTATTCATGTCTTGTTCCCCCTTCCATTTTTATTTTTTTATATTTCCGCAAGTGCACAGCACTTACAAAAAAACGATTTAATTAATTTTCACCGAAAGCTGACCATGCCAAATCAGCAGTATCAAAGCCATCAGCCTGAATGGCATGAGCGTTGACAACGATCTTTACATTTGACAAATATGTCAAATTATTATTATCGACTTCTCCGGGAATTGTTATAGTTTCAAATAAATCGTCCAATACTGTTGCATTGTCAGATTTAGCTACAATATCTTTATAACGGAATTCGTAATAACCATCCAGACCATTTTCAGATTCTGTGTAACCTTCATACAACCATGTAGCAGAATCCCAATTGCCGCAGAGTGATTGGAATAAGAAAGTCTTATTTCCATCATCCGAATAGTACGCACTGCCCTCGCTGTAAGGCAAAGCAAGTTTTAACTGATCAATTCGTTCAACCTTAACTATCATACGAACATATGCAGCTTCACTGCCTGCATCAACTGTCACTGTAGGATCTTTGTAATAGGTGTGACCCGGAATCAATTTATACGCATTACCTTTAACTCGCGTATCATGCCCATTTTTGTAAGTACCGTCAAGATTTACTTCTGCCTCATCTAAAGACAGTCCCACAGCACCGACTGTGAATGTATTCGTAACAACATCCCTGTCAGTCAAATAGGCAAATGTGCCAACAACAGATACCGCTACCAACAGTACCGCACACATCGACAAGAGTAATGCATTTCTTTTTTTCATCATTTTAATTTCCTCCTCAATAAATTTATATCGGAAGCCTACTCGGCTTTCTCATCATTTTCATCTTGTTTCGTTTTTTCTTCCTTGCCAAACAAATCAGGCAGAAAAACTAACAAAAGCAAGACTGCTCCGGCAGAAATCGCAATGTACATACCGGGCGGATTTTGAATATAATTAGCAACATAACCCAACTTCGGAATTTCGAAGACAGGTGTGCCGATTACATTTTTATAATGTACAAGAGAACCATCCTCGGTTTTATTTGCATCACCTTTTGTTTTAAAGCGAATAACACCGGAATCATTCTCATCAGGAACAATTTCCACAACGCGATGGGTTGCAACAGTATCCTCATCCATCATAAAAGTTATTACATCACCCTTTTTCAATTCAAAAGGGTCGACATCCTTTACATAAATCAAAGACCCAACGCTGTAGTTTGGCTCCATACTACCGGACAATACGCTAAAAACCTGCAATCCGACAACTCTTGCTCCTACCAACAGGAGCACCAAAACAACAACAATTGCCACAAGCACAGTAGTTACTAAATTCCAAATTTTCTTAACAGTTTTGCTCATGACATCTTCAAGCCTTCTCTCTTTTCAGGAAAAGGACCTCCCCCCGACTCTCATTTTTAAATTTATGTGCATATTATAACAATTTGCATAAATATGGTCAAGTTTTTTTTGTTTTTTATTTACCCTCAGCAATCCTCCGAAATTCGCTTATAAACATACTTTCTTCTCTTTTATTTTCAGGATATAAAACATACAAATACCTTTTTGCTCTTGTAAGACTTACATAAAAAAGCCTTCTTTCTTCCTCCAGTGCTTTTCCGTGAGTTGCTTTTCTACCCGGAAATTCCCCTGCAACAACATCTGCTATAAATACCGCATCATATTCAAGACCTTTTGAAGAATGTACTGTCGAAAAGTTAATATTGCACTCTTTTTCGTTGACGTTTCTTTTATTGTCAATCTTATCCAACATTGTCACTAATTCCTCCACACTGTCCGCTTTCTTACATATATAAACTATAAACTCCGACACAATCTGCCTGTAATACTCATTTTTTCGTGTTTCTCTGCAATAATTTTCTAAATCTTTATCCAAACCGGCTTCTTTTAACATCCTAAGCATTTTATAAGGGCTCGGCACAAACACGGAATTCCTTTCTTTTTTTCTCATTTTTGAAATTACAACATTCAAAAAATCTATTTCGCAAGTCTTAAAAAACTCTCCTTGTGATACAAACTCCTTTTCGTTGCAAACAAGCACTGTTCTCGGCAGTAATCCGGATATATTATTCCTGTAAAGTACCCCTATTTTAATATTGTTATCTTCCTCAATAAGTTTATTTGCTTCCTTAAATATATATTCCCCCTGCTCGACTGAATTTTTTAAACATATTATTCCGGGTTTTGCGCCCATTTCCGTTTCACTGTATAAATTTTTTTCAAAACGCTCTTTATTTTGCGCTATAAATCTGCACGAACAGTCTACAATGTTTTTTACAGACCTGTAATTTCTTTCCAAATAATACACTTTGCAATCCGGAAACTTTTCCTTAAACGCAAACAAACATTCAGGCGCCGCACCTCTAAATCCATATATACTTTGATCATCATCCGCAACAACAAAAATATTACCGTTTGCGGCAATTATTTCCATAATTTCAAATTGCTCTTTCGTCAAATCCTGAGCCTCGTCTACTTGTACATATTCAAATCTCGTAATAAATTTCTCTTTAATATTTAGTTTTATTTGTTCTTTTGACTCCAATATTTCTCTTGCAAACAAAATCATATCATCAAAATCAATCAAAGCCTGTTCTTTCTTATAACTTCGATACCGCTGCATAATCTTTCTGAAATTTTTAATTTCAAGCATAGTATCATCGCTTGCACTTTGTCCGCAAAGCAACTCAATAATGCCGCTTTCAGGGATATACCCATTTATTTCCTTGTAAATCTCCGTAATTATCGACTTTTTATAATTACTCGCCCCTTCTATCCTTTTATATTCAACTCCCGCAATTTTTTCGTATTCTCTTATTATTTCATTGCAAAAACTGTGCACCGTTTTGAACATGGGAATATTCCGTCCATACAACTCCGAATGTTCTTGTGCTTTTTTGTATCTGTTCTCCATTTCTCGTCCTGCCGCATTCGTAAATGTTACGCACAATATTTTTTCAGGTTTCTGAATTTTTCTTGCAAGGCGCACCGTTCTTTCTGTAAGTACCGTGGTTTTTCCGCTTCCCGGACCTGCCAAAGTAAGTGCCGCACCGTTAGTGTGCATAGCAATCTCCAGTTGTGTGTTATCTAATTTATAACTCATAAATCCCCCATAAAAAAGCCCATATTCCTTAAACTTACAAAGAATACGGGCTGCAAAATCACTAATATAAATTATTTTATGCCATGAATTATATATCCGCCGCACCCCTAAGTCAACACACAAATATTTTTTTGCAAACAAAAAAATGTGTGATATACTCATACCGTAAATTAACGATTAAAGGACTGTTTCAATGAAAAAATTTTCATCTGTACTTTTAGCATATTTTTTAATTTTATCAGCATGTTTTCCCGTCACTGTTTCTGCTGAAGAAACACCTGCTGTTTCATATATGATATACGAATGTGACACAGACCAAACACTTGAAAGACAAAATACAGAGGTCGCTGCCGATTGTTCTTTACTTGCAAGACTCATGACTTGTCTGCTTGTTTACGAAAACCCTGCTGTTTCCGTTACCGATTACGTCACCCCAACAGAAGACAGTATTTCTCTGTCAGAACGCTATACTCTTTTAGCCTCCAATCACTATATGGTGGATCACTTATTAAAAGCTGTTATTTTATGTAATGCAGACAACGCAGCTCGTGTTCTTGCCGAAAAAGTAAATCCTAACAAGGAATATTTCGTTTCACTTATGAATCTTAAAGCTGCGGAACTCGGTATGAAAAACACATATTTTACAAATCCGGACGGCAGTTTTGACGAACTTCAGCGCACAACAGTAAGTGATATGGCATTATTCTGGTCTTATGCCATGTCAAATGTGCAATTTCGTAATGCCGCGTCCAATCCCGCTTCGCATATTTGGGGCGGTACTGCCGTACTTAACGAATGCAAACTCGTTTCAAGCGACACTTTTTTAAATGCCGCATCTGTGGCAGGTGCCTCGTGTGTGTACAATGCTCAAGAAAACTTATCTACTACAATGTTTTATTTCGTGAGCGAAAAAACGGACAACACTCCTGCGGTAAAATTAATACTTATAATGAGCGGTTTTCCTGACGAAACTGCATATGAATCAGGCAAAAATTACATTGATAATATTTTCCTTAACTATAAGAAAACTCCTCTTGTAAAAAAGTCAGACACCGTAATCACAACGCAAGTGGGAAAGAGCGAGCTCGCTATCAATGCAAATGAGACATACTATTGTATGATCCCTTCTGATTTGACCGATTTTGTAGAAAATATAAGTTATAATATTACGGAGCCCAATGCAGTTGCTTCCGTTCCCGGAAAAGCGGTAACATTGGAAGATCTCTCCGCACCTATTGACAAAGGTGCTGTAATCGGAACAATAAACTACATTTTAAAAGACGGCAGTGTACATTCGGTAGAAATCGTTGCAGGCAACAGTGTACATTCCGACTATAAAGCCATCAATTTGTTTTACAAGGCAATACAAGAAAACACCGATATCTTTATTTTGATATCGGTGCTCGTAATAATTGAAATTCTTTTACTTTTATGCTTTATTATCAGCAAGTTAAGAAAACAATAATTATTTTTTAAATTAAGCTTTACCGTTACATCCGAGAACGTTAACGAGTTTATGTTTAACAAGTGCTTTGATGTTAGCTCTTGCGGGTTTAAGATATTGTCTGGGGTCGAAGTCAGAAGGAGCTTCAGCAAAGTGCTCTCTGATTGCTGCTGTCATAGCAAGACGAAGGTCAGAGTCAATGTTAATCTTACATACTGCCATTGAAGCTGCTTTTCTGAGCATATCTTCAGGAATACCGATAGCATCAGGCATTTTTCCGCCAAATTTGTTAATTGTTTCAACATACTCAGGGATAACTGATGAAGCACCGTGAAGAACGATCGGGAATCCGGGGAGTTTCTTCTCAACTTCTTCAAGAATATCGAATCTGAGTTGAGGTTTTTGACCGGGTTTGAATTTGTAAGCACCATGGCTTGTACCGATAGCGATTGCCAAAGAGTCAACGCCTGTTCTTGAAACGAACTCTTCAACTTCTTCGGGTCTTGTGTAAGAAGCATCCTCTGCAGAAACATTGACTGCATCTTCGATACCTGCAAGACGTCCGAGCTCACCCTCTACTGTAACGCCTCTTTCATGTGCGTACTCAACAACTTTCTTTGTAAGAGCGATATTATCTTCGAATGAGTGATGTGAACCGTCGATCATAACCGATGTGAAACCACCGTCAATACATGATTTACAAAGTTCGAATGAATCACCGTGATCCAAGTGGAGGCAGATAGGAAGATCTGTTTCGATGAGAGCTGCTTCAACCAACTTAATAAGATATGTGTGGTTAGCATACTTTCTTGCACCTGCAGAAACTTGAAGAATAAGCGGAGCATTTTCTTCTTTTGCTGCTTCTGTGATTCCTTGAATAATTTCCATGTTGTTTACGTTAAAAGCACCGATAGCATATCCGCCTTTATACGCTTTTTCAAACATTTCCTTTGATGTTACCAATGGCATGAATGAACAACTCCTTTTTCTACTAAAATTTTCATGAATATATTTATATTATTACTATAAATATCCATATTATTATACAGCTACGGAATCAAAATGCAAGCTTTTAATGCTTTTTTTCTTTGCAAATCAAAAAAAATATGCTGATTTTCATAAATTACTCTAAATACATATTGACAGCCATATATTTTTTGCTATAATTGCTCTCGCAAGTTTAGTTAATCTAAACGAAAAGTTTACTTTTAGCAACCTGTAATCAAACAATTCTATCCGGGAGGTGCCGAAAATGTCAGGTTTTGCCATTGGTGCAAAAATACGCGAATTACGTATCAAAAACGGTTTAACGCAAGAAGAACTTGCCAACCGTTGCGAGCTTTCAAAAGGCTTTATTTCTCAAATAGAAAGTGAACAAACTTCCCCTTCCATTGCCACTTTAGTGGATTTATTGGAATGTCTCGGCACCAATTTAAAAGACTTTTTCAATGACAAAATCGAAGAAAAAATAGTTTTTACCAAAGACGATTATTTCACAAGTGAAGACGAAAGTCTTGGTAAAAGTATCAAATGGATAGTTCCGAATGCTCAAAAAAACGAAATGGAACCCATTTTGGTAACTCTTTCCGGCAGCGGAATGTCTGACCAACACGATCCTCACGAAGGCGAGGAATTCGGTTACATATTGGAAGGCTCCGTTTTACTTCACTTGGGAGATTCCGTACATAAAGTAAAAAAAGGCGAAAGCTTTTATTTTGAGCCTAAAAGAGTTCATTTCATCGAAAATACAAACGAACGTCCGGCAAAATTGTTGTGGATTTCCACACCGCCGAGCTTTTAATATTTTATAAAACTGTCTATAAAGGAGAAAGAAATGTCACACCATATAATTGATTTATTTAACATTACAAAAAGCTACGGCGACACAGAAGTTATAAAAGACTTAACATTATACATCCGCAAAAACGAGTTTATCACTTTACTCGGCCCCAGCGGTTGCGGTAAAACTACCACTTTGAGAATCATAAGCGGTTTCGAAAAGCCCGATTCCGGCCGTGTTTTGTTTGACGGAGTAGATATAACAGACGTTCCGCCGCACAAAAGAAAAGTAAATACTGTTTTCCAAAAGTATTCCCTTTTCCCGCACATGAACATATATGAAAACATAGCATTCGGTCTCAGAATCAAAAAAATGCCCGAGGCAGAAATCCGCGAAAAAGTACGTAACGTACTGGAACTCGTGGAGCTTAGCGGTTTCCAAAAGAGAATGCCGGAGTCTTTAAGCGGCGGTCAGCAACAAAGAATCGCCATCGCAAGAGCTATCGTAAACGAACCTGAGGTACTTCTTCTCGACGAGCCTTTGGGTGCTCTTGATTTAAAACTCCGTAAAGAAATGCAGGTGGAGCTTAAATCTCTCCAACAAAAAACCGGTATCACATTTATATATGTAACTCACGACCAAGAAGAAGCACTTACCATGTCTGACACCATCGTTGTAATGAACAACGGTGTAATTCAGCAAATCGGCGGCCCTACAGATATATATAACGAGCCTAAAAACGCTTTTGTAGCACAGTTTATCGGAGAAAGCAATTTGCTTTCAGGTGTAATGATCAAAGACTGCCTTTGTGAATTTTCAGGCCGTCAATTTGAATGTGTAGACAAAGGTTTTGATAAAGAAGAAGATGTTGATATAGTTATCCGCCCCGAGGATATTAAAATTGTCGCTCCCAAGGACGGAATGCTTGAAGGTACTGTTGTAAGTGCGCTGTTTAAAGGTGTTCACTACGAAATGATAGTAGAAGCTTCTGACGGGTTTAAATGGAAAGTCCACAGCACACAAATAACACCTCCCGGCACCAAAGTAGGATTAAATATCGCACCTTTTGATATTCAGATAATGAGAATTCCTTTTAATACTTTGACAGGTTGGATTCTTCCCGACAACAAAGTTGATATAGGAAATACAGTTCTTGATTATGCTTTGGCTGCAGGTAACCGCGCGGCTACTGATTTCGAATACGAGGAAACAGTAAACGTATACGTACTTCCCCAACATATCGAAGTTATAAAGAAAAATGTAAACGTTGCAAATGCAAAGTGCAAAACACCCATCGAAGCTTCTGTTCAAGCAGATGAGGATATGCCCAATGTTTTCGAAGGCGAAGTAGAAACATTTAAATACAAAGGCGACGACTTTGAGATTCAAGTAAAATGCGGCGACATCACACTTTTGGTGCACACATACACAAAGGTTGCTGTTGGGGAGAAGATAAAACTGTATATTCCTGCAGATAAAATCAAAATCAAAAAGAGAGAGGAGATCAGCGAAATTGTCGAAGAAAATCAATAATGCATTAAAATGTATTCCCGTATATTTATGGCTGATTATTTTTACGGTTGTTCCGCTGCTTATGGTCTTCTTTTATGCGATTTTTGAAGTTACGGAAAGCGGCGGCATACGTTTTTCTTTGGAGTACTTAAAAGACGCCATTTCAAATCCGCAATACTTGGATGCAATGTTGCGTTCTTTAGAATATGCCTTTTTCAGCACTCTCGTATGTCTTATTTTGGGTTATCCCCTTGCTTTTATACTTTCTAACATGGAAGAACGCAAGCGCAATTTCGTTTCCGTATTGTTTTTGCTTCCCATGTGGATGAACTTTCTTATAAGAACATACGCCTTGTCCTCACTTATAAACGAGCAAGGAGTCGTTACAAAATTCCTTCAATGGTTAGGACTTCTTGAAGGAAGCATAACAGGTACTGAAGCTGCCATCATAATAGGTATGGTATATAACTTCCTGCCCTTTATGATTCTTCCCGTTTATACTTCAATGTTAAAAATCGACAACAGAATCGTAGAGGCCGCAAGAGATTTAGGTGCAGACTCTTTTACTGTATTCCAAAAGATCGTACTTCCTCTTACTGTACCGGGAATAATTTCCGGCATAACAATGGTTTTTGTTCCGTGCATTACAACATTCGTAATTCCTCAACTTCTTAACAACAAAGTATGGACAATAGGAAGCTTGATAGAATTCCAAATCAACGGCAACGCGAACGGTTCCGGCGGAGTAAATAACACAGCGGCAGCAATATCATTCTTTTTGATGATAATAGTGTTTATATGTATGTCTATATTCAGTAAATTTGACAGCGACGGTGCTGAGAACGGAGGTTTGATGTGATTAAGTTTTTAAAACGTTTTTATCTCGGAATTATATTACTTTTTCTCTATGCTCCTATTCTCGTAATGATTCTCTTTTCTTTCAACAAAGGAGATACGCGTGCTGATTTTACAGGACTTTCTTTCCAATGGTATACTAAAATGTTCCAAAACAGCACACTTATGGAAGCCCTTATAAATACTCTGGTAGTTGCCTTGTGTGCTTCTGTTATCGCAACAATTTTAGGAACATATATAGCTTTTGTAATAGCAAAAATGTCACCGGCAAACAAAAGCATATCTATGAAGCTTTTAAACATACCAATGCTTAATGCAGAAATCGTAACAGGTGTTTCTCTTATGTTCTTCTTTGTTTTCATTTCTGTTTCATTGGGATTTACAACGCTTCTTATAGCACATATCATTTTTGATGTGCCTTATGTGGTATTATCGGTTCTTCCCAGAATCCGTCAAGCAAACAAGAGTGTGTACGAAGCAGCATTGGACTTAGGAGCAACACCTGCATTGGCATTCCGTAAAGTATTATTACCGGAAATTATGCCGGGAATTTTATCAGGTGCTTTGCTTGCGTTCACAATGTCATTTGACGATTTTATAATCAGTTATTACACATCCGGTCCCGGTTTTGTAACGCTTTCCGTGTATATTAACACAATGACAAAGCGTGCAATTCCGCTTACCATAAATGCACTTTCAACATTTATATTTATTTTGGTATTTATATTATTACTTGTAACTAATTTAAAAGGCAAAAAAGCAACAGATAAATAGGAGGTTTCGATATGCGAAAAAGTTCATTAACAACACGTATTTTTACACTTGCGGCAGCAGTAATGCTTCTGCTTTCTTGTGTACCTATCCCTGCAAGCGCTGCAAAAACAGAGCTTTACATTTTCAACTGCGGTGATTACATTGCTGAAACAACTATTGAAAAATTCGAAAAAGCTTACCCCGAGTATGAGGTAATTTACGAAGTTTTCGATACAAATGAAGCTATGTATCAAAAGCTTGTAAGCAGTAACATTCCTTACGATGTGCTTATTCCGTCCGATTATATGATAGAGCGTCTTATCAAAGAAAACCGTCTTAAAGAAATCGACATGAGCAAGCTTGAAAATTACAAATTTATCGGCGATGCATACAAAAACACAAACTACGATCCCGAGAACAAGTATTCCGTACCTTATATGTGGGGTACACTCGGTATTCTTTACAATACAGAAAAAGTAAAAGAACCCGTTGACAGTTGGTCAGTGCTTTGGGATGAGAAATATTCCGGCGAAATTTTAATGCTCGATTCTATGAGAGATTCTATGGCAGTTGCTCTCAAGAAGCTCGGATATGACCTTAACACAACAAACAAAGACGAAATTGATGCTGCTGCTCAAGCTCTCGTTGACCAAAAACCTTTGGTTGCTGAATACGGCGTTGATATTCTTAAAGACAAAATGATTCAGGGTTCATATTCATTTACGGTTGCTTATTCAGGCGATGCGCTTTATATGCAAAATCAAAATGCGGAGCTTAACGGCGGTAAATCCGTTCTTGAATATGTAATACCGAAAGAAGGCAGTAACTTCTGGATTGATGCTATGTGTATTCCGACAACAAGTAAAAACACAGAGGGCGCAATGAAATTCATTGACTTTATGTGTTCCACGGAAATTGCTTATGATAATGTTGAATATATCGAATATTCAACACCTCATACAGAAGCTTTAAATGAATTGGGAGAAGAATATATCAACAATAACATTTATAATCCTTCTGCCGAAATACTGAGTAATTGTACGAGTTTTTCATACCTTGAGCCTGATATTCAAGAGGCTTACAACAAAGCTTGGGAATCTGTTCGTCTTGCTTCAAAAGACGGCGGAAACTCCGGTACAACTTGGATAATATTCGGAATTGTGGGTGCTGTTGCAGTTATTGCTGTTGTAGCTTTTGTTCTTTACAAGAAAAAAATGAACAAAATTAAATACGAATAAATTTTATATACGAAAAAGAGTCTCGGTTATCCCGAGGCTCTCTTTTTTTGCTCTTTCACAGAGCTTTTGTGAGCTTTAAGCTCTTAGCAACCGCATCCGTTGTTAGAAGGGCAACCGCAATCACAACCGCATCCGTCGTCGCTGAGAACAGCGAGGACAGCAACGATAAGGATGATCCACCAAAGACAATCTTGGTTTATAAAATCAAAGCAACCGCATTTCATTTTTCGTTTCCTCCGAATCACTCGTTACAATTACATACTATGCTCTGAATTTTACTGGTGTTACCTTTCATAGTAAAATTTCCCAAAGATATTTCTTGCCATATCTTTGGGGTTGATGTATGATTTTGTTTGTAAATTTTAAACAGGTGGCGTTTTATATGGATAGCATAAATTTGCAAATTATTACTTCAAACTCTTTTGACCCTTGGTTTAATCTGGCGTTTGAGGAATATTTATACAACACTATCCCCGATAACACAGTAATACTTTATTTGTGGCAGAATAAAAACACAGTTGTAATCGGCAAATCGCAAAATGCCTGGAAAGAGTGCCGAATCGCGGCATTGGAAGCCGATAACGGCAAACTTGCCCGCCGTCCCTCCGGAGGCGGAGCAGTTTATCACGATTTAGGCAATATGTGTTATACATTTATTGCTTCTTCCGGTTTATATGACTTGGAGCGACAGCTTAAAGTCATTCTTGAAGCCGTAAAAGCTCACAATATTGAAGCAAAATTTACCGGCCGCAATGATATCGTAACTTCCGAGGGCAGAAAGTTTTCCGGAAACGCTTTCAGATTTTCCGGTGGAAAAGGCCTCATGCACGGCACTTTGTTACTTGATACCGATTCTGAAAAAATGGCACGCTACTTACAAGTTTCGCCCGCCAAAATGAAAGCAAAGGGCGTAAATTCCGTCCGTTCCCGCGTTATTAACCTTATAGAACTCAATAAGGAAATTACTCCCAATTCCGTCAAAACGGCCTTAAAGGACGCTTTTCGCGCAGAATACGGCAGTTTAACTATTGAGTTTGATTGCAACGAAGAAACAGCACCTTATGAGGTCGCCGAATTATATGAAAAATACGCCTCTTGGCAATGGCGTATGGGCGAAACTCCCCAATTTGATATGTACTACGAAACTAAATTCCCTTGGGGCTGCTTCGAGCTTGCTTTTTCTGCCGAAAAAGGTTTTATAGACACATTAGAAATTTTCACTGACTCAATGGATGCCGATTTGGCAGAGAAAATAAAAAACAGCCTTGCAGGATGCAGGCTGTCTTATGACGAAATTTGTTCAAAACTCTCTGACGCCCTTTCTGATACTCCCAATGTAGCAGAGGATTTATGTTTGTGGCTCAAAGAAATTTTGTAAAATCTTTAATTTTTAATCCATACAACAGTTTTTATACTTCTTTCCGCTTCCGCATGGGCAGGGGTCGTTTCTGCCTACTTTGCGGCTTACTGCTTGGCAAGATTGTCTGTATTCTTTTAACAAAACAGCTTTTTCTTCGTCGCTGAGAATACCGTCCCATTCAGGCAATGTGTAAAGCCACTCAGCTTTTGCCTTGTGCATATTTTTATAAAGCTCTTTCCATACGATTTTAAGCTCAACATCGCTGTCTGCTTCAAGTGAATCAATATCAATTTGACTTTCAAGAGATGTGTTGATGCCATCTGTGAACGCACCAAACTCGTCTGCTGTCAAACCTAATTTTACTGCAAGTTCAGAAGCTTTTCCGGAAAGCACTTGCATTTTCTCTCCTAATATTGTCGCATAAGCATCTTTTTCTTTCATATAATATTCTTCAAGTATATTCTGCGCCATTGCAGGAGCTGCTTTTTGAATACTGTCTTCCCAATTTTTATAAAGGCCCATTTTTATCCTCCTAAAATTATTTTTTTCTTCTTACTTCATACATCATAAGCGCTGCCGCTACAGATGCATTAAGGGATTCAACGCCCTTTTCCATACTGATAGTAACAAGGCTGTCGCACTGTTTTAACATTCCGTTGGACAATCCGTTAGCCTCATTTCCCAAAACAATAGCAGTCTTACCGCCAAACTCCGTGTCAAACAGATTTTTGCCGCCCCTTGGATGTGCCGCGTAAAGACGAAAACCTTTGTGCTTTATTTCATCGGAAATATTCAAGAAATCTCCTTTGCACTGTATTATTTTCGTTTTAAAAAGACATCCGACAGTAGAACGCACTACTTTGGGGTTATAAACGTCCACACAACCGTCAGAGGCTATTATTCCGCCAAACCCTGCCGCTGCTGCCGTTCTGATTACTGTTCCCATATTTCCGGGGTCTCTTACATCCTCTAACAACAATATCGCGTTTTCCTCGTTTAAAAGTGCCTGTAAATCGTATTTTTTTACTTTACACAGTGCAGATATGCCTTGAGGTGTTTTTGTTTCGGAAATATGCTGAAACATTGCATCCGACAAAACGGTTACAGGCAATTTCCAAGATTTAACTATTGAGTAATCTTTTGATTTGGTAAAGCTTAAAGATACTATAATTTGCGTTGCAACCTTTTCTTCAAAACTCTCAAAAACAGAGCGTTTTCCCTCCGTTAAATAGCAACCGCTCTTTTGGCGTACATTTTTATCGGAAAGTGACACAAGAAATTTTACGATATCGTTATTTTTTGATGTTATAATCTCATTTGCCATAATTTTCTGCAATTGTCTAAAAAAATCCCGAAGTCCGGATGCTCCGAACCGCGGGATAATAAGTCCTGTAAAATGACTTAAGCTTTAACTGTCTCTACGAGTTTAGTGAAAGCTGCGCTGTCATTAACTGCCATATCAGCAAGGATTTTTCTATCAAGCTCGATACCTTTAACTTTAAGGCCGTGCATAAATGTACTGTATGACATACCGTTCATTCTTGCTGCTGCATTGATTCTTGCAATCCAGAGTTTTCTGAAGTTTCTCTTGTTAGCACGTCTGTCTCTGTAAGCGT
>SVJD01000021.1 GCA_015069165.1 Oscillospiraceae bacterium
AACATGTATAATGCAACTAAATTCCACTTTACAGCGTTTTTTTATTTCTGTCAAATACTAAAAACGGAATTTAGTCTTCAGTACGGAATTTAATTTTACAAGTGGAATTTAATTTTTCACTCAACTTCTTTTTCATTTTTCGACAGAATGTTAATGTTCAAAGATACAATGTTTTGTCGTTTTTTCAAATTTCGACAGAATATTCAGGTTTTTCAAACTTATAAATAACACAAAATGGTTAGCGGAAAGGGATATTTTGTCTCGTTTTTGCTTTTTGAACAAAATATTATCAGACTGGGCTGAGACATTTTGTCTTATTTTAGTATTCAGACAAAATGTTAACTCGGTTCTGCAGAAACGAATTCCGTTCAAAAGATAAAACATGACGAAACTCTGGCGACAAAGGCTTTAGGGGAACTGTTTTAAAAAATAAAATTTCATATAGCAATTATTCCGCTGAATTGTTATAATATAAAGGGCGGACTTTCGCTCTAAATGCATGTTGTAATAATAGAGACCGTGTGCTAAAATACATAATTGCATATAATATTAGGTAAAGAAAAATAAACCAAAAAATACGGTGAAGATATGGGTATTATTAAAGATGCAAAATCAATAGCAAAACGAGATCCTGCGGCAAGAAATGCAGTAGAAGTTTTCTTGCTCTATCCCGGATTGCATGCACTTATTTATCATAAAATTTCAGGCTTTTTTTATAGGCATAAATTGTTTTTTTTGGCACGATGGGTTTCGCAAATAGCAAGCCGCAGGACAGGGATTGAGATTCATCCCGGTGCGAAAATCGGAGACGGATTATTTATTGACCACGGACACGGCGTTGTTATCGGTGAAACGGCAGTAATCGGTAATAATTGTACGATTTACCATCAAGTAACATTAGGCGGTACCGGAAGAGAAAAACATTCCAAAAGACATCCTACGGTAGGGGATAATGTTTTAATAGGAGCAGGAGCTAAAGTTTTAGGCCCCGTAACAATAGGGAATAATGCAATGATAGGAGCCGGTTCCATCGTGCTTGATGATGTTCCGGAAAATTCAACTGTAACGGGAATGAAAGCCAGAGTTATTAAAATGGACGGCGAGAGAATTGATAATAAACCGGCAGTTGCACCGTCAATAGCACTTGAACATAACAAAGTTCCCGACCCGGTTGCACAAGAATTGGAAATGATAGAAAGAGAATTAGAAAAATTGCGCGAAAGCAACGAGAAAGACGAGGGTTAAAAATGAAAGTTTATAATACTATGTCGAGGAAAAAAGAAGAATTTAAACCGTTAAACGAAGAATTTGTCACAATTTATTCATGCGGACCTACGGTTTACAATTACGCACATATAGGAAATATGAGAACATACGTTTTCATGGATATTTTAAGACGTGCGCTCAAGCTTAATGGTTACAATCTCAAGCACGTTATGAATATTACAGACGTTGGACACTTGACCTCCGACGGAGACGAGGGCGAAGACAAAATGGAAAAGGCTGCAAAATCCCAGAAAAAGACACCTTGGGAGATTGCAGAATACTTCACAGGCGTTTTCTTTGAGGATTTAAAAAGACTCAATATCGGAACACCGGAGCTTACACCAAAAGCAACAGACCACATCGACCAAATGATTGATTTCGTTAAAGAATTGTGCGATAAAGGTTACGGCTACGAAACAAGTGACGGAATATACTTCGACATTTCAAAGTTCCCCCGTTACGGAAGACTCTCAAGAGCAAATCTTGAAGAACAGCTCGCAGGAGCCAGTGAACGCGTAGAGGTAAATAACGAAAAACGCCATCCCGCAGACTTTGCTATTTGGAAAAAAGCACCGAAAGAGCATATCATGCAATGGCCCAGCCCTTGGGGAATGGGATATCCCGGTTGGCATATTGAGTGTTCAACAATGTCAAGAGAATATTTGGGAGATTGCTTTGATATTCATACAGGTGGTGTGGATCACATTCCGATTCACCACGAAAACGAAATTGCTCAATCAGAAGCACTCACAGGCAAAAAATCCGTTGATTATTGGATGCATAGCGAGTTCTTGCTTGTAGACAACGGTAAAATGTCAAAGAGTTTGGGAAATACTTATACTGTTTCTGACCTGATTGAAAAAGGTTATTCACCGCTTGCATACAGATATTTCTGCTTGAACGGTAACTATAGAAATAAGCTTAATTTCACGTGGGAAGCACTCGATGCGGCGCAGGTTTCTTTAGATCGTTTGTATGCGGCAGTAGCAAAACACAAAGATGCACCGTCAGGAAATATTTCCGCAGAAACAATTCAAGAATGGAAAAATGATTTCATTGAAGCAGTTTCCGACGACTTGAATGTACCCTTGGGATTGGGAATCTTGTGGAAAGTATTGAAAAATACAGAAAAGAGCCGCGATATATATGAGTTCGCTTTGTTCGCAGACAGCGTTCTGGGACTTTCAATAGAAGAAAATGCCAATAAAGCAAATGAAAGCGAAAGTAACGAAGAAGCTGAGGTTTCACAAGAAATTCTCGATTTGGTTGCAAAGCGTACAGAGGCTAAAAAGGCAAAAGACTTCAAAACAGCCGACAGTATACGCGACCAACTCAAAGAAATGGGAATCACATTGATTGATACCAAGGAAGGCGTAAAGATTGTTAAAGAGTGATGAAGATTGCATTTCGCTCGCCCAACAAGGCGACGAATCCGCTTGCGAATACATTTTAAATAAGTACAAGCCAATGGTGCGTTCAGTATCAAGAACATATTTCTTGTTAGGCGGCGACAGCGATGACATTGTGCAAGAAGGCATGATTGGTTTGTACAGAGCAATATGCAGTTTTCGTAAGGCGGAAAGTGCAGCGTTTTCTACGTACGCGAATATTTGTGTCAGACGGCAAATTTGTTCTGCTATAAAATCGGCGGCGAGAAAGAAACATCAACCGCTCAATGACTATATTTCCCTTGATTACCACGAAAACGGCGCGCCTGTTTTGCCCGATCCCGAAAGTATAATCGAAAGCAAAGAACAGAGCGAAAATTTATACAGAGCAATCGAGGAAAAATTAAGCAAATTTGAAAGAGAAGTACTTAAAGAGTATTTAAAAGGCGGCACTTATGAGGAAATCGGAGCGATTTTTGGCAAAGAAGTGAAGTCGATAGATAATGCGATTCAGAGAATCAGAAAAAAATTAAAGGGGGCAAATACATGAGTTCTGCAGATACGGCATTTATAAACACATGTAAAGACATACTTGAAAACGGTTCTTGGGTAAAAGACGAGAATGTAAGACCTAAATGGGAAGACGGCACACCGGCTTACACAAAGAAAAAATTCGGAGTTGTAAACAGATATGACTTAGAAAAGGAATTCCCTTTAATTACCATCAGACCCATAAAACTTTCTGTGGCAGTAGATGAAATTTTGTGGATATGGCAGAAAAAATCCAACAATATAAAAGACCTTAACAGCCATATTTGGGACTTGTGGGCAGACGAAAACGGCTCTATAGGTAAAGCTTACGGCTACCAGTTAGGTGTTAAGCACCAATATAAAGAAGGTATGTTCGACCAAGTTGACAGAGTTCTTTATGATTTGAAAAATAACCGTGCCAGCAGAAGAATTATGACAAACCTTTATACATTTGCAGACCTTCACGAAATGGCGCTTTATCCTTGTGCGTACAGCATGACTTTTAACGTGACGGACGGCAGACTCTGCGCTATTTTGAATCAGCGCTCACAAGATATGCTTGCAGCAAACGCATTTAATGTTGCCCAGTACGCGGCTTTGGTATATATGTTCGCACAAGTTTCCGGACTGGTTCCCGGCGAACTTGTACACGTTATAGCAGATGCACATATTTATGACAGACATATTCCGATTGTGGAAGAACTTATAAAACGTGAAGTTTATCCTGCACCGAAAGTTGAACTCGACAAGAGTATAACGAACTTCTATGATTTTACAGCCGACAGTTTCAAAGTTGAAAATTATCAACACGGCGAAAAAATAGGTAAAATCGAAATGGCTATATGAGTACATAATACGGAGGAATCGGAAATGAATGTAATAGTTGCGGTAGATTCAGAGTGGGGAATAGGAAATAAAGGCGATTTGCTCGCAAGAGTAAAGGAAGACTTACAACAATTTGCACGTTTAACTACCGGTAAAACAGTGGTTTTAGGTTCAAATACATTGGCAACATTTCCCGGCGGACGCGTGTTGAAAGACAGACGAAATATCGTGCTCAACCCCGATCCTGCGTATGCTCCCGAGGGTGCAGTTGTGGTACATTCTCTCGATGAACTTTTTGAAAAATTAAAAGAGCTTGAAGCACAAGGTGTTCCGTCAGAAGATGTGTTTATAATAGGCGGCGCAAGCGTATATAAACAAATGCTTCCGTATTGTGACAGAGCCTATATTACAAAATTCCAAAAGTCTTTTGAAAAAGACGTATATTTCCCGAATCTCGACGAAATGCAGGAGTGGAGCATAGTTTCCGAAAGTGAAGCAATAACTGCAAATTACAGAGGAGCGGCAGGCACAAGCGGAGAAATTACTTTTACTTTTGTTGAGTACAGTAAAAAATAAATAAAATAAGACATAAAAAAGTCATTTTATTGAGGTACACTTATGAGTATAATATGTGTACCTTTTTTTATAGTGACAGGAGAATGTGTTATGAAAAATTTGAAACATAATAGTATATTAAAAATATCAGCTCTTTTACTTGCGCTTTTTTTGTTTGCAGGTTGCAGTAACACGGTGAAAAATGTAAATGAAGGAGCCGCGACAGGTGCTGATAAAGGCGGCAGCGGCGGCAGTAATTATTGGAAAGATAGCACGACTGTAACTCAGGAACAGGACGAAATTAACCAAGAAGAAAATACGCAAAAAGAAAATTCGGAAATTGCAGATATAAAAGTTTCGTATAGTGATTTTGATAATGAAACAAGTGCTGATTCGGCACAATGTAAAATAGTATTTAAAGAAGATAAAGCTGAGATTGATGGTAACGGGGCCGAGCTTTTACAAGATGATTGCACCATAGTAAAAATAACAGCATCAGGCAAATATGTGATAAGCGGAGAAACGGATAACGGTCAGATTTATGTGGAAGCAGGAGAAAATCAAGTCCATTTAATATTAAACGGAGTTAGTATTCATTGTGAAAAAAGCGCACCTATATACTTGAATAACGGTAAAAAAACAGTAATTACACTTGTTGACAATACTGTAAATAAATTGACAGATAGCAGCACTTACGAATATTCCGTAAAAGAAACAGACGAAACTACAGGCGAAACGAAATACGAGCCCAATGCGGCACTTTTCAGTAAAAAGGCACTTACAATAAACGGAAACGGCTCTTTGGAAGTTGTGTCAAAAAATAACAACGGCATCGGCTGTAAAGACGAACTTAAAATAATGAGCGGAAAAATAAAAGTCCAAGCGGTAAATAATGCCATAAGAGGAAATGACTTCGTTGTTATTAAAGACGGAGAAATTACTGCCACATCAGAAAAAGGCGACGGCATTAAGTCTACAAAAGAAAACAACAACGAAAAAGGCTTTGTGCATATTGCAGGCGGCACGGTGAATGTGGATGCTTACGAAGATGCTTTGCAAGCGGTGAAATTGCTTTCTGTTAAAGGCGGCAAAGTTACTTTGGCGGCAGATGATGACGGTATGCACTGTGATAATACGCTTGAAATAGTCGGCGGCGAAGTTGACATTACAAAAAGTTATGAGGGAATTGAAGCCGCTGTTATAAACATAACAGGCGGCAAGACTTATGTAAAAGCAAGTGATGACGGCTTAAACGCAACAGTAGGCAGCACTTCCGGTTCGGAGAGTGAAAATGGCAGGTTTGGCGGCGGAATGTTCGGCGGAGGAGGCGGTTTCGGCGGCGGTGGCAGTATGCAATATCAATCCTCTTGCCAAGTTAATATTTCCGGCGGGTATATATATGTTGATGCGCAAGGCGACGGGCTTGATTCCAATGGAGATTTAACAGTAAGCGGCGGCACTGTTATAGTAAACGGCCCTACAAACGGTGGTAACGGTGCGTTAGATGCCAATGGCACAATTTTGGCAAACGGCGGTTTTTTGGTAGCAGTAGGAAACAGCGGTATGGCTGAAAAACCTGCAGGTACTTCTAAACAAAATGTTATTGTTGTGACACTTTCTTCAATGCAACAGGCAGGCTCGGTTATAAGGATTCAAGAAGATTCCGGCGCGGATTTGCTGAATTTTGCAGGGGCAAAGACGTATAATTCAATAGTGTTCAGCTCGCCTGACATTAAAAACGGCTCGGAATACACGATGTATACCGGCGGCGAATATTCCGGCGGAGAGGAAAGCGACGGACTTATGGCAAACGGCACATTCAGCGGCGGTACTTCTGCGGGAAGTGTTACGGTTTCGCAAATTATTTCCAACATCGGAAATGGCGGCGGAGGCTTCGGCGGCGGTTTCGGCGGCGGTCAGAGACCTGATAAGCGCCCTGATTTTTGGTAATTTAGACGTAAAATGTTAATAAAAAGTGAACAAGGTTTACAAAAATAGTAAAAAATGATATTATTGTGTCGTTTGTGGGCTTAAAGTCTGAGAAAATAGAAATAAGTTTAGTATAACGAAAGGTAAAATTTTCATGCAAGAGCACAGCAATAAAGGACAAAAGATAAAATCATTTATTAAAACTTTGATGAAAGCTGCAGTCGAAGAAGTCAAATCTATTTCGGCAGGAGTATTTGTTATGGTTTTGTCATGTGCTGTAATTTCTGTGTTGGGACTTGGCGTTATTTCGTTAAAAGTTTCGAATGATAAGCTCCAACGAGATAATAAAAATCTCTCGGACAAGCACAGTCAGGAAGTTTCAAAATACGAAGAATCATTAGAAATTATTCAACAAGAAATAGAGAGCAAGGATGAAATCATCCAAAATCAACAAGAAACAATAAAAAACAACGAAACAGAAAAGAATCAGCTTGCTGATACACTTAAAGAGCAAATCGAGAATTTGGATTTGACAAAATCTGCCACATCACGTTCTGACAGTGAAGTAAACAGCATAAAAAACAGCATCGCAGAAACAGAGCTTTTGATAAGAGATTATTTCGGATATTCAGAAAAAGGCAACGAATTAGTTAATCTTTTACATAATAAAGCAGATGCTTTCCAAGACACAATTGACAGATATCCTGACTTTTATCCAACAGAAGGATTTATAGGCTCGCCCTTTGGTTATCGCAAAGATCCGATTGACGGCACAACTCGTTTCCATTCAGGCGTGGATATCGGTAAAAGAACAGGTACTCCGATTTTTGCGTCGGGAAAGGGCATGGTAACTTTTGTTGGCTTTGAAGATGGTTACGGACTTTACATAATTGTCAATCACGGCAACGGATATGAAACAAAATATGCACACATAAATGAATCTTTCGTTCAAGTAGGCGACATTGTTGAAAAAGGACAGCATATCGCATCTATGGGAATGACAGGCAGAGCCACAGGCCCGCATCTTCATTTTGAAGTTATCTTAAACGACGAAGTTCAAAATCCTGCAAATTATATTTTATAAAAAATAAAAAACAAAAGTATTTCACCGACGGCGAGAAGTAATATTCTCGCCGCTGTTTTTTTAGGTGATATAGATAAATTATGTTTAAAACGATTGTAAGAAATTTTATTTAATTTTTTCTGCGCAGTGTTGGCTCGCCATTTTCTGAAATACAAAAACAAACTCACAGCAAGCTATCCTTTCGTAAATTTGCTTATAAGGATTTATATGCTCGCTGTGAGTGAAATATTAACGCTTTTTATGACTTTTTTTTGCCGGCGTGGTTTTCTTTGAAGGCGCACACTTTTTGTAAGAGTTGAATTTTTGTGAAGATGTGCTCTTTTTGACACTGCTTTTTATTGAAGCGGGAGCTATAAGACAGCCCGGCTTGTTGCCGATTAAATCCTTGCGCCCTGCTTTTGTAAGTGCCGCAATTACAGCTTGTCTGTTTTCGGGGCGGAAATATTGCAGTAACGCTCTTTGTTCGGCTTTGTCCTCCTTTGTCTTGGGAACATAAACCTTTTTCATGGTGTACGGGTCTATTTCCGTATAGAACATACAAGTGGAAATTGTTCCCGGAGTAGGATAGAAATCCTGCACTTGTTGAGGTCTTAATTTCTGCTCCTTTAAAAATAAAGCAAGCTCAATAGAATCTTTTAAAGTAGAACCGGGGTGCGAGGACATAAGATACGGAACGAGATACTGCTCCTTTTTTACTTTTTTGCTTATGGCAAAATACTTCTCCGCAAACTTCTTATATGACTCAATGTGAGGTTTTCCCATTTTATCCAAAACAGCAGCAGAACAATGTTCCGGCGCAACCTTAAGCTGTCCGCTTACATGATGCTCAACTAATTCCTTAAAAAATGAATTGTCTTTATCCAAAAGTAAATAATCGTAACGAATACCCGAACGAATAAATACTTTTTTCACTTTAGGCAAAGCACGCAAATCCTTGAGAATCGAAAGGTATTCCGAATGGTCAACTTTAAGCTGCTTGCAAGGAGTGGGAGCGAGACACTTTTTAGACGGACACAAACCGTATTTCTTTTGTTTTTCGCATGACGGCACTCTGAAATTTGCCGTAGGACCGCCTAAATCGTGAATGTAGCCTTTGAAATTAGGTCTTTGCGTGAGTATTTGCGCTTCGCGCATAATAGACTCGCGGCTTCTGCAAGTAACTGCTCTGCCTTGATGAAAAGCAATGGAGCAAAAATTACAAGCACCGAAACAACCTCTGTTATGAGTTATTGAAAATTCCACTTCGGCAATTGCAGGCACTCCGCCGACTTCGTCATAAGACGGATGCCAGGTACGCTCAAAAGGAAGCTCGTAAATTTCGTCTAATTCTTTAGTTGTAAGAGGCGGCATAGGTTGGTTCTGAACGAGCCAACCGTTTCTTTGCTCCTGAATGAGAGGCCTTCCTCGTACGGCATCTTGCTCATCAAGCTCAATGCGGCAAGATTCTGCGTATTTTTTCTTGCTTTCTGTAATTTCTTTAAATGACGGAAGGTAAATCGCACTTTTTTTAGATGGGCGTTTCTTCGTCATATAGCAAGTACCTTTAATATCTGTAAGAGAAGCAACAGGTTCACCGTTATTTAAACGGCGCACAATCTGACGAGTTTGATTTTCGCCCATTCCGAAAGAAAGCAGGTCAGCACCGCAGTCTTCCAAAACAGAAGGCATAACAGCATCTTTCCAGTAATCGTATCCGGCAAAACGCCTTAAAGAAGCTTCTAATCCGCCTACAATTATCGGCACATTGCCGTAAATTTCTCTGATTTTTTTGCAATAAACAATGAGGGCGCGGTCAGGTCTGAGTCCTGCCTTGCCGCCGGGAGAATATGCATCTTCACTGCGCTTTTTCTTGGCTGCCGTATAATGGGCCACCATAGAGTCTACATTGCCTGAATTTACCATAAATCCCAATCTGGGTTTGCCGAATCGTGTGAAATCTTTGTTTGATTTCCAATCGGGCTGTGACAAAATAGCTACGCGCATACCTTCGTCTTCCAAAACTCTGGAAATTATTGCTGTACCGAAAGACGGGTGATCCACATAAGCATCGCCTGTAACCAGAACGAAATCCACCTCGTCCCAGTTTCTTTCATTAACTTCTTGTTTTGTTATAGGAAGAAAAGCCATTTTAAAGCCGCCTTTCGTAAAGTAATGGGTAAACTATATCATATTCAGTGGCAAAATAAAAGCCAAAAAGAGCAATATGAGCAATATGAAGAATAAAAGGGTTGTATTTTTTTGACATGTAGGATATAATAGCGAATGGAAAATTTTTATATTATTGGAGGTAACGATTATGGCAGTTAAAGTTGCTATTAATGGTTTTGGACGTATCGGCCGTCTTGCATTCAGACAAATGTTTGGAGCCGAAGGATATGAAGTAGTTGCAATTAACGATTTGACAAGCCCTGAAATGCTTGCACATCTTTTGAAGTATGATACAGCACAGGGTAGATATGACGGACACACAGTTGAGTCTGACGAAACATCTATCACAGTTGATGGCAAAAAAATCACAATTTATGCAGAAAAAGACGCTAAAGATCTTCCTTGGGGAAAAATCGGCGTAGACGTAGTTCTTGAGTGTACAGGCTTCTACACATCAAAAGCAAAAGCTCAAGCACACATCGATGCAGGTGCTAAGAAAGTAGTTATTTCTGCTCCTGCAGGAAATGACCTTCCTACAATCGTATTCAGCGTTAACGAGAAAACTCTTTCAGCTGATGACAAGATCATTTCTGCTGCTTCTTGTACAACAAACTGCCTCGCTCCCATGGCTAAAGCTCTTAACGACTATGCAGCTATCCAGAGCGGTATCATGACAACAGTTCATGCTTACACAGGTGACCAAATGGTTCTCGACGGTCCTCACAGAAAAGGCGACAAGAGAAGAGCAAGAGCTGCTGCAGCTAACATCGTTCCTAACTCAACAGGTGCTGCTAAAGCTATCGGTCTCGTAATCCCTGAGCTCAACGGTAAACTTATCGGTTCTGCACAGAGAGTTCCTGTTCCTACAGGTTCTACAACAATCCTTATCGCAGTTGTTAAAGGTGCTGACGTTACTAAAGAAGGCATCAACGCTGCTATGAAAGCTGCTTCTTCAGCTTCATTCGGATACACAGAAGAAGAACTCGTTTCAAGCGATATCATCGGTATCAAATACGGTTCACTCTTTGATGCTACACAGACAATGGTTTCTAAGATTTCTGACGACACATATCAAGTACAAGTTGTTTCTTGGTATGACAACGAGAATTCTTATACAAGCCAAATGGTTAGAACAATTAAGTATTTCGCTGAATTGAACTAATATATCAATATAGCTTAAATCAAGACCGAGGCCGACAGATTACTGTTGCTTCGGTCTTTTTTTATTGCATTTACAGGCAAATTTAGTATATAATACGACAACGACATTTTTAAAATCAGCAGGTGAAGAATGAGCGAACTTAATGTATGCGGAATAATTTGCGAATACAATCCCTTTCATATCGGACATGAATATCAACTTGCCGAGGCAAAGAAACAAACTTCGGCAGATTATATGATTGTTGTTATGAGCGGTAATTTTGTTCAGCGCGGAGAACCTGCCGTTTTTGATAAATGGGCAAGAGCAGAAATGGCACTTAAATGCGGTGCTGATATGGTTTTGGAATTGCCGTCAGTTTATGCACTTTCTTCTGCGGAATATTTCGCGGCCGGCGCTGTTGATATTTTAAATAAAACGGGAGTTGTTACGCATATTTCCTTTGGCAGCGAGTCTTTTGAAGGGGAAGAAGGCGCAATCCGACTGCAAAAAATTGCAGACGAAACTATAAACGGCCCTTGCGTAGACAAAGAATCTTTAGAAAAAGGCTGCTCTTTTGCATCAGCCAGCAGAAATTCCGCCATAACAATGCCCAATGATATTTTGGCTACGGAATATTTGCGTGCTTTGCGTAGGTTGGGTGCAGAAATGAAAGTTGTTCCCGTAAAACGCATCGGTTCGGGACATACAGGCGAAAAAAGTGCTATGTTTATACGAAAATTGCTCTGCGAGGGAGAAGTCAATAGAGCAACGGAATTGATGCCGCAAGAAGCAGCAGAAATTATACAAAGGGAAATTGATATGGGCAAAGGTCCCGTATTTTTAAATGAATTTGACAAAATAATTTTAGCCGACTTGCGTCGGCTGGGAACAGACGGACTAAAAAACAGCCCTTTTGTCAGTGAAGGTTTGGAATATAAAATTTATAAAGCAGCTTGTGAAAATGGTACAGTAGAGGGAGTTATCAGAGAATGCACATCGAAAAGATATACATCTTCTCGCATAAGAAGAATTATTTTGTCTTCCTCATTAGGGATTGCACGTGAAAATCTCTGTAAGAAGGTTCCGTATATCAGACTTTTGGGTATGCGCCGTGATTGCGGAGCGCTTATGGAAAAGCTGAAATCTTGTGCGCGTGTTCCGGTAATTACATCTAAAGCCAAATTTATAAAGCAAACAGATTCCTATGATGGCGACTTGGCAAAAGAATTTTTGAAAATTGAAAATAATGCCGCTGATTTATATTCCTTGGCGTTTTCCGGCGCAAATAGCAGACTTGGCGCTACAGAGATGACACACCCGCTTGTTTTTGTGTAGTTTAATCTGTTTTTTTCATGCCAAAAGCTGTTCGAAGTAAACAACTGATAGGTTTAGGTGGTTTGATTACAACAATTGTCATTGTTACACCTCGCTACAAATGCTTGCGTTTACTACATTATATAAAATTTTCAAAAAAAAGTTTCGCGTTCAAAAGCCGGTAAAACATTAAAAAAATAAATAAAAAAGATAAAATTTAGGGCTTATATTATTGAGATTATGCGCGTTTTGTGCTAATATTACGAGCGAGAGATTTTGAGTTAACTAAAAAAATAGGAGAAAAGAAATGAACGATTTAACAATAAATCAGTTTTTAGAGAGTTTAAGTTCTGAGGCACCTGTTCCGGGTGGCGGAGGAGCGTCTGCACTTATGGGAGGTTTGAGTGCGGCTTTATGCTCTATGGTGGCGTCGCTCACTACGGGCAAGAAGAAATATGCAGAATATCAGAGTGATATAGAAAGAATGCTCACAGATACAGCGCAGTTAAGAAGCGATATGCAAGTTCTTATAGAAAAAGATGCAGAAGTATTCGAGCCGCTTTCAAAAGCCTACAGCATTCCGAAAGATGACCCGAATCGTGCAGAAATATTAGAAGAAGCTTTGCGCGTTGCTTGCAGTGCACCTCTTGAAATTATGAAAACCGCGTGTAAGATTGTACCGGTTTTGGAAGAACTTACAGTAAAAGGTTCTAAAATAGCTTTAAGTGATGTAGGCGTTGCGGCTGTTGCGTGTCAGGCGGCAATTCAGGGCGGTGTGTTGAATGTTTATATCAATACAAAGCTTATGCAAGATAGAGAATACGCGAAAAAAATAAACAACGAAGCTGAACAAATTTGTAAAGAATTTATCGGCAGATGTGAAAAAGTTTATAAACTCGTTGAAACACATTTGATGACAAAATAACGGAGGGAGGAAACAAATGATGGAGATGCGAGGAGCGCCTGTAGCAAAGGCGATTACAGAAAATTGCAAAGAGAAAATTGCAATTTTAAAGGAAAAAGGTATAATACCCACTCTGGCAATAGTGAGAGTAGGAAACAGAGGCGACGATGAAGCTTATGAAAAAGGGGCAGAAAAACGATTTTTCGGTGCAGGGGCACAGGTAAAGAAAATTGTTTTGCCTGAGGATGTTTCACAAGCAGAATTGGAAAAGACGGTGAATGAGTTAAATTCCGACAAGGATGTTCACGGCATTTTGATTTTCAGACCGCTACCGAAACAGATTGACGAGGCGGTTATCAAGCAACTTATTTCTGCAGACAAAGATATTGACGGTATGTCATATTCGGGAATAGGACGATTGGTTGCATCAAAAAATTTCAAAGGTCAAGCGTATGCACCGTGTACACCTACAGCTGTCGTGGAAATGCTCGATTATTACGGAATTGACGTAACCGGCATGAAAATTGCAGTGGTAGGCAGAAGCTCTGTTGTAGGTCTTCCTTTGGCGATAATGCTGATGCAAAAGAATGCTACCGTAACGCTTTGTCACACAAAAACAAAAGATTTGCGTGAAGAATGTCGAAAGGCTGATATTATCGTTGTAGCTGCAGGAAGAGCAAATACAATAGGAGCTGAGCATGTTTCAAGAGGTCAAGTGCTTATTGATGTAGGCATAAACGTAATTGACGATAAAATATGCGGAGATATAGATTATGACAGCGTAGTAAAATACGCATCTGCGATAACACCTGTCCCCGGGGGAGTGGGCGCGGTGACTACTTCAGTTTTGCTTAAGCATACTGTAGAGAGCGCAGAAAAAACTTGTTGAATTTTATACAACATGGAGGAAGAGCAATTATGAGCAATCTTAAAAAAAGAAATGAAATAGAAAGTATATATAAGTGGCGTTTGGAAGATTTATTCGAAACGCAAGAAGCATGGGACGAGTCTGCCCGGGAGGCGGAATTGTTACTTGAAGAAATGCCGAAACATCGCGGTAAGTTTACCAAAACGGGAATTGCTATGTGTGCGTGTTTGGATGATATGTATAATTTGAGCGGAAAGATTACAAAGCTTTATGTTTATGCTTATATGAAACGCGATGAAGACAGTACAAATGCAAAATCTCAGGAAATTGCAGGCAAAGCAGAACGTTTGGCAACAAAATTTTCCGAAGCAACATCATTTTTTGAGCCGGAACTTTTACAACTTACAGAGGAAAGAGTTGCTGCAATGAAAAGAAGATCTCTTTCACTCAGAGGATATTCTTTTATAATCGATGAAATAATGCGTAAAAAATCACACGTGTTAAGTCCTGCGGAGGAAAAGATTTTGGCGATGTCTGCAGAGGCAACATCTGCAGGTCAAGATGTGTTTATGATGTTTAATAATGCAGATATTAAGTTTGAGCCTTTTCCGGGAGAAGAAGGGGAAAAAACGGAGCTTACCATAGGCAGATATATTAAATTTTTAGAATCACAAGACAGAAATTTAAGAAGAAGGGCATTTCGCTCTATGTACAAAGCTTATGAGGAGCACAAAAACACATTGGCGGCGGCTTATGCAGGCAGCGTAAAGGCAGATGCCTTTTATGCAAGAGTCAGAAAATACAAATCCAGCTTTTTGGCGGCGATGTACAGTGATAATGTTCCTTCAAAAGTTTATAACGGTTTAATTAAGTCCGTACATGATCACGTTCATTTACTTACAAAATATTTGGAGATAAGACAAAGGGTATTAAGTGTAAGAAGGGTTCACATGTATGACCTTTATGTTCCGCTTGTTAAAATGCCTAAAAAAACATATTCTTTTGAAGAGGCAAGAGAAATTGTAACAGAAGCTTTAAAGCCTTTGGGCGAAGATTATTCAAAGAATCTTCAAAAGGCATTTACTGACGGATGGATTGATGTTTGCGAAAATCAAGGAAAACGTACAGGTGCTTATTCTTGGGGTTGCTATGATTCTCACCCGTATGTGCTTTTGAATTGGCAAGGAACCATAAATGATGTATTTACGTTGGCTCATGAGCTTGGACACGCAATGCATTCATATTACAGTAATCTTACACAGCCCATTCAGTATGCAAATTACAAAATTTTCGTAGCAGAAGTGGCATCTACCGTTAACGAAATTCTTTTAATGGAATATATGTTTAAAAACAGTAAAGACGATGTTGAAAAGTCTTTCTTACTTAACCACTATCTCGAAGAATTCAGAGCTACGGTATACAGACAGACCATGTTTGCTGAATTCGAAAAGAAAGCTCATAAGATGTACGAAAAGGGTGAAGTGCTTACTTGCGAGGCGCTTTCGGAGCTTTATATGAAATTGCAACATCAATACTTTAAGAAAGTTATTAAGATTGATGATGAAATTGCTATGGAATGGGCGAGAATTCCGCATTTCTATACTGCATATTACGTATATAAATACGCAACAGGCTTCTGCTCTGCGACACATCTTGTATCGGGCATCTTAAGCGGAGATAAAAAGAAAAAAGATGCTTATCTTGCTTTCCTCAAGAGCGGTGGCTCGGATTATCCTATGGAGCTTCTAAAAAAAGCCGGCGTGGATTTATCTGTTCAAGAGCCTATTGATGCGGCATTCGATGTGTTTGAGGAAAAATTAAATCAATTCGAGGTGCTGATGTTATAATATGAAGAATGAGTTCGACGGTGTTGTAATTGAAAAGCAGCAAGTCATTTGCGAAGCAATAAATTGCCATAATCTAAATATTAAAGGCATTGGGGAGTTTCGTGCTGAAGTAGATGCGGATTTCGTGGATATTTCGGGTGAGGCGTGCTTTGAGTCATACATTACGTGTGATAAAATTACCGTAAGGAATAAGTGCGTTTGTAAAAATTCGTTACTTACAACATCTTTACGTATTCTTGGCGTAATGGCTGTTTACGGCAGATTGAACTCTGAAAATATAATTGTAAACGGAGCTTTAAAGTTCCGCGGAAATGTAAAAACATCGGCCTTTTTGGTAAGACACGATTCTTTGGCAAAAGGAAGCGCAAAGCTCAAGGCTTCGAATTGTGTTATAAACGGAGTTCTTAATAATTCCGGAGAGGTAACAGCTAACGATTTTAGGCTTTGCAGTAATAAAATGTCGAGAATTCAAGAAATTCGAACAGACAAATTTGCGGTGAAGTTAAATTCCGATAGTGAAACGCCTGACGATGAGTTTTTGTTGGCGTGTGATTTTGTTGATTGTTTCGAGGCAGATTTGGAGTATTGCAACATAGACAGCTTATATTGTGACAGCGCAATTATAAGAAAAGGTTGCTCGATCCATGAAATTTTGTACAGAGACAGTATTGAAATTGAGCCGGGGGCTCATGTAGAAAGGTTGTCCAGAACATGAACAGGAAAACAATTATTTGCATTGTTGTTTGTGCGGTATTGGCTGTGGCTGTATCTGTTGGGCTTATCTTAGGCTTTGGAGGGGAAAAGGCGGAATATCTCAATATAGTTGAGTACGATTTCAACGATTCACTTAAAGATTATACAAGCCTCGGAACAAGCAGTTACAGCGGGAAAGCGCAGTTCAGTTACAGCGAAACAGAAGGTATTGACGGTAGCGGTTGTATTGTAATAAGCATTCCGTCGGATAAAGAAGATGCCAGATTTACGTATGAGTACGACAAGGCTCTTGAAAAGACATACTACAGAATGAGTGTTTGGGTAAAAACAGTCGGTGTAGGTGAAGAGAGCGGCGGAGTTGGCGCAAATCTTTCGGTATTAAATACTTTTGAACGCTCAAAAGATTATAAGGGCGATAATGATTGGACATATATTGAATATTACGGAAAAACGGCAGAAGCTCAAACTTCTTTTACAGTGTGTATGAGATTGGGTTTCTACAGCGGAATAAACACGGGTACAGTGTATTTTGATGATTTCCAGCTTGAGCAGTTGGACAAACTTCCCGAGGGTGTTCAATGCACAAGTATGGAAAGTACTTTAGGCGGTGCAAATTCTTCTGTAAAGTCAAATTCCAGACATGAAGATACAATGCTTACGGCAACAATAATGTTGATTGTTCTTTTTGCGTATCTTGCTGTTGCTTACAGATATGCAAAAATTAAGGAAAATGCTATCGAAAGCGGCGTTAGTGTAAGGTTTGCCGTTATCAACTTAATTCTTATTGCATTTGTGTTAAGATTGATAATGTCAGTTACTATGCCGCAATGTGACATAGATGTAAATCTTTTCCAACATTGGGCGAATACAGCGGCAGACAAAGGTATTTTTGATTTTTATTCATTCGCAGAAGAAATCAGTTTGGATTATCCGCCTTTGTTTATGTATCATTTGTATTTTATTGGAATTATCGGAAAAACTTTGGGAATCACTCAAACAGCAGCATACGATATGCTCTTAAAACTACCTTCGCTTATAGCTGATTGTGTTATAGCTTATCTTATATACAAAATTGCCGGTAAAAAAATGAGTAAAAATTGGACCTTGTTTGTGGTTGCGATTTGGCTCTTCAATCCGATGGTGCTTTTGGATTCCGCTTGCTGGGGACAAGTAGATTCTATACTTGCTCTTGCAATTTTATTTGCAGCATATTTCATTGAAAAAGAAAATTATACACTTTCGGCTGTTGCTGTAGCTTTTGCAATCACATTAAAACCGCAAGGTATTTTCTTTGTGCCGATACTCGGCTATGCACTTTTAAGACAGTTAATACACGAAAAAGAAACTCCCGTTGCGAAAAGATTACTTCGTTTTGTATACAGCATAGCGGCATTTGCAATAACTTCTATTTTGATTATTTTGCCTTTCGGAATAAAAATGGAAGGAAATTTGTTCAGCTGGATATTCGGCGTTTATACAAATACAGCAGGCGGCTATTCTTATGCTACCGTAAATTCTTTCAACTTCCCGTATCTTTTGGGACTTAATTGGGTGGACGACAGTACGAAAGTTTTCGGCTTGCCGTATTTCTGGTTGGGAATGATTTTGATTGTTGTTATATGCTTAATTACAGGCGCGCTTTATTTGTTCGGCAAAAAACACAAAGTGAATATTTATTTGCTTGCCGGAATGTGTATTTATGCAGTGACTCAGTTCGCACCCAGAATGCATGAAAGATATTTTTATCCTGCGATCGTTTTGATTTTAATAGCTGTAATTTATTCTAATAATAAAGTGTTGCTCGGCGTGTTTGGGTTGCTTTCTGTTTCAAACTTCTATACGGTTTTGGAAGTTATGACAGGACTTTCCATAGGTGCTGAATTAATAGACACAGATTATGCCACGGCTGCGTATTATTACTGGCCGCCGCTTAATCCTGAAAGAACAACAATGGCAGTTGTAAATGTAGTTTGTGCAGTAGCGCTTATCGTTATTGCGTGCATTATGGTATTCTCTGATGATAAAACTTTCGGAATGAAGATTTGGGAAGGGGAAAAAGCTTGTGAAGAAAACAACGATTAAGTTATTTTTGGTTTTATTGATTTTTGTAATGGCGTTTGCCTTTTTTACGGCATGCTCTGATAAAGAAGGCGGCATTATAACAAACTCTGACTTTGAGAAAGGAAAAGGCTCTTCCATAAACGGTTGGAAGCTTTACAACTATCACAAAGATTATGAAAACGACTCCTCTCGTACACAGATTTCGTTAGTTGATATGGGTTTTGACGGTAAATGTGTAAAAATAGAAAGTAAAGGCGACAATGATGCCAGAATTTATCAAGAAATCCCCGTAGAAGAAAACGCAAAGTATAAAGTGCAATTTGATGCTTTATATGAAAATATAAGCAAAGGTGCTTCAGATACAGGAGCAGGTTTAAATATTTCCACAAAAGAGGGATCCGGTGTATCTGAAAGAACGGGCGGATTATTCGGAACTATTGAAAAATGGCATACAATTACTGCTTATTTTACAACAGAAGACAGAATGGAATCTGTTGAATTGACAATAGGAATAGGCGGTTACGGTGCAGAATCTTCCGGAACTGTTTATATAGATAATGTAAAAGTTGAAGAAGTAAAAAGTATTCCGGAGGGTGAAAGCGTTTTTGCGGCAAAAGGAGAAATTGACACAAGCGCAAGTATTTGGTTTAAGTTAATATTTGTGCTTTTGACAGCGGCAACCGTTGTATTGGTTATATTTGTTTGCATAAAAGCAGATAATGAAAATGCTGCAAAATTAAAAACGCTTTCTCAAAAAAATCCGATTTTGGGCAAAAATGATTTAATAATTTTGCTTGTTATGGTTACTGTTTGTTCTGTTATGTCTTTCTGGGATTTGGGTAATGCGTACGGACCGGAAAATTTCTGGAAAGCAGAGAAACAGGGAGAATATGTTGTAGTTGAGTTTGAAAAGGAAACGGAAGTTTCGAGAATTGCATATTTGAGCAATATTCCCCAAAGCGGTTCGTATTCAGTATATTACGAAAATTCCGAAACAGGCGAATTTGAAAAGTTACAAACTATTAAGCAAGGAACTTTCTTTGAATGGGAGTTTGAAGATAAAACTTTTAAAACAAAAAAAGTCAAAGTAGTTGCGGATGTTCCGGGACTTGCAGTAAATGAATTAGGCTTTTTCAGCAAAAATGCACAGGGAAAATATGAGAGAGTAAAACTTTCAGTAAAAGAAACCGATTATGACAGCAATCTTAACAAGGACAGTAATCCTGAGATGCTTTTTGACGAGCAAGATATGGTTGAGCCTTACAGTTCATACAGAAGCTCCACTTATTTTGACGAAATATATTTCCCGCGTACTGCGTATGAGAGCATAAACGGTTATGATATTTATGAAGTAACACATCCGCCTATGGGTAAAAACATTATGGCTTTAGGCGTACAAATATTCGGCATGAATCCTTTTGGATGGAGATTTATGGGAACTTTGTTTGGCGTAGGTCTTGTGCCGCTTATGTATTTGCTGGCTTTAAAAGTTTTCAAGAAGAGAACGTATGCTTTCGCGGCTGCATTTTTAATGATGTTTGACTTTATGCGTCTTGCTCAAACAAGATTGGCTACGATAGATTCATATTCCGCGTTCTTTATATTGTGCATGTATTACTTTATGTATGATTACTTCACGCAGAAATCATACGAAAAGAAGAGCTTTATGAAATCTTTAAAACCGCTTCTTTTAAGCGGAATTATGTTTGGCTTGGGTGCTTCTACAAAGTGGGTTTGCATCTATACGGGAGTAGGACTTGCAATTATGTTCTTCTTGGCAAAATACCTCGAATTTAATGATGTATTAAAAGACAGAGTGCCCGGATATACAAAGAAAACGTGGTTTGTTTGTAATTTCTTACCCACATGCGGTATGTGCGTAATATTCTTTATTGTAATACCGCTTGTGATATATACGCTGTCGTATATTCCGTATATGGCATCTACTGATAAATCTTTAATTCAAATTGTTATAGATAACCAAGAATATATGTATGAGTATCATTCTGATTTGACAGCAGAACACTCTTATGGCTCTGCTTGGTATACTTGGCCTATAAATTTAAGACCGATATATTATTATTCCGGTTCGCAGGCAAATTTACCTAACGGAATAGACACATCAATTGTTTCTATGGGTAATCCGCTTGTTTGGTGGACAGGTCTGGCATGTATATTCCCGGCAGCCTTCTATGCTTTGAAAAAGCGCGATAAAGGTATGATGATGGCGTTTATCGGTTATGCCGTACAATTCCTTCCTTGGGTACTTGTAACGAGAGTTTGCTTTATTTACCATTATTTTACAGCAGTTCCGTTTATGATATTTATGATAGTTTATGTTATAAAGAATTTGCTTGAAGATCGTGTTATAAGCAAACATTTGGTGTGGATATATTTGGCCCTTGTACTTTTGTTGTTTATAATGTTCTATCCTGTTTTGACAGCAAGGGAAGTTTCAAGAGAATATATAAACTCGCTCAGATGGTTTAGTACGTGGAGTTTTTAAAATATGATAGAATTTGACAAAAAAGGAAAAGATTCATTGAGAAGGCTTCTTAGTCTTACACGTAAAGCCGTTCAAGATTATGACCTTATAAAGGATGGGGACAGCGTTTGCGTGGGGGTTTCCGGAGGCAAAGACAGTCTTGCATTGCTTGCAACCCTTGCTAATTTGCGTCGCTTTTATCCGAAAAAATTTGAGCTTCAGGCAGTAACGATTTCTCTCGGCTTTGACGGAATGGACTTTTCACACGTTGCTGAATTTTGCAAAGATTTGGAAGTTCCCCATAAAATAGTGGAATCAGATATTGCTGAAATTGTTTTTAACATAAGGCAGGAGCAAAATCCTTGTGCTTTGTGTGCCAATTTAAGACGCGGAGCTCTTAATGACCATGCATCTCGTTTGGGCTGTAATGTTGTGGCTTTGGGACACCATAAAGACGATGTGATAGAAACTGCTTTGTTATCACTTTTTTATGAGGGCAGATTTTATTGTTTTGCTCCCGATACATGGTTAGAACGCGCTCAGGTGCGTGTTATTCGCCCTTTTTTGTATGTTGAAGAAAGTGACGTCAAACACTTTACAAACGCTGCTGCGCTGCCTGTGGCGCATAATCCGTGCCCTATGGACAGAACGAGCCGCCGCTCCGATATAAAAGAGCTTATAAGGACACTGGAAAAAGATAATAAATTTTTAAGGTCGAATATTTTCGGTGCAGTAAAAAGAGATATATGGGATAAAGCACAAATTTGATTTTATTTCATTGTGGATTTTAATGTTTCCAGATTTTCTTTCATAAGAGATACATACGTTACACCTTCATCTAATTGACTTTTGGAAACATTATGGCAACTGTAAAACAAAGCCGTTTTGCAGCCTGTTGAAGAAGCTATTGTGTTTGCGATATTTTGATTGGAAAATTCGATATAGTAGACAGTTGGAATATTTTCGCTGTCTATTTTTTTTATTATTTCTGCAATTTTAGCGGCACTGGCTTCCGAATGGTCGGCACAACCTGAAAATGGAGAAACATAAGATATTCCGTATTCGTGAGTAAAATATAATAAAGGGAATCTATCGCCGAAAACCAAAGTTTTATTACTCACAGTATCAAAAAAAGCACGAAATTCTCCGTCTAATGAAGATATTTCATTTGTATACTTTGCCTCGTTTTCCTCGTAAGTTTGTTTGTTTTTGATGTCAATTTCGCAAAGCTTGTCTTTGATTTTATTTACGATAGCTTTAGCATTTACAGGTGATGTCCAAACGTGCTCGTCAAATTCACAATGTTCGCCGTCTTCATGTGTATGCTCGCCGCCTACGTGGAGAAGAGAAACACATTCCGTCATTTTAAGTGTATTTATTTTTTTATCGAGAGAATTGAGAATTTTATCAACCCAAGCATCGGATTCGCCGCCGGTGTAAATGAAAAGGTCGCAATTTTGAATTTTGGCAATGTCGCGGGCAGTGGGCTCGTAGGAATGGCTTTCCGCACCGGCAGGAAGCAACATTGTAACTTGTCCCGCATTGCCGCAAACATGGCGTGCAAAGTCATAAGCGGGGAAATTTGTTGCCACAACATAAGTGTTTTCGTTGTTTTGCTGACTTAAACTGCAAGAAAAGGCAGTAGAAAGAAGTAAAATAACAGTAAGCACAATAGCTGATTTCTTTATAACAGAAATTTTCAAAGAAAACACCTCCAAAAAGAATAACGATATTCTACTATGAAATATTACTGTTTGCAAGTAAAGATGAGGAGCATATTTTCTCGTTTTAATGCATAAAAATTTAGCAAAAGTAAAACCGATGAAGGGGTTTGTAAAATAATGTTAATTAAGGATTACATAGAAAGTCGGGTTTTTGAAATTGCGCAGTACATCATAAATACAAATTGCACAGTCAGGGCGGCGGCGAAGAAATTTAAAGTAAGTAAATCTACGGTACATAAAGATTTGGTAGAAAGGCTTCCGCAGCTCAGTCAAGGTATGGCCGAAGAGGTGCGTAAGATTTTAGACGATAACAAGGCAGAGCGCCATATAAGGGGAGGTTTGGCAACAAAAGCTAAATACGAAGCAGAAAGAGAAAAAGAGAGGCACAAAAAATCTTAATGTGCCTCGTGAATTTTAAAGTTTTGATATTATGCGATTTGCGGTAAGTTCGGGTGTTGTGCAATCCACCGAAAAGTCTTTCCAGGCGTTATATATAGGAAGTCGTTCCTTCTCGAGCTTTTCCAGGCTGCATGACATTGATATGGGGCGGCCGTCTGTGGCCAGCTCGTGTACACAGCGATTAAGCATTACGGTAATACCGTTTTGTTTTATGAGTGGGCGATTGAGAGGGTTTTTAATAACACCTCCACCCGTTGCAATAACGAGACCGCTTTTGCGAGAAAATTCGTCTAATAATTCGCTTTCGATTTTTCGGAATGCCGGCTCGCCGCATTTTGCAAAGTAGTCGCATATACTCATTTGTATTTTTTTCTCGATTTCCCAATCAATATCAACAAAAGTACGCGAAAGTTTTTCCGCAAGAATTTGGCCTACGGTACTTTTGCCTGAACCGGGCATACCTATAAGAACAATGTTTTTTGTTTGCAACTCTATTTGAGCAGTTATACTGTCGATTATTTCCAAAGCAGACATTGAAGAGTTTTGCGCTTCGCTTGTAAGTCCGTCAGTGAGAATTTGTTCGGTAAATATTTCAAAGGCTTGTTTGGCTTGTGCTACCAGCATGGGAAGTCCGTTTATAAAGGGAATTCCAAGACTTTCCGCATCAAGCAAAAGCTTTGTCTTTGAAGGATTGAAAATAATATCTACCACACCCTTGCAATTTGTAAAACGCTCTAAAGAAACTGCTGAAATACCATTTTTGGGATACATTCCCAGTGGCGTCGTATTTACAATAAAGCTTGCGTCGGAATGTAAGTCGTATACATTATCGTAGTTGTTTTCTCCGTTTCGTGAAATTACAATAATTTCCTCCGATCCCAAATCACGCAAAGCGGCACACACCATGACGCTGCTGCCGCCACTGCCGAGAACGAGAGTTTTGCCTTTTGAAACATCAAAACCGGCTTTTTTTACCAAATATGTGAATCCGTAATAATCCGTGTTAAAACCCTTTAATTTTCCGTTTTTACGCACAACAGTATTTACGCTGCCGATTTTTGCTGCAATGTCTGAAACCTCGTCACAGACGGCAAAAGCGAGCTTTTTGTAGGGTATAGTAACATTTATTCCGTCGAAATCTCCGTTTCGCAAAAAAAATTCTGCTTCTTCGGGAGTTTTTTCGAAAAGGGTGTAACTGTAATCTGATAAACAGCCGTGGATTTGAGGAGAAAAACTGTGACCGAGTTTTTCTCCCAAAAGACCGCTTTTGAAATTTTCGAAACCATATAGCTTCATAGTAAAGACCTCTGAAAAGTTAAATTATTTCGGAATAACTTCCGAGATATCTGAATTCTTCGCACAAACTATCAAGCTCACAAATGAGTTGAATGAATTCAGAAGAATAAACGGGTGTATCCAAATCAAAGTAGAACATAAACTCAAAGTCACGGTCGGGGATAGGACGGCTTTCGAGTTTTACAAGGTTAATACCCAAAGCGTAAAAACGAGCAAGAACCCTGTAAAGAGCACCCGGTTTATGAGAGATAATCATCATAAGACTGGTACGATCCGCCCCCGGGTATATCTCTAGATTTTTTGAAATGCAGATGAAACGAGTGTAATTGTTGCCTTTGTCTTGAACGGATGAAGCGAGGCAGTCAAGACCATAAAGCGGTGCGCAAGAACGTGAAGAAATTGCGGCAACGTCATTGCGGTCAGATTCCGCAACCATTTTTGCGGCAACAGCAGTATTCTCCACAACTGTAACTTTAACATTTCCCAGAGAGTTGATGAAATGAGTACATTGTGCCAAGGCATGCTCGTGTGAGTAAATTTCGCGTATTTCACTTATTTTAACGCCTTTCTTTGCAAGTAAATTGTGGTCAACTTTTACTCTTACGCTACGTACTATGTTGAAATTATAATACATCATCAAATCATAAATTTGTTTAACGGAGCCGGCAGTACTGTTTTCGATTGGTAAAACGCCGTAGTCGCACAAACCTTTATCAATGGAAGCAAAAATACTGGCAAAATTGTTAAAATACATAATTCTCGGTATTTGGAAGAGCTTCTCGCAAGCGTGTTGAGAGTAAGCGCCCTCGACGCCTTGACATGCAACCGTTGCACAAGGCGGGAAAAGCTTATTTGTGTTGTCTATGGCGTGAGAAACTTTCTCTTTTAAATCAGAAGAAGGGTAGAGTATTCTGTCTTGGTAAGAACGGCTAAGCTCAAACAAAAGAGAATAAAGTACGCTTGTATATGATTTGAAATCCTCGTCGGATTTTTCGATTAAATCACTTAACTTTTCACGCTCACGCTGAATGTCTTGAACGGGCAAATTATTTAATTTTTTGTACTCTGCTATACCGGAAGAAATATTCATGCGCTCTTGAAACAAGCGGATTATTTCATCATCTACGGCATCAATACGGGCTCTTAAATCTTTTAAATTGTTTTCCATAAAAATCACATCCTAATATATTTTTATATGATCATATCTAAAATAGCTATTGCGCAAGCCGCTTCCACGCACGGTACGGCTCTTGGCAAAATACATGGGTCATGGCGTCCTTTTACAATGAGTTTTGTATTTTGCTTTGTAGGAATATTTACGCTGTTTTGTTCAATTCCGATAGAGGGTGTAGGTTTTACGGCTACACGGAATATTATCGGCATACCGGAAGAAATTCCGCCGAGAATACCTCCGTGGTTATTTGTAGCTGTTTTAATAACACCGTTATCATCAACGTAAAAATCGTCGTTGTTTTCTGAACCTGTCATTTCAGTAACGCCAAAACCGCAGCCGAACTCAATTCCTTTTATGGCAGGAATTGCAAAAATACTTTGTGAAATTCTGTTTTCCAGTCCGTCGAACATAGGCTCGCCGATACCTGTCGGCATACCGATAACAGCGCACTCAATTGCACCGCCGATAGAGTTCCCGATTGATTTTTGAGTTAAAATCAGCTCTGACATGGCTGTTTCGGCAGCGGAATCGATAACCGGAAGTTCTTTGCCTTGTGATGCTTTAAAGTCTTGTACCGAAACATTGCAAGGATCATATGATATATCTGATACAGAGCCTATTTTGCAAATATGAGCTCCGATAAAAATTCCGCGAGCTTTTAAAAGTTGCAAACATATTCCGCCTGCAATGCACAAAGGCGCTGTGAGTCTGCCGGAAAAATGTCCGCCACCTGTAGGGTCTTGAAAACCTTTGTATTTTATTTGGGCAGTAAAATCAGCGTGTCCCGGTCTGGGAACTTCCGCAAGATTTCTGTAATCGTCGGGTCGTGTGTTGGTGTTGCGAATAATTGCCGTTAAAGGTGCACCGCAAGTAACGCCGTCTACCAGACCGCTTAAAAATTCCGGCAAATCGTCTTCTTTGCGGGGTGTGGCGTATTGCGAGTTGCCGGGGGCCCGGCGTGCCAAAAACGCCGCAAGTTCGTCCATGTCGATTTTAAAACCTGCCGGAAGGCCGTCAATTGTAACTCCGATCGCGGAGGAATGTGACTGCCCGAATATTGAAATTTTAATGTTATTTCCGAAAACAGATGCCATAATATCACTCCTGTTTTAATTATTTAAATTGTCATAATCCTGCCAAAAAAGCGGATACGATTTGTTTACTGCTTCGGCGTCCGTTATTGTAACCATTTGCGAACATACGGAAGCTGCTATTGCGGCGGTCATTGCTATTCTGTGGTCGTTGTGACTGCTGACGATGCCGCCTTTTAAGGGAAATTGGCCGATTTTGGCGGAATTTCCTTTAATAATCAATCCGTCTTGCGTTTCATGAATATCAGCACCCAAAGTTGTGAGCAAATCGCAAACTGTTGCAATTCTGTCGCTTTCCTTTAGTCTCAAACGCTGTGCGTTGTATATTTTTGTTGTACCTTCCGCACAAGCGGCTGCAAGGGATAAAATCGGCACAAGATCGGGAATGTCAGACGCGTCGATTTCGATGCCTTTAAGCTGTGAGGGATAAACGGTGATATCGGATAAATTGTTTATATCGTCAGTTTTTATATCAATATCAGCCCCGAAGTTTCTTAAAAGAGTAAGTATTTCCTTATCTCCTTGAGCGGAATTCGGTCTAAGACCTGTAACGATCATTTTATTTTTGCCTATTGCTCCGGCAGTAAGCCAAAAAGCTGCATTTGACCAATCTCCGTCAGCGTAAAAAGTGAGATTATCTTTTTTGTTTGTATTTTCACTTTTACCGCCTATTAAAATCGTAGAATCGTTTTTTACAAATATGTTTACGCCAAATTCTGCCAAAACTTCTAAGGTCATGTCCACATAAGGTTTTGATTCCAATTTGCCGATAATGTGAATTTCACTGTTTTCTTCCAATAATGGAAGTGCAAAAAGCAATCCCGTGATATATTGTGAGGAAACATTTCCTTCTATTTCGTAAATTCCGCTGTTTAACTTGCCTGAAGTTGTGAAGGGGAGTGTTCCGACGGAATCTATACTGCAGCCGTGGTTTATGAGTTCTTCACGCAGAGGAGAGAGCGGTCTGTTTGGAAGTCTTCCTTCCGGGAAAAATTTAGCATTTATACCAAGCGCACACACAATCGGAAGCATAAAGCGAAATGTAGAGCCGCTTTCCGCACAATAAAAATCTGCGGATTTTATTTTTTTTAGGCTTTGTGTATTGCTTTTGATTTTTAAAATATTTTCGCACTGCTCAATTTTTGCACCTAATGCATTAAGACATTTTATGGTTGCATTTATGTCGGCGGACAGGTGAGTATCGCATATTATTTGCGTATTTTCGCCGTAAAGCGCTGCAGCTATAAGCAATCTGTGTACATGGGACTTTGACAATATTGATTTAACAGATCCTGTTAAATTTGGGTTTTCAAGTGTTACCGTCATTTGTGTCATCTCCTAAATTACTTATTTGCCACATTGTTCATGGGCTTACCGTCGATAAATGCTTTTAAATTATCGCAAACTATATTTACCAATCTTTGACGTGCTTCAAAAGATGCCCATGCAATGTGAGGCGTGATTATGCAATTGGGCGCATCGAAGAAAGGATGGTCTTTCCTCATAGGCTCGCCGTCCAAAACATCAATGCCTGCTCCTGCAATTGTGCCTGAACGAAGCGCTTCTGCTAAGGCATTTTCATCAATTACAGCACCTCTTGATGTGTTTATGATGTACGCAGTTTTCTTCATTTTGGATAATGTTTCTTTATTTATGAGCTTTCTTGTTTTGTCTGTCAGAGGGCAGTGAAGTGTTATAAAATCTGCACTTTCCAAAAGTTCGTCTAAGTCTGCAATTTGGTATGGACAATCAGCAGGCTTTGTGCGTGTGTAAATTATAGGTTCCATTCCGAATGCTGCACCGATTTTGGCAACGCTTTTTCCTATGGCACCGTAGCCTATAATTCCTAATTTTTTACCTGAAATTTCCATAACAGGGAAATCCAAATATGTGAAAATTTTAGCTTTTTTCCAATCTCCGTCATGTACGGATTTGTCGTATTTCACGGAGTTTGAAGCTAAATTAAGTATCATGGTAAATGTATGTTGTGCTACTGAATCAGTAGAATAACCGGGCACATTACTTACTGTAATACCTCTTCTTGCCGCGGCTGCAACATCTATGTTGTCATATCCTGTTGCCCACAAACCTATATAGCGAAGATCAGGACATTTTTCCAGAACATCTGCTGTAAATTTTGCTTTACTGCAAATTACTGCTTCTGCGCCGTTTACTATATCGCATAATTCTCCTTCGGGAATGCTGTCATAAACAACAGCGTTTCCTAAATCAATTATTGAATCGAGGCAAATATCGTCTTTTGGGGTTACAGAATTTTTTTCCAAAATTACTATTTTCTTATCACTGTATTTCATGAGTTTGCACTCCTTTAATTTTCGGAAATATCATTTATTACATCTATTTCATAGCTTGCAATGTTCCTTTGCGGCATATCGGTTGTATAAAAATATGCTGTAAGATGTATTTTGTTAATCTCGTTTTGTTTTGGCGTGGCTGTTAATTTTATTGAAGTCATAATTGTTTCGTCTTTCATATCGTCTTCTTCTAAATGACTGTACCAACCTGAAACGTGTATATCGTCGTAAAGATAAACTTCAATGTATTCCTTATATTGCATAGCATCTTTCGGATTTTTTATATCAAAAGAAAAAGTTTCGCCTGAAAACAAATGTATTTCAAGTTTATAGCCTATTTTTACATTTTTTGTATTAGAAAAATTATTCCAAGTTGATTCCCAAAGTTCGCCAAATTTTCCGGAAAGTGATTCTTCATCAGATGCGAGAACTTCGAAACAATCAATATTTTGTCCCTCTGCCCATTTTGAAGAAAATTTGTCAACAAAAGTTCTTTCGCCGTTTTCTGCAATATATAATCCTAATTTATCAGGCATTCCCGGTTCCGTGGTAGGAAAACTTGTAGGTACAGCAGTTTCTGTTGGCGCACCGGTTTCTGTAGGATTTTGAGTATTTTGAATAACCGGATAACCTGTTGCTTGGGATTGTGAATTTGGCAATGTAGGAGGAGCAATGAGTCCTTCTGAATTTTGCGCAGATTTGCAAGAAGTGCAAATGAACAACAAAGTAAATATGAATACAAATATGGCAAAAAAGGCAATATTTGCCGCAGTAAAAACTCCGCAACGCCTTTTTGCATTGGTTGAAACGATTTTAAACATTATAAAACTTCCTTCTGCTTAAGTGTGTCTGTTTTGACAAACAGAATTGGAAATATTATAGCATATCAATAATAAAAATTCCATAAGAAATAAAAGATTTTTCATTTAATGTTTTTGGATAAAAAATAAATCTCGGTAAAATAACTTTACCGAGATCAATTTTATAAGTTTAAATAAGTTGCAAGCAGCTCTGCGGCATCGCCAACTAATTCGGCGCAAGGCCTTTTTTTGTAATATTCGTCAGTGCGCTCGGCCGGTGGGGTAGAGGATGATATTTCCTCAGCGGAAACACTTGGTTGCTTACAGTTTGTTTTTTTGCAATCTGAATGTTTGCTGAAAGTTCCGCTTAATAGTTCTCTGCAAATTATGCTGCCGTTTTGCTCTGTGAACAAGCTTGCAAAATGTTGTATTTTTTTGTAATGCGCCGCTTTTTCATCTGCGTTTTTTGGATCAGAATAGCCTTCGATTAATCCTATAACCATAAACATTCCGGAAACAGCACCGCAAACTTCACGAAGTTTGCCCATTCCGCCGCCGAAAGAAGAAGCAAGCATTGCACATTGCTCTTTTGATAAGCCGACAACATCTTGAAAAGCTAAAAGTACGGCTTGCGAGCAGTTATAGCCTTCTTTAAAGTAATTTATTGCAATTTCTCGTCGTGTCATAGCCAAAATTACAATTTTTCGAGAGCATCTGCAATCTTGTCGAGTGCGGTATTTTCGAAAAGCTCGATTGTACCTTTATCGCAAGCTGCAGTTAACTTGCCGTCAATCGGAATTTTTGCAACTAACGGAATATTATGTTTAGCGGCAATTTCGTCAATATGACTCTCTCCGTAAATCTTATGCTCTTTGCCGCAATCGGGGCATACATAATATGACATATTTTCCACTATACCCAAAACAGGGATATTCATAAGGTTTGCCATATTTACAGCCTTTTCAACAATCATTGAAACGAGCTCCTGCGGAGAAGTTACGATAATAATACCGGAAACGGGGAGTGACTGGAAAACTGTCAAAGGTACATCGCCTGTTCCGGGAGGCATGTCCACAAACATAAAGTCAACATCTTCCCAAACAACATCTGTCCAAAATTGCTTAACCGTACCTGCGATAACGGGACCTCTCCAAACAACAGGGTCAGTTTCGTTTTCAAGAAGCAAATTAAGAGACATAGTCTTTATTCCTGTTTTTGTCAAAACAGGATAAATACCGCCTTCGTCGCCTGTGGCTTTTTCTTTTAAACCGAAAGCTTTGGGGATAGATGGGCCTGTTATATCTGCATCCAAAATAGCTGTTTGGTAATCTTTGCGGCGCATGTTTACTGCCATAAGTGATGTTACCAAAGATTTACCAACACCGCCCTTGCCGCTGACAACGGCGATAACTTTTTTTATATCTGAGCCAACATGAGGCTTTTCCAAGAAAGATTGAGGCTGTCTGCTTGAACAGTTTGCACTGCAACTTGAACAGTCATGATTGCATCCTTCGCTCATTAAAAAACATCTCCTTAAAAAATAAATACGCGTATTTTTATATACGCGTATTATTATATCACACCAAATTTAAAATACAATTTATTATTCTGCAATAAGAATATAACTGTATATTTCTTGTTTACCCTCAACGCAGTAAACTTCTATGCCGTGTTTTTCCTCAATGTGTTTTTTGATTTCTTCTGCTTCTTCTGCAGTGGAATCAACACCGTTTATCAAAATACAAATATCGTGAAGCGACCAGTCAATTCTGTCGCACATTGTGATTGTTGCAGCCTTTCTGTCAGGCTCTGCAGAAAGAATGTTCTTTCCGACAAAGCCAATATAATCGCCTTTGTGAACTTGAACATCCTGCATATCAGCATCGCGAACACATTGTGAAACCTCAGCAGTGATAACATTTTCCATTCCCGCGTTGAAAATTTCTTCAACTTCATCGGGGTTTGTAAGCTCTCCGTCTGTCATCGTTAAAGCAGCGTAACCATCACCGATTGTTTTGCTGTTGATGATTCTTACATCAGCCTTCTTGTAAAGCTGAGCTGCTTGCTTCGCGGCAAGAATAACATTTGAGTTATTGGGGAATACGAAAATTGTATCTGCGTTAACTTTATCAAAAGCCTTCAAAAAGTCCTCAGAAGAAGGATTCATACTCTGACCGCCCTCAACGATAACATCTGCACCGATTTCACGGAATGTTTGCTGAATTCCTTCTCCGCAAGCAACCGCTACTACGGCGTAAGGTTTACGCTCCGTGCTTTCGCTGTCGGAATCTTTATTTTCATCTGACATTGTGCTGTTATGCTGCAAAGTCATGTTTTCGATTTTTAACTTCAAAAACTCACCGTATTGCTGACAAAAAGCAAGAACCTTGTCAGGAGTTTTTGTATGAACATGAATTTTTACGATACTGCCCGTTTTGAAAGCGGCAATCGAATCGCCGAGCGTTTGCAGAAAATCAGTTATAACCGAAACGTCAAAATTTTCAATATCGGTCTTTGCGTTTTGAAGTCTTACAAGAAGCTCCGTGCAGTATCCGAATTCCAACACGCTGTCTTCGTTAAACGCATCTAAATCTATTTCGCTTGAGCCGTTTGCTGATTGCATTGTATTTAACTGTGTGTAATCGTAGTTTTTATCTCCGTCCAGCGCGCTGAACATACCCTCTACAATACAAATAAGACCTGCTGCACCTGAGTCAACCACGCCTGCCTTTTTAAGCATAGGGAGCAGATCGGGAGTACGGTCGAGAGAACGCTTTCCTTCTTCTATAAACGAACCGAAAAATTCCTCGGCACTTTCGTCTTTCTTTGTGGAAGCAAATTCCGTTGCATCACGCGCAACTGTTAAAATAGTACCCTCTGTAGGCTTCATTACGGCGTTGTATGCGTGTTTTACACCCATTCTGAATGCTTTTGTAAGCTGGCGTGAATCTGCAATCTCTGTTTCACTGAAACCTGCAGCGATTCCGTCAAAAAATTGAGAAAGAATTACACCCGAGTTGCCGCGTGCACTGAAAAGCATTCCGTTGGCAACGTTTCGTGAAACCTCAGCTAATGAAACTTTTTCGTCTTTAAGAGCATCTACGCCGCCCATAAGAGTGAGGAGCATATTGTCGCCTGTATCTCCATCGGGGATAGGGAACACGTTAAGGTCGTTAATTTCACCTGCGTGGTTCTGCAAATTGATTGCAGCGCGTTTTAACATATTTGAGTATGCGATACCATCTATCTGTGTTGGCATAAAGTCCTCCTTATTTATTCTTTCCTACAAAGAAGAGTGCTAATGTTCCGGGACCGGAATGTGCACCGATTACAGGACCCGTGAAAACTGTTATATCAACATCACGGCCGTAGTCGTTTTTGAGCATTTCAGCCAAAAGTTGAGCATCTTCCATACAATCGCCCTGACAAATGAAAATAGGACCTGCTGATTTATCAATAGCTAACTCACCGTATTTGTCTGCTAAAGTTTTAATTGAAGCTTTTCTGCCGCGCACTTTGCAAACGGGAACGAGGTGGCCCTCATCATCAACGTGGAGAACAGGTTTGATACCTAACATTCCGCCGATAAAAGCAGCAGTAGGACTTACTCTGCCACCTCTTTTTAAGTAAACCAAATCATCTACCGTAAACCAATGGCAAATATGGGGTACTGTTTCTTGAGCATAAAGGGCAAGATCGTCGATAGTAGCGCCTGCGTTTTTCTTCTCAACTACAAGGTAAAGGAGAAGACCGAAACCGGCAGAAGCCGCAAGGCTGTCGACTGTTACGACTTTGTTGTCGGGATATGCTTCGGCTAATGTTCTTGCTGCCAAAACGGCTGAATTATATGTTGTGCTGAGACCTGAAGAAAAACCGAGATAAAAAATATCATTTCCGTTTTTGAGTTCTTCTTCAAAAGCAAGCTTGAATACCTCTGAATTGACAGCTGATGTTTTTGCAACGCCGCCGTCACGCATTTTTTGATAAAATATTTTCGGGTCAACTTCACTGTTTTTTGAAACGTCATTTTCGTTTTCGAATTTGAGTGTTAAATCAACACATTTTACATTCCACTTTTCAAGAGTACTTAACTCCATATCGCAAGCGGAATCAGTGAATATTACAAAATTACTCATTGAGTGATCCTCCGTTCAATCTTATTATACGGCATAATTATAGACAAAATACAAAATTTGTCACTGAACTTTGCCTTTCTATTGCTAAACTGTTGGTAGAAACAACAGTAGAATTACCTGCAAATGACCTCTACAAAAAGTAGAGAGTGCGCAATACAGGCAAAAATTTCACTTGTGTTTTTGCTTTTTACTGCCGGCAAAGCGCATTCCCGACCAAAGGAATATAATTGCCTGCCCGGGAATTCCCAAAGCAAAAAGTAAAAAGACTTTTATGTTGCACCAGTATAAAACAAAGAAAAGAACTGCAATAAAAGACCACATTAAAAGTGAAACAATAAAAAAATTATGCCTTCTGTTAAACCATACCGAATTAAAAATAATTCCGAGTATAAAAGAAATGGGAACAGCAAACAAAAAAGGTGATATTGACCATATAGTTTTTGGGGATACAGTTTTTACTATTACAAAAGCCACAGTTGAAAGAAGCCAAACCAGCAAAATGCTCATCCACATAATGATTTTGCAGTTTCTTCTTTTAACTTTGTCGAGAAATTGAGCTTTGCGAAGCTTTTCTTCTTCCTCTCGGTGCTCCGGTTTGAGTAAATAATCTACCGTTACATCAAATATGTCTGCAATACTTTTGAGTACGGTTATATCCGGGAGTGATTCGCCTCGCTCCCACTTGGATACAGCTTTGTCGGAATAGTTTAATTTCTCCGCAAGTTCTAATTGAGTTATGTTGTTTCTGCGTCTTAACGCAGTTATATTTCGAGCTATAATAAGCTTAAGTTCATCCATTAAAATCACCATTTCAATTATTACATACGATACTTTGTCTTGTCAAGATAACGAGTTTTTCGCTATTGAATAAAAAATGTAATCGTGCTAAAATGCAAACAATATAAAGATAACCGAAAGGATAAAAACCAATGAGTTGGAAAGCAAGATGTATTCCGTTAAAGGATGAATCCGAATGGATTGAATTTGAAAATGAAGAAGATGCCATTTTGTACGCAAAAGAAAACGCACGATTCGGCAGCCTTGTTAAAAATGATGCCGATATTACGGTGTATGCACCCGAAGGTGAACTTGCGGCGGAAATACTTTATAAAGCAAAGCAAGTTTGCGATTATGTTCGTGACAATGAGTTTTGCTACGGCAATGCTCCTATAAATCCTGCAATGAATCACGATGCAAAGCTTGTAAGTTGTGATCGTATGGTGGGCTGGGTTCTTTATAATATGGGACTTACCGATCAGCCTGAATATATGGGTTTATGTGTAGAAGGACCTTCTCTTTATGAGTGGTGTTTTGCACATGGATTCAAAAAAATTGAAAAATTGGAAGATGTAAGAGCCGGAGATGTTGTTTTTGTACGATATACAGCGAATGGTTATCCTGCACACACATTCATAAGTGCGGGGGCAAGTGAGCAAGAGGGAATGTTTTACAGATATGACTGCGGCAAAGTAGAAAGAATACGTAGCACTCAGCCGTCTTGTGAGCCTACAGAAGATTTCTTATTTGCGGCACGAATGCCTGAAATACCTAAAAAATAAAATATATCATATATAAATGTAAGGAGGAAAAATGATTACACCGAGATTTTCATTCAAATATAATGATGTTCCTTTTGATGAACTGGAAAAGACCATAGTTGAAACAGATAGCGGGATTTTGTACACACTTCCCGACGGGCTTCAAATGGAGTGTAGAATAGAAAGATTTCCCAAATACAATATAGTGAAGTGGACTAACTATTGGTACAACAATACAGACCACGACAGCGGAACAATTTCAGATTTGTGGGATTGTGATACAACTGCTTGCTTTGAGGCAGATCCCGTAAGAACAAGAAAAAATTTACATTCCGTATGGGAAATTGACTCTTTGAAACTTTTTGTTACAGACGGTGCCAATTTTACAGATTTTGACAATATGGCAAAACAGGTACGTTTCTGGCCTAACACAACACAAAAGGCGGCCAACCATTCCGGCA
>SVJD01000054.1 GCA_015069165.1 Oscillospiraceae bacterium
GATATGTTTTCTTTTATAGAAAAAATAGGAGAGGATCCTCTTAAATATTTTTCCAAAATGGCGGAGGAAAATATTTTTTGGGAAATGAATGTAAATTTGGACACAATACATTCCGGAAGAATACACGGCTATATGGTAAGATTTTTTGAAGATGAAAAGCAACAAGAAATAATAAGAAAATCCGGAGTAAGATTAAGTGTGGGTTTTGACGGACACCGACTGTACGATTATAAACCTGACAGAATCAAAGAATACTGTAAAAAAATTACAGAAATGGGAATTAAGCTTGCCTTTGAAGAGTGATTGCAATGAAAAAAATAGAACCTGTTATAAAAAAAGAAACTGTATATATTGCTCTGTGGACACTTGTGTTGAGTGTCCTTATGCAGGCGGTGTTCTTGGTTGTGGGCAAATGGGATTTCAAAGTTATTACGGGAAACCTTTTAGGCGGTGGCGCGGCTGTGCTTAACTTTTTTTTAATGTGTCTTGGTGTTCAGTCGGCTGTTGAAAAAGACGAGAGAGACGCAAAAAGTATGATTCGTATGTCACAATCTTTGCGTATGTTTTTATTGCTTGCAATAGCGGCTTTCGGTGCGGCTTTCCCTTTTTTTAACACTTGGGCGGTTTTGATATCGTTGTTTTTTCCGAGAATAGCAATAATTTTTCGCCCCCGATTTAACAAAGACGAAGGAGAGAATCAAAATGAAGGAGAATAAAACAAGAACCGTTAAATTTAAAATTGTTGATATTCTTTTGCTTATTTTTATGATTTTTCCTGTTTTGGGTGCGCTGTTGCTTGAAATTTTGACAAGAGCTCCTTCTAAAGGAATTACGCTTACAGGTGCGCAGATTTTTATTCAGATAGATATGCCTATTCAAAAATTATACATCACAGAAGCTCAGGTGAATTCTTGGGTAGTTGTGGTTGCTATATTTTTCCTTTGCTTATATTTGACTCACGGAATATCTGCGAAAGCTCATACTAAAAGACAGCTTTTGTTGGAGTGGGTTATCGAGCAAACAGAAAAATTGGTAAATGGTAATATGGGAGAGGCTTTTGCCGGCTTTGCACCATTTATTGCTTCTATAATCGCATTGTCTGCTTTCTCAAGCCTTATATCTCTTTTGGGATTGTATCCTCCTACTTCAGATATAAATATTATTGCAGGTTGGGCAATGGCTGTAGCAGGTATAATTACATATTACAGGTTTAAATGCGGCCCATTGGGTTATGTAAAAAGTTTTTGCGATCCCATAGGTATGGCACCTTTAAATATTATAAACGAAATTGCAACGCCTGTTTCCATGACATTCAGACATTACGGAAATATAATATCCGGAGTAGTTGTTTCTGTTTTGGTTGGTGCAGGTCTTCAAGGTTTATCGCAGCTTATATTGGGAAGCATCCCCGGAATACTCGGCGAAATCCCCCTTTTACAAATAGGAATACCGGCTGTACTTTCTGTTTATTTTGATATTTTCAGCGGTTGTTTGCAAGCATATATTTTTGCGATGCTTACGATGATGTATGTAAGCGGAGCTTTTAATATAGATGAATTTGAAATCAGAAAAAGAAAAAAAGCATTAAAAAAAGCTAACGGAGGTAATTAAAATGTTAGAACTTGCTATCGGAATAATTTTAGGTTGTTGTGCGTTGGGTGCAGGAATTGCTATGATTGCGGGAATAGGTCCCGGAATCGGAGAAGGTAATGCAGTTGCAAAGGCGTGTGAAGCGATAGGCCGTCAACCTGAGAGCAAAAGTGCCGTTACATCTACAATGATTATGGGTTGTGCCATTGCAGAAACAACAGGTTTGTATGCATTGGTTGTTGCGATTTTGCTTATTTTTGTAGCTCCCGGAATAATGGTAGATGTGCTTGTAAGTGCAATTTAATAATTGGTGGAGATAAATGATACAGACACTTGATATTATAACAATAAATATCTGGTCTATTTTGATTTCTCTTGCAAATCTTGTATTGCTGTTTTTTATTTTAAAGAGATTTTTATACAAACCGATGAAAAAGGTTTTGGAAGAACGTAGGTCTGCAGTAGATAAACAGTACGAAGATGCGGACAAAGCAAAACTTTCAGCCGAGGAAAATAAAGTAGCTTGGGAGAAAAAGCTGGAAACAGCGCAAACAGAGGCAAATGCTATAATAACAACTGCAGAGCAAAAAGCTCAAAACAGAAGCGATGTCATATTAATACAAGCAAATGAAAAGGCCGAAAGCATTATAAAGCGTGCAGAAAGCGATGCTGAATTAGAACGAAAAAAAGCAGAAAACGACATTAAAAAGGAAATTGCAGAAGTTTCGGCAGCATTGGCAGAGAAAATGCTTGAAAGAGAAATCAACATTGACGATCACAGGACTTTGATAGAGAATTTTATCAACGAAGTGGGGGATGACAATGGCTGAATTGCATAAGGGCTATGCGGCGGCCTTGTTTGAACTTTCAGAAGAGTTAAAAAATTCCGCTGAAATATCAGAAGAACTCAAGGAACTGTCAGGAATTTTTAAAAAGTTTCCGGAGTATGTTGGGCTGATTTCCTCACCGACGCTTTCAAAGAAAGAACGGCTTAATATTTTAGAGGAAGCGTTAGATAATAATTATAATGAAATTCTGACATCTTTTGTATTATTAATGTGCGAAAAAGATGTTATAAGGGAACTTAGCGGTTGCGCAGAGGAATACGAAAAGCTGTATAACGAATCTTTGAAATCCTCTACGGCTGTTGTACACAGTGCTGTTTTACTTACCGAAAGGGAGAAAGAAAAGCTTCAAGTACAACTTGAAAAGATTTCGAGACGTAATGTTACTCTTGTATGTTTCGTAGACGAAAGTCTCATCGGTGGTATAACTGTTGAGATAGATGGCAAAGTTTATGACGGCAGTTTAAGGCGGCGCCTTGATGGAATTAAGAAGGTGATTGACGAGTGAAAAGTAAAAGTGAAGAAATAAGTAATATTATAAAAGAACAAATAAAACAGTATCGTTCTCGAATTGAAATGAACGAAAAAGGCATAGTTGTACTTGTCGGCGACGGTATTGCCGGAGTTTTTGGCTTAAAAGATTGTATGTCAAGTGAGTTGTTGGAATTTGAAGACGGTAGCTTTGGTTTGGCACAGACTTTGGGAGAAGATACCATTTCAGTGGCAATTCTTTCAAATGATTATAATATTAAAGAAGGCACAAAGGTTAAAAGAACAGGTCGTGTACTTTCGGTTCCTGTGGGAGAGGCGCTTTTGGGCAGAGTTGTAGATGCTTTGGGAAAACCTATCGACGGAAAAGGTCCTGTAGAATGTGTCGAAACGCGACCTGCAGAAGCAGAGGCTCCGGGAATTATAGAAAGAAAGAGTGTTTCTGTTCCGTTACAAACCGGAATCAAGGCCATTGACAGTATGATTCCCATAGGACGTGGACAGCGTGAGCTTATCATAGGTGACAGACAGACCGGAAAAACCGAGATTGCGATAGACACTATTATCAATCAAAAAAATACAGGAGTTATATGTATTTATGTTGCTATCGGACAAAAAAATTCTTCTGTTGTAAGATTGGTAAACGAACTTACGGCAAATGGTTCTATGGACAACACGATTGTTGTGTCTTCGTCGGCTTCTGAAAGTGCACCTTTGCAATATATTGCACCGTATTCAGGCTGTGCGATGGCAGAATATTTCAGAGAACAAGGAAAAGATGTCCTTATAATATATGATGATTTATCAAAGCATGCAGTGGCATACAGAGCTTTATCTTTACTTATAAGACGCCCGCCCGGACGTGAAGCGTATCCCGGAGACGTATTCTATTTGCATTCGCGTCTTCTTGAACGTGCGGCCTGCGTTGCGCCTGAATATGGTGGCGGCTCCATTACTGCTTTACCCTTGATAGAAACTCAAGCCGGAGACGTGTCGGCGTATATTCCGACAAACGTTATTTCAATTACTGACGGACAAATCTTCCTTGAAACGGAACTTTTTCATGCAGGAGTAATGCCGGCAGTAAACCCGGGTATATCAGTAAGCCGTGTTGGCGGCTCTGCACAGCTTAAAGCTATGAAAAAGGTATCGGGAGAATTGAAACTTTTGTATTCGCAATATAGAGAATTGCAATCTTTTGCGCAATTTGGCAGTGACCTGGATGAAGATACAAAGGCGCGTCTTGCTTTGGGTGAGCGAATTGTTGAGGTGCTTAAACAAGACAGAAATTCGCCTGTGCCCGTAGGTTGTCAGGTAGTGATAATTTATGCAGTTACTCACGGATTTTTGGATAATGTTCCCGTAAATGAAGTAAAGCAATACGAGAAAAATTTATATGAATTATTGCATCGCAAATATCAAGATCTCTTAAAGAGATTTGAAGAAGGATATTACGAAGATTGCGATATCGAAATGATGGAGAAAGCGTTAAATGAGTCATGATATTAAGACACTCAGAAACAGAATAAAAAGTGTTGATTCTACTTTGCATCTTACTAAAGCAATGGGTTTGGTTGCCTCGTCTAAAATACGCAAAGCAACGGAGCACATGATAAACGGCAGAGAATATGTTGATGCATTAAATAAAATGCTTTCGTCTTTAACATCTTCTGCCGAGTGTCGCAAAAGCGTGTTTTTGCAAGAAC
>SVJD01000022.1 GCA_015069165.1 Oscillospiraceae bacterium
AAATGGGTGAAAAGCTGTTAATGAAAGGTAATGAAGTAATAGCTGAAGCTGCACTGCGTGCCGGATGCCGTCATTATTTCGGTTATCCTATAACACCGCAGACAGAAGTTGCACATTACATGGCAAAGAAAATGGAACAAATCGGCGGCGTTTTTCTGCAAGCAGAAAGTGAAGTTGCTGCGATAAATATGGTATATGGTGCTGCCAGCACAGGTAAGAGGGTTATGACATCATCTTCAAGCCCCGGAATCAGTTTAAAACAAGAGGGAATTTCTTATTCAGCTTGTGCTGAACTTCCTATGGTTATTGTAGATGTTGTAAGATGCGGTCCCGGATTGGGCGGCATTTTACCTGCTCAATGTGACTATTTCCAAATAGTAAAAGGCGGCGGTCACGGAGATTATAATCTTGTTGTTTTTGCTCCTTCAAGTGTACAGGAACTTTACGAGCTTGTTGTACATGCATTTAATGTTTCAGACAAATACAGAAATCCCGCTGTTATTTTGGGTGACGGATATTTGGGACAAATGATGGAAGCTGTTGAGTTTAAAGATGTTGAAAAAATTGAGACAGTTGATAAACATTGGGCTACTGTCGGCACAAATATGGAAAGAGAACACAATGTTATTACATCAATTTATATTGAAGCAGATGTTCTTGAAGCACATAATAATAAACTCCAAGCAAAATACAGAGCAATCGAAGCTAACGAGACAATGGTTGAAGAATTCAACTGTGAAGGTGCAGATGTTATTGTTACTGCTTACGGTACTGTAGCGCGTATTGTTAAAAATGTAATTAAAGATGCTGCAAAAGAGGGCATTAAAGTAGGTCTTATCCGTCCTATTACATTGTGGCCTTTCCCGAAAGCATCATTTGAGAAATACGCGGAAACTCCCAAAGGTTTCTTGTGTGTTGAGATGAGTGCCGGACAAATGGTTGAAGACGTAAGACTTGCAATCAACGGTAAAAACACAGTAGACTTCCACGGCAGAACAGGCGGTAACGTTCCGTCACAGAAAGATATTCTTGACATTGTTCGAGAAATCGCATCACGAAAATAAGGAGGTAGATGTAAAATGAGTATAGTATTTGACAGACCTCATGCACTTGTAGACAAACCGCTTCACTATTGTCCCGGATGTACTCACGGTATTATCCACAGACTTATAGCGGAAGTTATAGATGAACTCGGAATAGAAGGTAAAACGGTAGGTGTTTCGCCGGTTGGCTGTACATATAACAACTATGAATATTTCAATTGCGATATGGTGCAGGCAGCACACGGACGTGCTCCGGCTGTTGCAACAGGTATTCGCCGCTCACTTCCCGATAACGTAGTATTCACATATCAGGGTGACGGTGACCTTGCGGCTATCGGTACTGCTGAAATTGTTCACGCAGCTACACGCGGTGAGCGCATTACAACAATTTTTGTAAATAACGCAATATACGGAATGACTTCAGGTCAGATGGCACCTACAACTTTGATAGGACAGGTAAGTACAACTTCACCTTTCGGAAGAAAACCGGAACTCCACGGTTATCCCGTAAAAGTTTCCGAACTTCTTTCAACACTTGAAGGTGCTGCTTATATAGAGCGTGTTGCTGTAAATAATGTTCAAAACATAAAAAAAGCTAAAGCGGCTATAAAAAAAGCTTTTGAGCTTCAGCTTGCAGGCAAAGGTTTTACACTCGTAGAAGTTTTGTCAACTTGTCCTACAAACTGGGGAATGAATCCGATTAAGTCAATCAAATGGCTTGAAGAAAATATGATGCCTCATTATAAACTCGGTGTTTATAAAGATGTCACAGCAGAGTAATGAAAGGAAGGTAATGTTATTATGATGAATCAAATTATATTAGCAGGCTTTGGCGGTCAAGGTATCCTTTCAATGGGACATTTTATAGCACACGCAGGTCTTCTTGACGGTAAAAACGTTTCATGGCTTCCTTCTTACGGTCCTGAAAAGCGCGGCGGTACAGCAAATTGCCATGTTATTGTAGGTGACGAAGAAGTTGGTTCTCCGATTATCAGCAGTGCATCTGTTTTGATAGCAATGAACGGACCTTCACTTGAAAAATTCGAGTCGTTGGTTGAGCCCGGCGGAATAATTATTACAGATAAGAGCTTAGTACCCATTAAGCCTACTCGCAGTGACGTTAAACTTTATGAGATTCCCGCCACTGAAATGGCTTATGAACTGGGAAACGCTACTTATGCAGGTGTAATAATATTAGGTAAATTAATTGCACTTACAAATGTTGTAACAACAGAGAATTTTGAGGTTGCTTTGCGTTCTATTCTTAAACCTTCAAAGCACTTTATGATTCCGGAAGAAATGAAAGCACTTGAGCAAGGTGCTCAATACGAGTGCTGATTTTAAATTTTCGGTAATGTATTTATGATTTTAGAGAGAAATATCAATTTTGAAAGAATAATATTAATCGGTATGCCGTGCTCGGGCAAATCCTCTATAGGAAAAGCCCTGGCACAGCATTACCATTTGGATTTTGTGGATATGGACGAAGAAATCGTAAATACAGCAGGGATGTCCATTCAAGAGATTTTTGAAACGCAAGGAGAAGCTGCTTTTCGTGCGATAGAGTCGCAAGTTGCAAAAAGGCTTTCAGAAACTAAAAACGTTTTGATTGCTACAGGCGGCGGTGTGGTCACACGTGAAGAAAATATGCGTTTCTTTAAAACTGATACAAGTATTATAATTTTTATTCATAGAAATTTTTATAAATTTGCCACAACTCCAAAACGTATAATGGATAAAAGACCGATGCTCAGGCAGACAAGCTTTGAGAAGCTTCTTACTTTGTATAAAACAAGACTTCCTTTGTATAAAAAGTATTGTGATATAGAAACACACAATGATACAACAAAAGAAGAAGCTCTTCGTGATATGATTAGAGCAGTGGAAAAATATAATGCTGAGCATAGCTCTTGCAAAACTACAGAGGAAACAAATGAATAAATTGAAGTTTTTGGTTATTAACGGACCTAATCTTAATATGTTGGGAATAAGGGAGCCAAGTATATACGGTAATTTTACGTACCCAATGCTTTGCGATTTTATTCAAGAAAAGGCAGAAACTATGAAAATAGAAACGAGCTTTTTTCAATCAAATCACGAAGGAGATATAATTGATAAAATTCATGAAGCTTATCAAAAATTCGATGGAATTGTAATAAATCCCGGTGCATTTACGCATTACAGCTATGCAATTTTGGATGCTCTGAAAGCAGTAGCTATTCCGACTGCAGAAGTACACATCAGTGATGTAAATGAGCGTGAAGAATTCCGTAAAATTTCCGTGGTACGGCCGGCTTGTTGTGTTACTGTAAGCGGAAGAGGTTACGATGGTTACATTGAGGCGATTGCAGAGCTTGCTAAAAAAATCATCAATTAATTAAGGAGTACATTTTATGGGTCGTTTTTTTAAAGCAGATTTAAAAGTTAAAAGTATTTATGATATTGACTACGCAAAACTCAAACAAAGAGGCATAAAGGCACTTTTGTTTGATATTGATAATACGATTGAAGAATACGCAACACAAGTACCAAGTGAAAAATTAATGAATCTTTTTGCTAAACTCTCTGAGGAAGGATTTAAGATTGGTTTGATTTCAAATGCAAAATTTCTTCGTGTATCAAAATTTGTAAGAGGTTTTCCGAAAGGCTTTCCGGAATTGCATTGTGCAGCGGAGGCGGGCAAACCTTTCAGAAAAGCTTTTAGATTATTTTCTGTAAAAATGGACTTGAAACGTACAGAAATGGCTATGATTGGCGATCAAATTTTTACAGATATTTGGGGCGGAAACAGGGCACGCTGTTTTACAATATTAGTTAAGCCGATTAACCTTGCAATTGAGCCTCGCTTTGTTAAGTTTAAAAGAAAACTTGAAAAACCTTTTGTGTGAGGAAGCAAATATTATGTTATATTCAGAAAGAATCAATAAAGTTCGGTTGATGATGAAAGAAAAAAGTATATGCGCAGTATATGTTTCATCACCTGAAAATGTTTTTTATTTATCGGGTTTTACCGGGTTCGGTGATGCCCGATTGTTTATTACCGGAGAATCGGCAACAATTATTACCGATTCGAGATATACGTTGCAAGTAAAAGAACAATGTCCTGATTTTACGCTTGTGCTTTCTTCTGCATTGAATGTTGCCGCGATTGAAAACATCATAAAAGAAGAAAAAGTTTCAACCGTTGGTTTTGAAGAAAGTATCGAATATAAAAGCTTTCGTGAATTGACGGAAAAATTCGGCAGCATTGATTTTGTTTCTGTGGGAAATTTCTTTATAGATATAAGAGATATTAAAAATGAAATTGAAATTAAAAATATTTCAGAAGCTTGCAGAATTTCAGTTGAAGCGTTAAAAGAAGTATTGCCGTTGATAAAACCGGGAGTATTTGAAGCAGATGTTGCTACAGAACTTGAGTATTTAATGAAGAAGAAAGGTGCTCAGGATAAAGCATTTGACATTATCGTTGCATCAGGTGCCAGAAGTGCTCTTCCGCATGGTGTTGCTACTTATAAAAAAATAGAATATTCAGACACAGTGACAATTGATTTTGGCTGTAAGTTTAACAACTATTGTTCAGATATGACAAGAACTTTTTTTGTGGGAAAGCCTGCTGATGAAATGAAAAAAATATATAATATTGTATATGAAGCACAAATGGCTGCTCTTGCAGGATATAAAGCAGGTATAACAGGAAAAGAATTAGACAGTATTTCCCGGGAAATAATTTCAAAAGCAGGATACGGCGAACATTTCGGACACAGTTTGGGACATGGTGTGGGACTGGAAATACACGAGGGTGTAACTATAGGCCAAAGAAATGAAACAAAGATAGAAAAAGGCATGGTGTTCAGTGTTGAACCCGGCATTTATATTGAAAATGTCGGCGGTGTGAGAATAGAAGATCTTGTTTATGCCGAAGAAAACTACATTAAGAATTTTACAGATTCTTTTGATAAAAAAATGCTTGTATTATAAATCAATAAATGATATAATCCGAAGATGTAATTCCTTGTTCTGTCATATAGGCAGGACCGTTTAGACCAAGAGGAGGTGAATTGGAATGAATAATAAATATGAGGTAATGTTTATCATCAATCCTGAGTTAGGTGAGGATGGTATCAAAGCAGTATCTGATAAGTTCAAAGCTATGCTTGAATCAGCAGGTACAGTAGAGGCTTATGCTGAATGGGGTAAGAGACGTTTGGCATACCCGATACAGGATCTCACAGAGGGTTATTATGTTCTTGCAACTTTTGAAGCTGCACCTACATTCCCTGTAGAGCTTGAAAGAATTTTCAAGATTACAGACGGTATCCTCAGATATCTTGTTACAAGATGTGAGTAATTGATTGGTATCACCGTAGGTTCACATATTTAGCGTTTTTTGAAACGCATTTAGAAAAGGATGGTATTTCGTAATGAATAAAGTAATTCTTATGGGAAGACTCACAAAAGACCCTGAGCTTAGATATACAGCAGGTAATAATACAGCTGTTTGTCAATTTACAGTTGCAGTAGACAGGCGTTTTAAATCTGACAATCAACCATCGGCTGATTTTATTCCGGTTGTTGCATGGAGACAGACTGCAGAATTTGTTTCAAAGTATTTTACAAAAGGCAGCAGAATTGCTGTTGTAGGTCAGATTCAGACTCGTACTTGGGACGATACAGAGGGCAAGAAACATTATGTTACAGAAGTTATTGCTGATGAAGTTGAATTTTGTGAAAGCCGCAGACAAGAAGGAGGATATCAACAAGGATTTACACCTCCGCCGTCTAACAACCAACCTTTCCAGCAAAGTGTGCAACCGCAGAAAGATAACGGGTTTACAGATGGTTATTTCCCTCTGGACGACGATGGTGACGTTCCGTTTTAATCCCGTTAAGGCATTGAAATATACTTAAAAGGAGGTTTGAACTATGCCTTACGCTAAAAAAGAAAAATCCGGCAAAGACGCATATGATAAAGGCGACATGAAGACCGGTATGAAGCCCAGAAGAAGCAGAAAGAAAGTTTGTCCTTTTTGTGCTGATAAAGCAGAGCATATAGATTACAAAGAAATCGCTAAGTTGAGAAAATTCGTTTCCGAAAGAGGAAAGATTCTCCCCAGACGTATTTCAGGTTGCTGTGCTAAGCACCAAAGACAACTCACAATCGCTGTTAAAAGAGCAAGACATGTAGCATTGATGCCTTTCTCAGCAGATTAATTTTAAAGTTATAAATGGTGCTGTCTTGTATCAGGCATGCACCATTTTGTTTTTATTTCAGGAGATTTTATGAAAAATAATTTTTTTGACAAATTGAATATGATGTTGGTAAACGTTATTTTTTCGTCGGTTTTAATCGTCGGTTTTTCATATTATTTTCTGACGAAAGGATTGTTTGTGCCTTTTTTTGTAGCAATATCGGTGTATTTTTTGTTCATTGCTATTAATCTTGCAGTTTATTTCATTAAGAAAAAGCATCTTGAAGAAAAAGTAAAAAAGCTTTCGTTCGGCACAAAATGGAAAGCTGTATCGCCCGGAGAGAGTGCTGTATATAACTTCGGTCTTCCGCTTGCTTTTGTTTCAGATTCGGGTACTTTTATATGGAGTAATGAGCTTTTTGAGAGCCTTTATGATGATAAAAAGGAAATGCGCCAAGATTTAAAAGATATGTTCGTTTTGCATATTGCTCCTAAAATTGAGCTCTTGGCAGAGGATTTTTCATTTGAACAAACAATAAACGACAAACAATTTTTAGTTAAAACTGCCGTTGTAGGTCAAATTACGGGAAGCCGAGACGGTTTTTCTGTAATGATTTATTTGATTGATAAATCCTATGAGAAAAATATTAAAAGGTTATATGAAAGCCAAAGAATGGCCGTAGGTGAGCTTGTAATAGACAGCTATGAAGAAATTTATCAGACGAACGGCGAAATTGTAATAAACAGCATAAACGTTGAGCTTTCAAAGATTATCGATAAATGGTTAAAAGGCAAAAAAGCAGTTGCTCGAAAAATGGTAAGAGACAGGTACTTTATCGTTATGGAGTATGATTCTTTGCAAGAAATTATGAAAGAAAAATTCAGTATTTTATCTGATGTAAAAAAGATAAATGTAGGTAACAGTATTCCTGTTACATTGAGCATAGGTATTTCTGTTTTGTGGGATTCCGTTTCGGAAAACGAAGCTAACATTGCTAAAGCTATAGAAGCCGTTACAAGCCGCGGCGGAGACCAAGCAGTTGTTATGGCAAAAGGTCAAAGAGATGAGTTTTACGGTGCGGGAAATGTTGAATTTGAGTCTTTAAATGAAGTTAAGGCAAGAGTTGTTTCCAATCAGTTAAAAGACTTGATTCTTGATAGTTCCAAAGTTTTGGTAATGGGACACGCTTTTCCGGATATGGACTCTTTGGGAGCATCTTTAGCCGTTTACAGAGCTGCTACATTGTTGGGCAAAAGGGCTCGTATTGTTTTGAAAGAAAATAATGAAAATCTCAAAGTAATTATGAATGAGCTCAAACTTTCAAAAGAATACGAGGATGTTATTATTACTCCCAGTTATGCGTTGGCAATAAGAGACGAAAAAACACTTGTGGTTGTTGTTGACGTATCTGACGCTCAAAGAGCAGAGGCTCCCAGGCTTCTTGAAGGGGCAGAGCGTATTGCAGTTATAGACCATCACAGACGAGGTTCTTCGTATATACGCGATACTTTACTTGACTATAATGAAGTTACGGCTTCCTCTACCAGTGAACTTATGGTTGAGATTCTTCAATACATGCACCCGGGATTGAGTGTTCCGAAACTTGAGGCAGAAGCCATGTATGCGGGAATCCTTGTTGACACTAAAAACCTTGTATTCAAAACGGGCAGAAGAACATTTGCGGCAGCTGCATTTTTAAGAGGACAAAATGTTGATACTGTAGCTGTTCGTAAATATACACAACCGGATTTAAATACTTTCCTTGATATTGCAAATGTTACGAAAAACTCTAAAATTTACGATAATAAGATTGCAATAAGTAAAGCTTCTCAGATAAATTCCAATACAGATCTTGTAATTTCTATTGCGGCAGACCAAATGCTGAATGTGTTGGGGGTTGAGGCTTCGTTTGTTTTATATAGATTTGATGACGGCTCTGTGAAAATTACGGCAAGGTCATTAGGCGAAATAAATGTACAAGTTATTATGAGTAAAATGGGCGGCGGCGGACATCTTACCGCTGCGGCAACTAACATTAAAGATGGTAACTCAATTGATACTATTGAAAAAATTTTAATAGATAATATAAGAGCTTATCTTAATTCATAATTTAATGATTTTAAGTTTGGTTTGGAGGTAAATATAATGAAAGTTATTTTAAAACAAGATGTAAAAGGTTTAGGAAAAAAAGACGAAATAGTAAATGCAAGTGACGGTTATGCCAAGAATTACCTTATCCCCAGAGGAATAGCTGTTGTGGCATCTACAGGTAATGTAAATGAAGCGGTAAATAAACAAAAGGCTATAGCGGAGAAGAAGCAAAGAGAATTTGATACAGCAAAAGAATTCGCCGCTAAACTTGAAGGTAAGACCGTAACTATAAAAGCAAAGGCAGGAGAAAGCGGCAAATTATTTGGTGCAGTTTCAAATAAAGATATTGCCGATGCTATAAAAAACCAATACAAAATTGAAATAGATAAGAAAAAAATTGTATTGAACGATCCTATAAAGACAGCCGGAAATCATGAAGTTGAAATACGTATTTATGCCGGCGTTGTAACAAGAGTAAACGTAAAAATCGAAGTTTAATAAAGGGGAATTTTTTAAAAATGAAAATGCTGCCGCCACAGAATATAGACGCTGAAAAATCTGCCTTGGGTGCGATACTTACAGATCAAAGCGTAATGCTTGATGTTATGGAAGTTTTAAATCCTGAGGACTTTTACAGAGCTGACCATGCCGCTGTTTATAAGGCTATGGTTCGTCTTTTTACGCAGTCAAAACCTATAGACATCATAACGGTTACCGAAGAACTTGTTTCTTCCGGAGAAATAGAAAAGGCAGGCGGAGCGCAGTATATTGTTTCATTGACAGAAGAAGTTCCGATTGTGTCAAATGCACTTCAATATGCAAATATTGTTGCGGATAAAGCAGTACAAAGAAGATTGATAAAGGCTGGCGGAGATATTGCAAAAGCATCGTATGCACCTGAAGGCGATGTCAGTGACCTTATTGAACAAGCAGAAAAAGCAATATTTAATGTTTCGCAAGGCAGAGCAACAAAGGCATATGTAAGAATATCGGATGTTCTCCCGAGGGTATTTGAGGAAATTACGGAAATTTCTCAAGGCAAAGACATTTCCGGCATACCGACAGGTTTTACAGATCTTGATAAAATTCTTTACGGATTGCATAGTCCCGATCTTGTTATGGTAGCAGCTCGACCGGGTATGGGTAAAACTGCGTTTATGCTTAATTTGGCGCAACACGCGGCTGTAAAGAGAAATATCCCCGTTGCTGTGTTTAACTTGGAAATGTCGAACGAACAGCTTGTAAAGCGTCTTATTAGCTCTGAATCAGGCATAGTATCCGAAAAATTAAGAAACGGACAGCTTACGCCTGAAGATTGGAATAATTTTGCGGCGGTTTTTGACACATTGGGAAATGCGCCGATTTATTTTGATGATAATACGGAAATGACAGTGAGCGCAATAAGGGCAAAGTGCAGAAAGCTTAAACTGGAAAAAGGCATTAAATTGGTGATTGTGGACTATTTGCAGCTTATGAAGAGCGGTGCGTATTCCGACAGCAGACAAAACGAAGTTTCAGATATTTCAAGAGCTCTTAAAGTAATGGCAAGAGAACTTGATGTTCCTGTAGTGGTTGGCTCACAGCTCAGCCGTGAAGTTGAAAAGAGAGCAGATAAAAGACCGATGCTCAGTGATTTAAGAGAATCAGGTTCCATAGAGCAGGATGCGGACGTTGTAATGTTTTTATACAGAGATGATTACTATAACAAAGAATCTCAATTTAAAAATATTGCAGAAGTCATCATAGGTAAACATCGTAACGGTTCTACCGGCACCGTGCAGCTTGCATTCGATCCTGCAAAAATGGCTTTCAGAAATTTGTCATTTGCAGGAGGAAAGCAACCGCCTCAAGGTTAATATAATGAATAAAAAGAAATTTTTGGAATCTTTAACAAATAAATGTAATGTTGAAATCACACCTGATTTAAAAATAATTGCAGGAGTTTCAGGCGGTGCGGATTCTGTATGTATGCTTTTGCTTTTGAATGAAATATTTAATCCCGATTCTATTATTTGTTGCCATTTTAACCATAAAATCAGGGGTGTATATGCCGAACGAGATGCGAAATTTACAGAGAATTTAGCAAAAAAACTTGGTGTAAAATTTGAATTGGCAGAAGCAGATGTTCCGTTGTACGCAAAAGAAAACGGTTTGGGATTGGAAGAGGCTGCAAGAAAACTGCGATATAATTTTTTTGAAAAGATTAAGACAAAATACAGTAACTCATTGATTGCGGTAGCTCATAACAAAAATGATAAAACAGAAACGATTCTTCACAATATTTCAAGAGGTACTTCTATTGACGGTTTAAAAGGTATTGAATACAGACGCGGAGACATCATAAGACCGCTCCTTGATTTTTCTAAAACAGAGATAATATCAATTTGTGAAAATTACGGAGTTAAACCTATTTTTGACGAAACAAACGATGATGTAAAATATAAAAGAAATATGATAAGAAATAATGTTATTCCGTATTTGAAAGATACATTCGGAGAAGATTTTGAAAATCATATTTTGGCTCTTTCGGAATCTGCGTCGTTGGACAGTGAGTTTTTACAGAGAGTTACAAAAGAATCGTATGAGAGAATTTGTACTGCTCAATATAAACCGTTCTTTAAAATTACGCTTAATTATTTTGAGTTTTTAAAACTTGATGCGGCAATACAAAACAGGCTTATAAGATTTATATTAAGTCAGGTGCGAGATATAGATAAAAAATTAATTTTTCCTGAATATACGGGAATTTATTCGGATATGATTTTAAGGGTAAGAGCTTCAACCGAAACTTTAAGCCCCGGTAAGTATATAGAGGTTGGTTTGGGTGTTTTATGTGTAAAAACAAGTGAAGATATATATTTTGCCCACAAAAGCGTAATTTGTCCTACAGGTAAAATAACTTCTTCTATTGAAATTACACAAAATGTTATTGAAAAAGGAAGTAATTTTAAACCCTTGAAAAACGAGATGGTTGAATATTTTGATGCTGATGGTCTATCTGAACTTTACGGGATTGATTTTTCAGAAAAGATTAAGCTTGTAAGAAATGATAATTTTGATTGTGAATTTCATCCATTTGGAATGAAAGGGCGAAAAAAACTTAGAAAATTCCTTATTGACAGCAAAATCGGTACTTTCGAAAGAGCTTTTACGGAGCTTGTAACTATAGGTGAAAATATTCTTTGGATTCCGGGAATCAGAAGAAGCAATATAGCTCCTATTGATAAAAATACAACTCGTGTTATAATAATAAAATACATTCCTTAGTTGGAGGTAGCACAATGGATAATATAAAAGAAATAAATGAATATTTGGATCGTGTTCTGGTTTCAAAAGAACAGATTCAAGAAATGGTAGCAGACTTGGGAAAAAGAATAACAGAAGATTATAATGGTAAAAAATTAATTCTTATCGGAGTTTTAAAAGGCGGATTTGTTTTTTTATCAGATTTGGTTCGTGAAATAAAAATTCCGGTAGAAATGGATTTTATAGCCGTTTCCAGCTATGGATCTTCTACAAAAACATCCGGCGTAGTTCGTCTTATTAAGGATATTGATGTTCCGCTGAATGATAAACATGTTATAATTGTTGAGGATATTATAGATTCCGGTTTAACACTTACATATCTTAAGGAAATGTTCGCGGCAAGAAATCCTTTAAGCCTTAAGATTTGTACTGCATTTGACAAACCCGAAAGAAGAAAAGTAGAGTTAAAAGCAGAATATTCTGGAATAGAAATTCCCGATGAATACGTTGTCGGTTATGGACTTGATTATGATGGTATTTTAAGAAATCTTCCGGAACTTTACGTTTTGGATAGGAAGATTTATGAAAAATAAAGGAGGTTGTTTATTTGAAACTTCTTAGAACGATATCGCCGTATATTGTTATATTGGGACTTGTTGTTCTCGTTATCGTATTGGTTACATCTCTTATTTCACCCGAGGAGGTCACATATACGGAATTTGTGCGCGAGCTTTCGGCGGGTAATGTTAAATCTGTAGAGATTACAGATAATACAGCAACAATTAAATTAAAAGCAAACAGTGCAAGTGATGAAAAATTAAAAGAAGGCCAATATGTATTACAGATAAAATCACTTGAAAACTTTGACAAAATGATGTTGGACGAGGTAAAAGGCGGCCGGGATGTAGAATATAAAAACGAAGTACAAGATATTCCGTTTGTTGTAGAGATTTTACCTTATATTTTGCTTGTGGTTGTATTCTTTGTATTTATGTACGTAATGCTCGGTCAAGGCCAAAATGGCAGCGGTAAGCCTATGAGCTTTTCAAAGAGCCGTGCAAGGCTATATACAACAAGTAAAATAACATTTGAAAACGTTGCCGGAGCGAAAGAGGAAAAAGAAGAAATGATGGAACTTGTTTCTTTTTTAAAGAATCCTAAGCAATATTCACTTGTCGGAGCAAGAATACCGAAAGGTGTATTGATGGTAGGACCTCCGGGAACAGGTAAAACTTATTTGGCAAAAGCAGTAGCCGGAGAAGCAGGCGTTCCGTTCTTCTCAATCAGCGGTTCTGATTTTGTTGAAATGTATGTTGGTGTCGGTGCATCCAGAGTAAGAGATTTATTTGAGCAAGCTAAAAAGAACTCACCGTGCCTTGTGTTTATAGACGAAATTGATGCTGTAGGCCGTCACAGAGGTGCCGGTGTAGGAGGAGGACATGACGAAAGAGAGCAAACACTTAATCAGCTCCTCGTTGAAATGGATGGTTTCGGTATAAATGAAGGTGTTATAGTTATTGCGGCAACAAACAGACCTGATATTCTTGACCCTGCGCTTACAAGGCCGGGAAGATTTGACAGAAAAATTGTAGTAGGATATCCCGATATTAAGGCTCGTGAGGAAATTCTTGCTGTTCATGCTAAAAACAAACCGCTTGAAGAAAATATTGATTTGGCAGATATTGCTAAAATTACATCAGGCTTTACAGCTGCGGATTTGGAGAATCTTTTAAATGAAGCAGCTCTCCTTGCCGTAAGAGACGGTAAGGAAAAAATCGGTGCAGAGCAGATTAAAGAAGCAACATTCCGTGTAATTGTTGGACCGGAAAAGAGAAGCCGCGTTATGACAGAACGCGATAAGTGGCTTACTTCACTGCATGAAGTCGGTCATGCTATTGCTGTTAAGCTTTTGTCATCAACAAATAAAGTTGACAGAATATCAATAATACCCGCAGGTACAGCAGGTGGTTATACAGCACACAGGCCGGAAGAAGATACTTCATATATGACACGCTCTCAGCTTATTGAAGAAATAATGGTTTGTCTCGGCGGTAAGGCGGCGGAAGAAATTCTTTTGGGAGAAGTCAGCACAGGTGCATCTTCTGACCTTAAACGTGCAAATTCCGTTGCACACAATATGGTTGAAAAATACGGTATGAGTGAAAACATCGGTAACCTTGTGTTTGATGATGGCGGAGAAGTATTTATCGGTAAAGATTACGGACATACGAGAAATTACAGCGAAGAAACTGCAGCGGCAATTGATCGTGAAGTTAAGCTGATAATCGATAATGCGTACGACAAAGTTAAACTTGTCCTTAAAGAAAACATTGATAAATTGAATTCTATTTCTCGCATACTTCTTGAAAAAGAACGTATTGAGGGAGATGAATTCGAAAAACTTATGAGTGAATCAACAGTAATAGATGCATAATTATTTCTAAAGTAATTATCATTATTATGTAGGCAACATCCATAAGCTTAACAGTCCTTTCTTATCCGGAGCATAATTTATTATATGCTCCGGTGTTAGTATTTGTTACAGGAGGTTTGTGTGGAAACATTACGAGGTATTATTATTGATATAATATTTCAAAATGAGGAAAGTGGTTTCAAAATTTGTGAGCTTGAGACTGATGATGATGTCGTTGTTATAAAAGGAACTATGCCGATTATAGAAATCGGAGAAAAAGTAAAAGTAGACGGAATATGGTCTACACATGATTTTTATGGCGAACAGTTTAATGTAAATAATTTTGAAATTGAAATTCCTAAAGACCCCGAAGAAATTGAAGCTTTTTTGTCTTCCGGTTTAATTTCCGGCATTGGAAACGCAACTGCAAGACTTATTGTTAATTCTTTTGGAAAAGAAACATATGATATTATACTGAATTCGCCCGAAAAATTGGCAGAACTTAAAGGAATCTCCCATAACAAAGCAATGAAGATTGCAGAAGGCTTTAAAGCTCATTTTCAAATGAGTGACATAGTGGCGTATTTTAACAAATACGGATTATCTGCGAAACTTGCAATAAAAGCGTATCAAATTTACGGCGAGACAGCACTTTCCGTAGTAAAAAGAAATCCGTATATATTAATAAACGATATTCCGGAGGTTGGCTTTAAAACTGCGGATAAAATCGGCAGAAGTATTGGTTTGGAAACTGATTCCTCTCCGAGAATACAAGCCGGAATAATACACTGTCTGAAACAAGCTATGCAATACGGCCATGTTTATGTGCCGTATGAAATGCTTTTAAATGAATCTAAAGAGCTTCTGCAAGTTAATGTTGATATATTAATTAAGAGCCTTGACGAGCTTGCTGCAGCATCTAAAATCTATATTGATTATGATGAAAAAGATAACAAGACTGTATACATTTCGTATATGTATAATTGCGAAAAGTATATAGCACAAAGATTGCATTCAATCAGCGATTCTGTTTTTCCTTTTGATGAAAAGAACTTCAATACAAGCATCCGGCAATTTTCTGATTTTTCCGGATATGACCTTGATGAAAATCAAATTTCCGCTATACGCAAAGCCGGAGAAAACGGTTTGACTGTTATAACCGGCGGTCCGGGAACAGGAAAAACCACAATAATCAGGGCGTTGGTACATTTCTTCACTTCTTGTAAGAATAAGTGCGTTCTTGCAGCTCCTACGGGGCGCGCAGCCAAGAGAATGACGGAATCTTGCGGTTTTCAAGCAAAGACGATACACAGATTGTTAGAATTTTCCGGAGATGAAAGCGATGACGATGCAAAGCTGACATTTAAACGTAATGAAGAAAATCCCATCGAAGCTGATGTAGTTATTATTGATGAGCTTTCAATGGTAGATACACTTTTGATGTATCATCTTTTAAAGGCAATACCTGATAATGTCAGGATTATTTTAGTGGGAGATAAGGATCAGCTTCCTTCCGTAGGTGCAGGAAATGTGCTTTGTGATATTATTGCTTCGGAATGTTTTTCTGTAGTTACGCTTTCTGTAATATACAGACGCGAAAACGAAAGTTTGATTTCCGTAAATGCCCATAAAATAAACATGGGAGAAATGCCCATATTAAACACAAAAGACGGAGATTTCTTTATTATAAGCCGAAATAAATCAGAAGAATGTGCAGATGCGGTTACAGAGCTTGTCACAAAAAGACTCCCCGAAGCATACGGCATTAATCCGTTAAAAGATATACAAGTGCTGATTCCTTCTAAGAAAGGTCCTGTTGGAAGTATATCAACAAATGTTCTTTTGCAAGAAAAGCTGAATCCGGCAGAGAAGTTTAAAAAAGAGATTGTACTTGAAGATGTTGTTTACCGTGAAGGCGACAGAGTTATGCAGATTAAAAATAACTACCGTATTAAGTGGTATAAACAAGATAGGCCTGAACAAGACGGAGAAGGCATTTTTAACGGGGAAATGGGGGAAATACTGTATATTAATGACAAAGCCAGAGAGATTTGCGTTTTGTTTGATGACGACAGATGTGCTACATACAGCTATAATGAAATAAGGCAGTTAGAACATTGTTACGCAATTACAGTGCATAAAAGCCAAGGAAGTGAGTTTCCTTATTGTGTAATACCGATTGCAGGAAATCCGCCTATGCTTATGACGAGAAATATACTCTATACGGCAATAACAAGAGCGAAAAAAATGGTAATTCTTGTCGGTACACGAGAGCAGATAAGATATATGGCAGAAAATAACAGACAGCAATTACGTTTTACCGGATTACGCAAAATGATTAAAAATTATGAAGTTGATTGATTTGATTTTTCCTTTAAAATGTCCTTTGTGCGGTCAAGCTGTGTCAAAATATGAGAAAAACTATCCGTTGTGTGTAAAGTGCCAAAGCTTGCAAGAAAAGGAAGAATGTGTAAATTCAGGAAATACTTTGGAATGTTTACCGCCCGGCACGCAGCTTTATTGCGCGTATAGATATAACGGTGCTTTGAGAGAGGCAGTGTTAAAATATAAGTTTAATAAAGAGATATGGATGGCAAAATCTTTTGCTGCAATGTTAATTAAAAGTGTGGAAAAAAATGGCGGTTTTAGCGGAATAAATGCAATTTCATTTGTTCCGGTAAGCGATAGAAGGATTGCAGAAAGAGGGTACGATCAAGTATATGAAATTGCGAAGGAAATATCTGAAATAAAGAAAATTCCTTTGGTGCGGTGCTTGAAAAAAGATGATGCATTTGGTGATAATGCATCTGAAAAAAAAGACAGATATAAGCGAATTACTGAAAAGAAATATTACTTTACAGGTAAAATTTGCGAAATAAGATATAAGAATGTCTTATTATTGGATGATATTATAACGACAGGTGCAACACTGGCCGAATGTACAAGATTGTTGTTGGAAAATGAAGCAAACAGTGTTAAAATTTCAGTGTTAGCTTCGGGAAGAAAGGACATATTATGATAGTTTACTCTTGTGAAAAAATGGGACTCAGTTTTGTCGGAGAACCGATATTCGAAAATGTAAATATCACTATAAATGAAAAAGACAGAATCGGCATTGTCGGTGATAATGGTGCCGGCAAAACAACTTTAATCAAAATTTTGTTAAATGAATATGTTCCTAATGAAGGAAATGTTTACCGTTATACGAAATTGACCTCTGATTACGGCTATTTACCTCAAAATGCAGGCCTTATTTCTGAATATAGCGTGTATGATGAGTTTTTAGGCGCATATTCAGACTTAATCGAAGAAGAAAAAAGAATTGCTGCGATAGAAGAAGCATTAAATAATTGCAGCGAAGAAGAAGCATTGGTGCTTTCAAATAAATTAAATGCTTTATATGATCATTTTACAAAAAATGACGGATTAACATATAAAAGCAGAATCGAAAGTATTTTAATCGGTCTTGGTTTTTCGAGAGATATGTGGAATTTGAATATAAGCGAGTTGAGCGGCGGTCAAAAAACAAGACTTGCTTTGGGAAAAATTATTTTAAGACAACCGAAAGTATTGATTCTCGATGAGCCGACCAACCACTTAGACAGTGAATCTGTTGCATGGCTGGAAGAAGAATTAATAGGTTTTAACGGAACTTTGCTTGTAATATCCCATGACAGATGTTTTTTGGATGCAGTTACAAATAAAACAATGTTGATTGAAAATACAGGTGCGTATATATACAATGCGCCATACTCAAAATATACAGAGCTTAGAAATCATGACATTGCTTATCAGGAAAGATGTTATAAGCAGCAACAAAGGCAGATTGCCAAAATTCAGGCTTTTATAGAAAAACAAAGACAGTGGAACCGAGAAAGAAATATAATCGCAGCAGAGAGCAGATTGAAACAACTTGAAAAAATGACGATTATAGATAAACCCACAGAGATAAATAATACACCGGAGATTGTTTTTGAAATAGAAAAGCTTGGCGGAAAGGAAGTTCTTGATGTTGATAATTTAACATTTGCTTTTCCTGATAAAGAGCTTTTCAGAGGGCTTACATTCCAAGTAAGACGTGGAGAAAAAGTGTTTATTCAAGGACCGAACGGTTGCGGTAAATCTACTTTTTTGAAGATTATAACGGGAAATCTTAATGCTACTGAAGGAAAATATACCATTGGAGCTAATACGAGCTTTTCGTATTATGCACAAGATTTGTCAACACTTGACGATAGTAAAACAATATTTGACGAAATATATGATCATGCTAACAAGGACAGACAAGCTATTAATTTAATAACTCCCGTTAAAATCAGAAAAGCGTTGGCTGCTTTCGGTTTTAAAGGAGAAGATGTATTTAAGACTATTTCAAAACTCAGCGGCGGTGAAAAATCAAGAGTTGCTCTTTTAAAGATTGTATATGACAGGTCCTCGTTGCTGATATTAGATGAACCTACAAACCATTTGGATATTAAGACGAGAGAAGTTCTTGAAAATGCGCTCGAACAATTTGAAGGCACTTTAATTGCGGTTTCTCATGACAGATATTTTACACAAAAGTTAGCTACTAAAGAAATTTGCATACCTGATTATTGTATTAAAAATTCTTGTGTTGAAATTAAGGAAAGCAGTACGGCGGGAGAAGTTTACAGGAAAAATAAGGAAGAAAAGGCTAAAATTAAAAAAGCTGAAAATCAAAAGAAAAAGCTTGAAAAAGAAGCGGAAGATACTTATGCAGAATTGGAAAAGATAGAAAACGCACTTGCTTCACCTGAAAATTCAAGTGATTATGAAGGGTTAAACGAGCTGTATTCAAAGAAGGTTTCACTTGAAAACAGAATAGAAGAAATTATGTTGACACTTGACTCTTTGCGTGATATTCTGCAAGAATAAGCAATACGGAGGAATACTGATTTTGGATAAAATTATTAGTTCTGAAAACATAAGCGATTTAGCCAATGTATTTGGTAATAATGATGAAAATATTTCTGTAATAGAGGATGCTTTTGATGTTAAAATTTCTGTTAACTCAGGAGGTATTCTTGTTTCGTCTGATAATGAAAATAATTGCGAAAATGCTAAATTTGTTCTTGATAAAATAATAAGTATAGCGCAGAAAAACGAACTGATTACGAGACAGATGACCGCATATTTTTGTGATATGGTAGCAGACGGCAGAGCAAAATCTTTGCAAAGTGATTACTTGTCGGATTCTATATGTATAAATGTAAAAGGTAAACCCGTAAGACCAAAAACCGGCGGTCAAGCTCAATATGTTGAGGCAATAAGAAAGAATCAACTTGTTTTCGGAATTGGCCCTGCAGGCACGGGAAAGACTTATTTAGCAGTAGCAATGGCAGTCAGTGCATTGAAAAGAAATGAAGTTTCAAGAATTATATTGACACGGCCGGCAGTTGAAGCAGGCGAAAAATTAGGCTTTTTGCCGGGAGATTTACAAAGTAAAGTTGATCCGTATGTAAGGCCTTTATATGATGCTTTATATGATATAATGGGTTTCGACAGCTTCCAGAGAAATTTTGAACGCGGTATTATAGAGATTGCGCCGCTTGCTTATATGAGAGGAAGAACTTTAGATCATTCTTTTATAATTTTAGATGAAGCTCAAAATACAACGCAAGAACAGCTTAAAATGTTTTTAACCAGAATCGGTGAGGGTGCAAAGGCAGTAGTTACCGGCGACATAACGCAAATAGATTTGCCTCCCGATAAATCTTCAGGGTTAAAGAAAGTAAAGAAAATTTTAAATGGCGTTGATGGTATATCTTTCATAGACTTAAATGAAAAAGATGTAGTTCGATGCGAGCTTGTTCAAAAGATTATTAAAGCGTACGAGAAATATGAGAAGAAAGGCGATAAATAAATGAGATTTTCAAAAAGTTTTATCAGCTATGAAAAAAGAGGACTTGCTGACTCAGAAGAACGTGCCAAATTCAGAAGAATAATAAAACACATAACGGAGGGCACAGTACGCTCCGTATACGTCAGTGATGTTTTAATGGATTGTCTTGATGAAGAGCTAAAAGGCTTTGAGGTTAACATTACTTTTACTGATGATGAGTCGATTCGTGCAATTAATAAAGAACACAGAGAAATAGACAAAAGCACAGATGTTTTGTCTTTTCCGATAAATGATTTCGTGAACGGAGAGGGCGAAATATTAAAGTCTAACTTAAATGAACGTTTTAACCGATTGCTTTTGGGTGATATTGTGATTTCTATACCCACAATGCGCCGTCAGGCAGAAGAATACGGACACGGAATCGAGCGTGAGTGTGCATTTTTGCTTTGCCACGGTTTGCTTCATTTATTTGGTTATGACCACATGAATGAAAAAGATGAAAAACTTATGTTTGAGTGTACTGAGGATATTCTTGAAGAAGCAGGATACCCAAGACGTTAAATTATGAAATGAGAGGATTGTATGGCAGATAAAATATTTAAATCGGGATTTATAACAGTAATCGGAAAGCCTAATGTAGGTAAATCGACAATAATCAACAGCATCGTAGGTGAAAAAGTTTCTATTACATCCCCCAAACCGCAGACAACAAGAAATAATTTAAGAGCCGTGGTTACTGAAAGTGATTATCAGATGATTTTTATTGATACCCCCGGAATTCATACACCAAAAAATAAATTGGGCGAGTATATGGTAACTTCTGCATCATCAACTTTCAGTGAAGTAGATGTTATTGTTATGGTTTGTGATGCAACAGATAAATCACTTTCGCAAATTGATGTTAAAATTATTGAAAAATTAAAGGATGTTAAAAAGAAACCTGTAATTCTTGTTATAAATAAAACAGATGCAGTTAAGAAAGAGTCGATACTTCAAAAAATAGCAGAGTATTCAGAGCTGTATCCGTTTAAAGAAATTTTTCCTGTGTCGGCGCTTAAAAAAGACGGTATTGATAATTTAGTTAAATCTATACTTGATTCACTTTCGGAAGGTCCTCAGTATTTCCCGGCAGATATAACGGCAGATACAACAATGAGAACAATAGTAGCTGAGATAATCAGAGAGAAAATACTTTTAAATACCAATGATGAAATACCACATGGTACAGGTGTAGAAATCATTCAGTACAAAGAACCAAAAAAGGCTGACGGAATTACCACGATTGAAGCGAATATTTATTGTGAAAAAGCAAGTCACAAAGGAATTATAATCGGTAAAAACGGCGAAAAGTTAAAAAGAATAGGTTCTTTGGCAAGGCGCGATATAGAAAGGATAAACGGCGGACAAATTAATCTGAAATTATGGGTTAAAGTTAAAAATGACTGGCGAAACAGTACAGGGATTTTGAAAGAGCTTGGTTTTCAATGACAAAACATATTAAAACCGAAGGAATTGTTCTAAAAGAAATACCGCTTGGAGAAAACGGCAAAGTTTTAACGCTGTTTACAAAGGAGTTCGGCAAAATTTCAGTTGTTGCAAAAGGTGTAAAAAAGCCCGGTAGCAGTCTTGTACAATTTGCTCAGCTTTTTGCATACAGTGAATTGGAATTATATAAAGGGAATTCGTCTTTGTATACTTTGACCGGGGGAAGATTGATTGAACCTTTTTGCGGTCTTTCGGGAGATTACGACAGAATATCTGCTGCAGGTAAAATGGCAGTTTTGTTGTTAAAAGTTATACAGGAAAATTTACCGGATGAGGAAACATTGAGACTCTTTTTAAACAGTTTGTTTTTTATAAATACCGGAAAAAGAGAACCGGAGTTTGTCAGAATTATATTTATGTTAAAGATGCTCCAAATTCAAGGTGTTGCGCCTGAAATTGAAGAAATCGAATATATTTGGAATAAAAAATTCGAAACGGGAACATTAAGGGCTTTGGAACATATATTTAACTCAGAGAATAAAGAAGTTTTTTCTTTTGGTGTTTCCGAAAATGTTTCGGAAGAATTAGATGCGATAGCGCAAATGTTAATAAGAGAATTGGATTAAAATATTTTATTGGAGGTTGTTTTTATGCCAACTTATGTTGAGAAAAAAATAGGGGAATTTAAATCCGGAGATTATGTGCAAGGTGTATTTTATATTAAAGAATCAGAGCTTAAAACAACAACGACAAATAATAAATACATGAATTTTACTTTTGCTGATAAATCGGGAGAGGTAAATGCAAAACTTTGGGATTGGGACGAAGACAATGTTTCAAGATTCAAAGCGGGAACTCTTGTAAAAGCAAGAGGAAATGTTATTGATTGGCAAGGCCAAATGCAATTTAAAATAGATTTTATGGGTAAAGTACTTGAAAGCGACAACATAAAAGTTGAAGATTACATTCCGTCTGCGCCGTACAGCGGTGATGCTATGTATAAGTTTTTATTCACTGTAATCAATGAAAAAATGACTGATGACGAATTTAAAACACTTTGTGCGTATGTACTTGAGCAAAATAAAGATGCTTTATTGATTGCACCGGCAGCCAAAAAAAATCATCATGCAGTGCGCTCCGGTTTGCTTTACCATACAACAACAATGCTTAGAAGTGCAATGACTTTGTCTTCGATATATAGCTTTTTAAATAAAGATTTACTGTATACCGGAGTTATTCTTCACGATATGGGTAAGCTTTATGAAATGAAACAAAATGAAACAGGTCTTGTGTCGGAATATACGGTGGAAGGTACGCTTCTCGGACACATCATTCAAGGAATAAATTACATTGGTGAAGTTGGAAAAATACTCAATATTTCGCCTGAAAAAATTCTCTTAATAAAACACATGATACTTTCGCATCACTATATTCCGGAGCACGGAAGCCCCAAAGCACCTGCTTTTCCGGAGGCTGAATTGCTTCATTACCTTGATATATTGGATGCAAGAATGTACGATATGCAAAATGCAATAGAAGGAACCGAAACAGGAGAGTTCAGTGACAGAATTTGGTCGCTTGAAAATCGCTCGGTATATAAAAGTCCTGCAATTTATAAGGAAATTTAATAATGCTCAGAATAATACTCGGTAGAAGCGGAAGCGGTAAAAGTGAAAAGTGTATAACTGAATTCAATGCTTACATTCAAAAAAACAGAAGTATTGATACTTTTTCATACCTTTTTGTGCCGGAACAGTACAATATGATAACCGAAAGACGCTTGCTTGAGTATCAAATCGAAGAGGATTTTCCCGTAAAGGGTTTGTTCGGACATGAAGTTTTGAATTTTAAACGTTTTGTACACAGAATTTTATGTACGTACGGTATGTCAAAAGCAAAGACATTAACGGAATGCGGTAAAATAATGCTCCTTACATCTGCCGTTTCAAAATGTGCGGATAAGCTTGTTTATTATAAATCATTGAAAGAAAAAAACGGAGAAATTTCCCGTTTGTTATCTTTAATTGATGAGTTTGCAAAATATAATGTTTCTGTGGAAGATATAAGCAGAATAGAAACAGGAGATTCTTTTTTCAATAAAAAACTTCACGATATTTCATTGATTTACAGTGAATACGAAAACTTAAAAAAAGGTAAATATGAAGATGAAAATGATTCGTACGAAAATATGCTTACTCATGTGGAGCAAAATCTCTTCTTTGAAAATAAAAGTGTGTGGATAGATTCGTTTACAGGTTTTACGGCGCAGGAGCTTCGTCTTATTAAATTGATGTTAAGGCAGTGTAAATCAGTAACGGTTGCACTTTGCACGGATTTGTCGGGAGAACCTGCTTTTGCGTGTGTAGATGCTACATTAAAAGCACTCGAAAATTTAGCTGATGAAAACGGAATTGAAACGCAGATTATAAATTTGAGCAGTAACAGACAATCAAATCGAGAAAAATATAAAGACAACAGTATTTTAATGCTGGAACAGAATATTTCACGTTCGAGAATAACGGAAAGTTATATTCCCGAAAATATTTTCTTGACAGAGTGCGAAAACATTTTTGATGAGGTTAATTATTGTGCAGAGCAAATTAAGATACTTCATGATGAACACAATTTCGATTACAGAAATATTGCAGTAGCTTTGAGGGATATCAAGGGTTATGACGTAATAATTAAATCCATATTTAAAAAGTATGATATACCTTTTTTTGTTGATGATAAAAAGTCCGTTGACAACAATCCTCTTGTAAAAACAGTTTTGAGTTTATTAAATGTTATTATAAATGATTGGCAACCCGAAGATGTATTGGAATATTTAAAATCAGGCTTAACTGTTGATTCGAAATCGGCTGATGCCATTGAAAATGTTATTTTGTCGACTGGATTAAAAGGAGCAAAACGCTATAGAAACAGCGAATATTCCGAATGTCTTGAAATTTATTCAAAAGTGTCAGCTTTGCGTGACGGTTTGTCGAAATGTAAAAATTTAAAAGACACGTGCAACGTTTTGTGTAAATATCTTGAAAATTACGGCGTACGCGACAATTTGGAAAAGCTTGTTGAGGAAATTGACGAAGACAATACTTTTGAATTAAAGAATGAATACTCTCGTATTTGGAATATAATGATGGAAGTTATTCAACAAATCGTACTTTTCCTGGGAGATGAAAAGTGCTCAGGATGCATAAAGAGTGCAGATATGCTGAGAAAACTTCTTTTGGCCGGCTTTGCACAATACAGAATCGGTTTCTTGCCGGCAAGGCTTGACAGTGTGCAAATTATAAACATCGAAAGGTCAAGAAGTTCGAATATTAAAGCTCTGTTTCTTATCGGAGCGAATGAGGGGATTATACCTGCGAATTTTTCAGATGACGGCATGTTAAAAGATGCTGAAAGGGAACTTTTAAACAAATACAATATTGTACTTGCAGATGACAGTGAAATGAAAGTTTCAAAAGAAAATTATTATATTTATTCAATACTTTCTTTGCCGACGGAATTTCTTTCTGTTTCGTGGCCTTTGGAAGATATCGGGTGCGCATCCGTCAGTCCTTCCCATGTGATATTAAGAAAGATTAAAAAGCTCTTCCCGACAATAAAAATTACTCAATATAAAAAAGAAGCGCTCAAAGAAAATGAGCGTGCTTCTGATATCAGTGATGCAGATATATCTCTTGATACACTTATAAACAAAGAGCTTTATAATTTTGAAGATGTTTTCACAACAAGTGTTTCGCAAATCGAAAAGTATTATATGTGCCCATATTCTTACTTTATGACGTATGGTTTAAAACTAAAGCCGAGAAACGAAGCCCAATTAAAGCAACTTGATTTCGGAAGTGTAGTACATGAGATTGCACAAGAAATATCGGACAAACTTTTTGAAATTCCGACAGATACATCCGTTGAAAAATATGAGGAACTTGTTGAAACTGCATACGAAAAAATCAAAAGTAAATTACGTTTTTCAAAATATGAGCTTACTGAGCATGATTTGAATATTTTAAATAGAGTAAAACATTTCGCTGCAAAATCATTCCGTAATATCAGAAAGCAAGTGGATGCAGGAGAGTTTAAAGTTTGCGGATATGAAACACCTTTCGGCGAAAACAAAAAATCGCCGTTAAAACCATTAACCATTATTCCGCAAGACGCAAGTGCAGAATTAAAAGCTATCAATGTCGAAGGAAGAATTGACAGATACGACATAATGGAAGATGAAACAGGGCATAAATATATTCGTGTTGTTGACTATAAAACATCGGCCGCGTCCGCTTCAATAACAGATTATGCAATTAAACGCGGTATAGCGCTTCAGCTTATTACGTATTTGAATGTTGTAGTTAATTCTTTTGAAAAAAATACTGCTTCGCCGGCAGGTGCGCTGTATTACGTTTTTGACAGCGATATTAAGTCGATTTCGGAGCATATAACTGTTTCGACTGACAGCGCAAAGGTTAAGCAATATAACATGAAAGGGTTCGTGTTAGACAACGATGATGTTATAGATAAAATGACAGGCGGAAATACTTTTGTTATTGGCGGATACGGTAATAAAGACGGCAAACTTGTTTTAAGATCAAAAGACCTGCTAAAAACAGAAGAAGATTTTGAAACTATGAAAGAAACAGTATATTCAAATATTGAAAAGGCGTCTGTAAGCATATCGAAAGGAGAATACCCAATAGCACCTTATATTGACATAAAAGCTGAAAAAAACGCGTGTAAATACTGTGAAATGCGTTCTGTATGCGGAAAATGTACTAATATACTTGACTAAACAAATTTTAACCATTATAATCGAAAGGTCAATTTATTCACAAGGAGGTAGAAAAACATGAAAAAAGCTGAATTAATCGCAAGCGTTATTGAAAAAACAGGTCTTTCCAAGAAAGATGCATCTGCAGTTGTTGACACAATTTTTGACGAGATTGCTGCTGCAATGATTCGCGGTGAGCAAGTTTCACTCGTAGGATTCGGAACATTTGGTTCTAAAGAAAGACAAGCAAGAACATGCGTTAATCCTTTAAAACCGGGAGAGAAAATTGAAGTTCCTGCAATGAAGGTTCCTTCGTTTAAACCCGGAAAACCTTTAAAGGAAGCTATGAAAAATGCTTAATTGATACATTTTAATGTATTGTGTTAAACACCGTCTTTATGCCATTACTTACAAAAGCTGAAATTTATTTGAGTTGGAGGAGTGTTAATGGGAAAAGGACTGTTTGGCTTGTTAAAACGCGGTGAATTCCGAAGTACAAACGGTTTGCCAAAGGCGATTGCATTTGTTGATTATGAACATTGGTTTATTTCAATGGAAAAGTTACATCATGCAAAGCCTAATATACAAGCTTGGTTTAATGATTTAAAGAAAAAATGCAATATTGTTGAAGTCGTTTTTTTCGCGGATTTTTCAAAGTTTCGTGAAAAAGAAATTGAAACAAAAAGAATTCGTACTTTTACAAATAAGATAATTGATACTTATAATCCTGATGCTTATCATAAAAAAGATTATACAGACTTTATTATTTTAGATAATATTTATCAAAAAGCAGTAACAAATCGGGATATTGAAATGTTTATTATTTTTTCCGGGGACGGTCATTTCAGTTCGGCAGCAGCCTTTATAAGAAATTTTTGTAACAAACAGGTTGGCGTGTACGGAGTTAAGAATTGTATCAGCAAAAATTTATCAAACAGTGCTGATTGGACGGTAGAGGTTCCTTTGGAAAGCGAAGAAAACGAGAATATTTATAATTTGATTTTTTCATCGTTAAAAATTACGATGAATAAAGGGAATAAACAGCCGACTTTTATGAAGACGGTTGAAAGTATTTCCGCAAAATATTATGTACCCGCGGCAAAAGTCAAAAAATGCGTAATAGAGCTTATAGATAAAGGGTATATAATCCAAACAACGGAAACGACAAAACAGCATGATAGCATCCGCGTGATTCGTCCTGATTGGAAAAAAATCAAAAAAGACGGAGTGTGGATGGATTCATAAATGTTGCATAAACGACGGTGTTTTTCAAAAAATTAAAATGCACTTAAGTGCTTGACTTATACAACCGAAGTATGGTATACTTCGGTTGTTGTGCTTTTATAGCTTAAGAGCACTTGAAAAGGGCGGTCCTCTGCAATCTTCGTAAGAACGTCTGAGGTGAAAGGAGAAAGAAGATTATGGTAGATATTATTAAAGCTGTTGAAGCAGATTATTTAAAAGAACAAGAAGCACCTCTTATGATAGGTGACCATGTTAAAGTTCACTTCAAGGTTATCGAGGGTACAAGAGAAAGAATTCAGATTTTCGAAGGTACTATCATCGGTAAGAGAGGATCAGGTCTTTGCGAGACATTCACAGTAAGAAGAATTTCTTACGGCGTGGGTGTTGAGAGAGTATTCCCTGTTCATTCTCCCAAAATTGCAAAGATTGAAACAATTAGACACGGTAAAGTCAGAAGAGCTAAACTTTACTACTTGCGTGGCAGAGTTGGTAAAGCTGCAAAGATTACCGAGAAACTCGACTGATTATTTCAAACAAAAAATTAAGCGGTCTGTACGTTCCATTTTCATTATTGAACTACAGACCGTTTTATTATATAATTTCAAAAATTATACTTCTGATATTTTTATTTGGAGGCGCATGATTGTGAAAAACGGTTTTTTAAGAGTAGGTGCTGCATCGCCCGATGTTAAAGTTGCAAATTGTAAATATAATGCAGAAAAGATTATTACAGCTTTAAAAGATGCAGATGAAAAAGAATGTGATTTACTTGTTTTCCCGGAATTGTCAATAACAGGATACACTTGCGGAGATTTATTTTTGCAGGAAAAGTTATTAAAAGATTCTGTAGATGCCCTCAATATGATTATAGAAGGTTCTGCGGAATGTTCGTGTGCAGCCGTTGTCGGATTGCCTTTTTCCGTAAGCGGTTCAATTTACAATGTAGCCGCTGTTGTGGCAGGCGGTGAACTTTACGGCATAGTACCAAAGCAACAAATTCCCAATTATGCTGATTTGTATGAAATGCGATATTTCAGACCTTATACTAACACTGATAAAATAGAATATGTTACGGTTAATTCCGAAAACATTCCGTTTGGTAATATGGTTTTTTCTTTTGGATACGAAACAAACAGTGCTTCATTCGGAATTGAATTTGCGGAAGAATTACTTTCAAGAAATGCGCCTTCTGAAAATTTAACATTAAGCGGAGCTCATATAATATGCAATCTTTCTGCCGCTGCTGAAATTGTAGGAAAAACAGAGTACAGAAAAACAGTAGCTTCTGCACATTCCGGAAAAAATGTATGTGCGTATGTTTACTGTGAATCAGGAAAAGGTGAATCAACATCTGATGCAGTATATTCAGGACATAAATTTATATATGAAAATTCCGAACTTATTGCTGAATCAAAACCATTTGCACAAGACGAAATACTTCTTGCCGACATTGATGTTGAGCTTCTGATGATGCAAAGAAGGGCTGTAAATACTTTAAGTGAAAAAAGAGATTTAATGACGGTATATTTGCCTTTTGAAAGCAAAACTCATACAGATATTTTACGTAATTATTCAAAAACACCTTTTATACCTGAAAATGAAAAAGAAAGAGCATTCAGAATGGCCTCTATACTTGATATACAGGCACATGGACTCACACAAAGATTAGTACATGTTAAAGCTAAAACGGCTGTTTTGGGACTTTCAGGGGGATTGGATTCGACACTTGCCCTTATTGTAACAGCTAAAGCGTTTGATATTGCAGGAATTAAAAGGAATGATATACATTGTATAACGATGCCATGCTTTGGTACAACAGACAGAACTTATAACAATGCGTGTGAATTGGCAAAGAAGATAGGTGCGACACTTATTGAAATAAATATAAAAGAGTCTGTAATGAGGCATTTTGATGATATCGGACATGACAAAGATGTTCATGATGTAACTTATGAAAATTCTCAAGCACGAGAAAGAACTCAGATTTTAATGGATTATGCAAATAAAACGAATGGTATTGTAATCGGAACAGGAGACTTGTCTGAATTGGCTCTCGGTTGGGCGACGTACAACGGAGACCATATGTCGATGTACGGCGTGAATGCCTCAATTCCGAAGACACTTGTAAGGCATTTAGTTGAATATTTTGCGGAAGTATCCGAAGAATCCTTGAAGAATATTTTAAAGGATGTACTTGATACTCCGGTAAGTCCGGAACTTCTCCCGCCCGAAAACGGTAAAATTACACAAAAAACAGAAGATTTGGTAGGACCATACGAACTCCATGATTTCTTCCTCTATTACTTTAAAAGATATGGTTTTTCACCGGAGAAAATACTTTTAATAGCAAATAAAACTTTTGGCGGTATTTATGATGAAGAAACTATCAGAAAATGGTTAAGGACATTTATAAGAAGATTTTTCACTCAACAATTTAAGCGTTCCTGTATGCCTGACGGGCCTAAAGTCGGAACTGTAGCTTTGTCGCCCAGAGGAGATTGGAGAATGCCTTCGGATGCTGATTTTGCTTCATGGATAGAAAAAATTTGACGGATAAATATTCAATAGGCAAAATGGGTGAAGACCTTGCGGCTGAGTTTTATGAAAATGCAGGTTATTTTATTTTGGCTCGGAATTGGCGGTGGAGCAATAAGGGAGAAATAGACATTATTGCATATAATAAAGAAATGAATGTTATTGCAATTTGTGAAGTAAAAACCCGGAAAATTAATACTTTTGTAAGAGCTTGTGTTGCTGTTAACGCAGCAAAACAGAAAAAATTGAGGATGCTTGCAAAAGTGTTTTTCAGCAGTAACAAGGCATATTTAAAAGCGGATGTGCGTTTTGATGTTGCAGAGGTGTCGTTTGATTGTACGAAATGCTCAGCTTCGGAAATAAATTTAATTGAAAATGCATTTTGACACATATAAGGAATTAATATATAATAAGACGATTTAAACGTAATTCCCGGGAGGATTTTATGAAATACGCTATTATGAGTCAGAAAGACTTAAATAAGCTTTTAGAAACAGAAAAAGAGAAATATAGTGAATATTTAAATATGAATTTAAAATATGATATGACACGCGGTAAGCCATCAGTAAAACAACTTGCGCTTTCTGACGATATGATGTCAGATAGATATGTGGGTAATTATAAAGCTTCGAATGGTTTGGATTGCCGAAATTACGGAATACTTGAAGGTATTCCGGAAATTCGCTCACTTTTTGGTGAAATTTTCGGTGTTGCCCCTGAGCAGGTTATTGCCGGCGGAAACTCAAGTCTTAATATTATGTATGACTTAATTTCTGCATTTTTACTTTTGGGAACTGCCAAAGATTCCACACCTTGGGTAAAACAAGGCGAGATTAAATTTATCTGCCCGGTTCCCGGTTATGACAGACATTTTGCCATAACAGAGCGCCTCGGAATCAAAATGATTAACGTAAACATCAACGATGACGGCCCTGATATGGACGTTATTGAAGAACTCGTTAAAAATGATGCATCAATTAAAGGTATGTGGTCTGTGCCTAAATACAGTAATCCTACAGGCGTTGTATATTCCGACGAAGTAATCAGAAGACTTGCAAAAATGGAATGTGCCGCTGACGATTTCAGAATAATTTGGGATGATGCGTATTCAGTACACATGTTAGAAGGCGAGCCGGCAAAACAACTTAACCTTATTGATGCTTGTAAAGAAGCCGGTAACCCTGACAGAGCAATCGTGCTTGCTTCAACGTCAAAAATGACATATCCCGGTGCCGGAATTTCAGCTGTTGCTTCGAGTATTGATAATATCAACTGGTTCAAATATGTATTTACAATACAGACAATAGGCCCGAATAAAATCAATCAACTCCGTCACGCAAACTATTTCGGTAATTATGATAATGTTGTGGCACACATGAAGAAGCATGCAGAAATACTTAATCCGAAATTTAAGCGTGTAATTCAGATTTTTGAAGAAGAACTTTCAGAAGCTGATATTTTAAAATGGAGCAATCCCAAAGGCGGCTATTTTATAAGTATTGATACAGTCTATAATTGTGCATCCGAAGTAGTTGCCATGGCTAAAAAATGCGGCGTTTTATTTACGGAAGCCGGTTCTACGTTCCCGTATCGTAAGGATCCCGAAAATAAAAATATAAGAATTGCTCCCTCAATGCCTCCTATAGAAGAACTGGAGGTTGCAATCAGAGTTTTATGTGTATGCGTTAAAATTTGTTCAATTGAAAAATTATTGGATAAATGAAATAATTAAGTGTATACTTTAAGTACAAAATATAAAGGAGCAGATTGTTTTGAGTATTAAAGAATTGGAATATAAAAGAGAAGTTGCATGGTATTCGATGGATGATGCACATAAAGAAGCTGCTCATTCATTTTCGAAAGGTTATATTGATTTTTTAAATAAATGCAAAATCGAGCGTGAGTGTGTAACGGAAATTAAAGCTTTAGCAGAAAAGAACGGCTTTGTTGATTTTAATTCCGTAACAAAAGGCGAAGTTCCTTTGAAAGCCGGTCTTAAAGTTTATTGGATAAACAGAGAAAAAGCTATGATTTTAGCTGTGATAGGTAAGCAAAATCCGGCCGATGGTTTAAAAATGGTAGGAGCGCACCTTGATGCTCCGAGAATTGATTTCAGACCTCAGCCTTTGTATGAGGATCACGATATTGCACTTGCAAAAACCCGATACTACGGCGGTATCAAAAAATATCAATGGGTATCAGTTCCGCTTGCACTTCATGGTGTTATTTGTAAAAAAGACGGCACGAAAGTCGTTATTAATATCGGCGAAGAAGCAGATGATCCTGTTTTCGTTATAAATGATTTGCTTCCGCATCTTGCGTATGAGCAAGTAGACAAGAAAGCTTCCGATGTAATTTCAGCAGAAGGATTAAATATTATTATGGGCTCATTGCCGTTTTCTTCTGAAGATCCTGACGAACTTAAAGGTGTTAAAGCCAATGTTTTAAAATTATTAAATGAAAAATACGGAATTTCGGAACGTGATTTTAATTTTGCGGAAATCGAGATCGTTCCTGCACTTCCTGCTAAATATGTAGGTTTGGATAAAGGTATGATAGGCGGTTATGCACAAGACGATAAGGTATGTGCATATACAGCTTTACAAGCAATTCTTCAGATAGATGAAACACCCGATAAAACATGTGCTTGTTATTTTTCAGACAGGGAAGAAGTCGGCAGTATGGGAAATACAGGTGCAAGAGCAAACTGGCTTGAGAACTTCTTCTATGAGCTTTGCAATGCTTACAATATCAGTAATGATGTAAAACAAGATTCCGGTGTAGCTGCAAGAAGAGGTATGTTTAATACAGCATTCCTTTCTGCAGATGTTACGGCCGCTTTTGACCCCAATTTCCCTGAAGTTTCTGACCTTACAAATACAGCATACTGCGGTATGGGTATTGCATTTGAAAAATATACCGGTCACAGAGGAAAAGGCGGAGCCAGTGAGGCAAGCTGTGAGTTCTTCACCGGAATTGCAAAAGTACTTGATGAAATAAAAATTCCGTGGCAACTTACCGAAATGGGTAAGATTGAAAAAGGCGGCGGCGGTACGATTGCACAGTATATGACAGATTTGGGAATGGATGTTATTGATTGCGGAACTCCTGTTTTAGGAATGCATTCTCCGTATGAAGTTACTTCTAAGGTTGACGTTTATTGGACATATAAGGCATATCTTGAGTTTTTCAAGAAGTATTGATTTTGTCTTTAAAAAGGAGATAAAATATGGATAATTTGAGGCGTTTTGTGCTTGTGTTTTCAGCTGTCATATTTTTTGTGATTGCAATTTGCGGTTTCGTATTAGCTGATAATTATTATGAAATTTCAAAAAAGGACAAAGTGGTTCTTGATTCTGACGGAACTGTTTTTGATCCTAATGCAGTAGATTCTACTGCTCTTGGAGATTTGAATGAAAATATATTGCTTGTTGTAGGCGACAAAGATGGTCAACCTGCAGAGCTTACGATGCTTGTCAACGTGGATACAATAACAAATGAGCTTTCCTTTCTTTATTTTCCGAGAGAGTTCAAATACGCAACATTGGCTGACAGACAAGTAGATACAATGGGCATGATTTGCAACAAAAAAAGCATTTCGGATGCGGCAGATGTTATTGCATCCCAATACGATATTACCGTTGATAATTACATATATATGCCTACCGGAGTTTTTTCTGAATTTATAGACGCTTTTGCGGTTGATCCTAATCTTCCGATTGTTTCGAATCCGACAGCAGATCCTAACAACCCTAATGCTGAAATTATCAAAAACGGCGTTGAGTATTCAATTTATGTTGATTTGAAGTATTCGGACGGAAAATATAATATTGATTTAAACCGTTTTACAAAGGTGTTTACAGGTAAAGAAGCACTTCAGTTAATACAATTTTACAGAACACAAAATAATGAGTATTCGACGGAAATGCTCAAGTATTATGACGGTACCGATGAAAAAAGAATTATTGCCGCTCAATCTTTTTTGCAAGCTTTTATAAATCAAAAACTCTTGAAAACAGGAAATTCTGCTTTTGCAGAAGAATTTGCGGCAAAAGCTTTTCCGCTTTTAGCAAAGTGTGAAACGAATATGACAGAATTAAACATGAAACAATTTGGCTCGTTGTTTACAAAGATTAATCCTGAAAACATCAGATATTTTAAATTTAACGGCGATGATTTGTATCTCGATAAGCATTATATTGTTTATAACGAAACAATTAATGATTTACAAACAAATTCCATGTTAGATGGTGCTTCAGTAATTAAAGAATATTTTACAGCAGATTAATCATTTGGTTTTTCTTCTTTTTTATAGCCGGCAAGAGGATTCTTATTAACAGCATCCTTGAGTCGGCTATTATTTACATGGGTGTATATTTCCGTAGTAGCAACGCTTTCGTGACCTAAAATTTCCTGCAAGGAACGTATGTCAACATCTCCGACTGTGTACATAAGTGTTGCGGCAGTGTGTCGCAATTTGTGCGTAGAATATTTTGTCGGGTCGAGCTCGGCAAGTTTTATATATTTTTTAACAGTATACTGGACGGTTTTCGGGCTGATTCGTTGTTTTCGTTTGCTCAAAAACAGTGGCTTCAAGCCATTTGGTTCTTCGTAGTCCGGCCTTACTTTAATATAATTTTGAATAGCGTTAAGACAAGCATCGTTTAAATAAATGGTACGCTCTTTGGCACCTTTTCCTATAACAGTTAAAGTGTCTTCTCTTATATCACTTATATTTATACCAACCAGCTCCGAAAGTCGCATTCCGCAATTAAGAAAGAGCGTAATTATGCAAAAATCTCTTTCTTTGAAATCACCATCAATAGAATCCAACAAAGCAATGCTTTCGTTAAGCTCCAGATATTTTGGGAGCTTTTTTGTGATTTTTGGTGATTCAAGCTCTGCTGCCGGATTTTCCGGAATAAGATTTGCTTTATTCCATACATATTTAAAAAATGAACGCAAACAAGCAACTTTCCGCGCTCTTGTGGGAGCTTGGTCTTTTCTATCGTTGTTCATGTAGTTTAAGAATGAATATAAGTCAGAAAGACGAATTTCCGAAAGATCTTGGACGGAATAATCATTTACGCAAATGTTTTGAAACTCTTCTTTTCTTAAAGAAGGATTCTTTTTTGTTTTCATAAAGCGAAAAAACATTAGTAAGTCATAATAATATTCATTTATTGTGTTTTTAGATTTGCCGGAAATAGCCTCAAGATATACTAAAAAATCATCTGCGTAGTAAGGAAGTATTCCGTATTGAAAATCAGCCAAAGTAATTCTCCTTTTTTTGTCTTATAAAAATTTAATTCCGTCGTCAGTTT
>SVJD01000023.1 GCA_015069165.1 Oscillospiraceae bacterium
ATAACTTCATCGAGATTTTCGGGAAGATTGTCAAAGCTTGCAAATACTGCGCCCATGTGTCCGTCAGAAGCGGGAACTCTTATACACTGTGCTGTGAAAGAAGGCTCGCTTGCAGAAACTATAACACCTTTCTCTGTATCGATTGTACCGAAAAGTTTCAAAGGCTCTTGCTCTGATTTTTCTTCTTCTCCTCCGATGTACGGAATAACGTTATCTACCATTTCAGGCCATGTTGCAAATGTTTTACCTGCTCCGGAAATCGCTTGATATGTACAAACGAGAACTTTATTAAGTCCAAATTGTCTCAAAGGATGAAGCGCAGGCACATAGCTTTGAAGTGAGCAGTTTGATTTTACCGCAATAAAACCTCTCTTTGTGCCGAGACGTTTTTTCTGGTAAGGAATAATAGCTGCGTGCTCAGGGTTAATCTCCGGAACAATCATGGGAACGTCGGGAGTGAAACGGTTTGCACTGTTGTTTGAAATTACAGGGCATTCGTTTTTAGCATACTTTTCTTCGAGAGCTTTAATCTCGTCTTTTTTCATGTCAACTGCGCAGAAAACAAAATCAACGGTTCCTGCGATTTTCTCAACGTCAGCTTGAGCATCGTAAACTACCATATCTCTGTATTTCTCGGGAATTTCTCTTGTCATATTCCATTTTGCACCAACAGCTTCAACATAAGGTTTTCCTGCTGATCTGCTGCTTGCTGCCAAAACTACTACATCAAACCAAGGGTGATTTTCAAGGAGCAACATAAAACGTTGTCCAACCATACCTGTAGCACCAATAATACCAACTTTATACTTTTTCATAATCTTCCTCCATTTACTCATTTAGTAAAAATTATATGTTTATTCTTTAATTGCCGTTACTATACAAATTACTGCGATTCCCTCTCCCCGTCCGAATGCCGTAAGCTCTTCTCCGGTAGTAGCCGTTATCCCGACTTCCTCAGGCGAAATGCCCAAAAGCTTTCCGATTGATTCTCTCATTTGAGAAACACGAGGTGAAATTTTCGGTTTTTTGCACTCAACCGATACTGATGCGTGCACAAGCTTCATTTTCTTTTCTTTTAAACCAACAAGTGCGAGGTTTAAATACGCAGTTGAATCTGTTATTCCTTTTTTGCAAAGTTCATCTGCAGGAGCTCCCAAAATGTTTTGTGCCGTAAGACCGGAAATTGCATTTGTTATTGCGTGTAATACAACGTCGCCATCGCTGTTAGCGAGCATTCCGTCACAACCGTCAAAAACAACTCCGCCCAAAACCAGCGGTTTATCTTCGTTCGTAAAGCGGTGAGAATCTTGACCGATTGCACTTATCGTGTATTTGTATTCGCTCATATTTCATCCCACTCCCGTAGAACCGAATCCGCCGCCGCGGTCTGTTCCGATTTCTTTAACGCTTTGCACCTGTTTGAACTGAATCTTAGGCACTCTTTGGAGCACAAACTGTGCAACTCTGTCGCCTTTTTCCACGGTTACATCGGAATCTTTTGACACATTGTTCACTATAATGCAAACTTCGTCTCTGTATCCCGAATCTATCGTTCCCGGTGCATTTGCTATTCTGAGAGATGTTTTCAAAGAAAGTCCGCTTCTGGGTCTGACTTGAATCTCGAAACCGTCAGGTATTGCAACTTTTAATCCGGTCGGTACAAGCACTGTTTGTTCAGGCTTTATTACGACAGTTTCTGCGGCTCTTACATCCATTCCCGCATCGCCTTCTCTGGCATACGTCGGAATCTGAACACCCTCTCTGCAAACTTCCACGAAAACTTCTACGTTTTCCTGCATTTTCTTTTTCCCCTTTATTATTTCTTGCAAATTACTTCTGCGCCACCCATATACGGACGAAGTGCTTCCGGAATTCTTATGCTGCCGTCTTCGTTGTAATTGTTTTCAAGAAGCGCAATCAACATTCTCGGAGGTGCCGCAACGGTGTTATTAAGGGTATGTGCAAAATAATTGCCTTTTTCGCCTTTAATTCTGATGCCCAAGCGTCTGCTTTGTGCATCTGTAAGATTGGAGCAACTGCCGACTTCAAAGTATTTCTTTTGTCTGGGGCTCCAAGCTTCAACGTCAACACTCTTTGCTTTAAGATCCGCAAGATCTCCGGAACAACACTCAAGCGTTCTTACCGGAATATCCATGCTGCGGAAAAGCTCTACTGTGTATGACCACATCTTTTCGTACCACTCTTTGCTGTCCTCAGGTTCACAAACAACTATCATTTCTTGCTTTTCGAACTGGTGAATTCTGTAAACGCCGCGCTCTTCAATGCCGTGTGCACCTTTTTCTTTACGGAAACAAGGTGAATATGAAGTCATTGTATAAGGAAGTTCTGCTTTAGGTAAGAATTGATCTTTGAACTTTCCTATCATGGAGTGTTCACTTGTACCGATAAGATACAAATCTTCGCCCTCTATTTTATACATCATTGCATCCATTTCCTCAAAGCTCATAACGCCCGTTACTACATCACTTCTAATCATAAAAGGCGGAATACAATATGTGAATCCTTTTGAAATCATAAAATCTCTTGCATAAGAAAGAACAGCAGATTCAAGTCTCGCAATATCTCCGAGCAAATAATAAAAACCATTACCTGCTACGCGTCTTGCAGAATCCAAGTCAATACCGTTTAATGCGCCCATAATGTCCGTATGATACGGAATCTCATAATCAGGCACAAAAGGCTCACCATATCTTGTAACTTCTACATTTTCACTATCATCTTTGCCTATCGGCACCGTTTCATCGAGAAAATTAGGAATTTTCATCATGCGCTCTTTTATGGCAGCTTCATACTCAGCTTCTTTAGCTTCGATATCAACGAGTTCTTGGTTGATTTGGCCAACTTTAGCCTTTAATGCCTCTGCCTCGTCTTTTTTACCTTCACGCATAAGCTTACCGATTTGAGCACTTATATCATTACGCTCTTTTCTCGCGTCATTACCACGTTGAATAGCAGCACGATTCTTACCGTCCAATTCCAAAACTTCATCAACTAAAACAAGCTTATGGTCTTGAAATTTTTTCTTTATATTTTCTTTAACAGATTCCGGATTCTCTCTGAGTATCCTAATATCAATCATTTTACGATGCCTCCGTCAATATAATAGTATACCACATGCTATTTTATAACAAACATAAGTATATCGCAACTGTTTTTTTGCCTTTTCCCTTGATTTTTACTTTATTCTTCTTGCTTTACTTTGCCTATAGTGATAGAATTTGCTCGTTTCGACAAAGCTTATGTTTTTGGAGCAGTATATGAACGGTAAAAGCACAAAAAAATCATATATCAAACAAGGCTTAAAAGACGGTCTTCCCATTGGTTTGGGATATTTTTCTGTTTCTTTCGCTTTCGGCTTGTCCACTGTAACGGCAGGTTTCGCAATTTGGCAAGCATTGCTCATTTCCATGACCAACCTCACTTCTGCCGGTCAATTGGCAGGTGTAACTCTAATGGCAACTTTTGCCTCTTTTGTCGAAATCGCATTGGCACAGCTGGTAATCAACATTCGCTATTCACTGATGTCAATATCCCTTGCTCAAAAGCTCGACGAAACTTTCAGAACACGCGACAGATTTTTACTTTCCGCTTTTATCACCGATGAAATATTTGCAGTTGCTTCAAGTTACAGTTCTATAAATCGCACATACATGAAAGCACTGGCAATTCTACCTTATTTCGGTTGGACTCTCGGAACGCTTGCAGGCGCAGTATTGGGCGAACTTCTCCCTGCCGAATTAGTTTCAAGTTTGGGAATCGCAATATACGGAATGTTTATCGCTATAATAATTCCCCCTGCCAAAAAAAGTAAATCTGTATTTGGTGTTGTTATTGTTTCAGCATCTTTAAGTTGTATAATCCACTACACACCTTTGTCAAAATACATTTCATCCGGATTTTCAATAATAATTTGCGCAATAGTAACATCTTTAATTTTCGCAGCAATATTCCCTTTAAAAGAAACGGAGGAAAACGAAAATGAATAAATTACAATATTTTTTAATTGCCCTTTTCGTAATGGCAGGCATTACATATTTAGTTCGTATGCTTCCGTTTGTGCTTTTCAGAAAAAAAATAAAGAACAACTTTTTAAAGTCGTTCTTTTATTACATTCCGTATGCTGTTTTAGCTGCAATGACTCTTCCTTCGATTTTGTATTCCACAAACTCAATTTATTCCGCCGCAGCAGGGTTCATCGTTGCTCTTTTGCTTGCATTCTTTGAACGCAGTTTGCTGTTCGTTGCCGTTGGTGCGTGCATTGCCTCTTTTATTTTTCAGATAATATTATAAAATTATTTTTTCAAACTCAATTTTGATTCTTCACCTTTTATAAGTCTTTTTATATTCGTATGGTGGCGCACAATTATAAGTAATGCCACAAAAACGCAAAGCCAAAAAGTGCTGGTCATTCCGCTCGTAACAAAAAGATAATCTCCGGCAAAAAATACCATAATCGGTAATAAAGCCGCCCCCAACATAGAACCCAACGACACATATTTCGTCAATGCAACAACAGCAACAAAAACCACCAACGACAAAAGCGCCGGTATAGGAGCTACCATAAGAAGCACTGAAAAAGAAGTAAGCACGCCTTTTCCGCCTTTAAATCCAAAATAAATCGGCCAATTATGCCCGATTACCGCAAGCGCACCTGCTATACAAGCACCTTGCGAGCTGTCAAAACCGAATAAATAAAACAGAAGTTTTCCTAATAAAACTGCAATTATGCCTTTACAAAAATCTCCCAAAAATGTAAAGAGTGCTGCTTTTTTACCATACACTCTGTTCATATTTGTCATGCCTGCATTGCCGCTGCCTTGAGTGCGTATGTCTTGACCGTATACAGCCTTTGATAAAATAACTGCTGAATTTATACTTCCCAGTAAATATCCTATTACAGCAACGCTTGCCAATAAAATATAATATGTCATACTGTAAACATCCTCGATTCTTATACTTTAAAAACCTTATACGTCTTTAGTGTCTTTTTCGCGTATTTTGAATACTATAGGTGTTCCTTCAAAGCCAAAATTTTGTCTTATTCTGTTTTCTATATATCTCATATACGAAAAATGTGCAAGTTCCGCTCTGTTAACAAAAACTGCAAACGTAGGTGGTTTTACTTTTATTTGAGTCATATAATAAAGCTTGAGTCGTTTTCCTTTATCTGACGGCGGCTGCACCATTGCAACTGCCTCATTCAGTACATCATTAAGCATACCGGTAGAAATTCTTTGTGATGCTTGGTCTGCAACGAACTTAATCGTTTCGTACAACCTTGTTACTCTTTGTCCTGTAAGCGCAGATATAAACACAACAGGTGCGTATAACATAAAGCTCAATTTTTCTTGAACTGTTTTTTTATACTCGTCCATTGTGTTTGTTTCTTTGTCTATCAAATCCCATTTGTTTATAGCAATTATGCACGCTTTGCCTTTATTATGGGCATAGCCTGCAATTTTAGTATCTTGCTCTGTAACACCGTCTTGTGCGTCTACCATAATTACCACAACATCACTTCTGTCTACCGCTGTCAAGCTTCGCATAATGCTGTAGCGCTCAATATCGTCTGTGATTTTTCCTCTTTTACGCATACCTGCTGTATCAATAAAGCAAAAGTCCTGATCGTCTTTTGTTACGTATGTGTCAATTGCATCTCTGGTCGTACCGGGAATATCACTTACGATAACTCTTTCTTCCCCGAGAATTCTGTTAATAAGAGAGGATTTTCCGGCATTTGGTTTTCCTACAACAGCAACTCTTATAAGATTGCTTTCTTCGTCGTCTTCTTCATACTCAGGAAGATTTTCAAGAACGGCATCAAGCACCTCACCTATTCCGAGTCCGTGAGCTGAAGAGACGGAATAAAAATCTCCCAGTCCCAGATTATAAAACTCGTATATATCAGCAGGCGGCTCGCCTACTTTGTCTACTTTATTTACTACAAGTATAACGGGCTTTTTAGTTTTTCTTATAAGCGTTGCGATATCCATATCGCTTGCCGTAACGCCGTCTTTCATATCTACCATAAATAAAATGACATCAGCAAGCTCAACCGCAAGCTCTGCTTGCCGCTTCATTTGCTTTAGTATTGTATCTGTAGATTTAGGCTCTAATCCACCTGTATCTATAAGCGTAAAGCGCTTTCCGCTCCACTCTACTTCTTCGTATATTCTGTCGCGTGTAACTCCCGGAACGTCTTCTACAATCGAAATTCGTTTTCCGGTTACATAGTTAAAAAAGGACGATTTTCCAACATTTGGGCGTCCAAGTATAGCAACTGTTCCTTGTCTGCTCATTTGCTCTGCACCTCCGTAAGAGCGTTTAATATGCTCTAAAAAAACATATACCCGGCTCAATGTCTTTAATAGACATCAGCCGGGTTTGTCATGTTTCAATTCACAATCTGAATGATATTATTTTTCATCTTCAGCCATTGCAACGACTTCACGGCCTTTGTAATAACCGCAGTTGCCGCAAACCGTATGTGATAATTTGAATTCGTGGCAATGAGGACACTTTACAAGATTGGGAGCCTCCAATTTCCAGTTTGCTCTTCTTGTGCGAGTTCTCGCCTTGGACCATCTTCTCTTAGGACAAATCATCTTATTTACACCTCCCGTGTATTACACTGCCGAAACAGTCTTATGCTCATAAAGCAACGGATGGAATTATAAACATTTCCGCGCTTATTGTCAAGCATAATTTTTATTTTGTAAGTCTGGCAGTTTCTCTTGCAATTGCAAGCTCTTCGTTTGTGGAAATTACGAATACCTTTACTTTTGAGCCATCTGCTGAAATCTCAACTTCGCCGCCTCTTACATTGTTCTTTTCTGCATCCATTGTAACGCCCAAATACTCAAGACCGCTTGCACAAGCAAAACGCATTGCAATGTCATTTTCGCCGATACCTGCTGTGAATACGATAGCATCAACACCATTCATTACTGCTGCATATTGACCGATGTAAGATTTTACTCTGTATGCAAAAATATCAAGTGCCAATTTAGCTCTTTCGTTACCTTCTTTAGCTGCTGCCGTAACATCTCTCATATCACTGCTTACGCCTGATACACCTGCAAGACCTGATTTTTTATTGAGAATTGTGTTTACATCCTTTGAAGAAAGATTTTCGTTGTCCATAAGGAAAAGAACAACTGCAGGATCGAGGATACCGCTTCTTGTTCCCATTTCAAGACCATCAAGAGGAGTGAATCCCATTGATGTATCCATACACTTTCCGCCTTTAACTGCTGCAATACTGCCGCCGTTTCCGATATGGCATGTTACAATTTTAAGGTCCTCAATAGGTTTTTCCATAAGTGCAGCACAACGCTCTGCAACGTATTTGTGTGATGTTCCGTGGAAACCGTATTTACGAATACTGTGTTTTGTATAATATTCATAAGGAAGCGCGTACATATATGCTTCGCTGGGCATTGTCTGATGGAATGCTGTATCGAATACTGCTACTTGAGGAACTCCGGGCATAGCTGCTTGGCAAGCTTTAATACCGATGATGTTTGCAGGGTTATGCAAAGGAGCCAAAGGAATACAATCTTCGATTGCTTTCATTGCTGCATCATCAATTACAACCGACTCGCAGAATTTCTCGCCGCCGTGTACTATTCTGTGACCTACTGCAGAAATATCTGCAAGGCTTTCAATTACTCCGTACTCTTTGCTTGTCAAAGCTTTAACAACTTCTGCTATAGCGATATTGTGGTCTTTAAGGTCAACTTTAATAATAGTGTCTTCTTTACCTGTTACTGTTTGTTTTACAAAAGAATCTGCAATACCGATTCTGTCGCAAAGTCCTTTTGCAAGAACGTTTTCGTTTGAAGAATCGATAAGCTGATATTTAAGTGATGAACTACCGCAGTTAATAACTAAAATATTCATGACTTTCCGCCTTTCTTAATTTATTAATCTTGAGCCTGAACAGCTGTAATTGCTACAACGCCCACGATATCCTCTGCAGAGCAACCTCTTGAAAGGTCATTAACAGGTTTTGCAATACCTTGGAGGATAGGACCGTAAGCTTCAGCTTTAGCCAATCTTTGTGTAAGCTTGTATGCAATGTTTCCGCAGTTAAGGTCAGGGAAAACAAGAACGTTTGCGTGACCTGCAACAGGGCTGCCGGGTGCTTTTGATTGTCCGATGGCAGGAACGAGAGCTGCATCTGCTTGGAGCTCACCGTCGAGCAAGAGCTCAGGAGCTTTTTCTTTTGCAATATTTGCTGCTGCAATAACTTTTTCTGTAAGTTCACTCTTTGCACTGCCGTATGTTGAATATGAAAGCATTGCTACGATAGGCTCTTCCTGAACGAGTTGCTTAAATGATTTTGATGATTCAATAGCAATATCTGCAAGACCTTCTGAAGAAGGATTCTCTACAAGACCGCTGTCTGCATATACGAAAATACCGTTTGCACCATACTCGCAATTAGGAACTACCATTACAAAGAATGCTGATACCATGCTTGTACCGGGTTTTGTTTTCAAAATTTGAAGCGAAGGTCTTACTGTATCTGCTGTTGAATGTGCTGCTCCTGAAACCATACCGTCAGCTTCACCCATTTTTACCATCATTGTTGCAAAGTATACATAATCCTTCATTGTTGCTTCAGCTTTTTCAGGTGTCATTCCTTTATTTTTTCTGAGCTCATAGAAAGCATTTACATACTCGTCAAATTTCTCGTATGTAGCAGGATTTACGATTCTGCATTTTGAGATATCCAAGCCTGCTGCCAATTCATTGATTTTATCGGGATCGCCTACGAGAACGATATTTGCGATACCTCTTTCTTGCACCATAGCCGCAGCTTTTATTGTACGGATATCTTCACTCTCGGGAAGAACGATTGTTTTAATGTCTTTCTTTGCTCTTTCACAAATTTGTTCCAAAAAATTCATTCAAAAACGCCACCTTAACTTAATATTTTTTATTCATTATTCTTACGGACAAAATGCCCACTGTCCATTTTACATCTTTCATTCTTTTAAATCAAGTACGAAATAACACTATAATAAAATATTATTAATTTATCATTTCCCTGAGTTTGCATAGAATATTGTCTATTTCGTTTTTTGTATTCAAATGATTCATACTGAATCTCACAGCGCCTCCCGCATTATCAGTTCCTACTGTTATGTGAGCAAGCGGCGCACAATGGTAGCCTGCTCTTGTGCATATTCCGTTCTTGCCCAATTCTTCGCTTACCTCGTGCGATTCTTTGCCCCTTACATTTAAAAGTACGATTCCTGTATTGTATTTCGTCTCCGAGCTTTTTGCCGCATCCGGCCCATAGACAGTAATTCCGTCAATTTTGCGTGCCTCATTGGAAAAGTACCGCCACAGCGCAGTATGAATCTCTCGCATTTTTTCTATGCCTATATTAGAAACGTAGTCCACACCTGCACCGAGCGCGGCAATTCCGTGGGTGTTCATTGTACCGGCTTCAAAACAATCAGGCATTTCTGTGGGCTGTTTAAACACAAAAGTGTGACTGCCTGTTCCGCCGGACATAAACGGTCTTAATTTTATGTGTGGCGAAACAAATATACCTCCCGTTCCTTGAAGACCGAAAAGTCCTTTGTGCCCGGTAAAGCACAAAACGTCAATATTCATAGCGTTTACATCAATGGGAATGATTCCTGCGCTTTGTGCACAGTCTACTATAAAAAGTACGCCTTTTTTTCGGCAAATTTCTCCGATTTGAGCAATATCATACACTTCTCCCGTTATATTGGATGCGTGAGTCATTATCACTGCCCCTGTCAGCGGCGTGATACTGTTTTTGATTCTTTCTAAATCTATTCCGCCGTCGCTCTGCGCTTTTACTATATTGTAGCAGCCTCTTGTTGCAACGGGTCTTAATACTGAGTTGTGCTCCATTGCTGTCGTCAATATTTGCCCATAGCACAAATTGACGGCAATATTCAGAGCGTGGGTGGCGTTTAGTGTAAATGATATTTGCAAAGGCTCCTGTATGCCGAAAAGCTTTGCTGTTTTCTGTCTGACATCATCTAATTTTACAGAGGACCACACAGCGTAGCTATGGGTTCCTCTGCCGGGATTTCCGGCATTTTCCAATGCCTCCGTTACTGTTTCTTTTACTTGTTGCGGCTTAGGCCAACTTGTCGCCGCGTTATCCATATATATCATATAAAAAACCCTTCGAATTCATATATTGTCACACTTTTAATATATGAATCAAAGGGTTTAAATGCTCTAACAATTTGTGCACTGGCCGTAAAGCATTATTCGTATTTCGCTTATACCTGCAATTTGTTTGCCGGATTCGCTTTTAGCTACATCTTTCATTATCGTATTTGTGTCGACATGGCTTTCGTAAAATCCGTCCAAGTCAATGACTCTGCCGCATTTCGTACAAGTGAAATGCCCGTGTGGTTTGACATTGCCGTCGTAACGTTCCGGCCCGTAACCTGATGTAATTTTCATAATTACGCCGTCCGCACTCAAATCCGCAAGATTTCTGTAAACCGTTCCCAAACTGTAATTAGGAAGGACAGCTCTCAGACTCAAATACAAATCCTCGGCTGTGGGATGATCTTTTCGGCTGCGAAGCTCCGTCAAAAGTGCTTCTCTTTGTCTGCTGTATTTTTTCATATCCGCCCTCCTCCTTAAAATAAAACAACAAGGTTTGGTGTTGTAATATTAAGTTTCTTTATCAGCTTTTTGCAATCGCATTGAAGTATAACAAAATTACAATAATAATAACTATTATCAATATTATTATATTGAGTTTTTGTAATTATGTCAACAGATGTTTTTATTACATAAAAAAACAAAGTAAGATATAGCACCTTACCTTGTTTTAATTTCCCAAGAGCCTGTTTTTTCTATTTCTGTTTTGCTACATCTGCTTTGAATCTTTCTATTTCTTTAATAGCTTTTTCGATATCTTCATCCCAAAGTTCTCCCCTTGTATCAGACCAAAAATCATAGATATCAGATCGAGTATCTGACCAATCATCATAAACATCCGAACGAGTATCTGACCATAAATCATATTCATCAGATCGTAAATCTGACCATTCATAATATTCTACTGAATTTTTCGCATCATCTAAAATACCATCATAAAAAGAATCATACATATCATCTAAAATACCATCGTATATTTCATCATAAATATCGTCACCGGCATTATCATAGATAACATCATATATTTCTTCCATATTCTCATACTTGTCATCAATGGAATTATCTGCCGAAAAAATAATTTCTGCATAATACAAAGTATATATTTTCAACCGATTTGTCAGGGCATGAGTATTTATAAAAATTTTTTCATAAAACATTTCTATAGTATCAATATTTGCTTTATAACTTTCGTATGTATCAATTGTGTTTACTAATTCTTCAAAGTCTTTTGTCAATTCAGAAATTGTTTTTTCCACATCTTTCTCTACTAATTCTTCAAGTTCCTCTAAAGATTTAACATTTATCGGTTCAGTAGTAGGAACTTCCTTTGGTGCTTCAGTAGGAGACTTAGTTGATTCCTCAATCGGTAACTTTTCAGGCTTTTGAGTTGGTATGTTTGTTACTTCCGCTGTTATTGTTGGCATATCAGTGTTTTGAGAGCTGTTTGAAACAGATTTTTCTCCACAAGCAATCATTGCAACACTAATAACTAAAACGAGTAAAATCAATAATATCTTTTTCATATTTTTTTCTCCCCCTGTTGTCCTACCAATTGTCTTTGCTTTTTCGTCATTATCTTCATTACCAAGAGTGCCACAGCACCTATCATTACAACAACTATTCCAACGTAACAAAATGTTCCCGCGATACCCCAATCATAATTACTACTCGGAATAACACCCCTGTCTTCAAAATCCCATCTAATTACCCAAAATACACCAAACGATAAAAGATTAAATATAATCGCCGGAATAGGTTTCTTAAATACTGAAAACAACACTGTTAAAATGGCAAATAATATAAATGCAAAAATGATAACCAAACATACAACTGCCACATCTTGCGACATTCCTAAATCAGCCGTTGCAGCATACACTTTGATAAATTCAAGTAAAGAAATATCAATAGCTTCTTCATTTTTCATATCAATTCCTACCGCATACATTTCATCGGAATATTTTTGTAAATGTTCTGCATATTCCTCTGTCGCCGAGGCAAACGGCAAAAACAATGTTACAATCAGCATTACCGAGCCAATTAATACAACAATGAACGGTATCAACAAATTGTTTTTCGCTTTTTTCGATTGTTGCATGATTTCCTTTTTTTCTTCCATATTTTTCCTCCTAAAAATAAAAAGTGCGGCTATCGAAGTAGCCGCACAAAAAACGCAAACTCCGATAGTCGCCAAACCAACTCTGCGCAAAGAAATTCCTTGTACCTACAGAAACGAAATTTGCATTTTTATCAAATTCATTGTAGGCACAAAAGAAATATAATATTCCTGTAAGAAATTACCCGTTTGCAGTATTAAGTTGGTTTGGCTTCTCCATTATAATACATATAGTTTCAAAATAAAATAGTTTTTTTAAACAAATATACCGTTTTTCGTATAAACTAAAATAACAATTTATACGAAAATACCAAAGTGATATTATCTCTTTTAACGAAACGGCACCGAAAATTTACCGACATAATAACGGTCACTGAATATTTTCGGCGTATTCTTATAAAATGCCACAGAAAATCCCCCGCTGTAAAAAAGCGGTTTAAAACCCAAGCTGTAGATGGTGTAAAATAAATCTTGGAAAATTCGGATAGGATAAAATTTAAATAACTTTATACATTTCGTCTCGAAATCGAAAATGAGACAGAAAGTGTTCACCACCTTTTCAAATTTTCGTCTCGAAATCGAAAATGAGACAGAAAGCGTTCACCGCCTTTTCGAAATTTCGTCTCGAAATCGAAAATGAGACAGAAAGTGTTCACCACCTTTTCAAATTTTCGTCTCGAAATCGAAAATGAGACAGAAAGCGTTCACCGCCTTTTCGAAATTTCGTCTCGAAATCGAAAACGAGACAGAAAGTGTTCACCGCCTTTTTAAATTTTCGTCTCGAAATTGAAAATGAGACAGAAAGCGTTCACCGCCTTTTCGAATTTTCGTCTCGAAATCGAAAATGAGACAGAAAGTGTTCACCGCTATTTCGAATTTTCGTCTCGAAATCGAAAATGAGGCAGAAAGCGTTCAGCGCCTTTTCAAATTTTCGTCTCGAAATCGAAAACGAGACAGAAAAGCAGGGCGAGCAAAAATTTTCAGAATCCCGGGAACAAAGCACTCGTCTTGACATACTATTCTTCTTTGTTAAAATAATTGTAAAATAAATCCGCAAAGCAAATAAGCAGTAGCTTTGCTATTTGTTTTTCGAAAGACACAGTATTTTTTTAAGGAGTGTAATGTATGGAAAAAATAACCAGTTTTCAAATAGATCACAGAAAAATAAATCCCGGTATGTACATTTCAAGAATCGACGGCGATATCACAACCTTTGATTTAAGAGTGAAAAAGCCCAACGCAGGCGATTATATGAGCCATGTCGAAATGCACACCGCCGAACACATGATTGCAACATTCATACGCAACTGCGAAATAGGTCAAAATGTAATTTATTTCGGACCGATGGGCTGCAGAACAGGTTTTTATCTGCTTACAAGAGATTTAACTCCTGCTACCGTGCTTACTCAGGTAAAAAAAGTATTATTAGATGTGACGGAATACTGCGGCGAGGTTTTCGGTGCTTCTGAGGAAGAATGCGGCAATTATAAAGAACTGGATTTAGAAAGTGCAAAAAAAATATGCAGAGATTATCTGCATATTTTAGAATCATATTCCGGAATTGATTCGGACTTTGAGTATCCGCAATAATAAAAATTTATTCAGCGGCTGCCTTTAAGAGATTTTTGTTTCATTTTGTCAATACTTTTTTTAACAGGCGGAATGACAACAATTATTACGCAAGCAACCATCTCAATCAATACAAAACTATTGTAAATCAAACAGTAAGCGACATCGTTAATTCCCGTTTGATTAAATTCTCTAAAGAACGCATACGCCGCAATTACGTGCGAAGCATAGCGGAGCAAGTGAGCCGCAATCGTTCCGAGAACGAGATTTTTTCTGAAAAATCCCGCAACACCGATGATTGTAAACGCAATCAGATAGTCGAAACAGAACTGAACGACATTCAGGAAATAAACACCTTGCAAAAGTTGTAACAAGAAATATACAAACGAAACCACAAAGCCTTTTTTATACCCGTATATGTATGCAAACAGTATTATCGGAAGCATACTGACGGGTGTAACTCCGCCGCCTTGAGGCAAATCAACAATTTTTATAAAAGATAAAACAAAAGCAACCGCAAGACACATTGCCGCAAAAGACATTGAGCGCACATCAAAAAGCGGCCTTTTTGATTGCATTTTTTGCTCACTATCGGCAGATTTTTTCTTCATCAAAACTATACACAAAGTAATTACAGCCGCCAAAGCAATTACTACGCACAAAATTAACAACCAATTTTCTGCAACATCATCCCAAAGCGCAGGTTTACTGCCTTTGAAAAATACATCAAATATTTTACCCATTAAAACTTTCATGTTATTTATCACTAACCTTTCAAATGATTTATTCACTGCGCAGTAATGTGTAAATAAAAAAAGTTCGGGAGATACCTGTGAAGATACCTCCCGTAAGAATATGTCTTAATTGCTTAAGTCCCATCCCTGCGTTAGAATTACCTAAATCAGGTTCAAAGGGTCGAAGATCGATGTCTTCCTCTCAGCCTGCCTTACAAGCTCCCCGAACTTTATTTAATTACTCGCTCATTTTAACACTGCAAAAAAATGTAGTCAAGCGTTAATTTTCGGAACTATCGCTTTCTTGATGTACTGTTTCTTGAGACTCTGCCGTCTCTGAAGACTCTGCTTCCACTCCTGTTTCTGTTGCAGTTTCTTCCATAGTAGCCTCTCCCGCAATTTCCGCTTCGGAATTCTCTGTGCCTGCATTGCCGGTTTTAGCTTTTTTCTTCTTTTTAACAACAATTAAAACGACCACAAGACCAACGACAGCAATTACTACAGCAACGATTATATTAAGAATTAAGTAAAAAATACCTTCCTCTAATTCAAGTCCGAAAATATTTACAATACCCTCGCCCAACTCGATTGTCACTTGAGCAAATTCAAAAACATCGTTATTGGCACTAACGCCTCTTACATAAACTGTATAAGATGCTCCGCCATCAAGGTGAGACATTTCGAAACCGCCGCTAAAGGAGTTATACGCTTTGCAAGATTTTTGGTAATCCTTTCTGTTTTTGTATACATCGTATCTGAAATTAGTTTCCAACGGTAGCCATATTCCGTCGTCAATTTTGTATTCGAAGCTTTTAACAGACTCTGTGCTTACACCCCAGCCGCTCAAAGAAACTCTAGCCTTTTGCGGACTGCTGAAATCGCTGATTCCCACAGATACGGAATTTTTAGCCGGATCAAGGAAGCAACCCGTGAAATCGTCAAAACGCGCAGTAAAACTATATCCCTCAGGTGCATTCTTTACCGCAAATTCAGCAATTTCGTAATTTCCGTCAGAAGTAACACCTCTGACTTTTACAGTGTGCGCCCCTGTCATTTTTACTGCAGATGAAGACTTGTACCTCAAAACACCGCCGTACTCCTCTGTTTCGGCTTCCTGCCACGTTCCGCCGTCTACGGAATACTCGACTTTCTTAATTCCCTTCTCATTATATGTCCAACCCTCGATTTGATATGAATCTTCGGTTACAATAGCCTCTCCTTTAACAACACCCTCAGAAACGGTTGCGCTTATAGGATTACTGACATTATTTTTATATTTTTCTTTATTTAACGGAACTGCATCATTCTGCTCGTATTTTACATCGTCCATACCTGTATAACGTATAATATCATAGCCATCTATATCAATTTTATCTTGTAAAGCTCTGAGCGAGCCTGCATTTCCGCCGGCACCCCAAACTCGTATTCTGATGTACGGAGGAGTCTGTTCAAAAGTTGTTACTTGAATAATATCGCCGGAGCTGTCGTAAACAATATCATAAATAAGAATGATATGCGAATACGCTTTATTAAGTGCATATCCCACTTTCATGTCTTCGATTTTTTTGCCAACGAATTGAAACTTAGCATCTTCGTAGCCGGCGTCGCCTTCTTTAAGTGTAGCTTCTGCAATCATACCTGTTGTATTTCTGCCTGAAAGCCCCCACGCATAAGAAACAACTCCGCTGCAATCCGTGGAAAAATACGGAGAATATTTTATAGGGCCCCCATGGTCTGTAAAATACCAAGTATTTTCGCCGTAAGTCGTATAGATATTACTGTTTTTATCTGATACCGCAGCAATAAAATCTTCTATTGCAGAACCAAATCCAACATAAGAGCCCTTATGTACAGGCTGACCATACGGAATACCTTGGTACTCCATTCCTTTGCGAAAATATAAATTTTGACCAACATCACTATTGGGACTGCTTTCTCCGTTAAGACTGTGATAGCTTTCAAAATCAGAAAGTGCTGTCCACTTAATTTCATAAAGCTGTCTTGCTCTTTTGATGATATTCTGAACGCCTTCTGAAAGCTCCGCTCTCTTCGCTCCGTTCAATTCATCTAAATCAGACACAGCAACGCCGTATACTTTGCTGTCTACAGTATTATCAGCGCTGCAACTTGTTAATAAGCACGCAGAAGCAATTACAAAGCTGACTGCCACAAGCAGAATTCTTACAGCAAGAATATTGCGTTTTTGAGTTTTATTATTACTCATATTTTCCACATCTCTTTCGTATTTAAATCGTTTCTTTTTCTGCATAATGTTAACACAAATACAAAGTGAATTCAATTAAATATATTTATCAAACGGCGGCAAGTTGTTATTGAGATTTTAAAATTTTTCGTACGACCTATTTTAGACAAAAACTCGAAATGGCGAGCGACATTTTTTGTCATTTTTTCAGGTCATTACTCATATAAATATTTAAGCAAATGCTTGTCACATAAAGATATGAACAGATGAGGAGGATTTCTTATGAAATTTAAAGATGCAAAATCCAAAATATTAAATATCAAAATTATTATTTCTGTATTACTCGTCGGAATAACGGTCGCCTACATAATTTCGGCATACTTATCGACGATATCAATGGCGAAAGAAACGTATTCCGTCGAAGCACCTGATGTACAAATCAATAACCAAAATGTGGAAAAACGCCTAAAAAAGTTAATATCTTACAGCATAGGCAGTAAAAACAAAAATGCAGAAGAAGTCAAACCCCCGGAAATTTCCGCCAAAGCCGCAATAGTATACGACCTTTCCTCCGAACGTCTTTTATACGAAAAAAATGCTGTTTCAAAAGTTCCTATGGCAAGCACTACAAAAATAATGACATTTTTAATTGCAACCGAAAATTGCGAAGATTTATACGAAACGGTTACAGTAAGCAGACAGGCGGCTTATACAGAAGGCTCTACCATGCATTTGGCAGAGGGCGAAACAATCACTTTGCACGATTTACTTTACGGACTGCTTTTGAATTCAGGTAATGATGCTGCCGTTGCCATTGCAGAGCACGTGGGCGGCTCAATAGAAGAATTTTGTAACATGATGAACGACAGAGCTGTCAGTATCGGTGCAGTAAACACAAACTTTAAAACTCCCCACGGGCTTGATGTTGACGGGCATTACACCACAGCCTACGATTTAGCCTTAATAGCAAAAGAAGCGTATAAGCAACCGCTTTACCGCAAAATAGTTTCCACTTCTTCCATTTATTTGAACGGACATAATTTAAAAAACACAAACCCTCTGCTTGGCAGATACGATGAAGTTACAGGCGGCAAAACAGGCTACACGGGAGGTGCAGGACGATGCATAGTTTTTTATATGGAATCCGGCTCGGTGCAAGCGGTTGCAGTTCTTTTAAACTGTCCTACATCTGCGGAAAGAGTAAATGACAGCAACAAACTTATAAAATACACTTCTCAAAACTACAATACATATACCTTGTTATCCCGCGGAACCAGAATAGATTCTTTCGCCGTGGAAAAAGGCAGAGCAAAGGAAGTTTACGGTATTATAGATGATAACATTTGCATTACCCTGGCAAAATGGGAAGAAGCCAATTTCGATGTAACTTATAAACGAAATTTTGAAAAACTTGCCTCCCCCGTAAAGTATTCTGACATTTTAGGAAAAATTTGCATAAACTGGAAATCCGGCGAAAACACGCCTTTTGAAATCAATATCGATGTCACAGCAGAGAATTCCGTATTAAGAAAAACTTATACCGACCACTTGGGCGATATGATAAAAACTATGCCGTATGTTATGGATTGATTTTTGTGTAGATTTTATATTACATCATGGTATAATGTAGCGGGTGATTTTTATGGCTAAAAAAGACAGAATTTGGGAACTTGACGCATTTCGCGGTCTTTGCATATTGGGTGTTATAATCGTTCATACGATTTACGATCTTCAAATGTTCGGAATGATTTCCTACGAAACTCCTACACTTTTTAACATAATACGTGATTACGGCGGTTTGCTTTTTATTATTATGTCCGGAATTTGCGTAACATTGGGGCATCGTAATCTAAAACGCGGCATAATCGTTTTCGGTTGCGGAATGATAATTACCGCCGTTACTTACGGAATGTATCTTTTGGAGTTGGCTAACGAATATATTTTGATTCACTTCGGCATACTTCACCTACTTGGTATTTGCATGATATTTTACGCTTTATATAAACATTTACCTACACTATCCATTGCAATTATAGGAGTCGTTATTATTTTAATGACTTTCGTAGTTCGCGATATTCGCACAGATACTTTTTGGACCGTACCTTTCGGAATTCTTTGTAACGGTTATGTTGCTTCAGATTATTTTCCGATTATTCCAAATCTTGGTTGGTTTATGATAGGTACTGTTTTAGGACGTTGTATTTACAAAAACAAGCAAACTCTTTTCCCGAAGTTCCCTGCCAAAGCCTTGCCTGTCAGATTTTTAAGTTTCTGCGGCCGCCATTCCCTTTGGATTTATATGGGACATCAGCCTATAATTTACGCAATTGTTTATGCGCTTTACTCTTTTTCAAATAAATAATTATGCATACAGCCGACAAAAGCGGAAATACAGCCGCTGTGAACATTCCGGCTTTTAAACCCGAACTGTCCGCAACTGTGCCTGTGAGCCACGGGCCGAACACACCGCCCAAATCACCTGCTATCGCAAGATAAGCAAAAAGCCAAGCCCCTGCTTTGGGAAAATATTCCGCCGCCAAAACGAGCGTACCGGGCCAGAGCATTGCTGTTGCAAAACCTGTCAAACCACAGAAAACAAGAGCGAGCACCGGTAAATCCGTAAGAGCAACCGCCAAATAACAAACTATAGCTGTCAAAGAGCCATAAAGCATAAATTGGTAAAGTTTTATCTTTTTTTCCGCTAAAGCACTTATAACGCGGCACAATCCCAGCATAACTGCGAACATACTCATACCTGCCAAGTCACCTATTACTTTATTTAAGCCCATTGCCTGCTCCATAAAAGCAGAGCTCCATTGAACCATTATGTTTTCAGCACATGCGCCGAAGAATATCATCATTAAAAATATTATAAACATAGGTTCTTTAAATATTTTAAAGCTGTAAGAACTGCTTTCTTCAGCTTTTACTGCAGGAACAGGCATTATGCAGGAAAGTATAAATCCCACAACAGGAAAAATCATCCAACCGGTTACTATTAAATGCCAATTTTGGCGTCCCAAAAGAGCCAAAGCTATGGTAGTTACCATAACTGTCAAAAGTTGCCCCCAAGCGTAAAAGGAATGTAAAAGTGCCATATTTTTACCTTTTGCTTTATCCGGAAGTGCGTGTACCAAAGGACTTATTGCTATTTCCATATATCCGCTGCCGATTGACATAAATACCATTCCGATGCACAACCACAAATAAGGATTATTCGACAATCCCGGCATCCACGCAAATATTCCGTAACCTAAAAATGCAGCAACAGAAGAAACTTGCAATGCCACTCTGTAACCTTTTTTGTCAACCATTTTACTGAGAACAATGTCTACTGTAAGCTGTGTCGCAAAGTTTATTGAAATCAAAGCACCCAACTGCATATACGACAAACCGAATTGTTCTTGAAGCGGCACAAAAAGCACCGCCGCAATATTTAAAAGAGTGCCTTGCAATATGTAAAATAAGTAACATGTGTATTTGGTAATTTTGTAATTAGGTTCCATTTTTTATTCCTTATCATTCGACTAAATTCGTCATTTTTACGACCTTGACAATTTCCTGCCCTATATTAAACTATCCTTTACCGGCATACCACAGCCGGCAGTCGGTTATGCTCACGAGTCCAAAAGACGAGTTTAGGATATAGACTACACTATACTACTTAGGATGTCAAATCACTTAATTTCGGCGCACACTGACAAAGAGGAGATTACATTTTGAAAAGGAAACTAACCTTTATACTTTTTGGTATATATTTTGCTTGTTTGCTCTTATACATAAAACCTACCGTAACTCTTTACGATGTGGTAGGTATAGATGTTTCGCGCTATCAAGGAAATATTGATTGGGATATAATGTCTTCGCAAAATGTTTCTTTTGCTTTTATAAAAGCCACCGAGGGAAGTAATCATGTAGATAAATATTTTACAACCAATTGGGAAAGTGTAAGTAAAACTTCTATTTTACCGGCTCCATATCACTTTTTAAGCTTTGACAGCAGCGGTATAACGCAAGCGGAAAATTTCATTTCCACTGTTGGTAAAAAAAGTCAAATGTTGCCCCCTGTAGCAGATGTGGAATTTTATGGTAATTATTATAACGCTCCGCCATCTTGCGAAACAGTTTTTGAAATACTTGATTCGTTTTTATTTGAACTGGAACGATTTTACGGTGTAAAACCCATTATTTACGCAACATACGAAGCCTATGCTCTCTATATTAAAGACCGATACAACGAATACCCTTTATGGATCAGAAATGTCTATTTCCACCCTGTTTTCTTGGGTATAACAAATTGGCAATTTTGGCAATATTCCGACGACGGAATGCTTGCGGGTCACGAAGGTTCTGCCATTGATTTAAATATCTTTCGAGGTTCAAAAAAAGAACTTGAGGAGTTATTGATTAAATAGCGAAAGAATTTCTGTCGGTGATGAAGCAAAAGCATCTGCTTTTAAATTATCCCATTCTCCATCTACCGCATAGCCGTAAGTAACAGCGATTGATTTCATTCCGAAACTTTTCGCCGCAAGTATGTCAAATTTTCTGTCACCTACCATAACAGTTTGATGCAACTTCGTATTTTCCGTAATGTCTAATTTAGAAAGTGCAATTTTTAACACATCTTCTTTTTCCACATGTTTGCCTGCCATGTCGCTGCCTTGCACCACATTAAAGTATTCTCTTAAATTAAAATCATCAAGTATTTGCTCTACAAAAAAAGTCGGCTTTGAAGATGCTATTGCAAGAATTTTGCCTGAGTCTTTTAATTGTTTTAACAGATTTTCAATTCCCGGATAGAGTTTATTTTCGTGAACGCCCAACACTCTGTAACGCTCTCTGTATTTATCTATAAGCCTCTGTCCTTCGACTTCATCGCAACCTGTAATTTTTATAAAAGTATTAAGCAGCGGCGGCCCTATCATCCATGTAAGATCTTGTTCTGCCCGGGACTCATATCCCATTTCTTTCAAAGCAAACTTTGCACATGTTGTAATACCAACCTTAGGGTCAGTAATCGTTCCGTCCAAATCAAAAATCACATATTTACAATCAGAAAACACACTAAAACAACTCACTTATAAACAAAAGTCATCTCGATTATACATCAAAATTCCATATTTTAATATAGCAAAAAATCTTTTACAACTTCTATCCATTTTTCCGGCTGATAAATTAATTTATAACAATGAGCCTCACCTTTGAATCGAACAACTTCAGTCTCCGGATAATATTTTTTGTCTATATCTGAAAAAGCTACAGAAAGTTGCGATTCAATACGCATAGATTTTGTCTAAATACGAAAAAGAAGCAGAAAATTATCATTTGCTGAACTTAAAACGCTGTTTGGCAGCTACAAAAGAATAGATATTCTGTCTACATATAAAAAAAAGACAAAATGTTGCAATCAAACAGAGAGAGATTCTGTCGAAATCAGAAAAAAAGACAAAATCCTATAGTTCGCGGCATTGCTGTTCTGTTGGCATATGAAAGTCCTTCAATTGTACCTATGTTTATAAAGAAGATTGTATTGATTTAAAAAAAATAAAAGAAAACGATAAGCCCAAGGTGTCGAAAAAATTGAGCGACTATTTTGTGTAAATCTTTTGTGTCATAATCGTATATCGGTTTTCCCTTTTGTACTACATAATACCTTATTGTTTATCAATTTTCACAACGTCAAAAAGTAACACCAACTCCAAAATACGCATAAAATAGTTATAGAAAGACGCGATAATTATGCGGTGAAATATATGACAAAATACATTATAAACGGCGGCAATGTTTTACACGGAGATGTACGTGTAAGCGGAGCAAAAAATGCTATATTACCGGTTTTATCTGCAACACTTATAAATAAAGGCATTACAAGAATAACAAACTGCCCCGATATTTCAGATGTCAGAATCACTGCCGGCATTTTAAAAGATTTAGGTTGCAAAGTAAATTTGATTAAGAAAAAAGAAGGAAACATTATAGAAGTAGATGCCACAAATATCGAAAAAACAACAATAGGCAGTGAAAAAGCCCGCTTGTGCAGATCTTCAATTACATTTTTGGGAGCAATTACCGCAAGATCAAAAGAGGCAGAGGTTGCTTTCCCCGGCGGTTGCATAATAGGTGACCGACCTATTGACATACACGAATCACTTCTTCGCGAAATGGGAATTGAAACGACCAGGAACGATTCCGCTATAAAAACAAAACTCTACAGAACGGATTGTAACGTAGAAAATGACAAACACGTTTATCTGAAATTTCCCAGCGTAGGCGCTACCGAAAATGCTTTAATGGCGGCTGCGGGACTTACGGAAAGTGTAACTGTTTACGGCGCTGCAACAGAGCCCGAAATTGTTTGTCTCGGAAATTATCTGCAAAAGCTCGGCGTAAAAATACAAGGGCTTGGAACGGGCTGTATTAAAATACGCGGTTTAAAAGAATACAAAAAAGATATTGTAACTTTCAAGATAATCCCCGACAGAATCGAAGCGGCCACATTTCTTATATCTGCCGCCGGCATCGGCGATAATATCAAAATACACGGTTGTGAAACATCTCACTGCTTAGAAGTTATAAATGTTTTAAAAAGAATGGGCACTCGCATCAAAGAACATAAATACACACAAGACGGCGAAGCTATAAATTTTTTGGAAATTTCGGAAACTTCTGTAACAAAAAGGCTCAATTCTCCCGGCATTATAATAGCAGATGCTTACCCTGCTTTTCCCACTGATGCACAATCGTTAATTCTTCCCCTTTTATCCGTTTCCAAAGGAGAAACTTTCGTAATAGACAAAATTTTTCCGAAAAGGTTTAAAGCCGCTGACGAATTATCAAAAATGAATGCAGACATTACGAATACGGACTTCGGTATACATATCCGAGGTCGAAAACACTTGACAGGAAACAAAGTCCAGTCACATGATTTACGCGGAGGTGCAGCGATGGTTATTGCAGGCCTGCTTGCAAAAGGACAGACAATAGTCTATGACAAAGAATATATAAAGCGCGGCTATGACGGAATTTCCGAGAAGCTACGCGCTTTAGGTGCAGATATTACGGAATCTCAGAATTTATCGTAATGGGACTGTTTAGAAATATTTAGCAGAATTCCCATTCCGGCAAGTAAAATAACGAGTGATGTTCCACCATAGCTGAAAAACGGCAACGAAATACCCGTAACCGGCATAGAAGAAGTAACAACCGCCACATTCATAAGCACCTGAACTGTAATCAGCATTGTGATGCCGAAAGCAGTAAGTGACGAAAATTTATCCGGGGCATGGCGAGCAATTTTGAAACCGCGCCAAATGAACAATGCAAAAAGTCCGAGAACCAGTAAAACTCCGATAAAACCCAGTTCTTCTGCAAGTATGGACAAAATAAAGTCGTTGTAAGGTTCCGGCAAATAAAGGTATTTCTGTACACCTTGACCAAATCCCTTACCAAAAAGGCCACCCGAAGCGATTGCATACAAAGATTGCATAATTTGGTAACTGTCACCGGAAGTATCGTGTTCCGGATCAAGGAATGTTGTAAAACGTTCGCCAATGTAGGAAAAATCTACCATTCCCGAGGCGAATACTATAAGCGCTAAAAGCGCGACACCACCGCCCATGAGGATGTATGTGGGAAGCTTTACACGCCCTGCAAACATCATTGCAAGCATAACAAGACCTATAATCATAACACAACTGATATGTGGCTGGAGCGCAAGAAGCAATATTCCGACACCAATAGGCACCATATATATTACAACTCCCATAAGTCTTACCGCCTTATATGACAACCCCGGCCTTGAAAATACGTATGCCAAAAACAAAATTACGGCAATTTTGTAAAATTCCGAGGGCTGAAATGTTATACCGATTTTGAGCCATCTTTTAGCATAGTTTATCGTAAGACCCATAACCTGCACAAGCACAAGTAAAACATTACATCCTATAAAAAAAGGAACTGTAAATCTGGCAATAACTTTATAATCTATAAAGCTTACAATTACCATTGCAATTACTCCGAGAACTGCATTTATAAGCTGATCTTTTAAAACTGCATAGGCAGAACCTGCTGACGAAGAATAAGCGGTGGCAGAACTGGCACTGAAAACCATCATTGTTCCCAAGCCCAAAAGCAAAACTATTGACAATATAAGCCAAAAGTCCGGTTGATTGTATCGTATTGTTTCACGAACACGGCGCTTTACATCTTCCATCGATGTGCTTTGGCTTTCTTTTTTGTTTCTTGACGGAATCACTGTTGCTCCACCTCCCCTTTTTGTAAATGATTCAATTATTTAATACTGAAAAATGTCAATACGCAGCATGCAAGCGTAAATAGCCAGAATACAACTACTACTTTTCTTTCACTCCAACCGCAAAGCTCAAAATGATGGTGTATCGGTGCCATGCGGAATAATCTTTTTCCTTTTGTAATTTTAAAGAAACCTACTTGTAATATAACCGAAAGTGCCTCTATTACAAAAATCGCACCCGCAATAAGAATAATAAGAGGTCTTTGAAGCATAATTGCACATGCTCCGATTGCTCCACCTATCGCCAAAGAACCCGTATCTCCCATAAACACTTTTGCAGGATTTGCATTAAAGAGCAAGAATCCAAGCAATCCACCTGCCATTGCCACAGTAAAATATGCAACGGAATCATTCGGACAAAGCAAAATAGAAATTGCCGCAAACAACATAAATACTATAAATGACGAACCGGCACACAAACCGTCAAGTCCGTCTGTCAAATTAACAGCATTTGTGGATGAAAGAAGTATAAGTACGCAAAATGGTATAAAAACCCAAGAAAGATTTAAACTTACATTCAATCCGAAAAATTGAAGAATTATAGAGTTATCCACATATTTTTTCTGTGTAATATAAAATACAAAAGCAAGTGAAACTATAAAAAGCAATGTCATTTTTTGGTAAGGCTTCAATCCGTCCTTGCTTTTTTTGATTATTTTTATCAAATCGTCCAAAAATCCTACAAACGCAAAACCCACAGTAGTCCAAAGAAGCGGAATTATCTGCGGCGCAATATCTGTAAAATACAAAACCAGCGAAACAATTATCAGCGGAGTTATAAAAATAAGCGCTCCTATTGTAGGTGTGCCCTGCTTTTTAAGGTGAGTTTGCGGTCCGTTATATCTTATAGTTTGACCGAATTTCAAACGCCTTAAAAGCGGAATATAAAACGGTGCCAAAAGCACCGCTCCGGCAAAAGTAACTAAAAAAGCTATAGTTAATTTAGTTGTCATACAAAATCCTCCGTATCTAACAATTGCAACGCATTTGACACAACATTCATTTTCATTGCATTTGAACCTTTCGCAAGTACAGCAATTCGTTTTCCTTCGCGTATATATTCTTTAACTGTTTTACAAAGTGCCTCTGCACCCGAAACAGAATCTTCGGCGTGAAGCTTATTCTTTCCCGAAAACGTTTCATAATATAACACAGAATTACGCCCTACCGCAAGCAATACATCTGCAGATTCAGAAGCAATTCTGCCGATTTTACGATGAGCTTCTTCGGTAATTTCACCAAGTTCAAGCATATCTCCCAAAGCTGCAATTTTCACATCTGCCTTAATCTCTTTAAGCACACCAAGCGAAGCCTCCATAGATTCAGGTCCTGCATTATATGTATCGTCTATTATAAAGCCCCAAGATTTTTCTGTAATTTTTTGTCTTGAAACATCGTCACCAAAAGTCAAAAGAGCTTCAATTGCCTTTTCTGTCGAAATACCTGCCGCATTTGCCGCACATACCGCCGCCATACTGTTATAGACATTATGAACTCCCGGAACTTTAAGTTTTATCTCGAATTTATTTTCGCCAGGTGTGACGAGCGTATAATTACTGCCGTGAATATTCTCTGCTTTGTAATCAGAGTTTGATTCTGTGCCAAAATATACAATTTCAGGCAAACAAACACCGTATTCCTTTAAAATTTCAAGAACTGAATTTTTATCCGAAAGCAAATCATTATCGCCATTTAAAACAAGCGTACTTCCGGCCTTCATGCCTTTGCATACTTCAAGTTTTGCTCTCAATATATTTTCTCTGGTTTTAAGGAGTTCAAGGTGCGCAACTCCAATATTTGTTATTACTGCAATATCAGGTTTTACAATATTGGCAAGATATTCTATTTGTCCCAAGCCTCTCATTCCCATTTCGGAAACAAGTACCTTGTGTTCGTCTTTTAATTTCATTACAGTCAAAGGCAAACCCAATTCATTATTGTGGTTAAGCTCTGATTTTAATGTAGTAAAATACGATGAAAATACGTATGCAATCATATCTTTCGTAGACGTTTTACCAACACTGCCTGTTATTGCTAATTTTGTCACGGAATTTCCTCTGTCGCGAAGTATTCCGGCTGCAATATCCCCCATTGCATTTTGTGTATTTTCAACTTCTACATAATTTTTTGCATTTTCAGGTGCAGAAAAACCACATTCCACAAGTGCCGCAGTTGCTCCCATATTAAAAGCAGATTCAACAAAACGGTGTCCGTCTGTATTTTCACCTTTAAGGGCAATAAAAAGACTTCCTTTTTGTGTTTTTCTGGAATCTATAACTGCCTCGGTAACTGTCAAATTTGCATCACCGTACAATTTACCGCCTGTATATTCCGCAATTTTTCCCAAGCTTATATACATAATACTTAAATTCCCCTCAAAATTTCTCTCACAATTTCTCTTTCATCGAAATGCACCGTTCTGTCGGCAAAAATTTGTTCTGTTTCATGACCTTTTCCCGCCAAAATGATAACATCACCGGGAAGTGCATTTTTAATGGCATATTCAATAGCTTCTCGCCTGTCTACTATACAAATATAGTCCGCGCCCGTAGGAATTATGCCTTTTTCTATATCCCTTACTATGCTTTCGGGGTCTTCGCTTCTGGGATTATCAGAAGTAATTATGGTAAAATCGGCAAATTTTCCCGCCGTTTCTCCCATGAGGGCGCGCGGTCTGTTTCTGTCACCTCCGCAGCCGAAAAGGAACACTGTTCTTTTTGCATACTCTTTTACAGTTGTCAAAATATTCTCAAAACTGTCAGGATTATGCGCATAATCAATAAGCACGGAAAAATCTTTACCCGTCGGAACGTTTTCCGCTTTTCCGGGTACGAATACATTTTCAAGACCTGCTATTGCACATTCAGGAGAAATCCCTTCTAAATATGCACAAGCAAAAGCGCACAAAGAATTGTACACACTGAATGTTCCGGGAATAGGAACTTTAACGTGGAACGTTTCTTCTTTTGTAACAATGTCGTATTCTACACCGGCATGGCTCTTTATGATATTTTCAGCTTTGAAATCACAATTACAATTTATACCATATTTGTAAATTTTCGCGCCTGATTCTGCCGCCTTTTTTTCCATAACCGATGAATACGGACTATCTGCGTTAAGCAGCGCATTGTCACACATAGTAAAAAGTTTTGCTTTTGCATCTGCATATTCTTCCATATTTGCATGTTCATTTTCGCCGATATGGTCTTTTGATAAATTTGTAAACACCGCAGTAGAAAATTTGCAGAAGCTAACCCTGTCAAGGTGAAGTCCTTGAGAGGAAACCTCCATTATACACGTTCCTATTTCTCTCTTTTTCATTTCAAAAAGCAGATTTTGCAAAACATTTGCCTCCGGAGTTGTACGTTCCGTGGGAATTACTTCATTTCCTATTTTATTGCAAATCGTTCCTATTAAACCGGTGTCAAGTTTTGCCGCTTTGTAGATAGAGCTAATCATGTATGAAGTTGTAGTCTTACCTTTTGTACCCGTAATACCCACAAGATGGATACTATGGGACGGATTTTCATACAAAGCCGCACTGAAACCGGCTAAAGCCAACCGAGTGTCTTCCGCAAAAATAACAGGTATGTTTAAAGCAATATTATACTTTTCAAGAGATTCCCTGTTTTTGGCTAAAATGGCAACTGCACCTGATTCTTCTGCCTTTTTCGCAAACTTATGTCCGTCCGTAACATACCCTTCTATACAAACAAACAAAGAGCCGTTTATGCATTTTCTGTTATCTATTTCTACCGTAGTTATATCTATTTTCGAAAGGTCATAACCACCATTATACTCTGTATTTATACCGCTTTTTTCTATAAGCTCATATAAATTCATCAACCTGCCACCTCCGTGTCATTGTTAATCAATTCCAGCTCTATAACCGAGCCTCTGTTTACTACTGTGCCTTCAGGAATGCTTTGAGAAACAACAGTTCCTATATTTTTGGCGTGTACATTCAAGCCTATGTTTTTCAATACATCAACGGCTTCCGCCAAAGAATAACCCACCAAATTCGGTACTGTTACAGTTCGTTTCGGGCTTTCCGAACTCGTATAAATCACAACACTTGAGCCCGACATAACATAAGAGTTAGATCTTGGAATTTGTTCTTCTACTCTGAGTGAAGAAAGATCCGCATCAGAATCCGCATCTGCCAAAACATACGAAAATCCTTCTGATTTTAACTCTTCAATGGCTTTGTCTACTGTCATATTGCTTACATTCGGAACGTATTTTTTTACCATCATACTGTTGCTGTCAACTTCTGTATATCGCTTTTCAACTTCCATATATGTAAGTATTTTCTCAATCAAATCACCTGCAACGGGTGCTGCATGTTTGCCGCCCGAAGCAGCAGAACCATCTTCCGGAGCCGGATGGTCAAGCATTACCAAAATTACAACTTCAGGATCATCAGTCGGTGCTACTCCGCAGAAAGATGCAATATAACGTCCGTCTGTTTCAGATGTTGTTGTCTGTGATGTTCCTGTTTTTCCCGCTACTCTGTATCCTGAAACATACGCGTTACTTCCCGTACCCGATGCTACGACTTGCTCAAGCATTTCCATTACTTGTTTAGATGTACTTTCGGAAATAACTTGGCGCACAACTTGAGACTCATAGCTTTTAACTACAATACCGTTACTGTCTGTAATTTCCTTTACTATTCTCGGTTGCATCAACTTACCGCCATTGGCAATTGCACAGTAAGCCGTTGCCAACTGTATCGGTGTTATCTGTACTCTCTGTCCGAATGCCGTAACAGCCATATCGATTTCAGTAGGATTCGTATGGAAAATACTGTTGGCTTCACCGGAAAGTACAATTCCTGTTTTATTTTTAAAGCCGAAAGACTCTATGTACTCATAAAATTTAGGCAAACCCAAATCTAATGCCAGTCTGGAAAATACAGGGTTACATGAATTTTTAACGGCATCCGCAAAAGTTTCCGACCCGTGGTCATTATACTTTCTCCAGCAGTGAATCTGCCAACCGGACAAATCAAGATATGCATCGCTTACAATGCTGTTTTTATTTACTTTACCTTCTTCTACGCCCATTGCCGCCGTAATCGTTTTGAAAGTAGAACCGGGTTCATACGTATCGGTAAGTGCTTTATTTCTCCAAACAGTTTCGTATAATTTGGTAACATCTTCTGTACTGTTGCCTACCCACGTATTTTCGTCCACTCCCGGAGGGGCCGCATAGGGGTCGTTTAAGTTAAAATCAGGGTACGATGCCATAGCCAAAACGTCACACGTGTCAGGCTGCATTACAACTATTGCCCCGCCCTTTATTACATTATATTGCTGAATGGTTTCTTTGAGTGCCTTTTCTACCATACTTTGGATGGTAGCATCTATTGTCATTACTGCATTATAACCATCTACCGGGTCGAGGCGTGTTACTTCGTCATAAGGAAGCTCATTTCCTGCCGCATCTACTGCTGTAATAATTCTGCCGTCTGTTCCGGTGAGCATTGAATCGAGAGCAACTTCCACACCACACACAAGGCCTTGATCATCTTTACCTGTGAAACCTATAAGATGGCTTGCTAAATTTCCATTTGGGTAATATCTGGTGGTATCTTCATCTACGTAAACACCTTTTATTTTTTCTTCTTTGATCCAAGCTTTTATTTTCTCTCCCACTTCCAGGTCAATATCTTCGGCAATAAGTTTATATCTGCCCGTGGACTTAATTTTCTCCAAAATCTGATTGTAGTCCATATTAAGGAAATCCGAAAGTCCTCTTGCAATTTTTTCTTGATATTGTTCTGCTGTAAGACCTTTTGTAGGGTTATCGTGTATGATTTTTTGGTTTACATTTACCAAATACGATGAAACGCTGATTGCCAAAACATTTCCGTTTCTGTCTGTAATGGTTCCTCTTTTGGCAGAAATGGTTCTCCATGAATTTTGCTGTGTATAAGCCTTTTTCGTATAATAATCGCCCTTAATGAATTGAAAATAAGCAAAGCGAAAAAGCAGCACTGCCAAAAGAGCCATAACAGCAACGCAAACGGCAACCGATTTGCCTGTAATCTTATCGTCTCTGTCTTCGCTCTCAAAGGACATTACTGCCTTAAGTATATTCTTTTTATCGTTATTCTTTTTATTAACATTACGGGAATCCCTAGCCACCCTACCATGCCTCCTGTCCTATACGGTAAATATATGCCGCGCCCCCGTAATTATATCACTCCGAAAAATTCCTTAATTCCGTTAAACATACGTGTTGTAAACGGTGCATCTTTATCAGTTTGTTCTTTTGTGAATTCTGCGTTTTTGTACTCCGTTTGGTCGGGTGTTTCTACGCTGATATATTTAATCTGATAAGCAAAAGGCTTGTGCATTCCGAGTTTTGTTTCTGCAATTTCTGCAATTTCCGCAATGTTCATATTGCTCTCAATTTCCACTTCAAGATTCTGAACAATTGCTGCTTTTTTTTGGTACTCTTGCTCTAATTTATGATTTTCATAATTAATCTGTGTTACGGAAGCATATCTGAACGCTACAGTAAGACCCATCGCAACGAGAACCACTATACTTGCAAGAATTTGTTTCTTTGTCTTTTTATCCTCTTTTTTGCGCTTAATCTCAGTAAGCAAAATTCTTTTTTCTTCAATCTTCTTCTCCGGAATAACATATTTACCCGGACTTGTACTCTGCTCATACGCATAATCATAATCGTATTGATACGCGTTACTACTTCCCCTGCTCATTTTCATTCCCACCTGTTATCTTTTGTGCTTTTTCTTACAAAATCAGCCGAGTTTCCTTTCAAACACCCGCAACTTCGCACTGTGCGAGCGATTGTTTTCCGATTGCTCTTTTTCGGATGCCGCTATCGGCTTGTTTGTAAGTATTTTTCCCTTTGATTTCTTCCCGCATACACATACCGGAAAACTTGACGGACACGTACACGGATTTGCCGCTTCTTTCAGTTTGTTTTTTACAATTCTGTCCTCCAAAGAATGGAAAGTAATTATGCACAAACGACCGTTTTCGCTCAATAAGTCGAGTGCCGCATCAATTCCTCTTTCCAACACATCAAGCTCTGAATTTACTTCTATTCGGATTGCCTGAAATGTTCTTTTAGCCGGATGTCCGCCGTCCTGCCTCGCTCTTGCAGGAATAGCAGCTTTTATTGCATCACAAAGCTGAAAAGTTGTTAAAATAGGCTCAATCTGCCGTCTTTTGCATATTGTTCTTGCAATAGCAACCGCCCATTTTTCTTCTCCGTAATCACGAATTACTCTTATAAGCTCTTTTTCAGAGTATTCGTTTACCACTTGTTTGGCATCTAATTGCGCATCTTGATTCATCCTCATATCCAAAGGCGCATCAAAACGGTAACTGAAACCCCTTTCAGGCTCGTCAAACTGATGGGATGACACCCCAATATCAAGCAATATACCATCTGCTTTGACTTCCCTGTTTCTTTCTTTTAAAACTGTTTCTGCTGCTTCTGACATATTTTCAAAGTTTGTTTTGACTACAGCATATTCTGCTTCGCTCTTGCAGTCATTTTTAACTTTTTCCAATCTTACCGAAGCGACTTTTATTGCATCGATATCTTGATCCAAACCAATCAAAACACCGCTTTTTCCTAATTTCTGTAAAATACGGGAGCTGTGACCTGCACCTCCCAAAGTTCCGTCAATATAAACACCATCCGGCTTTATATTTAACATTTCAATACATTCGTGTAACAATACCGGTTCGTGAATAAATTCCGTCATTTTTTTCACTGCCTCAGAATTCTAAACTCTTTGATGCCTCTGCAAAAATGTCACCCGTACAGTAATTTTCATAGTAGCGTTCATATTCGTCTTTATCCCATAACTCTATATGATCGCCTGTGCCTAAAACATGGATTTCTTCTTTGAATTTCGCAAATTCACGAAGCGTAGGAGAAATACTAAGTCTTCCTTGAGCATCAATCTCAACTTCTTGCACTGAACCAAGTATTCTTCTTGACATAATTCTGTAAGCTTCATCAGATGTTTTCATCTTTAAAAACGATTCTTTGAGTTTTTCAAATCTCTCTGCAGGGTAAACGGACACACATAAATCAAAGCCCCGCATAAGAAAAAACTTATCGCCGAGCTCTTCTCTGAATCTTGCAGGAATTTTCGTCCTGCCCTTTGTGTCAATGGTGACAAAACTATCTCCATAAAACACAGCCGCTTTCCCCTTTCAAAAATTTATCCTTTGTACTTTTTTGCAAGAAAAACTCTTGCATCTTGCGTACTGTTTTAATTTCTTTGGTATTCTTAAATCTTTCGTATTTTGAAACCGTTTCTTTAGTAAATTAAAAATTTTATCTTTTGTAAATTCTTATTCCCTTTAGGGACTTTTTCTTTTGTATTTTCTTTTAAGAAAATAATCTTTAGTAAAAAATATGTCTATGTAAGTAATTTTCAATTCTAAAACTAAATTTCATCCAATAAAAACCACTTTTGTTCATTCAAAAACC
>SVJD01000024.1 GCA_015069165.1 Oscillospiraceae bacterium
TGTATTTTATTTGCCATATATACCTCATTTCTACTGCGAACAAGAGGTACATAGATGATACACCATAAAAGAATGTGTTGTAAAACTAAATTCCGCTTAAACCGGAATTTACTTTTTTATTTAACTAAAAATGAAAAAGAGACAGAAAAACAAATTGCGATATATACCTCGTTGTGGTATAATACGCAGGTCGTCAGAGCAACAGCAAAAATAATAATGCCTGCATAGTTAAATGGATATAACAAGCCCCTCCTAAGGGCTAGTTGTAGGTTCGATTCCTACTGCGGGTGCCAAAAGTGTCGGGACATTATGTTTTCGGCACTTTTATTTCCCTTACCACAATTATTTTCGCATGTAAATTTTTTAATTTTAATAAAATGTTATGCTGCTTGTAACGTTTTGTCGTTTTCCAAATCTAATAGTTGAAAAGGCGGTGAAAATGTGACTGAATTTGAAAAGCTGTTCAACAAAAACCGAGAATTCATTTTCAAATATCTAATGAAAATGACTCAAGACACTTTGCTTTCCGAGGAATTGACGCAAGAAACTTTTTTTCGTGCATATATGAACTATTCTTCTCTGCGAAATAAAGAAAAAGCATCTGTATGGCTATGTCAAATTGCAAAGAATACATACTTTGCTTGGTATAACGAGCAAAAGAAAAAAGACAATCTCGATGATCTTGAAGCAGTAAGTGCCGGTGAAAGTATAGAAGATGCGTTTGTTCAAAAAGAACTTTCTCAACAAGCACTTATATTCCTGCACGAATTAGATGAACCTTATAAAGAAGTATTTATGCTCTCGGTATTCGGAGATTTTTCCTTAAAGGATATCAGTTTGATTTTTGGAAAAAGCGAAAGTTGGGCGCGAGTTACATTTTACCGTGCAAAACAAAAATTATTAGAAAGAATGAGGTAAGAAAATGAATTGTAATATTGTAAAAGATTTGATTCCTTTGTACATCGACGGGTGTTGCAGTGAAGAAAGCGAAAAAGTTGTCGAAGAACATATTAAGGATTGCAACGAGTGCAAGAAATTTTGCGAAGACATGAACGCACCATCAGATATTTTTGCGGTATCAAAATTACCAAAAACGTTTAGCAAGCTTAACGATTGGAAAGCTTCTGTTTTACAATCAGTTTTATTGTTCATTTCTTTTGCGTTGATTACAATAGGGGTCGCTTTAGAGGCAAGAACACCGTACGGTTTGACGAATGGATTTTGGGCGTTTAATATTGTTATTCCGTCAACCGGATTTATGCTTTCTTTGGCAAACTGGTATTTTGTAAGAATTTACAAAAACAAAAAAAGTTTTTCCAACTACTCATTGATTACTACAATTGCTATTACAATCTGTGCTTATATATGGTCGATATTCCATTACGAAATAAATTTCTTAGAGCTGTTTGCCGGAAATGATTTTGCTAATATTTTAGAAATTCTGTGGGCATTATTGCTTCTCAATGGTATCGGTATTTTATTAACGATTGCATTCTGTGCTTTGTCCAAAATTCTGTCAAACCAATATGCAAAGATGTTGGGAAAAGAGTAAGGTAAGCCGTATGAAAAAAGCAATGTCAATTTTGATAGGAGCGCTATTTGTACTGATAACACTGTATCCCGCAGGTGTTATAGCAACTGCTTGTTTTGGATACACCTTTGAACTTATAAACATTTCAGCTTTTGCCGTTGCAATTGCTGTTTTGTCAGTCTGCATAGTTATCCTTAACTTTATTTTAAAAAACACGATTGAACACAAAATAATACAAGCTTTGTTGACCGTTATAACCCCTTTGTCTTTAATGAACGCAGCATTTTATATTTTTAAGCATCCTCAATTTGAGGTAATTGCAAGTATCTTGCTTTCCACCGGTTGCTGCTGCTATTTAACAATTAAATATTTGAAATCTCTTTCACTCAAAACAGTATCATTGGTATTATCCGTACTAACAATATTCTCAATTGCTTTCTCCAGTTTTATCATCTCGATTTTCGGTAATATAGTTCAAAATACAGTTACGAAAACCGTAGTGTCATCAAGCGGAAAGTATCATGCTCAAATAATCGACAGTGACCAAGGCGCACTTGGCGGAGGCACTTTTGTTGATGTATACAAAATCGAAATAAATGCAGTTGTTTTCAAAATCAACAATAAACCTCAAAGAGTTTATTCCGGCGACTGGGGAGAATTTGAAAATATGCAACTTTATTGGAAAGATGATACGTGCTTGGTAATCAACTCTGTTGAATATGAAATCAAATAACACAAATAGAATAAAAAACGCCGAAAACCTGCAATTAAGGTTCTCTGCGTTTTTAGATAAGTTTTCTGTCAACTGTTTTTTCTGAATTTTAAAAGCACTTTAAACATATCGCCGTCGATTACGACTTCAAAATTTCCGCCGCAAATTTCAGTATAACTTTTTGCAATTGCAAGTCCGAGCCCATTTCCGTCAGCAGTTCTTGACTCATCACCGCGAACGAATCTTCCTACAATTTCATCAGCAGTAAAGTCCATAGGATAAGCAGCAATGTTTTTGAACTCCATAACAACATTTTCGTCTTTTTCGAAAGCTGTAACGAACACTCGTGTGTTTTTCATTGCGTATTTTAAGATATTATTTATCAGATTACTCACTACACGAGACATTTTTCTGCCGTCTGCCGATATATATAACTCTTTCGGTGTGTCAATGCAAAACGGCAACCCTGACTTTTGAATTTCATTGTCATTTTCACCAAGCGCTTGATTTATAAGCAAAGACACATCGAGCTTTTCTGAAACAACATCTTCGTTTCCGCTTTGCACTTTTGAAATATCAAATAAGTCTTGTGTTAAATTTTTAAGTCTTTCACTCTTTTTTGATATTACTGATACATAATCCCTTGCTTCTTCCGGCAGTTCTTCAATTTTAGCCAACAGCTCTGTATAACTGATAATTGATGTTATCGGAGTTTTAAGGTCATGCGACACATTCGTTATAAGTTCGGTTTTTAATCTTTCGGCTTTAAGCTTTGCCGATACGGATTCATCAAGACCTTTTGCGATATCATTGATATTTCCAGCCAATTCCTTCATATCCGAGCTTTTTACTTCCGGTATTTTATATGACAAATTACCTTTTCGTACCTCTCTCACGCCTTTTTTTATTTCTTCAATGTCTTTCGTGCGATAAGCTACGGCAAAACTCGCAAGTCCAAACAATAAAACGCCAACGATAAACCATATCGGAGATTCAAAAGTACCTACTGCCAAAACACCAATCAGTGCAGTATAAATCAAAAGCATAGCAACAATAATAAAACTCGTTTTAGTCGATAACTTGACAAAATTAAAAATCATTTTAAAAAAACGCTTTGCAAGTCGATAATTAATACTTGTTTGAATAAATCTTTTACTTTTAATTTTTCTGACGACGGAAAGTAACGAGGTTAATACGATTGCGCTCACTATAGCAACCAACGAAACAATTACTATTTTCATAAAATTATAAGAAAAATATCCTCTAAACAGGTTATCAATCAATATAACGCAACCAGCAACAGAACTGCCTCCAATTCCGACAATAAATGCAAGATGTATTTCCGACCATATATTATCAATCCACACAGACACGAGTTCACCGTCTTTTGTTTTTCCGCATACACAAATCAAATAAATGAAAAGAAGTATTGCAACAACAGCACAAATAAGTACCGATGCAAAGATTTTGTTAATCATTGCAGATTGTCTGTACCATATTACTTTACATTCGTCAACGTACGCCTCTTTTATGCTTGTACATATTACCATCGAGGTTATTGATTCTTGTATAGGAAAACCTCGAATAATTTGGTCATGCCTTAGACTTGATTCCACCTCCGTAACGCCATCTGCATTTTGCCTCGTCAAACGGTAAATCCGCGCAGTAACAATGTCATTTTCACTTGTAGCTCCACAATTTGTAAATACTGTGTCGTTCAATTTAACATAGTAATTTATTTTATCTGCACAATATAAATTATTTAATTGTTTTTCAACTTTTTGCACGATAATCTCAAAATCTTGTTCTGCTATTTCGTTGCCAACAAATTCATTCCAATCGTAATTATAACATGGGTAGAATACGGCTTCTTCCGTCGCGGCGAACAAATTCGAAAAGTGTTGCATTTCTTTAAAATCACTTTCAAAGTTATATATAAATTCTTTTTCATTAGAACAATCTATCACGCCGTTTACTCCGCTCAAAACGCACAAAGTAATGCTTACAACTAACAAAACGGCAGCTATAAATTTAGTGTATTTTGAATATATAAATTTTTTCATTGCTAAATTCTCCTTTAATCAATTTTATAACCGATACCCCAAACAACTTTAAGATATTTCGGTTCCTTGGGATTAATTTCAATTTTCTCCCTTATGTGTCTGATATGAACAGCTATAGTGTTATCACCCACGGCAGTTTCCTCATTCCAAACATTTCTGTAAATATCCTCTGCAGAAAAAACTCGTTTTCTGTTCTTTGCAAGCAATTCAAGAATCTTGTATTCAATAGGTGTAAGTCTTATATCTTCACCGTCAACTTTTACAGTTTTATTCTCGACATTTATACATAAACCGTCAATTACAATTTCGCCGTTTTGCGCTGCGATAGAGCCGAGAGTTGTATACCGTCTGAGTTGCGATTTAACTCTTGCAACAAGTTCGGACGGATTAAAAGGCTTTGTAACATAATCGTCTGCCCCTGCTGTAAGACCTAAAATCTTGTCCGTGTCCTCTGATTTTGCAGACAGAAGTATAACCGGGATATTTCTTGATTCTCTCAATCTCATCAGTGTTTTGATGCCGTCAAGTCTCGGCATCATAATATCTAAAATCATTAAGTGCACATCGTTCTCCGACAGAATATCGAGAGCTTGTATCCCGTCATACGCTTTAAGTACAGTATAGTTTTCACCCGACAAAAAAATCGCAATACTTTCAACAATTTCTCTGTCATCATCAACAACTAATATCTTCATTCTCATTCACCTCCACGTATTGCAGAATACAATACAATTCTTAATATTTAGCAATGAAAAATCTTAAGATTTCTTAATAAATACATTTTTTATACAAACCCTCCATCACCTGACATACAAAAATATTAATTTCTGTAGAAATATTAACACCAAATTCAGTAAAAGAGCAATGTTTGTCTTTTTATGCCGCCTTTTTGCATAAATTATATGTTATAATTTCAAAAACCTCAACATTCCCCGTTCAAATCATTTGCAAACAAAAGCATATTCTTCTCTGGCAAATTGCCGGATTATGTGCTATAATGTGTGTCGTTTGCAGAAATGGTTATATTTTCCGTTTTTGCATATATTTATCAGAGCAGATATTGCGCGTCAAGTACCGAAGGATGGGAGTAGAGCCTTCGGGCGAAAAATGCGGCACAAAGCCTCATTTGCGGTGCAATATTACATCCGCTGTTTCCTGATTAACATCGGTACAACAGATGATGCTCTCTTTTTAAAATAACGAAAGGGAGTTTTTTTATGGGAAAAACAAAGAAAATCTTTGCGTGTTTTACAGACATTCACGCCATAATTGCAATGGCACTTTTCATTGCATTAAGTATTGTTTTCGGCAAATATCTTGCTATTAACATCACATCTTCAATACGAATAAGTTTAGAAAATCTGCCTATAATTATCACCGCCGTAGCTTACGGCCCAATCGCAGGCGCAGTTGTCGCCGCACTTGCAGACCTCATCGGTTGTATTCTTGTCGGCTATACAATTAACCCGATAATTACTTTAGGCGCAGTTACAATCGGTTTGATTGCCGGATTTTTTTCAATGCTCAACTGCAATAAATATCTCAAAAGCTTTTTAAGTGTTGTGCCTGCACATATCGCAGGCTCGATAATTATAAAAACAATCGGCCTATATATATACTACAAAATGCCCTTTTGGCTTACACTCGGCAGCCGCATCGTTGTTTACGCAATCACTGCCGCAGCAGAAATAATAATTTTGCAAATTCTTTTCTCGCAAAAAATCATTCAAAAATTTGGAGGCTTGCATAAAAAATGACTTACGACGAAGCTTTGGAATACATCCACGGAATATATTGGCGCGGCAGTAAATTAGGTCTCAGCCGCACAAGGGAAATTTTAGAACTTTTGGGAAATCCCCAAAAACAATTAAAATTTGTACACGTGGCCGGAACTAACGGAAAAGGCTCCACTTGCGCAATGCTTTCCTCTATCTTCCAAAAAGCCGGTTACAAAACAGGATTGTATATTTCGCCGTATATTATACGATTTAACGAAAGAATGCAATTTAACGGCGAGCCTATTTCCGATACGGAATTGGCAGAAATCACAGAATATGTCAGCACTTTCGCAGAAAGCATGAAAGATAAGCCAACAGAATTTGAACTTGTCACTGCCATAGGAATGGAGTTTTTCAAGAAAAAAAATTGCGACATAGTTATTCTTGAAACAGGACTTGGCGGAGAATTAGACTCCACAAATATAATAGATACGCCCGAAGCGGCTGTTATTACCGCAATCGACATTGATCATATAAAAGAATTGGGCGGTACAATGGAAAGTGTAGCTTCTGCGAAGGCAGGTATTATAAAGCAATGCAGCCAAGTTGTTTTTTACGGACAAAACAGTATTGCTTCTGCCGTTTTTACTAAAAAATGCCAAGAAACCGACTCGAAATTCCACGAAGTGAATTTTGAAAGCATAAATATTAAAGAAAGCAATATAAACGGCACCGTTTTTGATTACAAAATAGGCGAAACCTTTTACAAAAACATAAAACTGCCCTTAATAGGCACATATCAAGTCTGTAACTGCGCACTTGTATTGAATGTTATTGACATTTTAAGAAAAAATTTCCATTTAAGTGAATCTGCAATAACAGAAGGTATCGCCGCTGTAAAATGGCCCGGAAGATTTGAAATTTTACACAAAAATCCTGTTTTCATTGCAGACGGCGGTCATAATCCCCACGGAATACACGGCACAGTTGACAGTATTTGTCACCATTTCCCAAACAGTAAAATTATAGCAATTATGGGAGTTATGGCAGATAAAGATTTAACTCCTATGTTGGAAATTTTGGCTCCCGTTGTCAAATCTGTCCATACAGTAAAACCAAATAACCCAAGAGCAATGGAGCCGGAGCTTTTAGCTGACAAATTCCGTGACAAAGGCATAAAAGCCGTATCCCATAACGAAATAGAAAAAGGCGTCGCTGCTGCATTTAGCGAAGCGACACCTGATGATATAATCTGCGCTTTAGGTTCGTTCTATATGTACGCCGACATTGCCGACGCAGTAAAGAAATTAACCTCTGACTAATGTACGCGCCTCAGTAAGAATTACATCCATAGGAATATCATGGGGCTGTACATTTTCCAATTTCGGCAACATTTGTAACTCTGTAGCAAGTGCAACTTTAAAGAAATTTCGGCTGCCGTATTTACCAAAATATTTGTCGTAATAACCGCGTCCGTGACCTTTTCTGTTACATTCATTGTCAAATTTAACTCCGGGAACTGCCATAAGCTCGTTTCCTGACGGAATGTACAACTCACAATCATGGGATGGCTCGAATATTCCGAATTTACCGGGTTGCAATTGATTCAAATCTTTCAAAATATAAAACTCCATCATATCGCCGTCAACGCGAGGAACTGTTAAAGTTTTGCCGTCTTGCATAATTTTTTGCAAAAGCCACCATGTATCTGCTTCTTCTTTTGTAGACACATAGCACATAATCAAATCTGCTTTCTCATACTCGGGAAGTTTAGTGAATTTAGCCTCCGGCGAGAATCTCTCTGAATTAACCAAATATATTACCTACCGTTTCGTTTTACCTTTGCTCAATCCCACCGAGCTTTTATATCAATTAAATCGTGTTTTGTCAAGTCAAAACGAGTTGTAAGCGTTCAATTCAGCCGTCTTTAAGCTCTTTTACTTCTCTGTGTTCATCCGCAGGAGCCTCAAGGTAGCCAAACATATCTTCAAGATTATCTGTCAAATAATACAAATCTTTACAGCTTGCTCTGATGAAATTCTTTTTTATCGCCTGCTCCATGGTGTTGCTCAAATCATCGTAGTAATTCATTAAATTATAAATCGCAATAGGCTTATTATGTCTGCAGAGCTGTTTTAATGTCAAAATCTCAAAAAACTCTTCAAGAGTCCCGATTCCTCCGGGAACAATAATAAACGCTTCTGCGTTGTCCTCCATTATTTGCTTGCGACTACGCATAGAATCGGTATAAACGAGTTCATCGCAAAAATCGCATATTTCCTCAATGTCTTCATCTTTGAAAAACTGCGGAACAACACCGAAAATATAACCGTTTTCGGCACGAACCCCTCTTGCAGCCGCCCCCATAAGACCGTTACCGCCGCCGCCGAAAACAAGAGAGTGACCTCTTTTTACCATTTCACTTCCCATTTCTTCCACTTTTTTCATATACCGGACATCTATTGTAGGCGATGCCGCACCATAAACACATATTTTCATTATTATACCTCTTTTCAATCCTTAGCTTTTTCACACAATTCGCGAATTTGCGAAGTCAAACGCGCGTTGTCTTTATTAGTTCTGCCCCTGCGTTCTTTAACTGCAGCGAGCAATTTTTCCGTCTCCGCAACAAGTTCGTTGTATATCATATCTGCTCTTGTCTTTCCTTTAAAGGTCTTTACTCGGTCAATTGTCTTGCCCGTTGTATAAATCGTCATGCCTCCCGTAGCAAGGTCATATTCCGTACCACTGTAAGGAGCTTCTGCGCTGTAACCGTTTTCTTTAAGTAAATTTTTAAAATCTTCGCAAGCATATTCATCCCCATGATTTACAAATATGAGTTTAGGCTTGCTTTTATATCCTTTAATCCAAGAAAAAAGTCCGTCTCTGTCTGCATGGCCGCTGGTTCCGTGCAAAGAACATATTTGCGCCCTTACGGAAACTTCTTCTCCAAATAATGTTACACTCTTTTCTCCGTTTAGCAATCGTCTGCCCAAAGATCCCTCTGCTTGATACCCTACAAAAAGTATTATACTGTTTTCTTTCCATAAATTGTGCTTAAGATGGTGTCTGATACGTCCGGCCTCGCACATTCCGCTGGCAGAAATTATTACTTTCGGCTCATTGTTAAAATTGATTTGTTTAGATTCGTCGGAAGACATTGACATTCGTATATCATCGAACCAAATAGGATTTATGCCCTGTTTTATAAGCGCAAGCGTTTCTTCATCAAAGCAAACGGGATTACACTGCATGAATATAGCCGTCGCCTCCGCCGCCAACGGACTATCCACGTACACAGGAAAATTTTCATGTCCTTTCACGAGATTATTTTGTTTTATTTCACGAATCGCATATAGCATTTCTTGCGTTCTTCCCACTGCAAAAGACGGAATTATTACATTGCCGCCGCGGTCTAACGCTTTTTGGATGTAGCCTGCCAATTCCGTCACGACGTTACTTCGGTCGGCTGAATGCAGACGGTTGCCGTAAGTTGATTCTATAACAAGATAATCCGTTTCTTCTACATTTTGAGGGTCGCGAATAATTCTTTGGTTTGTATTTCCCACATCGCCGCTGAAAACAATCTTTTTTTCGATATTATTTTCCGAAAGCCAAATTTCGATGCAAGCAGAGCCAAGAAGGTGACCTATATCTGTAAATCTTATTGTAATGCCTTCTGCAGGATATACTATTTCGCCGTATTCGCATCTTCTAAAGAGCGAAATCGTACCCAATGCATCATCTGTGTCATAGACGGGAGTAATTACCGCCAAACCTGCACGTTCCGCCCTTTTCGAGCGCCATCTTGCCTCAGACTCTTGTATATGTGCAGAGTCGCGGAGCATTATGTTACACAAATCACAAGTCACATCCGTGGCATAAATTTTTCCCTTGAAACCATCTTTGTAAAGTTTTGGTAACATTCCTGAATGGTCAATATGTGCGTGCGTTAAAAAAACTGCCTCTATTTGACTTGGCGGCACGGGCAATGAAATATTCTGGAAAATATCGGTGCCTTGTTCCATACCGCAATCAACCAAATAATATTTATTATTCAGCTCTAAAAGTGTACAGCTCCCCGTTACTTCATGGGTTGCCCCAATAAATTGTATTTTCATTTGCGACACCTCCGATATACATATTATATCACATAAGGACCAAACTCGGAACAATGTTTTTTACAAAACTTATTATAGCTTGGTATTGAAGTAACCCGCCTTTTTTGTTATACTGTTCCGCGCGGCGAAACGTGTCGCAATTTTTAAATCCGGAGGTTTTTTCATCATGCCGACAGAGCGTATAATCAATATGCATACACATATTTTCCCTACAAAAATTGCAAAAAAGGCAGTAGGTGCCATTGGTGATTTTTATGACATAAAAATGCAGCTCAAAGGTACTCCGGAGTACATTTTAGAAGACGGCAAAACTATAAATGTTGAAAAATATCTGGTAAGTTCTACGGCTACTACTGCACATCAGGTAGAATCCATAAATAATTTTATTGCCGCAGAGCAAGCCGCACACCCCGAATTTATCGGCTACGGTTCAATTCATCCCGACCACGAGGACATTCCGGGAGAAATTGAAAGAATCATTAAACTTGGGCTTCGCGGCATAAAACTCCATCCCGATTTTCAAAAATTTAACATAGACGACGAAGCTGCGTACCCCATTTACGAGGCCGCACAAGGCCGTCTGCCTATACTTTTCCATACAGGAGACAATCGTTATGATTTTTCCAAACCGAAAAGACTTTATAATATCATAGAAAAGTTCTCGAAATTAGTTGCAACTGCTGCACATTTGGGCGGTTACAGATGTTGGGAAGAAGCGCAAATCTGTTTTGGACATCCGCGCATATACATAGACACAAGCAGTGCTCTTATGTTTGTTTCACCTGAAGAAGCTTCAAAAATCATACACGCACACGGTGTCGACCATGTTTTCTTCGGAACGGATTCTCCCATGTGGAGTCATTTAGGTGAAATGGAGCGTTTTAACAAGCTTGAAATCACGAGTGAAGAGCGCCAAATGATTCTCTCCGGCAATGCTTTGAAATTTTTTAATATGAAATAATTTTAAAGGCTTATAAAACCATAATTTTCATAGACAAGGTCTTTCCCCTTGCCGCATCAACACATTTTGTGTTAAAAGCATGTATCTCTTTGAAACCGAGTTTTTCATAAAGTTTACATGCTCTTTTATTTTTTGTATCTACAGTCAATCTGATGCCGTCGTCTCCGAACATTTCTTTTACAAAAGCAATGACATCTTTGACAAATTCTTCGCCTAAACCTTGTCCGCAAAACTCCGGTTTTAATCCAAATGCAATATCCGTATATGATTCATCATCATAAATATCCCTGAGCTTTTTATCTTGAACTTGGGCAGACCAACCTATTGCGGCAAATCCGCAAGGAATTCTTTCATTACCCCCCACTTCAGAATAAACAGCAAAATGCAACCCGTTCAAAAGTTCGCATATTTCGTCATCCGTGTCCGAAAAACCATACATTTCATACGGTGCGGGATATTCCCATTTAGCTATATACTCAGCCGCAGTCAGCGTCATTTCTTCAACGTAGTAATTCTTCATAATCTATATTGTTAATCTGTACCTTTTCAAGTTTTTCGCGAAGCTCTTTAACCTCGGAATTTCTGTTTACAAGCATTGCAGAAAGCACAATTAAAAACACAAGTAAAATACCTACAATTATAAGCAAATATTTATTTAAAAGTCCTACATCATGTATTTCTTTTGCTTGATTTTTAAAAAGCACTGCTTCTTTTGGTTGTCTTTCTTCATTTTGCGGTATTTGTTCAGAACTTCTCTGTGCTCTGTTATACGACAAACGTGTATTGGGCGAAGCCGATGTACTTGTTCTTCTTTGCATTTGAGGCTCATAATAACCGCTGCTTCTTTCAAATACTCTTCCTTGGCTGTATTTAGCCTCTTTAGGTCTGCTTACAGGCATTTCTTGTCTGTCTCCCATTACATTTGCCGCTTTTTTATCTTGACCCGGTCTTTGTACTTTCCCCTGACTTCTTTTTAAATTTTCAGGTTTTTCCGCTTCTTCCACAAGATGGTCTAAAAGAGCAATCGAGTCAGCACGTCTGCCCATATCTTTTACCGAATTAAAAATTCTAACCGCGCCTATTCTGTCTCCACCCGAGAACACAAGTACCCCCAAGACCATCAAGGCTTCATAAAAATCAGGAAAGATTGCTACTGCCTTACGAAGAAAATTTTTCGCAACGTCATCATGTCCCAAATGAATCTCATGGAGCGCTTTGTTATACAATATAAAAGATGTCCTCATTTGTTCTGTTGCCGGTTTATAATTTTCCGGGATACGCGTTAAATCTATAGGACTGAACGCACTTACTTCTTTTGCTACATCAATCATGCTACATACACCACTTAAATAAAAAAAGTTTTTACTCTCCGCAACAATTTTTATATTTCTTTCCGCTACCGCAAGGGCAGGGGTCGTTTCTGCCTACTTTAGCACCCTGTCTCGTATAACTTTGCGGCTTTGGCTTTGTTTCTTTCTTTTCTTCTCCTGCATTATCAGAAGCAAATCCTTCTTTTCCCGGACCTGCAACAACTTTTCTTTCTATCGCATCGCCTTTACGAATTTGGAGTGAAAAAATTCCTCGTACAGCCTGATCTTGAATAGTTTTGTTCATATCCTCAAACATACTGAATGCTTGGAATTTGTATTCCACAACGGGATCTCTATGTCCGTACGCTTGTAAACCTACTCCGTGTTTGAGTTGGTCGATAGCATCTATATGTGTCATCCAGTTTTCATCAACGGAAGCAAGCATTATAACGCGTTCTGCTTCTCTCATAATTTCGCTGCCGATTTCTTCCTCTTTTGCATTGTATCTTGAGAGAGTGTCTTCTACCAATGCCGATACAACATCTTCTCTTTTAAGTCCTTTGCGATTTTCGTCAAAGGAATCTACAATTTCACCGGAAACAATACCCACGAGGTCTTGTTTTATCGGCTTTAAATCCCATTCAGTCGCAGGAATGTCTTTATTGCAGTAAAACTCAATAGTTTCTGAAATTCTGTTTTTAATCATTGACGCAAATTGTTCTTTCATATTTTCGCCATCCAGAACGCGTCGTCTTTGAGCATAAATAATTTCACGCTGCTGATTCATTACATCATCGTATTGAAGAACGTGTTTACGCGTTTCAAAGTTTCGGCCCTCAACTTTCTTTTGTGCGTTTTCTATAGCACCTGAAAGCAAGTTGTTTTCCAAAGCAAAATCTTCTCCCAATCGGCTCATCATGGCTTCAATTCTCTCGCCGCCGAAAAGACGCATCAAATCATCTTCCAATGATATATAGAATCTCGACATACCGGGATCGCCTTGTCTGCCTGCACGGCCTCTTAACTGATTATCAATACGGCGTGACTCATGGCGCTCTGTACCCATAATAAACAAACCGCCGGCCTCTTTTACTTGTTCTCTTTCTGACTTTGTTGTTTTGGAATATTCCTCAACAAGAGATCTGTATAATTTACGTGCAGAAAGAATTATTTCATCATCTGTATCAGCAAAGCTGTCCGCTTTTGCTATGAGCATATCGTCATAACCTTGTTTTCTCATTTCTTGTTTTGCCATGTACTCGCTGTTACCGCCAAGAACAATGTCCGTACCACGGCCTGCCATGTTCGTAGCAATTGTTACTGCTCCGAATTTTCCTGCCTGAGCAACTATTTCAGCTTCTCTTTCATGGTTTTTAGCATTGAGTACGTTATGCTTTATACCATTTCTGCTGAGCAATCTGCTTAAATATTCTGACTTTTCAATTGAAACAGTACCAATAAGCACAGGCTGACCTTTTTCATGTGCCGCTTTTACATCGTTTACCAATGCATTGTATTTACCGTTTACGGTTTTATATACAACATCGGGATGGTCTATTCTTGCAACAGGTCTGTTGGTAGGAATAACAATTACATCCAGAGAATATATGTCATTGAATTCCCCTTCTTCCGTAAGGGCTGTACCTGTCATGCCCGAGAGTTTATCATACATACGGAAGAAATTCTGGAAAGTAATAGTTGCATGTGTCATACTTTCCTTTTCGATTTTCACGTGTTCCTTTGCTTCGATAGCTTGATGCAAACCTTCGTTGTATCTTCTGCCGAACATCAAACGTCCCGTAAATTCATCAACAATTATTATGCTGTCGTCTTTTATAACATAATCAATATCAAGCTGCATAATTCCGTGTGCTTTAAGAGCTTGATTTATATGGTGCGAAATTGTAGCGTTATCAGGATCGGAAAGGTTTTCTATTCCGAACCATTTTTCCGCTTTTTCTACACCATGCTGAGTAAGCGTAGCTGTACGCGCCTTTTCATCAACGATATAATCCTCTTCTATATCGTCCATAAGGCTCTTGTTATCTGTTTCTTTGATTACTATTTTTGAAAGAGTGCAGACAAAGTCATCCGCTTTTTCATACATATCGCTTGATTTTGCACCTGCTCCCGAAATAATCAAAGGTGTTCTTGCTTCATCTATAAGGATACTGTCAACTTCGTCAACTATTGCAAAATTAAGTTCTCTTTGAACAAGATGTTCTTTATATCTGACCATGTTGTCACGCAAATAGTCAAATCCTAATTCATTATTTGTTGCATACGTAATATCACAGGCATAAGCAGCTTGTCTTTCCTGTGGTTTAAGGTCGTGAACAATTACGCCGACAGAAAGGCCGAGGAAATTATAAATTTTACCCATCCACTCGCTGTCACGTTTAGCCAAATAATCGTTTACGGTAACAAGATGAACACCTTTTCCCGAAAGAGCATTAAGATATGCAGGCAAAGTCGAAACCAATGTTTTTCCTTCACCCGTTTTCATTTCTGCAATTCTTCCTTGATGTAAAACGATGCCGCCTATTAACTGAACATCATAATGTCTTTGTCCCAAAACTCTCCAAGCAGCTTCTCTTACAACCGCAAATGCTTCCGGGAGAATATCGTCTAAATCTTCTCCGTCTGCGAGGCGTTTCTTAAAGATATTTGTCATTTCTTTAAGCTCACTGTCAGATTTCGCTTTCATTGTAGGTTCAAGGCTATTTATTTCATCAACAATCGGCTTTATTTGTTTTATTGCACGCTCGCTGTATGTTCCGAATATTTTTTCAAACAATCCCATTTTTAAACATATCCTTTCATTTGCTTTTTACAGTCTACCCTTTTTAATTCATTTCATCAAGAGTTTTATTGTATGCTTCCAAATAATGCTCCATAAAGTATTTAAGTTCGGGCAAATCCGATTCTTTTAAAGCATTTCCCGTAGCTTCCATTGCTTTTACAAACTCTTTATTGCCGGCTTTTACCTCTTCCACACATTTTATATATGCAGAAAGCTTATCTGCCGATTTTACAATAGGATAATACTTTGCATCTTCCTCTTCGTAAAACAAAATCGGTTTATAAACCTCAATCATATCATCAGGAAGCATTGATAAAAGCTTGTCCTTTGCTATATCTTCGATAGCCTGATAATTATCCTTTATTACAGGATTATAATACTTTATGGGAGTAGGCAAATCTCCCGTTATAATTTCGGATGCATCATGAAAGACTCCGTAAAGACATGCCCTTTCGGGAGAAAGTTGCTCTTTTGGACAAAGTTTATTGTGTATTACCGCTAAAGCGTGTGCCAAAACGGCAACTTGCAAGCTATGCTCCTGAATGTTTTCAGAGTCTGTATTTCGCATCAAACCCCATCTCACAATATATTTCATTCTGGAAATATATGCATAAAAATCAAATTGTTCTTTCATAATTGAATAAAATTAAATCCCCCGTATTAAATCCAATATAAATCTTCAAATGTTTGAAGTGCGTAAGCATCTGTCATGCCTGCAATGTAGTCCATTACAATTTGCTCCGGTGCTTCGTCTTCTGCATATCCTTTTTCATCAATATAAGAAACGAGTCGTTGCATTGTTTTGCTCTTGTTTTTACGATCAAGATTTTTGGCATTTTCATAAAGAATCTCAAAGAGTCCTTCTATTGCATTTTTTGCTGTTATCTCATATCTGCGAAGCAAACCCGATTGATATATCTGCTTGTTGTTTGTCAAAATCATTTCGCGCAAAGCTTCACCTTTCGCTCTGCTCAAGCGGATATATTCTGTATTATAACTGTTCTCAATAAGGTCGAGAACAAGCGTATTGATAACTTCGCCATTTGTATTTCCCAATTCCCTGCGTATTTCAGGAGCTATATCCTTGAAATCTATAAGTTTTGCTCTTATGGCATCCTCAATATCTCTGCCCACATAAGCAATTTTATCAACAAGACGAACAACACAAGCTTCCAAAGTATACGGCATACACTTTCTGTGCTCCGTTTCATAAATCAAATTAGGGTCTTTCATCTTATCGGCATACAAAATATACTCATCATAGTTCTCGCCGCAATGACTTACTATACCATCTCTTACTTCGTATGTAAGATTAAGACCGTTTTTTTCAAAAATTTTCTCTCTGGAAATTCTCTCACATAACCTATCGACAACTCTCAAGCTGTGGTATTCGTGCCTAAAAGACATTGAAGGATTAATCTTTTTTACGCAGCTGTCTAAAACTCTCTCGCCGGTATGCCCAAATGGAGCATGACCCACGTCATGCCCCAGAGCAATTGCGTTAATTAAGTCTTGATTAAGTCCGAGCGTTCTGCCGATAGTAACAGAAATCGCACGCACATATAAAACGTGCTCCATTCTTGTACAGATATGGTCGCTTTTGGCATTAAAGAACACTTGTGTTTTATGGCGCAAACGTCTGAAATCCTCAGAATAAAGAATTCTGTCCGCATCACGCTCATAGTCAGAGCGTATTTTACAAGGTTCTTCAGGCAAACGCCTTCCCAATGTATCTACGGAATGGGAAGCAAGCGGCGACAATTGTTTTTCCTGTTCAAGTCTGATATCACGCCACATAAATTATGCCCACCACATTTCTCCGGCTTTTTCGAAAATAAGAACTTCTTTAAGAAGTGCAATAGCCTTTTGAAGTCCCTCTGTAGGAGACATAAGTGAATCTTCGTGTTCAATGCTTATTACATCGTCATAACCCACAAGTTTAAGCATACTTACAATGTCTTTCCACATTTTCAAATCATTACCGTATCCAAGTGTACGGAATACCCAAGATCTATTGATAACATCTCCGTAATGCTTTGTGTCAAGAACACCATTCTTTGCCATATTTGCAGCATCGAGGCGTACATCTTTTCCGTGTACGAAATAGATAGCATCACCGAGAGTACGTGCAGCCTCAACAGGATCCATACCTTGCCAAATAAGATGGCTGGGATCAAAGTTTGCACCGATAATATCACCCACCGCTGCGCGAAGTTTTAAGAGTGTTTCCGGGTTGTATACACAGAATCCGGGATGCAATTCCAAACAGATTTTCTTAATGCCATGTTGTTTTGCAAATTCAGCAGTTTCTTTCCAATAAGGAATAAGCACTTCGTTCCACTGGTAGTCAAGAATTTCAAGAAAATCCTCAGGCCACGGACAAGTTACCCAGTTCGGATGTTTTGATTCAGGGCAGTCACCGGGACAGCCGGAAAATCCTACGATTCTGTCAATACCGAGTTTTTCTGCAAGAAGTATTGCATTTATAAAATCATCATGGAATTTTTTTGCTTTTTCTTTATTGGGATGCACCGGATTTCCGTGACAGCTGAGTGCACTTATTTCCAATCCGTTGCCGTAAATCGCTTGTTTAAAAGCTTCAAGCTTTGATTCGTCATTAAGAAGAACAGTCGGATCACAATGAGCCGTTCCCGGGAAACCACCACAACCGATTTCCACCATCTGAACACCTGAATCAGCAAGATATTTCATTGCTTTTTCAAGCTCTACACTTCCCAAAACTACTGTAAACACACCTAATTTCATATAATTAACCTCCGTTTATCAGTTATATTTATTTGTTTTTATTAAATTCATTCACGAGATACGCATTTACAAACCCGTCCAGATTACCGTCCATAACTTTTTCTACCACTGTTTCTTCGTAATTTGTACGATGGTCTTTTACTAAAGTATAAGGGCAAAATACATAAGAACGAATTTGGCTTCCCCATGCAATCTCCATTTGATTTCCTTTGATATCGGAAATTTTCTCAACATTTTCACGTTGTTTAATCTCAAATAACTTTGAGCGAAGCATTTTCATGGCAGTTTCCTTATTTTGAAGCTGAGAACGCTCCGTTTGACATGCAACTGTGATACCTGTAGGCTTATGCGTAATTCTTACGGCAGAGTCAGTTTTATTGATATGCTGTCCGCCTGCACCGCTGGAACGGTATGTGCCGATTTCCAAGTCCTCCGGTTTAATGTCGATTTCTATTGTATCGTCTATCTCCGGCATAACCTCAACAGACACGAAAGATGTGTGTCTTCTTCCGGCTGCATCAAAAGGCGAAATACGCACTAAACGGTGTACTCCGTGTTCGCTTTTCAAGAAACCATATGCATTATCGCCGTTGATTTCAAAAACAGCACTTTTTATACCTGCTTCGTCCCCGTCAAGAACGTCTACGAGTTTAACCTCATAATCATGGGCCTCTCCCCAACGCATATACATTCTCAAAAGCATAGATGCCCAATCCTGAGACTCTGTACCGCCTGCACCGGGGTGTATTGTAACGATCGCATTATTAGCATCGTATTCGCCGGTAAATAATGTTTCAAGGCGCAACATATTAAAAGCTTGTTTATATGCTTCAAGCTCTTCTTTTACTGAATCAACCATAGAAATATCATTTTCTTCATTTCCTATGGCTATCATAAGTTCAATTTCTTCATATTTTGATTCAAGATGAGTAAACTTGCCTAATTTTGTTTTAAGCTGTTTCAAATGCTTAAGAACGGACTGTGATTTATCAGGATCATTCCAAAAATCAGGCTCAGATGCTTTATTTTCAAGTTCCTCTATCAGATTACGGATTCCTTCCGTGTCAAAGTGAATCCCTCAAATCGCATAAACTTTTTTGTAACTCGCCCAGCTCGGACTCGAACTGTTCTAATTCAAACATCGCTTATCAACTCCTTTTCAGTCATTTTACCACATTATTTAATAAAATGGAACTCAATTTGACCCATTTTAACATTACAATTAACAACTTTTACGCGAACTTTATCTCCGATTGCATATTTTCTGCGATTAGTCTCCCCTATCGCTATCATTTTACGCTCATCGAATATCATATAATCAGGCATACTGTTGTAAAAAACCAAACCCTCTGCCGAATTATCAAGTTTTACAAATATTCCGAATCCCGTTATATTGCATATAGTACCCGAAAAAGCATCTCCCAAAAATCCGTTCATATATTCCGCCACAAGTCTTTCTGTATACATTCTTTCTGCGTTCTCGGCTTCTCTTTCTGTAAAAGAACAATGTTTTACCGCATCACCGCTTACACTTCTCCAAAAAGCTTCTTGCTTTGTGTTCAATTTGCCGCGAAGCACAGCCTTTATTATCCTGTGAATAAACAAATCGGGATATCTTCTTATAGGCGAAGTAAAATGAGTATAATACTCTGCCGCCAAACCAAAATGTCCCTCATTGGCAGGAGAATATTCAGCCTTTTGCATTGATCTTAAAGCCAGCATACTTATAATCGGTTCTGCGGCTTTCCCCTTTGCTTTTTCAAGCAGGCGTTGAATCGCAAACGCAGGGTCATCCCCATCACCTTTTAATGTATATCCCATACTTCTTACGCTCGTTCCCAAATTTTCAAGTTTTTCAGGGTCCGGATCTGCGTGCACACGGAACATAAACGGTACTTTAAGTTTTGCAAAATGTTCCGCAATAGTTTCATTTGCCGCAAGCATAAATTCCTCTATGATGTTATTTGCAAAATTGACGGAACTTTCTTCTACTTTTATAGGTTTACCGTTTTCATCAGTAGCAACATACGTTTCAGGAAATTCAAAGTCCACCGCTCCCCTTTGGTATCTCATACGGTGTCTGATTTCTGCCAATTCTTTCATGAGTTTTATGTCTGCAATATACTCTTTAAACTCTTCTTCTAAATCCTTTTGCCTATACAAATCACTATCGCCCTCAAAAAGTGCTGTGATTTGTTTATATGTTATTTTATATTCAACACAAATAAGGCTTTCAAAAATGTCATACTTTTCCACTTGGCCTTTTTGATTTATAACCATTTCAACAGAAAGCGCCAAACGATCTTCACCTACATTCAAACTGCATATACCGTTTGACAACTTTTTAGGAAGCATCGGAAGCACCTTATCCACAAGATAAACACTGGTACCTCTTTTATACGCCTCTAAATCAAGCTCTGTTCCTTCTTTTACATAATGTGCAACATCAGCAATATGCACGCCGAGAACATATTTTCCCTCTTTTGTGCGTGATATAGACACTGCATCATCCACGTCTTTCGTTTCCTCGGAATCTATCGTAACGAGCGTTAAATTTCTCAAATCGCGTCTTCCTGCATTAAGTTCCTTTGCAATTGTGGTTGCACTCAAAGAATTTCGTACATGCGACACCTCTTTCTTAACGGAATCCGGGAACACTTCTCTTTCTGCAATAAGTTCCTCAGGTGTTTTATAATTAGGTCTGTCAGATGCTTTTTCTTCCTTTTTGTTTCTGCGAGCCGAAACTTTCTTGCTTGTAACATCAAAGTTTTTCGCAAAATTGCCTCTTTTCTTAAAACTTTTACTTCCACTTCTCGACTTCTTTTTCAGTGCAAATTTTGCTTTATTTGCTTTATTATGATTTTTTTTACTTCTTGCTTTTTTCATAGCTCTTTACCTCTGTGACACATCTTATTTTAAGACGCAAAAAGCCGCGCTGTAAAATGCACGGCTTCAAATAAACTGCTTTTAATTTATTATTATAATCCGGTCTCAGCCCATACGCATAAGCACGCTAAGTACTATTGCTACAACTGCGAAAAATACGGAGAGCACTACTGTAAGCTTTGACAAAAATCTTTCTTTGCTCAAACCTTTATTCTTGCTGTAATAAGAATCTGAATTCTCACCTGTAATTACGCTGCTAAGTCCGTCGCTCTTTGACTCTTGCATTGCTACTATAATAATAACAACTAAACAAATAAGCATATAAAATACACCAAGTATTATTTTTAAAGCTGTCATTTATTCCACCTCCGCTGCTTTTTGTAAAAATTAAGCAAAAAAGATTATATCACAACCTACTTACCTGTGCAAGCCTTTTTTTCATTTCCTTGACAAGTCTTGTTTTTCTGTGCTAATCTTCTAAAAGTTTTTCAAGAAGGAGCAAGCCGGTGAAACGCTATTATAAAACCGCAAATTCATATTTCCATGAACGTTTTGGGTGTAAAGTTTATAAATTAGCTTTAGACGGCGGAATGTCCTGCCCCAATCGTGACGGAACGCTTGGCACTCGCGGTTGTATTTTTTGCAGTAACGGCGGCAGCGGTGATTTCGCTGAAAAACAATGCGGAAACATCAAGCTTCAAATGGAGCGTGCAATTCAAAGGCTTGACGGCAAAAACCGCGGCGAACATTTCATTGCATATTTCCAAAGTTACACAAACACGTACGCAGATATTCAAACCTTGCGCAACCTTTTTTATTCTGCTATTTCAGAAGACTTTATTGTAGGTCTTTCCATAGCTACCAGGCCCGATTGTTTGGGCAAAGATGTTCTCGATTTAATCGCAGAATTAAATTCAATCAAGCCTGTTTTCATAGAGCTCGGGTTACAAACCATACATGAAGAAACAGCCAAATTCATACGGCGTGGTTATACCTTAGATGTTTACGACAGTGCCGTTGAAAATCTCAAAAAAACAGGAGCGCACATTATAACGCACATGATATTAGGGCTTCCCGGAGAGGATTCCGAAATGATGCAGCAAACGGCGAAACACATCGCTTCAATAGGAAGTGACGGCGTAAAGCTACAGCTTTTGCATATTTTGTGCGGCACGGATTTAGGCGATTTGTACGAAGCCGGCAGTATTTCCGCACTTTCTAAGTCGGAATATATTTCGTGCCTTTGCGATTGCGTACGTTGTTTCCCCAACGGCACCGTGCTTCACAGAATAACGGGCGACGCCCCGAAAAATTTATTGATTGCGCCAAAATGGTCGGCTGACAAAAAGCATGTTTTGCAAGAGATACGAGAAACTTTTGCCGCTTGCGATATTATTTTACAATAATGCCATAATATACGGGAGGTTGTTATGGAATTAACAAAAATTAATAAAACAGAAGATATTTTAAAAATAAAACCATATTTGGATATGTACAAAAATGATTTTTCAGATTTGACGTGTCCTAATTTTTATATGTGGAAAGATATTTACCCGAGAGAATACTGTATTTTTGAAGAAACTTTAATAATAAGAGAAGTTTCTGCTTCTGACGAAAAATTTTTCCGTTTTTATTTACCTGTGGGTAAAAACATTCGCGGAGCTACGGAACTTATTGAAAAGTATTGTCTTGACCGACACGCGCCTCTTATTTGGTCAAATTTAACTTTAAAGGAAGCTGAAAAACTCGCTCTGCACTATCATAAATCTAAAATCGAATATAACAGAGACCAAAGCGACTATGTATACAGTGCTGAAGATATGCGGACTTTTAAAGGCAAAAAATTTGCAGGTCAGCGTAACCATATCAATAAATTTAAAAATCTTTACGGCGAGTACGAATACCACCAAATAACTTCCGAAAATTTAAGCACAGTCAAAAATTTTTTGATTGATTTTGCAAAAAAAAGAGAATTTTCAAGCAAAGAGGAATTTACGGAATACGAGCTCAATTTAAAATTATCTGATAAAATTTCCGAGCTTGGCTGTGTAGGTGGTTTTGTTTCCTGTAACGGAAGCGTGATTGCCGTTGACATAGGCGAAATACGAGGCAACACATTATATGTTTGTGCAGAAAAGGCAGACCGCAACTATCAAGGAACGTACCAAATTATGGTACAGGAATTTGCAAAGCACAACACTAATGACACTGTTTGTTTTATAAATCGTGAGGACGATATGGGAAGCGAAGGATTAAGGACTTCAAAGCTTCAATACCAGCCGATTGAAATTAAACATAAGTACTATCTTACCGTTTCGACGTTATTCGACAAAATTATCTCTCCTGTAAAAATTTCCGGCGAACATGTAATTTTGGATGATATTACAAATAAAGACAAAGAAGCTTTAATGCACCTTTATACAGACGATGAAAACAATAAATATTGGGGATATGATTATAAAGAAGATGCACCAAAGGACATTACTTCCGATTATTTTATTGATTTTGTAAAGAAAATGAAAGAAACAAAAGAGGAATATTCCGTAGCAATAAGAGTGGATTCTTCTTTTGCAGGCGAAGGTGTTTTTCATAATTTCGATTTTTGCGGCAGCGTCGAACTGGGTATACGTTTACTTCCGGAATTCCAAGGACAAGGTTTTGCTGTCGATGCCGTAAAGGCTATGAAAAACTTTGCAACGAGCACGCTTAATGCCAAAACAGTTAAAATGAAATGTATGCTCGAAAACCGAAAATCCGCCGATATGATAAAAAAATCGGGATTCACAGAGGAATCCCGAGATGAAATTTTTATTTATTTCACTTCTTTTACCGTGTAGCCTTGTGCTTCTACTACAGATTTTAAAGTTTCATCGCTTACATCGCTTGAAAGCTTTACAATCGCGCTGTTTTTCTTGTGATTTACAATCGCCTCTGAAACACCGGGGGTTTCCTCAAGACATTTTTTCACTCTTGCCTCACAATGACCGCACATCATACCTTCGATTTTCATATTTTTTTCCATTGTTTTCGCCTCTTCTTTCTTTTTTGTTTTTTCCTTTACTTTTATAAAATTAAGTCTTAATGCATTACTTACCACGCAAACGCTGGACAAACTCATTGCCACCGCACCAAACATGGGATTTAATTTCCAACCTAATGTAAAATACCAAACGCCTGCCGCAAGAGGAATACCTATTACATTATAAATAAATGCCCAAAATAAATTTTCTCGTATATTACGCAATGTCGCTCGGCTCAGTTTAATCGCCGCAGGTACATCTGAAAGTCTGCTTTTAATCAAAACTACATCTGCCGCATCTATGGCAATATCCGTTCCCGCACCTATAGCTATTCCATTATCTGCACTTGTCAAAGCCGGTGCATCATTTATTCCGTCGCCAACCATTACCACTTTACCGCTTTTTTTCAAAGAGAGTATAACGCTTTCTTTCTCTCCCGGCAAAACGCCTGCAAAAACTTCGTCAATTCCGATTTTGTCAGCAATTGCCTTTGCACTTTTTGCATTATCGCCTGTCAGCATAACAACACGAATACCCATCTTGTGAAGCTCTGCGATTGCTTCCGCACTGTCTTCTTTGATAATGTCGGAAACAGCTATAATTCCAACCAATTCGCTGTTTTTTACGAAGAACAAAGGTGTTTTGCCCTCTTCTGAAAGTTTTTCTGCTTCCTTTTTCGCTTCTTCGTTTATTTCCGCTTTGCTTTCTGTAAATTTTAAATTGCCGCCGCAAAGCTCTTCACCGTTTAATTTTGCAATAAGTCCATTACCGGGCAAAATGGTAAAATCGGTAACTTCCGGCAATTCAATCCCTTTTTCAATTGCTTTTTTTATTACAGCTTTTGCCAGCGGATGTTCGCTGTTCTTTTCCAAAGCCGCCGCAATTTTCAAAAGCACATCACGGTCATAACCTTTTGCAGGAACAATATCTGTAACCGTAGGATTGCCTTCTGTAACCGTTCCTGTTTTATCAAGAGCAACAATTTGCGTTTTACCGACCTGTTCAAGAGAAACTGCCGTTTTAAAAAGTATTCCGTTTTTTGCACCCACACCCGTTCCGACCATAATCGCAACAGGAGTAGCCAACCCCAAAGCACACGGGCAACTTATAACCAATACGGAAATCGCCCTTGCAATGGCAAAACCGAAAGTTTCGCCTATAACAAGCCAACAAACCAAAGTCACAACGGCAATTCCTATTACAACGGGTACAAAAACGCCTGAAACTTTATCTGCTATTTTTGCAATAGGAGCTTTAGTTGCGGAAGCATCACTTACCATTTTTATAATTTGTGAAAGTGTGGTATCTTCCCCTACCCTTGTAGCTCTGCATTTCAGAACACCCGATTCATTCAACGTACCTGACGAAACATCAGAGCCGATTTCTTTGTCTGCCGGAATACTTTCTCCGGTCAGTGCAGACTCATTAACTGCGCTGTGACCTTCAATAACAACACCGTCTACGGGGATTTGTTCACCCGGTTTAACTATAAATATATCATCTTTTTGTACTTCTTCTATTGAAACTTTATGCTCTTTGCCGTTTTTGATTACCGTGGCTGTCTGCGGCGCAAGCTTCATTAACCCTTCAAGTGCACTTGTTGTCTTACCTTTAGCTCTTGCCTCTAACATTTTACCGACTGTAATCAGAGTCAAAATCATTGCCGCAGATTCAAAATATAATTCGTGCAAATCATGGGTTCCCGACATTGTAATCAATACATAAACGCTGTAACCAAAAGAGGCAAAAGATCCCATTGCAACAAGCGTATCCATATTGGGAGAGCGTTTCAAAACAGCTTTTGCACCGCTTATGAAAAACTTTTTATTTATAAGCATCACAAATGCAGATAAAATCATCTGGCAAATGCCTATAGACAATGGATTTTCTGTTAAGATACGAGGTAGCGGAAAATTCCACATAACATGCCCCATGGAAATATACATCAAAGCAACGAGAATAACGAGCGAAGCTATCAAACGACCTTTTAATCTCGGTGTTTCTGTGTCTTCAATGTTCTTTTTGTTATTTGTTTTTAATACATCTAAAGAAGCCCCATATCCGGCAGCTTCAACGGCAGATATAATTTCCTCACTGCTTGCACTGCCCTGAACGCTCATTGAATTTGTCAAAAGATTCACAGAGCAAGATTCAACACCTTCCACAGCCGAAACTGCTTTTTCAACACGCGCACTGCAAGCAGCGCAGCTCATTCCGCTAACATTGTATTTTTCCATATTCACCATTTATTTCTTTTTCTTTGATGACGTTATAACTATAACAACTATCGCTATAACAATTAATGCTGCCATCACTGTAATTGCCGCTATGAGTATTGTATTTAAGCCTTTTTCCTCATATTTTCCCGCATTTGAATTATCAGCAGGTTGTTCTGTAGGCACAGTTGTAGGCTGATTTGCCGGAACTTCAGTGGGACTTTCTGTGGGAATTTCCGTGGGCACTACACTTTGTATAGGTTCTTGCGTAGGCTCAACTGCCGCACTGTTTACGGGAGTTTTTACAATCTCTGCCGTCGGGCTCTTTGCAGGTGTTTTTGTTGGTTTTACCGTAGGACTCTCTGTAGGCACTTTCGTAGGAGCCTTAGTGGGAGATTTAGTAGGTGCCTTTGTCGGAGCTTTTGTAGGGGTTTTGGTTGGTTTTGCCGTAGGGGTAGCCGGAGCTATAAGTTCGTCAGGAGTTTCGTCGTAAACCAACGCAAGAGTATTCCAAACAGAGCGTATGTTTCCGTCTGAATAGCACGCTCTTTCAACATATTTTCCATTTTCATCCAAAGTTACCATTGTTGTAGAGCCGCCACCATCAAAAAGGAAGCATGTATCGTAGCCTATTTCCTTGCAGAACTTAGCAATTTGAGTTTTAAAATTAAGACCTTCGTATCTTTTGTTTGTATCGGCTGTAACCATTGTCATCATTACTGTACCATCTTTTTTATATCCGATAATATTTGTAGGATATTGACCTGTTGTAGCACCGGAAAGGTCGTTACTGATACTGCCGTTTTTCATAACAAGGCACTGACCGCCAATCGCTTCTTCGCAATTTTGCCAATCATATTTATTTGTACTGCAATTTATTGTTGCTGTAAGCGTAACTTTATCTCCAACACTAAATCTTTCGCTTAATTTCGACACATAAGAACCTTTAGCTGTCAAAATAATCGTATTATCATCAAGACCACTTCTTGAAACTGTGCCCGCAGGATGGATTTTTGTTACCGTACCTGAAATCGGCTGATTGTGGTAAAATTTATTGGGTGTTGTAGTTTTTATTACTACCTCATACGCATCTGTGGTAACATAGTTAGAAACACCCAATCTATTATTGTACACATTCAAAGAGTTGTTAATAGGCGCTCTATTTAAACCCGTAGCTGCCGTAGTTTTAGATTTTGTATCGTTTTTAACTTTTACTGACACTGTAGGTTTATCAATCAAAACTTTATTGTCTTTAGTTATGCACATTGTGTAATAATCAGCCGCCGGCTCAGGATTTGCTCTTTGGCTACACCAGATTTCGCTATCGATTACGATTGGACTGAAAGGAACTCGGTAATAACAGTTTTCTGCAAGGCCCTCTGCACTTATCATCCAATCTCCGTTTACCGCCGCAAGGATTTTTTTATCGTCTTCTCTGTATTTTGCAACTTCATTCGGAACGGCATTCGAGTCTTTGATGTATTTGCCGTTATTGATGACTTCAAGTGTAAGCTTCGGATTGTTTTTCAAATCAGCTTCAACAATATTTATTATTCTGTTTGCACCGTAACCGGAAGATCCTCCTGCTCCCAAATGAATTCTTGTATATTGCACACCCGTAGATTTGCCATTAACTTTAATTTCTGATGTGACATTGGAATCTTCACCGACAAACGAAAAAGGAGCCGCTTGTACATCATAAGCATTATTTTGTCCAAAAGTTGTAAAAAGCATTACAAGCACAAATGTAAACGCAAATACTTTTATGGAATGAATTCTTTTTATATTTTTAAACATGATTTTCATCTCCTATGTCTTTTATGGTGTTTATTTTAGTTTATTATAAATGCATAGTCAAATGAAAAATGGAGAAAGATAGCGCAAAATAAATCGTAGAAAATTTGAATGGTGCAAATTTTCAAGTAGCTTTACATATTTTGTCTAAATATAAAAAACAGACAGAAAGCTGCAGCTCGACACGATAATATTCTGTCTAAATACGAAAAAGAGGCGGAAAAATCTATTTTGATGACAGTCCCACTCTGTTCCAAAATCACAAAAGCCTTGATTTTTGTCCAAATCCAAAAAAGAGACAGAAAGTTTCGGCTTGATGCATTGAAATTCTGTCTAAATATGAAAAACAGACAAAAACGAAATACAACTGAAAATGCAACAAAGCAATATAGGAAAAACAGGTTAAGTTTAAATCACAAACGGGAGTTTTCGTCTAAAAGCAGGGCTTACGGAAAAAGTTTGAAATACCGAGAATACCTTAACACCGTTATGGAGAAATTTTTTATTGACAAAACAAAAAACTGTGGGTATAATATAAAAGCTTCATTCGACGCGGGGTGGAGCAGTTGGTAGCTCGTCGGGCTCATAACCCGAAGGTCGTTGGTTCAAGTCCTTCCCCCGCAACCATAACTGAACGCTTATTTTGATACAATGTGTATTTGAATAAGCGTTCAGTTTCTTTTTGCCCAAAATGCCCGTGATACAACGGTTTATGAATACTATTTAATTATTTAAGGCTCTGCAACGACTGTTTTTAGTCGACCGCAGAGCCTTGCTTTTATGGATAGTTTTGAAAAAGCCGGGGTTTTATGCCCCGACTCTAATCTCTGTGCCGTTATAGAAAACAAATGTGATTTCACCGTTGCGGTGTCTTGCTCCGGTTTCATAACTATGACTTAACCATGGCATCGTGCGACCTGCAAGGCTAATATCTTGAAAACTTGTCCCTAAATGCGTATAATATTAAGAGAAATCGTGATAAAGGAAAAAAGGTATGTGTATTGAATTTTGCATCTGCCACCAATCCGGGTGGTGGCGTTGTGAATGGTTCTTCGGCACAGGAAGAATGTATCTGCCGTTGCACTACACTCTATCCGTGCCTTAATATCAACTTCCTATGGCAGAGTTTTTACTATCCTCATCGAGAAGCCGGGAATCCTCTGTACAATGATGATTGTGTTTATACTCCCAATGTCTGCGTTTTCAAGAGCGATACCAATTTCCCTGAACCCTTGAGCAAGGAAGATTGGTGGAAAGTAGACATCCTTACTTGTGCAGCGCCTAACCTTCGTGAGAAGCCAAGCAACGCTATGAACCCTTGTGCCGGAAACATGGCAGCGAAGGTAACAGCCACGGAGTTAGAGCAACTGCTCAAATCTCGCATTAGAAGAATATTTGAGGTGGCTGCATCCAACGAAAACGATGTGCTTATTTTAGGTGCTTTTGGATGTGGTGCGTTTAGGAATCCGCCTGAAATCGTGGCGAGGGTTTTTAATGACGTGATGCAGGATTTTCTGTGCCATTTTGAAACCATCGAGTATGCCGTTTACCACACCGAGCGTGAGGTTGCAAATTACGAGAAATTCAAGAAAATACTGGGTTAATCCTTTCCGTTCACCTTTTAATTATTCCTATACTTTTTAACGAAAACCCCGTAATCCGTTCACTTGTATCCGAATTGGTCTTTACTTTCATAATGCAGCGCCGAAAAAGATAGCGAACGGTGCCAAGTTATTCTTGGAGCTCTGAAAATTTTTTCAACAATCCGCCTTCAAGAAATTGTTGTGAATATCTTTTTGCTCTCGTGTTTCGTGTGTAGACAACATGAAAAGCGTGGGGCTCTGTTAATCCATCAACAGTAAAAACCCCTATATTATCATCACCTGCAACAACGGATTGATACAAGAAACTAATACCTATACCAGCCGACACTAATGCCTTGATTGAAACAAAACTGCTTATGGAAACTTGTCTATAAAAATCATTAAGTTCATATCCGGAAGATATTAGTCGTTCTTCAAATATTCGTCGAGTGCCCGAACCTTCTTCACGAACAATTATTGTTTCGTTCAATAATTCTTCAACCGGTATATGTTTTCCGCACAAAGGACTATTCTTTGCACAAACTCCTACAAACGGTTCCATTCGATACAGATAAGAATCGTATTTAGATTTGCTAAAAGTTCCCTCAATAACAGCAAAATCCAATTTATTTTCATCTAACATTTGTAACAAATGTCTTGTATTATCTACCACAAGTGAAAGTTCGCGGTTGGGATAACTCAGATAGTCTTTTATAGCATCGATCAGCACATAGTCGCCGATTGTTTTTGTAGCTCCTATGCGTAGTTTTAATCGTTCTTTTTCTGCAATGGCCAGCTGCAGTTCTTCAAACTGATATTGAATAGAAATGGCGTATCGTTCTAAAAGCAAGCACTTTTCGGTTTTTTGTAAAGTATGACCATCATACAAAAACAACTTTGTTCCAAAAGATTGCTCCAACGATTGAATTTGTTTTGTTACCGCCGGTTGCGAGAGATGAAGTCGCTCTGCAGCCAATCGATAATTCATTGTTTGACATAGTGTAAGAAATGTTTTAAGTTTGGAATCCATATAATCCCTCTTTTGATAATTATTTGGAATCAGACCATTCCATATAATAACTTTATTTTATCACAAGTTTATGTTAAATTGAAGATGAAATATTAAACAAAATGTTCGGAGGAAGAAAAATGGAAACGACAACAAAAAAACGAGGCATATTTATACTTGGAGTTGCTATCTGTTTTGCAGTGGCAGGTTTATCAATCATTGTGGAAAAACTTATTCCGGGTGAACTTTTGGGAGCGTCTATTATTGCTCTGTTCATAGGAACGGCCATTAACAGTTTTTTTCATCCCAAGTGGATACAACCTGCGCTTAAATTCGCATCAAAAAAAATATTAAAAGTTGCAATTATTCTTTTAGGTGCATCTTTGTCTATCAATACAATTATGTCAGTCGGCAAGATGACATTCTTCGTAATGATATTTACTTTTGCAGTGTGCTTTGGAGGAGGTTATTTCATTCGAAAATTATTCGGATTAAACTGGAAGCTATCTAATCTGATTTCTGCCGGAACGGGTATTTGCGGCGGATCTGCCGTAGCTGCGATTGCCCCGGTAATCGATGCCGATGATAAAGACGTTGCGTTTGCTATGTCTTCTACTTTTCTGTTTGATATGGTAATGATTGCGCTCTATCCTATTATGGGCAAGGCATTAGGAATGACTGATATTGCATATGGCATTTGGGCGGGAACGTCAGTTAATGATACCGCCAGTGTTGTAGCTTCCGGCTATGCTTTTTCAGAGATCGCGGGAGATTTTGCAACCATGGTAAAACTCACACGCACAATTGCCATTATTCCCACAGTTTTGGTTTTTGCATTTATCAGCACTCGCATTAAACAAAAGGAAATGAAAGCAGCAAATAACGGCAAAAAGGTAAACCTCGTAAAAATTATTCCTTGGTTTATCGGCGGATTTTTGTTGCTTGCAATTTTGAACAGTGTTGGTTTTATTCCTGTTACAGCATCGGGTATCATCAAAGAAATAAGTAAATTCTTTATGGTAACAGCTTTGGCGGCCATTGGCTTGGGTACAAGCATAACTGATTTCAAAAAAGCCGGACTTAAGCCTATGTTTTACGGAATCACAATAGATACTTTAGTAACCTTAACAGCCTTGGGTGTTATTTGGTGTATGGGTTTAATGTAATCTGCAAAAAATATAATAAATCAAAATATTACGGGGCATTGTCCGTCACTCAGTATCAGCTTGTCAGAGGGAGCACTCGACAGCCCCAAACCACAACCCCAAAGCAATTTAGCAAACTATTGCAATACTTATTAACATTAAGTATAATGTGTTCGGATTTAAAATTCACTTTAAATATAAAGCAAATTATTACAAAAAACAAAACTGCCCCTTGGCTTATTCGGAGGAACTATAATGGATTTTTTTGGGTTCACACTATTTAACGGCCTTTCCGGCGGAACACTTTTAGCCGTTGCCGCAGGTATTTTTATTGTAGGTCTTATTCTAACAATAAAAGGCGGCGATTGGTTTGTTGATTCTGCTTCGTGGTTTGCGGAAGCAACAGGAATTCCGAAATTTGTTGTAGGTGCTACCGTCGTTTCATTCGCAACAACTCTTCCCGAACTTCTTGTTTCTGTAAGAGCAGCAATAAACGGTTCAGCGCAGCTTGCAATCGGAAACGCAGTAGGATCTGTTACCGCGAACACATCGCTTATTATGGGTATTTCGCTTTTAGCAATGGCCGGAATTGTAAACAGAAAGGGGTTTATGCTTAAAGGAGGACTTCTCCTTACTGCTATATTAGGACTTACAATTCTTTCTCTCAGCGGACAACTTCCCACCTGGTCTCCTTTTGTTCTCTGGGCTGTTTTCATCATTTTTATGGCAAGCAATCTTATTGAAGGTAAAAAAGGGGCACAAAACGACGAGATAGACTCTTATGAAAAGAAAGAAATACCATCAAGAATTTTATGGTTTGTAATCGGTACTGCCTCCATTGTTTTCGGTGCAGAATTTCTTGTTTCTTCAGGCAAAACAATTGCCACCGGTATAGGAATCAGCGAAACTATCATTGGTTTTACAGTAATTGCTTTGGGAACTTCTCTTCCTGAGTTAGTTACAACACTTACAGCCATTCGCAAAAAGGAATCTTCTCTTTCAGTTGGTAACATCATCGGTGCAAATATCATTGATGCAACCTTGATTCTCCCTCTTTGTGCAGTTATAAACGAAGAAGCTCTTCCTGTTGAAAGAATTAACCTTATTTTCGATTTCCCTGTTTGCATTGCTGCTTGTGCCGTCGCAGTCATTCCTACAATTATAATGGGCAAGTTCAAAAAATGGCAAGGATTAGCATTA
>SVJD01000055.1 GCA_015069165.1 Oscillospiraceae bacterium
TTTTTGTTAACAACATGTTGGGTTATATGCTCTAAAGCTTTTTCTAATTCTAAATTATTTTCACTGTGTTTCATTAGTTTGTCCATATAACAACTCTCCTTAAGATAATTAGATATTATCCTTTATTGACATTTAGTTTCTGGCGGGGGTGTTTGCGCTTTAATATTTGCTTTTGTTTTGCTGTCGAAACATGTGTATATATCTCTGTTGTAGTTATTGAACTATGTCCTAAAATTTGCTGTATGTATCGAATGTCTACGTCTGATTCAAGAAGCATCGTGGCAAAGGTATGCCTGAACATATGAGGCGTTACATGAGTATTTGGCGAAACTTTGCTTACATATTTATTTATCATAAATCGCACAGACTGTTCAGAAAGATGATTTGACAGTCTGTTTACAAAAAAATATCCCGTATTATCAATATCAGCCTTAAAGCATTTTTTGTATTGTTTCAAAGCTGCTAGTACATCAGGGGTACAGATTTGTATTATTCTTTCCTTTGAGCCTTTCCCAAATGTTTTAATATAATTGTCTGACAGGTTAACATTTTCTGCTTTAAGATTGCAGAGTTCCGATACACGAAGTCCCGTTGCGAAAAGAAGTTCTAATACTGCTATATCTCGGATAGTGCACTTCTCAGAATATACTGTTTTACACTCTTCTAAAGTTTGATAAGCTGCATTTAGAATTTTTGTGAGTGTCTTTTCGGGAATGATCCGGGGCAGTATAATCGGCTCTTTGATTTTAAGATGAATTTTACTGAATGGATTATCCTCAATAATTTCTTCAAAACTAAGATATTCATAAAAAGCTTTTAATGTGGCAAGTTTTCGTTTGATGGATTTGGGTTTATATTTTGAATGTAAGCTTTCAAGATAACTACATATCAATTCTTTGTTAGATGTTTCTTCCTGTTCTTTTGCATAGCTTTTAAATTGTGATAAATCTATCCGGTAAGCCTTTATTGTTTTTGGGTTCAACCCCTTTTGTAACTCGCAGTAAATCAAATATTTTTCTATTAAAGTATGTAAATTCATAATATCCTCCTAAACTGAAAAATCCGGCTCAGCTGAGCCGGATTTTTTGTAATGTATTTAATTTATTAACTCAATTCAGTATTTCTTCAAATTCTTCGGCAGTAATTTCACCCTTTTTGTATTTCATACGATATTCCATTAGTTGCTTGAGTTTAATATGAAGTTCATTTTTTTGTTTTTCATCAGCACATTTTTTATGCTTATAGTAGGTTGCCTGATAAACTTTATCATAAAGCAGAAGCAAAGCATCTGCTTGTTTTGTTTCCTTTGAGCGTTTCTTTGCTCCGTACTGCCTGCAGGCTTCGTCATCACAGTATTCCATAGTTGGATTGTCTGCAAGAAAGAATTTATTGCAGCTTCCACATTTTACGATAGGCATATTGTTTGTCAGGGCATACATCATTTCCAAACGAAGGAAATCAAAGAAATCACTTAAATAATACATATCAATGAATTGTATTGTTCCATCGTCATCGATGTTGCCTATGGTTTTGGTTACAGAGAATTTTGTTTTACTTAATTTGAATTCTTCGTCACACAACAAATAACCCTCTATCCTTTTCTTCTTATCCTTGCTTGAAAAACAACGCTCAAGCATTTTTGCAGCTTCTGCTTTTGCCTTCTTTATATCAAGGTCGGGAAAAATTGTTTGCAGATGCCGAGGAGTATTATTTACGAGATCGCAAGCTATTCCTCCAAGAGAAGCCACCAACGAACCTTTTTCTGTGATAATCTTTTCATCATCACGCCCAAATATAACTTCGAAATTCATTTTTTATCCCTTTCAATATTACAATATAGTTACAAAATTAAAAATACTTGACAAAACAATTTAGATATGTTAGAATTTTTTACAAGATAATTGACGCTATATCAATCCTGTAATCAGTATAGCACAGAAAAGGATTGTTCGTCAAGAGTTTTGTGTATTTCTTTTGGAAGGAGAGGTCGAAATGTGGAACAAAAAATAAACAATATTCAATTTTGCATTTACTTATTATCATAAATTTAAATAGTTAACTTTCGAACCATCATATAGAAATCATCAGCAGAAGTATTTACAGAATTGATATATCAAAAGCCAAATCTATAAGGAAAGGAGCAGCAAGATGGCAAGAACAGAAAGGGAGTTGCCCATAAACAATATATCTTATCAATTTGTGGGAACTGAAGAAGATTTGATTAAATTTTTGAAGGCAATTACCTTTGAGTATTTAACAGCAAACTATCCTGACACAGAGGATGAAATGCACAAAGCAAGTGCATAACTTTGGTTAGGTATTGCGGCTGGATATATCAAAAAAGTTGTGGTAATGTTGTCTTCAGAAAAATCTGGAGGTGATATTAAGTGAGAGGATTTGCATACGGTCGTCTATCAAGAGACGAAGACAGCGAACAGGAATCCTTGAAAAATCAGGAAGATTTGGTCGTTGGATTTATGAAGAAATGCAATCATATAGTTGTCGAAATAGGAATGGATGATAACTATACAGGAATGGATTTTGACAGACCTGGAATCAAGCGAATGTTTGAGCTTGCGAGAAATGGCGAGATTGATGCAGTATTCGTAAAAGACTTATCTCGACTCGGCAGACACCGAACTTTAACTTTGGAATGTATCGATAAGCTCAGGCTCCTTGGCGTCAGGGTTATATCGGTAACAGAGAATATTGATAGCTTTAACGAAGCAGATGATTTAATCATAGGCTTTAAAGGACTTATCAATGATAGCTATTCCAAGGATATACAGAGAAAGGTCATATACGGATTCAGGCAAAAGCAACAAAAAGGTCTTGTAATGATTCCGCCAATGGGATATTTCAAGGATAAGAATACCAACGAGGTTGTAATTGTCGAGGAACCTGCCGAAATAGTACGGACGATATTTAAGCTATATCTTGAGGGCTATGGCTTAAAGGCAATAGCAAGAATACTGAACGAGAAGGGTATGAAGTCCCCTGCATACTATCAACTAAAACTGATAGGCAAAAAGCAAGGACATAACAAGCCGAAAATCACAAGTAAGTTTTTATGGGATTACTCATCAGTCAAGCGGACTTTAAAAAACGAGTTCTACTGCGGAACGGTCGTTAACCATCAGAATGAGCGTAGCAGAATTACAAAGCGACAGGTTGCAGTTCCGGTAGAGGAACAATTCAGGCATGAGGATATGGTCCCGGCAATCATTCCCCGTGAAATGTGGGAACGGGTTCAGGAATTCCTAAATGCCAAGGTAAAGAAGAATGTTCGTGCGAGCGAGAACAAACCTTGCCATAAGTATTCAGGATTGCTACAGTGTTCGGACTGCGGATGCTCATTCGTAGCAAAGGTCAGAAAGACTAAAGGCAATCCCGACAGAGTTGAATATGTGTGTAACGGTTACCATCGGTACAGCGAGGTCAACTGCACATCTCATAGAATTCGGGAAGAAATGCTTGACCAGATAGTACAAGCCGAGCTTGAAGGAATACGATTGGTATTCGATGACCTATGGGAGAATGTAGAGGCTGATGTCAAGAAATGGGCAGCAGGAAAATCTACGACAGAGAAAAGGCTTGGAAACCTAAAAGAACGAATTTCGGATACAGAGATTGAAATCCAGAAAATCCTTATGGAAAGGATTGAGGATAAGCAAAATGCCGATATGTATGACAAGATGATTGAGATAAGGCGAAATGACATTGAGACCTTCAAAAAGGAAGTTTATGAGATAGAAAATCTTGATAAAACAATCAAGGAAAGAAAATCTACTCTCAAACATTCCATAGAGCTACTTGATGACATCATAGCCGAGAATAATATCAGTAATGCAAACCTGCACCTGATGTTTGATAAAATCATCATAGAAGAAACGGACGAAGGATTGAATCTTGACCTAAGATTAAAATCCCCGTTTATCAGCAAAGCAAAAGAGTCATTACTCAAGAAATATATGATAGTAGATAACCAAGTTTTACAGGAAGGAGCGTGAGAACATGACAAGAAGAAATGATATGAAATCAATAATTATTGAGATGGCAGACAAGCTGTATCGAGAAGATATTAGCAAAAAAATCAAGCCTAGCAAAAAAGCGAACAAAAAATAATTGTTCGTAATAGCGATACATAAACACCTGAAACAACAAAACACTTATAGGGAAATCCTATAAGTGTTTTGGGTGGTGCGGCTGAAGGGACTTGAACCCCCACGTCATTGACACTAGATCCTAAGTCTAGCGCGTCTGCCAATTCCGCCACAG
>SVJD01000025.1 GCA_015069165.1 Oscillospiraceae bacterium
TCTTGATGGTCTTGAAATGGGAACAAGAAGCGGTATCCTCGATCCTGCAGTTGTTCTTTTCCTTATGGAGAACGAAAACCTTTCTTCAAAAGACATGAACACAGTTCTTAACAAAAAATCAGGTCTTGCAGGCGTATCCGGCGTAAGCAGCGACATGAGAGATGTTACAGCAGCAGCAAAAGAAGGCAACGAAAGAGCTAAATTGGCACTTGATATTTTTGCATACAGAGTAAAATCTTACATCGGCCAATATGCAGCAGTAATGAACGGCGTTGATGCTATCGTATTTACAGCAGGTATCGGAGAAAATGATATTGCAATGCGTTTTGCTTGTGCAAGCGGTCTTGAGTATTTGGGAGTTACAATGGATGCAGAAAAGAACAACGTAAGAGGCGGCGAAGTTGAGATTTCAGCAGACGGCTCAAAAGTAAAAGTATTCGTAATTTCCACAAACGAAGAGCTTGCAATTGCAAGAGAAACTGCCAGACTTACAAAATAAAAAAATTGCTTGACAATAGGCACGGAAATGTTTATAATTTCATCCGTTGCTTTATGAGCATAAGACTGTTTCGGCAGTGTAATACACGGGAGGTGTAAATAAGATGATTTGTCCTAAGAGAAGATGGTCCAAGGCGAGAACTCGCACAAGAAGAGCAAACTGGAAAATGGAGGCTCCCAATCTTGTAAAGTGTCCTCATTGCCACGAATTCAAATTATCACATACGGTTTGCGGCAACTGCGGTTATTACAAAGGCCGTGAAGTCGTTGCAATGGCTGAAGATGAGAAATAATATCATTCAGATTGTGAATTGAAACATGACAAACCCGGCTGATGTCGTTAAAAGACATTGAGCCGGGTATTATGTTTTTTTAGAGCATATTACAAGCCCTTACGGAGGTGCAGAGCAAATGAGCAGACAAGGAACAGTTGCTATACTTGGACGCCCGAATGTTGGAAAATCGTCGTTTTTTAACTATGTAACAGGTAAACGTATTTCAATTGTAGAAGACGTGCCGGGAGTTACACGCGACAGAATATACGAAGAAGTAGAGTGGAGCGGGAAACACTTTACACTTATAGATACAGGCGGATTAGAGCCTAAATCTACAGACACAATACTCAAACAAATGAAGCGGCAAGCAGAGCTTGCGGTGGAGCTTGCTGATGTTATTTTGTTTATGGTAGATATGAAAGACGGTCTTACGGCAAGTGATATGGATATTGCCACGCTTATAAGAAAGACTAAAAAGCCTGTTATTCTTGTAGTGAATAAAGTAGACAAAGTAGGCGAGCCGCCGGCAGATATATATGAGTTTTATAATTTGGGGTTGGGAGATTTTTATTCCGTTTCATCAGCTCACGGACTCGGTATAGGCGAAGTGCTTGATGCTGTTCTTGAAAATCTTCCTGAATATGATGAAGATGACGAAGAAAGCAATCTTATAAGAGTTGCCGTTGTAGGTAAACCGAATGCGGGAAAATCTTCTCTCATTAACAGAATTCTCGGAGAAGAAAGAGTTATCGTAAGTGATATTCCCGGAACTACCAGAGATGCGATTGATACTTATGTAACAAAGGACGAACAGGATTTTTGCTTCATAGATACGGCAGGTATGCGCAAAAGAGGTAAAATCACAGACGACATTGAACGTTACAGCATAATGAGAAGTTTGACAGCTGTAGACAGAAGTGATGTTGTGGTAATTATGGTAGACGCACAAGACGGCGTTACGGAGCAAGATACGAAAATTGCAGGCTACGCTCACAATAAAGGCAAAGCGTGCATAATTGCCATAAATAAATGGGATTTGATAGACAAAGAAACAAATACAATGGACGAGTATAAAAAAACAGTTCAAGAAAAATTGAGCTTTATGTTATATGCACCAGTTGTATTTATATCTGCGCTTACAGGTCAAAGAGTAACAAGACTGTACGAAATGATTAAATTCGTGGCAGACCAAGCATCACAAAGAATTTCTACCGGTATGCTTAACGACGTTCTGAATGAGGCAGTTGCAATGGTACAGCCGCCGTCAGACAAAGGAAAAAGACTCAAACTTTACTATATGACTCAAATAAAAGTAAAGCCGCCTACGTTTGCAGTTTTCGTTAACAGAGCGGAATTGGCGCATTTTTCCTATATGAGATATATCGAAAACAGAATCAGGCAGAATTTCGGCTTCGAAGGAACGCCCATAGTTTTCAAAATACGCGAAAAAGACACTAAAGACGTATAAAAATTGAAATACAAGAATTGAGGATATTTGTAGTATGACATATTATATATTATTGGCAAGTATTGCTTTAATAGGATATTTACTGGGAAGTATAAATTCGGCAGTTATATTATCGAAGACATTATACGGTCAAGATATACGAACACAAGGCAGCGGCAATGCAGGCATGACAAATATGAACAGAGTATACGGAAAGAAAGCTGCACTTTTTACGTTTGTAGGAGATTTTTGCAAAGGCATAATCGCAGTTTTGCTTGGAAAACTTTTGTTTTCTTTGTTTGGATTTGATGCTTCACAAGGAGCTTGCATAGCAGGTGCTTTAGCTGTAATCGGTCACAACTGGCCTGTTTACTTCGGATTTAAAGGAGGAAAAGGCGTACTTACTTCTTTTTCGGTACTTCTCATGGTAGCACCGATTCCTGCACTTTTGGCTTTGGTAATTTTTGTTGTTATTGTAGCTTTGACGAAATATGTGTCCTTAGGCTCAATGGTAGGAGCATTTTTGCTTCCGATTATGATTTTCTTTGCAGGAGATTATCTTTTCTTAAAGAGCGGAATGACCAGCACTTTTTGGCTTTGCGTGTTTGTGGCAATACTTATAATTGTGCGCCACCATGCAAATATAAAAAGACTTATAAAAGGCGAAGAATCAAAATTAAATTTAAAAAAATAAAGTTTAAAGTATTATTTGAATAATAAAAGAAATAATACAAGACCCTACTGCCACAGTAAGTAAACTGCGTTCAAAAAATGCCAACAAAAGGGCAACGATAAGACCTGCTGCGGCAGAGTAAATTGAATTTGTAGAGTACAAAATGGCAGGAAGTGTCATTGCGGCTAAAACAGCATACGGAATGTAATAAAAGAACGACTTTAAAAAGTTGTTCTTTATTTTTTTTCTGAAAAGCACAAACGGAAGCATACGAACTAAATATGTAATGCCGGCCATTACGAAAAGGGCAATCAAAAAATATTGCAACTTATTCATCTGCGTTTTCCTCCGTTTCTTTTAAAGGGAAAAGTGCCGCAAAAATCAAAGAAGTAATTATTGCACAAATTATTATTGAAAATCCCGATGAAATGTATTCGGAAATGGGAGTGTAATGTATTATGCAGCTTAAAGATGCTGCGGTAACAACGACTCCGAGAACTGATTTGCTTTTTTTAGAAGGCGGAATGATTATTGCGATAAACATTCCGTATATGGCAATGCCTAAACTTGAAACTAATTCAGCAGGGAGAAGCTCGCCCAATACTGCACCTGCCAGCGTTCCGAGCGACCAACCAAAATAGGGAAGAATTGCCAAACTTCTCATGTAAGTACGATTTATAACGCTGTAACTTGAAGCAACAGCGAATATTTCGTCGGTAATAAAAGCAGAAAGCAAAAATCTGTCGCGAGTTCTGAAAGTTTCGTCTAATTTTTGCGAAAGGGAAATGGACATCAGCGAATAGCGAATGTTGATTACGAGCTGTGCCAATGCGATTTCGACAAAAGAGGCAAAAGCTGCCATGAGAGTTACACCTGCCAATTGACCGGCAGAAGTGAGGTTTGTCATGGAAATGAGCAGTGCTTGCCAGATTGCGAAGCCTGCCGATACGGTGGACAAGCCGAAAGCAAAAGAGACGGAAAAATATCCCAAACCTATTGGGAGCCCGTCTTTTAAGCCTTGTTTGATATCTGATTTTTTTGTGCATTTACCGTTCATATACCGCTCCAAAAACATAAGCTTTGTCGAAACGAGCAAATTCTATCACTATAGGCAATGTAAAGCAAGAAGAATAAGGTGAAAATCAAGCAAAAAGGCAAAAAAACAGTTGCGATATACTGCTGTTTGTTATAAAATAGCATGTGGTATACTATTATATTGACGGAGGCATCGTAAAATGATTGACATTAAGATACTCAGAGAAAATCCGGAATCTGTTAAAGAAAATATAAAAAAGAAATTCCAAGACCATAAGCTTATTTTGGTTGATGAAGTTTTGGAGTTGGACGGCAAAAATCGTGCTGCTATTCAGCGCGGTAATGATGCGAGAAAAGAGCGTAATGATATAAGTGCTCAAATCGGAAAACTTATGCGCGAAGGTAAAAAAGACGAGGCAGAGGCATTGAAGGCAAAAGTTGGCCAAATCAATCAAGAGCTTGTTGACATTGAGGCTAAGGAAGCTGAGTACGAAGCAGCTATAAAAGAGCGCATGATGAAAATTCCTAATTTTCTCGATGAAACGGTGCCGATAGGCAAAGATGATAGTGAAAATGTAGAAGTTACAAGATACGGCGAGCCGTTTGTGCCTGATTATGAGATTCCGTATCACACAGACATTATGAGCGCCCTTAACGGTATTGACTTGGATTCGGCAAGACGCGTGGCAGGTAACGGTTTTTATTATTTGCTGGGCGATATTGCAAGACTTGAATCTGCAGTACTTTCTTATGCAAGAGATTTCATGATTGGAAAAGGCTTCACATATTGCATTCCGCCTTTTATGATTAGAAGCGACGTTGTAACAGGCGTTATGAGCTTTGAGGAAATGGATGCAATGATGTATAAAATAGAAGGCGAGGATTTGTACCTTATCGGTACCAGCGAGCACTCCATGATAGGAAAATTCAAAGACCAATTCTTGCCGAAAGCAGAGCTTCCTTACACAATGACATCATATTCACCTTGTTTCCGTAAAGAAAAAGGTGCCCACGGTATCGAAGAACGCGGTGTTTACAGAATTCACCAGTTCGAAAAACAAGAAATGATTGTTGTTTGTGAGCCTGAGGACAGCAAAGAATGGTACGAAAAGATGTGGTCATATACTGTAGAGCTTTTCCGCAGTATGGACATTCCCGTAAGAACACTTGAATGTTGTTCGGGAGACCTTGCAGACCTTAAATCAAAGAGCGTTGACGTTGAGGCATGGAGCCCCAGACAGAAGAAATACTTTGAAATAGGTAGCTGCTCAAATCTTACAGATGCACAAAGCAGACGTTTGGGCATCAGAATTAAAGGCGAAAAAGGCAATTATTTTGCACATACCCTTAATAATACGGTTGCGGCACCTCCGAGAATGTTGATTGCGCTTCTTGAAAACAATTACAACGAAGACGGCAGCATAAGAATTCCGGAAGCACTTCGTCCGTATATGGGTGGCGCAGAAGTAATTTGCAAAAAACAATAAAGGGGAAAGTAAAATGCAGGAAAACGTAGAAGTTTTCGTGGAAGTTTGCAGAGAAGGCGTTCAGATTCCCGCGTATGCCAGAGAAGGCGATGCAGGAATGGATGTCAGGGCAGCCGAAACAGTTGTAATTGAGCCGGGCAAAACAGTGCTTGTGCCTACAGGGTTAAAGGTTGCGATTCCTGAAGGATATGAAATCCAAGTGCGTCCCAGAAGCGGCCTTTCGTTGAAAACATCTCTCAGAATAGCAAATGCACCGGGAACGATAGATTCGGGATACAGAGATGAAGTTTGCGTTATAGTACACAATGTGTCAAAAGATTCCGATGTAACCGTAGAAAAGGGCGACAGGATTGCACAGTTTGTGCTCCAAAGAGTTCCTAAAATTCAGTTTACACAGGTGCAAAGCGTTAAAGAAATCGGAACGAACCGCGGAGGCGGATTCGGTTCCACGGGAGTGGGATGAAATATGAGCGAATTCAAATACACTTTAAGTGCAATCGGTCAAGATTCTCACCGCTTTACGAGCGAAGATAAACCGCTGATTTTGGGCGGAGTTGTTTTTGAAGGTTGCGACGGAATGCTCGCTAACAGTGACGGCGACGTTGTATTACACGCGATAACAAATGCAATTTCCGGTCTCACAGCGCAAAATATTTTGGGAGCTCCTGCAGATGAGCTTTGTAAAAAAGGAATAACAGATTCCACTGCGTATTTAAACCTCGCACTTGAGGGTTTAAAAGAAAAGAAAATGAAGCTTGTGCACGCATCGGTTTCAATTGAGTGCAAAAAGCCAAAAATTTCACCTCGTGTTTCTCAAATGAGAGAATCAATAGGAAGGCTTTTGGGCATTTCGACTGAGGAAGTCGGAATAACGGCTACTACAGGAGAAGAGCTTACGGCATTCGGACGAGGCGAAGGAATCGCAGTAATTTGTATAGTAACGGCAATTAAAGAATAAACATATAATTTTTACTAAATGAGTAAATGGAGGAAGATTATGAAAAAGTATAAAGTTGGTATTATCGGTGCTACAGGTATGGTTGGACAACGTTTTATGTTGCTCCTTGAAAAGCATCCTTGGTTTGATGTAGTAGTTTTGGCAGCAAGTAGCAGATCAGCAGGAAAAACTTATGTTGAAGCTGTTGGCGCAAAGTGGAATATGACAAGAGAAATTCCCGAAAAGTACAGAGATATGGTAGTTTTCGATGCTCAAGCTGATGTTGAGAAAATCGCCGGAACTGTTGATTTTGTTTTCTGCGCAGTTGATATGAAAAAAGACGAGATTAAAGCTCTCGAAGAAATGTACGCTAAAAACGAGTGTCCTGTAATTTCAAATAACAGTGCAAATCGTTTCACTCCTGACGTTCCCATGATCGTTCCGGAGATTAACCCTGAGCACGCAGCAATCATTCCGTATCAGAAAAAGCGCCTCGGCACAAAGAGAGGCTTCATTGCAGTTAAATCAAACTGCTCACTCCAAAGCTATGTGCCTGCACTTCACCCTTTGAGACAATTCGGACTTAATAAAGTTCTCGTTTGTACATACCAAGCGATTTCAGGCGCAGGTAAAACATTTGCAACATGGCCTGAAATGGTAGACAATGTTATTCCGTACATCGGCGGAGAAGAAGAAAAATCAGAGCAAGAGCCTTTGAAACTTTTCGGTACAATAGATACAGAGAAAGGTGTTATTGTTTCTGCAAGCGAGCCTTCATTTACAGCACAGTGCATAAGAGTTCCCGCTTCTGACGGACACATGGGCGCAGTATTTGCAAGCTTTGACAATCTTCCCGAAAATCTCGATGAAGTTATCGAAGTTTGGAAGAATTATAAAGGCAGAGCACAAGAGCTTGAGCTTCCCAGCGCTCCCAAACAATTCCTGACATACTTCACAGAGGATAACAGACCTCAAACAAGACTCGACAGAGAAATTGAAAACGGTATGGGCATTTCAATAGGACGTTTGCGTAAGGATACACAGTATGATATTAAATTTGTATGCTTGTCACATAACACTATAAGAGGTGCGGCAGGAGGAGCTGTTTTGATGGCAGAGCTTCTTTGCAAAGAAGGATATATTGATTGATTAGTATTTTAATTAAGGAGGTACTCCTAAAATGAAAGAAAAGATTTTTACAGGTGCAGCGGTTGCCATAATTACACCGTTTAAAGGACCTAATAACGAGCAAGTTGATTTTGACGCTCTCGGAGAGCTTGTTGAATTTCAAATTGCAGGCGGCACCGATGCTATTGTTGTCTGCGGAACAACAGGTGAAGCTTCCACAATGCCCGATAAAGAGCATTTGTCAGTTATTAAATACGTGATAGATAAAGTTGCTAAAAGAGTTCCGGTTATTGCAGGAACAGGCAGCAACCATACAATTCATGCTATAGAATTGAGCAAAGAAGCAGAAAAATTGGGAGCAGATGCGTTGCTTTCCGTAACACCTTATTACAATAAAACAACACAGGAAGGTTTGTATCAGCACTTTAAAGCTATTGCGGAAAGCGTTTCTATTCCGATTATTTTGTACAATGTACCGGGTAGAACAAACCTTAACATTGCACCTGAAACTTATGCAAGATTGTGCAAGATTCCCAATATTAACGCTGTTAAAGAATGTAATCTTTTGCAGCTTCCCGAAACTGTAAAACTTTGCGGCGACGAGCTTAATTATTATTCAGGAGAGGACGGACTCGTTCACTTCCTTATGAGTGCCGGCGGTTTGGGTGTTATTTCAGTAGTTTCAAACATTGCACCGACGTATATGAGCGAAATGGTACATTCTTATCTCGACGGAGATGTGAAAAAAGCTTGGGATATGCAAGTTAAGTGCCAAGATATTGTTAAAGCTTTATTCTGCGAGGTTAATCCTATTCCTGTAAAGGAAGCTGTTAATATTATAGGGCTTCCCGGCGGAAAGTGCCGTTTGCCTTTGGTTGACATGAAAGAAGAAAACAAGGCAAAACTTGCAAAAGCTATTGATGATTTCAGAAAAATCGGTGGTATAAAATGATAAAAATAGCAATCAACGGATATAACGGAAAAATGGGTCAAGTGGTAGCAGAAATTGTTGCCACGACCTTTTCTGACAGAGCTTCAGTAGCTTACGGTATTGATATTGCAGAAGACACAACAGGAGAGATACCTGTATATGCAGGTGTAAATAATATACCTGACGCTTTAAAAGCGGATGTTATAATTGATTTTTCGAATCCTGCGGCACTTCCTTCTTTGCTTAAATATGCGGTAGAGAAGAAAATTGCTATTGTGGTCGCAACTACCGGTCTTTCAAAAGAAGACGAGAGACTTATGCAAGAAGCATCAAAGAAAATTCCTTTGTTTTGGTCTGCAAATATGTCACTTGGCGTATGTCTTTTAAAAGAACTTGCTAAAAAAGCGGCTGCTTTTCTCGGCGAGACATATGATATAGAAATTGTAGAAAAGCACCATAATCGTAAATTAGATGCTCCCAGTGGTACTGCACTTGCCATAGCAGATGCAATCAACAAATCAGAAGGGGACAAGTTCTGCTACGAATACGATAGACACTCAAAAAGGGCTAAACGTAAACCTACGGAAATCGGCATTTCTTCTGTAAGAGGTGGCAATATAGTAGGTGACCACGAAGTTATTTTTGCAGGTCAAAATGAAGTAATCGAAATTACTCACAAAGCGATGTCGAGAAGTCTTTTTGCGGATGGAGCCGTAAAAGCTGCGTTTTATTTAAAGGACAAGCCGGCAGGCTTTTATGACATGGATTCTTTGCTTGCCGAATAAAAATATAAGTTGACAAAGAGTTGGAAAAATTGTAATCTATAAAGAGATTTTTTAAACTTTGAAAGGAGTTTCTTTCATAATGAAGAAATTGATTTTATACACATCAGTAGACGGTAATACAGACGCTGTTGCACATGCAATTGCCGAAAAAGTAGGAGCTGATATGGCTCGTCTTGTTCGAGTAAAAAAGGTTAGAGGATTTGGATTCTTTAATAATCTTAAGCTTCGCTTGGAGGTTATGGGAAAGAAAAAACCTGACATTTTTCCTTTTAAATGGGACCCTCGTGACTACGATTTAATTTATATCGGTACTCCTGTTTGGTATGATTCATATAACCCTGTATTTAATACACTTTTCAACGTAATCAAAGTGTATGACAGAAAAGTTGCACTTTTCTCTACAGGAATGAAAGAAGATACAAAGGCACTTTCAAAGCTTGAAAAAGAGTGGCTCCAAGATTCTGTAATTCTCGGCACAAAACATTGTGTTGAGCCTATTTGGTGTGATGAAGATTCAGAAACACAGGCTATTCTTGATGATATGGCTGAGTGGGCACAGCAGCTTTCTGACCAGGCAGAGAAGATGATCGAACAAGAAGAGTTCGAAAGAAGAAAAACAATTTACAAATATTGATGCGATTATGGAAAAAATGTCCGAGGCGCAGGAAATGCGCGTAAAACCATACAAAAAAGAGTTTACATACTCATATACAGAGGGCGTTTTTCCTACCGTTGAATTGATTAACAATGCACCGGAGACGGTTTTGCGAGTAATCTTTTCATCAAAAAGCAATAATAATAAAGGCGTAGCACTTCTCAAAGAGAAATGCTGCGCTTTAAATATTCCTTTTAAAGAAGACGATAACACCATTGCAAGAATTTGCCCAAAAGGCAGTGTAATGGCAATAGGTGTTTTTGAAAAAAGACAACGACAGTTGGATATGAAAAAAGATCATATAGTTCTTGTGAATCCGGCAGATATGGGAAATTTAGGAACTATATTAAGAACAGCGGCTGCATTTTCGTTTTTTGATATTGCCATAATAGAACCGGCAGCAGATCATTTCGACCCTAAGGCAATACGTGCTTCTATGGGTGCGTTTTTCAGAGAGAGAATTAAAACATATAAAAGCTTTGACGAGTACGCCAAGCAGGCAGGGGAACGAGATTATTACCCTTTTATGTTAAAGGGCAGAATATTAGAGGAATATAAGCCCTCAGTGCCGTCTGTAAGGCCGTGCAGCTTGATTTTCGGAAATGAATCAAGGGGACTTGAAGACAGCTTTTTAGAGGTGGGTACACCCCTTTGCATAAGACACCTCGATACTGTCGACTCTTTGAACTTGACAATAGCGGCAGGAATTGCCATGCATTGGAAATATAATACTTTCAATAAATAAGTAGGAACAACGATAATGAAAACAGAAGATATTTTATCAAAATGTAATATATGCGGAATTGCCTCTGATGAAGTTCGTTTTGCAAAAGAGCTTCTTTCGGGAAAGGGTGCCGCAGCAAAGGAAGATAAAGAAAGCTTTATTTGTGAAGGTTTGTGGGCGGCAGAGAAGCTCATGGAAAAAAATATGCCTGTAACGCATTTTTTTATAAGTTCCGATGCGTTGCAAGCAGGAAAGTTAAAAGAGAATGAGCTTGAAACGGTTTATAAGTTAGTAAATTATTCCGAAAAAGCCTATGCAATTTCAGATAAAGCGTGTAAAAAGATAAGCGACCGCGATGGCGCGGATTTCTGTTTTATCATATCTAAACGCGTAGTTTATACGTTGGAAACTATGCCAATGTCTGACAGTATGCTTATAATGATATTGGACGGACAAGAGCAACCGGGAAATGTCGGCGCAATTTTAAGATCTCTTGATTGTGCAGGCGGCTGCGGTGCAATTGTAGTTAACCGCAGAGTTAAACTTTCTAACAGCCGTCTTGTAAGATCCTCTCTCGGTGCGTCGTTTATGATGCCCATTGTTGATGAGGAAATGACAACGGTAGGTAAGTGGCTCACGGAAAACAATTTTAAAGCCGTACTTACGGATTTAACGGCAACAAAAGAGTATTGCAACATCGATTATTCCGGCAGAATTGCTATAGTTGCGGGAAATGAGCATACGGGAATTTCCGCTTATTGGCGTACTCTCCCCGTTGCAGAACCGGTAATTATTCCCATGCTTGGTTCTTGTGAATCTTTAAACGTAGGTTTTGCTTCAACACTTGTTGCTTATGAAGCCGGATTAAAGATGCACGGTATCAAAAAGTAAATCCGTTTATAAATTTTTCCACTTCTTCATTTTCTTTTTGTATTTCGGAAAGCTTAAGAAGGCAGCTTTTTTCACACCAAGAACGTCGGCTGTTGTAATATTTGTTTACTACTCTCCAAAGCTTTTGAGGATAGCTTAATGCTATGCGCATTATTTCACATTCATCCTTTGACAAATCGCGTATTTTGGAATATTCTTCCAGAATTTCCAGCGCTTCCGAAACTTTCCAACCGCATTTTTTCATACGCCTTTTTATGAGGTTTATAACATCAAAAAGAGGTAAATCTATAGAGGCTTGCTCGAAATTTATAATACCGCCTTCGCAGTTTTCGCAAAAAACAACATTGTGAAAAGTATATTTTTTATGACAAATAGTGCCATGAGTGTTGTAGTACGCTGAAATTTCGTCGTATTTTGACTCTTTTAGCGCCTGACAAAGTTCAACTGCTTTATTACAGTATTTGTCGGCAATGGCTCTGTATTCGTAGTCAAAAACGCTTTTTCCGCGCATTGCCAGTTTTTTGAAACGTACAAGCTCGTTGCTCCTGTGTGTGAAAACTTCATTTAACCCGCCTAATTCATTTTTGACATAAGAATTTTCGCTTTCGTTTACTACCAAAGCGTTCAAATTCAATGCGGCTTTACTTGTAAATCCGTCGGCACTGTTATGCATAAGAGCCAGTAGTTTGGCTGCTTTTTTGACTTCTTGCAAGTTTTCGGCGGAACATTGTTTTCCGGACAATACTTTGTTGCATACGTATTTTTTACCGGAAATTTCCATGGTAAGATTGTTATTTTTTGTTAGAATGATACTGTCAGTATCTGTAAAACCGTGACTGTTTAAATATTTGTATATGGAAGAAATAAAAATTTTTCTTTCAAAACCCTCGCAAATAGGCTTTAATATGTATGTCGCGCAGGAGATTTTGTCGTTGAAAATTATCCCGTCACGCGTTTGCAAATGATTTGCGGAATTAAAGCCATACGCTTCATCTATAATAAGAGTATCTTCGATATTCATATAAAACTCCCTTCGCACTGTATAAACACATTGATTTATATGAAGAGCGAAAGGGATTTATGCGGGATTAAGACTTTTTCCAAGTTACACCGATTATTTTATAAGTCGGAATAGGGCCGACTGTTGCATCTCGGCTGTCTTTGCTTATATTTCGATTGTCACCCATAACGTACACGTGATCATCCGGTACAATTACGGTTGTATTCACGGGGTAGGAGAGTACTTTTTGATCTTTTATGAAATCTTCTTCTACAAGAACTCCGTTGCGATAATACGCATTACCTTCAAAGCGCAGCTCATCACCCGGCAAACCGACAATGCGTTTTATCCAAAATGTATCAGACTCTTTTTGTGTGAAAAGTTGACCGATTAAATGAAAATATGAAAAACGGGTTTGCAAATCTACATCGATAACTACAATATCACCGATTTCGTAATCTCCGAAAATATACGGAAGCATAGTTGTATACACGTAATCTCCTTCTTTTAAGGTCGGTTCCATGGAGCTGCCTAAAACTTCGCTTTTTCTGTGAACATAAATCATAAAGGTTACCATTAAAATGAATATGAGTGCAAAAACACAAATGGTAATCGTAACTTCTTTAAAAATACTGATTAGTTTTTTTTTATATTTTTATCGGAATCATTTTCTTTTTGTGAAAGACCTCTGAAATTACACATTTTAATCTCAAAACCGTCTTCCAAATCAATAACGAGATTGCTTTTTTTGGGTTCAACAGTTTTAACTTGTGATTCGTGAGCAACCTTTCCCCAACTGACAACATTTATAATAACATCATCTTCTTCGGGAGTTTTTGCGGAAACTTTTTCCTGAACTTCCGGTACAGGGGCTTTTGCGGGAATTTCGGCAGGGGATTCGTCAGTATTTTCAACAGAATCATCTGACTGAAGTTCTTCTTGAATTACGGAAGTTTCATCAATTACAGGAGAGTATTTAGATGTTTCAATAATAACATCATCATCGTCACTGTCTTCGCCGTTGTTTTCGCTATCGTTGTTGACAGATTCTTCTTGTACTTCTGCAACAGATTCATCAACAACATCTTCCGTAACATCAGCAGTAACATCAGCAGTAACATCAGCAGTAACATCAGCAGTAACATCAGCAGCAACATCAGCAGTAATTTCTTCAACAATTTCTTCGGCAAATTCTGTAACATCAATTGCCGGAATAACATCTTCTGAAACTTTCTTGTCCGGCTTCATTGAAAAATCAAAAAAGTCGTTATCTTGCTTCTTCTCGGAAGATTTGACTTTTTCTTGTTTAAAATCTATATCAAAAAAATTTTCGTTATCTTTTTTCAAAACATCACGACTTTCAGTAGAAATTTTCATAAATAATTATAATATCACAATGGATTTTGTCAAGTAAAACAGTTGGCGAGTGACACTTTCTGTCCCGTTTTCGATTTCGAGACGAAAATCCGAAATGGCGAGTGCATTTTCTGTCCCGTTTTCGATTTCGGGACGAAAATCCGAAATGGCGAGCGGGACTTTTTGTCCCGTTTTCGATTTCGGGACGAAAATCCGAAATGGCGAGCGGGACTTTTTGTCCCGTTTTCGATTTCGGGACGAAAATCCGAAATAGCGAGTGCATTTTCTGTCCCGTTTTCGATTTCGAGACGAAAATCCGAAATGGCGAGTGACATTTTCTGTCACGATTTTAATTTTGTGACAAAATCAAAATTGGGTGTGAAGGGGAGAGTTTTGTAATAAATAAAAGAATTTGTCGAAAATTAAAAGTCAGTCGGGGTGTTGTCGTTTATGTAAAAACCAGTTCCATATATCCGCAGGTAAACGGAAAGAAATCGAATTTTTGTGTTCTGATATGCTTGAAGCCGAAAGATTCATACCATTTCTTTAGAATTCTATTTTCTTCAACAATTCCTATATTCATTTTTGAACATCCTAAGCTTTTTGCTGCGTTAAATGAATGTAATAGTAATTTTTCTCCGATGCCCTGATGTCTGAATTGCGGTAGCACACACAAATTATTCAGTTCGCACTCTTTGTTCTCTTGTAACGCCAATGAATAATAACCGACAATATTTCCATCAACAACAAAAGCATACATAGATCTGTTTTCGTGATTTAGTTGCCAAGACAAGCGTTGTTCCGTTGTGGAAAAGGCAGTAAAGCGAGGTGCGTTTTCGATTGTAAAACTAAACTCATTGGCCACAGTTAAAAAACTTTCTTTAATTACATCAACACATTCTTTAATATTGTTATTGTTTACGGGTTGTATCATACAGTCATTTCTCCTTTTATCATCAGTTTCGCCTTTTATTGCAAAACTCCTTAAAGAGTAACACCATTAAAACAAAAATCGGCAGAGAAAACAATATCTCTGCCGAAGTTTTTATACTTACAAATTCTACGTTAAGGACAACACCGAAATGCATTGCTGTTTTCTTTATCATATAATATATTGTACTTTTTTCAAAAAAAGAGTATAATCTGTCGCTGTTGGGTCTTTTTAGCACTTTAAAATCAGAGGCTTAATTTCAGAGGTTTAAAATGAAAACAGTAGCGCACGCACACGGACATACAACTAAACACAGTCACGAGCACTTTCACGGTCATATATATGAGTTCCTCGCTTCAATGGGGATTTTCCTCAAAAAGAATGTTGTAATGACAGTTGCCTTCATTGCTGCTTTTGTTACATCAATGATTATTCCGCCCGATGTAAAGTATCTTTCGTATTTCGACGTAAAAACGCTCACGTGCCTTTTCTGCGTTCTTGCTGTTGTATGTGCATTAAAGAATGTGAACTTTTTCTATATTTTGGCGCAAAAAATTGTTCGGCTTTTCGGTAATATCAGAGTGTGTATTTTGGCGTTGGTTTACATAACTTTTATAGGCTCAATGCTGATTGCCAACGATATGGCACTTTTGACATTTTTGCCGCTCGGTTATTTTGTGCTTAGTTCTACGGACAAGACTAAATACATGGCATTTACATTTATAATGCAGAACATTGCCGCAAATTTAGGCGGTATGCTTACACCTTTCGGAAACCCTCAAAACCTTTATCTTTACAGCAAATTTTCCGTTCCCACAGGGGAATTTACGGCAATTATGGCATTTCCCTTTATTGCCGCGATTGCGCTTATCACAATATGCTGTTTGTTTGTAAAATCGGAAAAGCTGGAATTAAAAGGCGATATTCAAAAAATGAATTGGAAAAAAACATCTTTTTATCTTGTGCTTTTTGCATTGTCGATTTTAATTGTTTTCAGAGGAATTCCGTATTGGATAGGTCTGATTGTGATTCCCATAGCGCTCTTTTTTACAGACAGAAAAGCATTAAAAGATGTTGATTATCCTTTGCTTTTGACTTTTGTATTCTTTTTTATATTTGCCGGAAATATGGCGCGTATTGATATTGTAAACACATTTATTTCAAACATCCTAAATAAAGATGTTCTTTTGGTAAGTATTTTGTCTTGCCAATTTATAAGTAATGTACCGTCTGCCATTTTACTCTCTCAATTTACGGAAAATTATCAGGCGCTTCTTGTTGGAGTGAATATAGGCGGAGCAGGAACACTTATAGCTTCGCTCGCGAGTCTGATAACATTTAGAGAGTATTCAAAACATAATCCCGAGAAAAAGAAAAGTTATATAGCATTGTTCTCTGCATTTAATTTTGGATTTGTAATTATTCTTACACTGCTTATGAAGCTTTTCGGCGGAATGTGATTCCGTAATAAGCCATAACCAAAAGGGGAATCAGAACGATTTGTGCAACAATTCCGGGAATCGCATTAAAAAATGCTCCGCTCATAAATGCTGCAAAAGTGAAAGTGCTGTTTTTAATTCCGAGACAAATGAACATTGCTGCGCCCCAAACGAGACGGCCTGCAATCATGGCGGTAATTAAAGAGCCGTAAATTGAAATTTTCTTATTCGGCAAAGTTTTGTGCATAATTCCGGAAATTGCACCGTATGTAGCAAGCTCAAATGCCATGCAAATTGCCATCGGGAAAAAAAGAGGCACACCGAGTGATACGGAACGCAACAAGGGGGCAATAAAACCAACTGCAAGCCCCCAAGGCCAACCGCAAATAAAACCGCAAAGTAAAACGGGAATATGCATAGGACAAAGCATTGAACCTATTTCGGGAACTTGTCCCGTAATAAAAGGAAGTACCCATGCAAGAGCCAAGAACAATGCGGAAAAAACTAACTTGTACAAATTTTTGTTTTTTTTCATTTTTATTATATTTCCTTACGGTAAATAATTATTGCTGGAATCGCAGTACATACATCTGTAAACTTTATTTTCGGAGTCTGTAAGACGGAATACCTGATCAAGTTCCTGCTCTGTCGAAGTGATACAACGAGGGTTTTTGCACTTAACGATGTTTACAATCTTTTCAGGCAAACAAACATGCTTTTTAGCAATTGTCACACCGTCGCGGATAATATTAACAGTGATATTTTCGTCAAAAAAGCCTAAAACGTCCAGGTTTACTTCAATGGGAGAATCTATCTTTATGATGTCTTTTTTGCCCATTTTAGCGCTTTTAACGTTCTTAATAACGGCAACGGTGCAATCAAGCTCATCAAGCTGCAAATAACGATAAATTGCCATTGCATTACCTGCTTGAATATGGTCGAGAACTATTCCGTTTTCAATTTGATCAATCGTCATATCAGATACCTCCCAAAAGCTTTAAAATAAGAGCCATTCTCATAAATTTGCCGTTTTCAACTTGTTTGAAATAGCAGGCTCTCGGGTCACTGTCTATACTGCGAGCGATTTCGTTAACACGCGGCAAGGGATGCATAATGCACAAATCGTCTTTAGCATTTGCAAGCTTGTCTGGTGTCAAAATATAATAATCGCGCAAACGAATATAATCGGCCTCGTTGAAGAATCTCTCTCCTTGAACTCTTGTCATATAAAGGATATCAAGTTCCGGCATAACGCTTTCCATGGTTTGAGTTTCTACATACGGCATTTTATTCTTCTCAATAATATCAGTTTTTATATATTGCGGAATTTTAAGCTCGTCAGGAGAAATAAACACGAGTTTAATACCTGTATAACGAGATAAAGCGTTTACAAGAGAGTGAACGGTACGGCCGAATTTCAAGTCTCCGCAAAAACCAACCGTAAGATTGTCAAAATGTCCTTTTTCGCGGTGAATCGTGAGAAGGTCAGCAAGCGTTTGAGTGGGGTGGTGATGTCCACCGTCACCTGCATTTATAATCGGCACGTCGGAAACTGCTGTGGCAGCCATAGGTGCACCTTCTTTGGGATGGCGCATTGCTATGATATCTGCATAATATCCCACAACCTTAACAGTATCGGAAACAGATTCGCCCTTAGACGAAGAACTGCTGGAAGCAGAAGAAAAACCGATTACACTGCCTCCCAGTTCCAACATAGCAGCTTCGAAACTAAGGCGTGTACGAGTACTGGGCTCAAAGAAAAGGGTAGCCAGTTTTTTGTGTTTGCAAACTTCTTGGTATTTCTCTTTATTTGCGATAATATCCATTGCAGTTGCAATCAATTCATCAATTTCTTTTACGGAAAGGTCCGTAATATCAAGAACGTGCTTCATATTAAATGTCCTCCTTAGCCTTTAATCCAGCTTTCATCAGAAGGATTATTACGGAAGGCTATAAGTCTGTCTTTATCTTCCTGTTGGATGTAACCTGTTTCGGCAGCTACTTCAACGATTGTATCAAAGTTAGTTAAACTTACATTTTTGAGATTTGCAGCAGCAAGTCTGTCGAGACCTTTTTGCATTCCGTACGTGAAAATACTTACAACACCGAGAACGTTTGCGCCTGCTTCGCGTAAAGCCTCAGCAACCTCAATACAGCTTCCGCCTGTGGAAATAAGGTCTTCTACTATAACAACCTTTTGACCTGCCTCTAAACGACCCTCAATGCGGTTATTTCTGCCGTGGTCTTTGTTGCCTGAACGAACGTAACCCATAGGCATTTCAAGAAGGTGACCGCAAATTGCAGCGTGTGCAATACCTGCTGTACTTGTACCCATGAGAACTTCTGCCTCGGGATAGTTTTCTTTAATAAGCTCGCACAAACCGTTTTCAACATCATTACGAACATTGGGGGCTGTAAGAGTTAAACGGTTATCGCAATAAATAGGGCTTTTGATTCCGCTTGCCCATGTGAAAGGCTCGTTGGGGCGAAGGAATACTGCTTTTATTGAAAGTAAATCTGATGCGATTAATTTTTGTCTGTTATCCATGGTTATTACATCTCCTCATTATCTGTTAAAAAGTCATTTACGCATTTGTCATAAGCTGCAACCGGGTCTTCTGCCGCTGTAATAGGTCTTCCTACAACGATATAGTCAGAACCTCTTTCTCTTGCCTGACGAGGCGTTGTAATACGTTTTTGATCGTCTACACTGCCGCCTGCAAAACGAATTCCGGGAGTAACCGTCATAAATTCTTTGCCAAGTTTCTCGAAATGGTCGCTTATCATTCCTGCTTCCAAAGGTGAGCAAACAACACCGTCGAGACCTGCTGCACTTGCGTTTTCTGCATATTTTAAAATTGTATCGTTCATTGAAGCTCCGATTAAAAGCTCGTTTTTAAGCATATCATCATCTGTTGATGTGAGCTGTGTAACAGCAATAAGCATAGGCGGCTCGCTGCCTGCTCTTTCAGCACCTGCCAAAAGACCTTCTTTTGCGGCTGCCATCATTTTTACACCTCCTGCAGCGTGTACATTACACATATAAACGCCGAGTCCTCCAAGATTGGCCATTGCTTTTTTTACTGTATTCGGAATATCGTGAAGTTTTAAATCGAGAAATACTTTATGACCTCTTGCTACGATTTCTTTAACCATTTCAGGTCCTGCGGCATAGAAAAGTTCCATTCCGATTTTCACAAAGGGTTTACGATCTCCCATTTTATCAAGAAACGCTAAAGTTTCTTCGCTTGATGAAAAGTCACATGCAATAATTACGTCTTTTGCCATTACAGCGCACCTCCGATTATATCTTTTAAATTCTGAATGCCGTATTTGTCCATAACTTTCGGCAATTCGTTTATTATATCTCTGCAAACGTAAGGATTAACGAGGTTTGCAGCACCTATTTGTACAGCCGTTGCACCGGCTAACATCATTTCTATCACGTCTTCTGCGGTAGTAACGCCGCCCATTCCCATTATGGGAATTTTTACCACACTTGCCACTTGGTATACCATTCTTAACGCAACAGGGAATACAGCGCTTCCTGACATTCCTCCGAATGTATTTGCAAGAATCGGCTTTTTCTTCTTCAAATCAATACGCATACCTAAAAGTGTATTGATAAGGCTGATACCATCTGCACCGGCTTCTTCGCAGGCAAGTGCCATTTCTTTTATATCGGTTACATTAGGTGTGAGTTTTATTACAACAGGCTTTGTAGTTACAGCTTTTACAGCTTTTGTAACTTCTGCCGCTGAATTCGGGTTGGTGCCGAAACTCATTCCTCCGCCGTGTACATTGGGGCAGCTAATGTTTACCTCAAGAATACCTACGCAGTCTTCTTTATCTAAAAGTGAAGCGCATTTTACGTACTCTTCCACAGCAAAACCGCTTATATTTGCCACAACTTTTTTGTTGAAATATTTTTTCATTTCGGGAAGTTCATGGGCAATAACGTGCTCAATTCCCGGATTTTGAAGTCCTACGGCATTAAGCATTCCGGAAGGAGTTTCCGCTATTCTGGGAGCTGGATTTCCGAAACGCGGCTCTACGGTAGTACCTTTGAATGAAAAAGAACCAAGCATATTTATATCATAAAGCTCTGCAAACTCTTTACCATAGCCGAAGCATCCGCTGGCAGGAATTATCGGGTTATCAAGAGTAAGGCCGCAAAAGTCAACCTGCAATCTGTTTACCATATAATCTCCTCCTTTACCAGTACAGGACCATCTTTACAAATCCTTTTATTGCCGTATTTTGTTTTGCAACTGCAACCCATGCAAGCTCCGAAACCGCAACCCATACGCTCTTCAAAAGAATATTGACCGCTTGTTTTGCTGCCGTCGTAAATGGCTTTAAGCATAGGAATAGGGCCGCAAGTATAAATATAGTCGAATTTTCCTTCAACGAAGATATCAGCTTGCGTTACAAAACCTTTTGTTACAACCGTAACATCCACTCCGAGTTCTTTGAAATCATCTGCGAGAATGACTTCCGCAGGGTCATTAAAACCTAAAAGCACGCAAGGCTTTTTGCCTACAGCAATAAGTTCTTTTGCAAGCTTAAAAAGGGGAGGACAACCGATTCCGCCACCTATTAAAAGAGGAGCGGAACATTCAGCGGTTACGTCAAAACCATTACCTAAATGAGTGAGAATGTCAAGTTTTTCACCGGACTTAATTTTGCTGAGTTTTTCTGTACCTTCGCCTACAACTTTATACATTACAGTCAAAGTTGTGTCTGTTGAATCGCATACGGAAATAGGGCGGCGCAAATAACATCCGTCAATTTGGAAATTAACGAACTGACCGGGTTTATGTCCTTTTGCGGCCGCACCCTCCAACGTCATGCGAAATACGCTGGGATTTATGGATAAATTTTCCTTAACTGTAAAAATGCTTTGATTCATTTTACATCCTTTCAATAGTACACTTTGTTTTAATTACTCTGCATCGATGGTTGAAACACTCATTGTGATTTCTTCCAAAACATCGAGAAGTACCTTAACTGTATCAAGAGCAGTAAACATTGTTACGTTGTTTTCTACTGCGCAACGTCTGATTTTGTAACCGTCTGTCTGCTGTGATGCAATATCAACATCTCTTGTGCTGATAACGTAGTTTACGTGACCTTGTCTTATTGAAGTAAGAATTTCTGTACTTCCTGAGCTGAGTTTTTGTTTGATTCTTGTCTTAATATTGTGGCTGCGGAGGAATTTTGCAGTGCCTTCCGTTGCTTCAATATTAAATCCTAAGTGATAGAAGCGGCGAATAAGGGGAAGTGCTTCTTCTTTATCTTTATCTGCAATTGATACAAGAATTGTTCCGTAGTTCACAACGTTCATACCTGATGCGATAAGTGCTTTGTAGATAGCTCTTGTAAGCTTCTTGTCATAGCCGATTGCTTCACCTGTTGATTTCATTTCAGGGGAGAGGTATGCATCAAGGTCATTGAGTTTTGAGAAAGAGAAAGCAGGAACTTTAACGTACCATCTTTCTTTTTCTTTCGGACGTACTATTGTGATACCTTGGTCTTTAAGGCTTTCACCCAAAATACATTTTGTTGCAATATCCGCCATTGAATATCCTGTTGCTTTTGAAAGGAACGGAACTGTTCTTGAAGAACGTGGGTTAACTTCGATTACATATACATCTTCGTTAGAGTCAACGATGAACTGTATGTTGTAAAGTCCGATAATGCCGATTCCGAGACCGAGACGTTTAGTGTAATCCACAATAGTGTCTTTTACTTTCTCGCTTACACTGAATGTGGGATATATGCTTATACTGTCACCGGAGTGGATACCTGTTCTTTCAACGTGCTCCATTATTCCTGGGATAAATACGTCTTTTCCGTCGCAAATAGCGTCTACTTCAAGTTCTTTTCCTGAAATGTATTTATCTACCAAAACAGGTTGCTTTTCATCTACTTCAACAGCAGTACGCAAATACACTTTAAGAGCTTTTTCGTTTTGAACAATCTGCATCGCACGTCCACCCAAAACGTAGCTGGGGCGAACGAGAACGGGGTAACCGATTTCGGAAGCAGCTTCAATACCGGCTTCAATATTTGTAACGGCGCGGCCTTTAGGCTGAGGAATTTGGAGTTCTTCCATAATTTTCTCGAAACTGTCACGGTTTTCTGCTCTTTCGATAGCTTCAACGCCTGTACCGATAAGTTCAACTCCGAGAGCATCAAGTTTATCAGCCAAGTTGATGGCAGTTTGTCCGCCGAGAGATGCGATAACACCCTCGGGTTTTTCCAGTGTGATTACGTTCATAACGTCCTCAACAGTCAAAGGCTCAAAATACAATTTATCGCTTGTAGTATAGTCTGTTGAAACAGTTTCAGGGTTGTTGTTTATGATAATAGCCTCGTAGCCGCTGTTTTTAATTGTTTGAATTGCGTGTACTGTTGAATAGTCAAACTCAACGCCCTGACCGATACGGATAGGACCTGAACCGAGAACGATTATTTTCTTTCTGTTGCTTGCAACGGACTCGTTTTCTGCCTCGTAAGTTGAATACAAATACGGAACGTCACTTGCGATAGAACCTGCGCATGTATCAATCATTTTGTATACAGGGAAAATGTTATTTTCTTTTCTGAAACGGAATACATCAAGCTCGTCCATTCCCCATACTCTTGCTATATATTTGTCACTGATACCAATTCTCTTTGCCTCATAAAGAACATTGACATCTTTCGGATTAGCTGCAAGTTTTTTCTCAAAATCAATAATATTTTTGAATTTGTACAAGAAGAGCATATCAATCTTGGTGTGGTTGTAAATAACACCCAAATCGACATTGTTTCTTATAAGCTGAGCGATAGCGAACATTCTGTCATCGTGTCCGTCGCTGATGTAACTTACAAGCTCGTCTGTTGTAAAGTTATCAAATTTAGGCAAATACAAGTGGTATGCGCCGATTTCCAAAGAACGGATAGCTTTAAGCAAGCTTTCTTCAACTGTACGGCCGATACTCATAACTTCGCCGGTAGCTTTCATCTGTGTGCTTAATTTATTTGAAGCAGTTGCGAATTTATCAAATGGGAAACGAGCAACTTTTGCTACAATATAGTCAAGTGCGGGCTCAATGCAAGCAGGAGCAGCAGCCAATTTGATTTCGTCAAGGTGCATTCCGACAGCAATTTTAGCTGTTACACGTGCAATCGGATAGCCGCTTGCTTTTGATGCAAGAGCAGAAGAACGTGAAACTCTCGGGTTTACTTCTATGAGATAGTATTTGAAAGAGAATGGGTCGAGAGCGAACTGAACGTTACAACCGCCTTCTATTTTCAATGCTCTGATGATTTTAAGAGCACTGTCACGAAGCATTTGAAGCTCTTTATTTGTAAGTGTTTGGCAAGGAGCTACAACTATGGAGTCGCCTGTGTGTATACCTACAGGGTCTATGTTTTCCATGCTGCAAACGCCGATCGCTGTGTCGTTTGAATCTCTGATTACCTCGTATTCAATCTCTTTGAAGCCTTTTATGCTTTTTTCGATAAGAACTTGGTGAACGGGGGAGAGTGCAAGGGCATTTTTAGCAAGCTCTTTTAATTCTTCTTCGTTGTCAGCAAAACCGCCGCCTGTACCGCCAAGTGTGAATGCAGGGCGCAAAACAACGGGGTAACCTATTTCGTTTGCGGCTTTAATTGCTTCGTCCATACTTTCTGCAATTTCAGAAGGAAGAACGGGCTCGCCTAAGTCTATACAAAGTTGTTTGAATTTTTCTCTGTCTTCTGCTTTGTCGATACTTTCAAATGTTGTACCCAAAAGCTCTACCTGACACTCGTCAAGAATACCTTTTTTTGAAAGTTGCATTGCAAGATTAAGTCCCGTCTGTCCGCCGATTCCGGGAATGATAGCATCAGGTCTTTCATAACGCAAAATTTTTGCAACATATTCTAATGTCAAAGGCTCCATGTAAACTTTATCTGCGATTGTTGTGTCAGTCATGATTGTAGCCGGATTTGAGTTAGCCAAAATTACTTCATAACCTTCTTCTTTAAGAGCAAGGCACGCTTGTGTTCCTGCGTAGTCAAACTCTGCGGCTTGTCCGATAATAATAGGACCGGAACCAATTACCATAATTTTCTTTATATCAGTTCTTTTAGGCATGTTTTTTTACCTCCGTTTCGAGCATTGCGATGTATTTTTCAAACAATTTAACGGCATCTTGAGGTCCCGGTGCACATTCGGGATGGAATTGCAAGCCGATTAATTTTTCGGCAGTATCTTCAAATCCTTCAACTATACCGTCAAGTACATTTATATGAGAAACTTTAAGTCCTGTTTTTTCCAAAGAAACTTCATCTACAGCGTAGCTGTGATTGTGGCAAACAGACTGAATCTTTCCGGTTTTTATTTCTTTTACAGGGTGGCTGCCGCTCTTATGACAATTAAGTTTGTAAACTTTTGCGCCTGCAGCCAAAGCTATGATTTCATATCCCAAACCTATACCCATAATAGGAAGTTTGCCTTTTAAAGCTTTTACCGTGTCTATTACACAAGCAGCTTCGGCCGGATTTCCGGGGCCGTTGGAAACTAATATTCCGTCGGGACAAAGTGCCAAAATGTCGGCGGCGGAAGTATTGTAAGGAACGATTGTTACATTACAACCGAATTCTTTCAATGTGCGAATGATGCTGAGTTTGATGCCGCAATCGATAGCAACAACGTTGTATTTCGGATTTGCAGTTCTTGAATACCAAATTTTATTTGTGCTGACTTTTTCAACAGGATTTACTGTAGGCTTGTACGCTTTTATCATTGCTAAAGCTTCTTCTGTAGGAGTTTCTGCAGAAGTAAGAACCGCAACTTGAGTACCCTCGTCGCGAATAATTCTTGTAAGCATTCTTGTGTCAACTCCGCTTATTGCAGGAACATCGCCCTCTGTCAAAATTTGCGAAAGTGTTTCAGTGTAACGGAAGTTACTTGGGATGTCGTTGTAATCTCTTACTATCAATCCGCCTATAACTTGCATTTTAGACTCGAAATCCTCATCTGTAATACCATAGTTACCTATAATAGGGTAAGTCATTATAACCATTTGATCCATGTAAGACGGATCAGAAATAACCTCTTGATAGCCTACCATTGAGGTGTTAAAAACCAATTCACATACAGCATCGCGGTTTGAACCGAATCCGGTGCCGTAAAACTCTCTGCCATCCTGCAACACAATTTTTCTGTTGTGATTCATCGTACCATCCTCCCGTTTATGAATGTTGCCAAACATTTGCCGTAAACTTCCATACCATCGTAGGGCATACTGCGGCCTAAAGTACGGAAAGTTTCTCTGTTTATAGTGTGTTTTGTGTCTATTTCTACCAATATACCGTCATTTTTATTCGACGGAATGTTAAAAATTGCTCTCGGGTTGTCGCTCATAATTTTTACGAGCCACTCAAAGGAAAAAATTCTTTTTTTTACAAAATTTGTATATATAATAGGAAATGCGGTTTCCAAACCGACAATTCCGTTTAAGCTGCCTTTAAAGCCTTTGCTTTTTTCCTCAGCAGAGTGAGGCGCGTGGTCTGTTGCAATCATATCAATGGTGCCGTCGCAAATACCTTCTATAAGAGCCTCTTGGTCAGCTTTTTTTCTTATGGGAGGATTCATTTTGAAATCTCCGCTGTCTTTAACATCGTCCTCTGAAAAAATAAGATAATGAGGAGCCGTTTCAGCCGAAACGGGAAGTCCTGCTTTCTTTGCCTCGCGAATAAGAGCTATGCTTTCTTTTGTGGAAGCGTGGCATAAATGATAACGGCAACCGATTTTACTTACCAATTTTAAATCTCGCTCTACTTGCAAGTATTCGCTTTCAGCAGAAGTACCATATCTTTCATCTTCGCAATGGGCTACAATCATTTTGTCCAAACTTTTCGCTTTTTTCATGGCGCTTTCCATCATTTCATCTGACTGTACGCCTCGTCCGTCATCTGTAAATGCAATAACATGCTCTGCAAGCTCGTCCATATCGGAAAGCTCTTCTCCCTTTGAGCCTTTTGTTATGCAAGCGTAAGGGTAAACGTGAACTTTTGCATTTTTGTCAATTAAAATCGTTTGAGCTTTTAGATTCTCCAAAGAATCGGGAGACGGTTTTAAGTTTGGCATACTGCATACTGCCGTAAAACCGCCGGCCGCTGCAGCTAAAGTACCTGTCTCGATTGTTTCTTTATATGAAAAACCCGGCTCTCTGAGATGAACATGAACATCAACAAAACCGGGTAAAATAAACAATTCATTCGTTTTATCAGATAAAAATGGTGATGAAAAAGGGAATAACTCTCCCTCTGTAACAAATGGAAACATTTTATTCGTATCAATAAACTTACCGTTTTCGTATGCTTTAACGCTGCCTGAAAACGTTTTCTCTTTTGCATTTTGCGCGTTATGCTGAATGCTCATCAGAGTGCCTCCGTGTTTTATTCTCGATTTTTCATTATAAGCTTTTTGTATAAAAAAGTCAATCGCAGAATTGCTTAAAACACAAGAAAATTTTGCGTTTTTGATAAAATTATTTACCTTGCAGAATACTGTTCCAAGGTGTAAAATAATTGTCTACACAAAACCTGAAAAACACACGGAGGCGTAATAGGTTTGTCTTTACTTGAAACAAATAAACAATCATTAAATACACGAGAACAATCAATAGGAAAGGGTTTTGTAATTCTTTCAGCGGCGAACATAGCCGTTAAAGTGATGTCTTTGCTTTTTGTACCGTTAATGAGGAATTTGTTGGGGGATAACGATGCCGGCTATAGCGTATATAGTTCTGCATACGAAGTGTTTGCCTTTATATATGTTTTAACTACTGCAGGTTTTCCGACGGCTATTTCAAAATTAGTTACAGAACTTACTTCTACAGGTAACAGAAAGCAAGCAACGCAAGCATTCAAAATGGCGAGAACATTTATGGTAATGATAGGTCTTGCGTTATCTGTCGTGATGATTGTTTTTGCAAAGCCTATTGCAAGGCTTATGAGTAACGAAGAAAGTTGGCTCGGTATAGCTACACTTGCTCCTACGGTGCTTATTTGCTCACTTCTTTCTGCTTACAGAGGTTATTTGCAAGGTTTAAAGAATATGACACCTACGGCAGTTTCTCAAGTGGCGGAACAGCTCGTTCACGTTATTGTTTCGGTTGTTTTGGTTTTTGCACTAAGAAGTAAAGGGATTGTTTGGGCTGTTGCAGGTGCAACAATAGGTACGACGATAGGCGCGGCAGTTGCACTTTTGATTGTTATTAAATATTACAGAGAAACACGGCAAGACCAAAAGATTTTATCCGCAGGTCAAGATTTGCGCAATGTGAAAAGCCTTAAAGATATTGAATTGGTAAAACTTTTGGTTTACTACAGTCTTCCCATTACTATAAATTCCGCAATACAAAACGGCGGTAATGTTATTGATAATGCACTTATTAAAGGTAGACTTTTGGTTGCCGGATTTTCGGAATATGAGAGTAAAAATCTCCACGGAATGATGGGTATTACAAGGTCTCTTATAAATGTTCCTGCTGCATTGATTACAGCTCTTTGTATAAGTTTGCTTCCGGTTATGGCTGGGTTATACGCACAGAAAAAATATGATGAGGCACAGCAAAAGGCTGATTATGCTATTAAGCTTTGTTATATTGTAGCAATTCCTATGTCAGTTGCCATGTTTGTTTTTGCAAAACCTTTGTATACTATGTTATTTTTTGGCTCGGGATACAGGCTGTTGAGTCTTATGGCTTTCAGCGTAATTTTGATGGGTATTGTTCATTTGCAAAGTTCAATAATGCAAAGTGTAAATGAGCTTGTAAGTGCAGCAGTAAATATGTTCATAGGTGTTGCGGTAAAAGCTGTTTTGAATTTTATTCTTATTTCGATTCCTTCAATAAATATATTCGGAGCAGTTGCGGCAACATATATTTCGTATATTATCCCTTTAATACTTAATCATCGTTGTCTTGTTAAAAAGCGCGGTATTAAGCTTAAACTTGTAAGCGGTGCAATGCTTCCGTTTTTGTGCAGCGGCTTTATGCTGATTGCGGCAGTACCCGTTTATTTCGTTGTGTATTGGCTTTTCGGAATGTTTGTTTCCATTTACTTTACGGAAACTATAGCCTTAATTTTTGCTGCGATTGCCGGAGTGGTAGTGTATGCTTTTACAATGAAAAAGACAGGCGGTATGGACAGCGAAGATTTTGCACTTATATTGCCGGCGAAGATAAGAAAGAAATTCAAGTTGTAAAAAATAATATAAATACTTATCGTTGTATTTCAAATTTGGTGTGATATAATAATACGCGTATGTAAAAATACGCGTATTTATTTTTTATTGAAGGGGGTTTAAATTTTGAAATTTTTCAAAAAAATTAACAGAGGGGTTGTATTTACTCTCGTCGTTTTGTCTTTGGTTATTGTGTATGTATGCGTTTTGGGCGTAAATCACTATCTAATGGGCGAAGAGGCTTCGGGTTTTGTTTCTTCTTTCTTTAGAGCGGAAGAGGATTGGAGAAGTATACCTGAAAATTTCAGACAGGATTCAAATGCTTATATCAAATCAATTGAGAATGATGTAAAAAAGTATTTTGCTAATGAAAATGTATACGAGTTTTATATAAAAAATGTAATATTGTCACAGTACGAAAAAAACACTTTCTACACGGAAGAAGAATGTCAATATAAGTCGTTTGCAACGTATGTCAATAAATATGATGGAGAGTTGCTTGAAATTAGTGTTTATACAGAGATGGGCGTTGAAACATATGACATTTATATGACACTTTGTGAGGATGATTCAGAGCTTAAAATTGCAAGTTTAGCTCAACCGTACGGTGCTGATTTTTCGATACAGTGAGGGGGTATAGTTGTGGAGACAATTTTAAGTGTAAAAAATTTAAATAAAAGTTTCGGTTCTGCTCACATTATTAAAGATGTTTCTTTTGAAGTACAGGCGGGGGAAATATTGGGTTTTTTAGGGCCTAACGGTTCAGGTAAAACTACCACGATAAAAATGATAATGGGTTTTCTTTTCCCTGATAGCGGTGAAATTGAAATTTGTAGTATGAATGTAAAAAAAGAATATGAGAAAACTATGAATTTAGTAGGTGGTATTGTTGAGAATCCTGAAATGTACGGCGATATGACGGGGGTACAAAATCTTGAAATGTATGCCAGATTACATAATGGGGTAACTGCGCAACGTATAGATGAAGTGCTGGAAATTGTAGGTATGCAAGCAAGAGCTAAAGAAAAAATCAAGAAGTATTCTCTTGGTATGAAACAGAGAATTGGAGTGGCGCAAGCAATTGTACACAAACCAAGATTGTTGATACTTGACGAACCTACAAACGGTCTTGATCCGGCAGGAATTAAAGAACTTAGGGATATTTTGAAAAGATTAGCTCATGAGCAAAATACTGCGGTGTTGGTGTCAAGCCATATGCTTGCTGAAATGGAGCTTATGTGTGATAGAGTTGCCATTATTGATAAAGGAAAGATTCTTGATGTTAAGCCTATTGATGAACTTCTACATATGGTAACAAAACAAGAGTCTTATATATTTGAATTGGACTCTACCCAAACCGAGCAAGCCACAAATACTTTGACTTGCGTTTATGGAGACGAAGTTATAATTGATTCAACAATGAGCGAAAATGGGCATTCCTTTTTACAAGTGGCTGTTATTACAGATAAAGTACCTGAAGTTAATAAATTGCTGGTAGAGAATAATATTGCGGTTTATTCTATAAGACGAATAGAAAATTCTCTTGAGGATGCCTTTATTGAAATTACGGGAGGGGGAATTTCAATTGCGTAAGATTTTTTCTTTATTTTTAAACGAAATGCTTAAGATCCGCAAAAAAGTTGCGGTGCTTGTTCTTGTTATCATCATGACTGTTGGAATGGCAGGTTGTTCCGGTTTTTTCAAAATTATGTCTATTTTTGAAACTGATGAATGGGATGATTATTGGGTTGAGTCTAATATTGAGAGAGAACAAGAATTGTTACAAGAAATAGAATTGTACGAAGGAACTGTAACGGGTGAAGATGAATATGGTCTGGAGTATTTTATAAGTTTGAAATATGACTGCCAATATTGTTATTTATTTGGCAGATATCTTAAAGAACACGATATAAAAGAAACTTCATATAAATACGATGCATTATATTCAATGAGTGAAGCTTATTGGAGTATGGTAAATGAAGAGTTTTATTCTGAACAGGGTACAGAGTCGGATTTATATAAGTCAGAAAAGGCAAAGTATGAAAAGTACGACAGCCTTATTAAAACAGGTGATTATAAGCAATATATTGAGTATGAAAATCAGCTCATTGAACAAAACATTGAAATGCCGGAGGAACAGAAAAAAATATCAATTGCAAATAATAATTATTTGTATCAGATATGTCCTACAGGTGAATATAATTCCGAAGAGGAAGAATATAACATACGACAAATTTTATCCCAAAAGGCAGAAATTGAGACTTCGCTCGAGGATAATGTCGATTATGAAAGAAACGGCGAATTAACTGAAGCGAGAAAAGAAGAATTAGAGCTTACATTAGATGTAATTAACAAAAGAATTAGTGAGTCCATTATTATGGAAGTAACATCAGAACAAACACACGGAATGTCTTTCTCAACGTCGTTAATTATAGGAAATATGTTTACAATAGTGATAATGATAATACTTGCCGGATCTATGATGTCAGGGGAAACTTCATCGGGTACAATCAAATCACTTATTATAGCTCCTGTAAAAAGGTGGAAAATCTACATTGCAAAATACTTAGCTTTAATAATTATGATGGTAATAATAACATTGTATGTGTATATAACAACTGTTTTGATTAACGGCTTATTGTTTGGCTTTTCGTCTTATGGCACGCAGGTGTATGCTGTGTTTGGTAAAGCGGTATCGGTTAACTTCTTTACAGCGAACTTTGCTTATGTTCTTTGTTCCATGGTGCCTTTGCTTATATTTACCACATTAGCATATATGATGTCTGTTGTGACAAGAAATACGGGTGCTTCTATTTCGGTCAGCATGGGCATTTATTGGGGTGGAAACATTATTCATCTGCTGTTGATGGGATTTTTAAATAACTTGCCATATGTTACGAAGTTTTTGCTTTTTAACAACACTGAGTGGTTTGGAATGATATTTAAGGATATGATAGGGTCAAACCTAACTTTGGAATATTCTTTACTTGGCGGAGGTGTTTTTGAATTGCCATCTTCTTTGAGCTTTGCGGTATTGTATGTTACTGTATTGCTTGTTTGCATGAATTGGATTGCTTTAGATTCTTTCTGTAGAAAGGATATAAAATAAGTTGAGTGAAAAATTAAATTCCACTTGTAAAATTAAATTCCGTACTGAAGACTAAATTCCGTTTTTAGTATTTGACAGAAATAAAAAAACGCTGTAAAGTGGAATTTAGTTGCATTATACATGTT
>SVJD01000026.1 GCA_015069165.1 Oscillospiraceae bacterium
GTATACGTCCTTGAGGTAACGCCTGCGGACGGTTACGAGCTGGACGGCATCTACGTAGACGGCGAGAAAGTGGAACTGGAAGTTATAGATGGCGATTATATCATCCGCGATCTTTCCGACGATATGGATTTCGATATTCGCTTCAAGCCCATCAATAACGGCGATGGCGAGGGTGATGGCGACGGCGGAAATGACAATGACGGAGGAAATACCGGAGACGGTGGCAACACTGGTGATGGTGGAAACGGTGACGACAATACCGGCGATAATAACACCGACAATCCTCAGACCGGAGATAACAGCCACCTGGCGCTGTGGTTTGTACTGATGGCACTCTCTGCACTGGGCGTGGTGTTCACCGTGAAGAAGAGAAAAGCAATGAATTAAAAATTCCGTATACGGGCGGCAGAAACAATTCGTCCAATGTAGGCAATACCGAAACCAACAGCTTCACGGTTGCTTTCAAAAGTGCAACCGTTGAGCAGATCAAGGATTATGCCGCAAAGGTCAAGGCGGCAGGCTTTAACATCAATGAAGAAGTTGAAGATCAGGAAGTGATGGGAATGGTGATCTACAGCTTTACTGCTGAAAATGCAGACGGTTACACCGTTGAGATCACTTCCGCAAACGGCACAAGCTCTTTATCCATCAGTAAATGAAACTAAATAACCCAAAACACCCACAGGGGCGGTGACGGTCAAAGAGCCGCCACCGCCCCTGTGCGCCTTTACAAAAAGGTTAGAAAAAGTCACATTTTTATGATATAATTTAAGAAAAAAGCGAAAGGAACGCCTATGGGAAAGCAGCACAATAGAAGAATATTTGCCGGCTTTTACAAGCGGTACGATAACAAATACATCTACGTTGTCGCTGTCGTTCCCGACGTAGATACCGGCAGTCAGGTAGTCATCTTCCATGAGGGGATCGATGCTTGCGAGTGTAAATATTACTCTATGACCAAGCAGTCCTTCTGTGAGATGGTTGAAGTAGACGGCGAATGGGTGGATAAGTTTACCCGTCAGCCGCAGCTCAAAATTACGGACACCCACATCCAAAACTTAAACGACGGCGGCTTTGAAGGCCCCGTGAGAAAGAAGAAACCGAAGGATGAAGACTTGCTCACATACCGCCGTTACCACACCTACATACTGTCAGAAAATGTCCCTATGAACACTAACAGAAGGGTTTTGGGGCGTTTGAATATGTAGGTTGTTCTTTGGTGGTCGCACCCTCTGCTGCCAAATCTTCTATCAAGTCTGTCACTGCGTCGCCTTTTGACTGAATATACGAGGCAGTAAAAGGCACACCTGCGGCATTTTGAGGATAAACGCCAAGTCCGTGTTCCACATAATCAGTGTCAAAACCGTACTTTTTCAGCATTTCGCAGTCTGCACCTTGCAAAAGTTGGTGGCACATTGTGCCGATTATTTCAAGGTGGGCAAGTTCTTCGGAACCGATATCATTCAAAGTAGCGCGCGTTTCGCCTGTAGGCATCGAAAAACGCTGACTCAAATAACGAAGTGAAGCAGCCAATTCGCCGTCAGCACCGCCGTATTGAGTAATGATAAGCTTCGCCATTCTGGGATCCGGGTTTTTAATGTTTACGGGAAATTGAAGTTTTTTATCGTATAACCACATAAAATTACCTCCGTTTTTAGCTTACTGTTTGTTCCAAGGCCACGGATTGTCAACCCAATCCCATGAGCCCTCTGAGCCGGAATACATTTCAGCAATTAAAGGTCCGTAAAGAGACTGGTACGTGTCAAAAAGAACTTTGCGTTTTTCTACTATTGAGTTGTAAAGCTCGATTGACTTTTCGCAGTCAGGGTGTGTGTTTAAATAAAGCTTCAGGTCCACGAGAGCGAAGTCCAGAGCCATAATTTCGTGTTTTAATTTCTCTTTATCCACAATCACAAACCTCCTTTATTTTCTTGCTTATTGTGCAAACATAGGGCTGATCTAAATCTGCAAATATTGTTCCTCGGCTAAGTCCCTCGCAGGCGGAATACAATTTGCCGGGAGTTTGCCACGGAACGTGTACCATAGCGTAGGATTTATTTTCAGCGTGCACATTGTTACTAAAAATGGACGGATCGTCTAACGGAACCGTCACGAAAGGAGAAGAGCATACATCTTTCATATTAAAACCTCCGTTAAAAAATTCCTTTCAATTTATAATATGAAAAAGCCCGCCAAGAGGTTACGCAAAGTATTTCCCGGGAAATACTTTCGACATTGACCCAGGGAAGGGTGTTGTATAAAATCTCCCTACAACTTAAAACGAAGGAGGTGAAAGAATGGAACAAAATTCCAAGAAAAATGATATTTCCAGAAAAATCATATCCCGTTACGGAAGTATCAGAAGACCGAATAATTCCAACATAGAAGTAAATATAATTCGTTGGAATTACGGTAAAAGTAAACTTGATATAAGACCCTGGTCCGCAGACGGAATAATAGCCATGAAAGGCATAACGCTAAGCCGAGAAGGTTTCTTAAGCCTTATGAGGATATTAAACGAAGTGGACGTAGAGCTTATTGATTCAGAAAACACGCCTTACGAGAAAAAAACGGAATTTGCACCGCTTCCGGAGGAACCTAAAATTCCGGAGGCTTTAAGCGAAAGCGACGATGTGGATTTCTACGACGAGGGGGAAGAGGAAAATGTTCCGTTGATTATTGACGAAACAGAGGAAACTGTAGGAGAATGCGACGAGAATTCCGTAGCATCTTAACAGTATAAAGCATTACAAGACAACCGTAACAAAAGCCGGCAGATATTATTTTGCCGGTTTCTTAAAATTCATTGATTTTTTATTTTGTTTTTAGTAAAATATAGTAGTAAAAATATGTTTTAACGGAGGAAAATTTATGTTTGAATATAAAGGCCCTATAGTTACTATTGTAATGGATGGTATCGGTTTGCGTGAAAGCGAAGAAGGAAATGCTGTTAAGCTTTCCTATACACCTGTTTTGGACAGACTTTTTGCACAGTATCCTTATACTTCATTAAAAGCTCACGGTACAGCAGTTGGCTTGCCTTCTGATGATGATATGGGTAACTCAGAGGTTGGTCACAATGCTATCGGCGCAGGCGCAGTATACAGCCAAGGTGCAAAGCTCGTAAACGAGTCTATTGAATCAGGAAAGATGTACGCAGCAAAAGGTTGGACAGAGATTATAGCAAACGCAAAAGCAAATGCTTCTGTTCTTCACTTTATAGGACTTTTCTCAGACGGAAATGTTCACTCTCATATAGATCACCTCAAAGCTATGATTGCTCAAGCAAAGAAAGAGGGCGTTTCAAAAGTAAGAATCCACATTCTTCTTGACGGCAGAGACGTAGGAGAAACTTCTGCGCTTGATTACGTTGTACCTTTCGAAGGATATATTAAAGACCTTTGCGATGCTTCTTTTGATGTTAAGATTGCAAGCGGCGGCGGCAGAATGAATATCACAATGGACAGATATGAAGCAGACTGGTCCATGGTTGAACGCGGCTGGAATACTCACGTTTTGGGTGAGGGACGCCAGTTCGCATCTGCACAAGAAGCTATCGAGACATACAGAGTAGAGACAGGTGTTATCGACCAAGATTTGCCGGCATTCGTTATTGCAGAAAACGGTCAGCCCGTTGGTAAAATCGTTGACGGAGATTCCGTAATATTCTTTAACTTCAGAGGCGACAGAGCTCTCGAAATCAGCAGAGCTTTTGAAGAAGAATCTTTAGATACTTTCAATAGAAAATATTTGCCTAAAGTATGCTATGCCGGAATGCTCCAATATGACGGAGACTTGAATATTCCGTCAAGATTCCTTGTTGAGCCTCCCGCAATCAGCAATACAATGGGCGAGCTTCTTGCAAGCAAAGGAGTTGCTCAGTTGGCAGTTGCGGAAACACAGAAATTCGGACACGTAACGTATTTCTGGAACGGAAACAAGAGTGGCAAATTTAACGACGAATTGGAAACATATATCGAAGTAAAATCAGATGTTGTACCTTTTGAGCAAAGACCTTGGATGAAAGCTGCAGAAGCAACAGATGCTTTGATTGAAGAACTCAAAACAGGTAAATATAAATATGCCCGTATCAATTTGGCTAACGGCGATATGGTAGGACACACAGGAAACATGGCAGCAGCTAAAATTGCAGTAGAAACTGTTGACTTGTGCCTTGCAAGAATTCTTCCCGTCATTGATGATTTGGGAGGTATGGCAATAATCACAGCAGACCACGGAAATGCAGACGAAATGTACGAGGTTAAAAAAGGCAAAGTTGTTTGCAACGCTGACGGTAAACCTAAAGCAAAAACAGCTCATACATTGAATCCTGTTCCTTGTATTTTCTACGATAACACAGAAAACAGCGGTAAATATAAAGTAAAAGACGGCAAGTTCGGACTTTCAAATATTGCTGCATCAGTTGTATATCTTATGAATATTGCCAAACCCGAAAGTTGGGACGAGAGCATTATAGAATAATTTGAACTACAACTCTTTGGGAGGGTTATCTGATGTCAGATTTTGATGAGCAAAGCACGAGCGATGTTGAAAACGATGTTTCAGACTTGTTTGATGATAACGACAATATGATGATTACCGATGAAGCAATAGCCGTTATGGCAGGAGTTGCCGCTTCTGAGGTAAAAGGTGTTTCCGGCATGAGCGGCGGATTTGCCGGAGGTATTGCCGAGGTTTTCGGACGCAGAAACCTTTCCAAAGGAGTTAAAGTCGTAACAAAAAATGATTCTACAACTGTGGATTTATATGTTATTGTGAAGTACGGACACAGAATACCGGATTTAGCTTTTGAAATACAGGAAAATGTTAAAAGCACAATAGAATCACTTTCCGGAATTACGGTGGACGCAGTAAATATTCACATACAGGGAATTGATTACAGTGAAGATAGTGAAATAAAAAGCGAAAGAGAGAGTGATACGGAATGAATATTTTATACAGAATCTTAGTAGCGGTATATGCTTTCATTTCAACAATTATTTGCGGAATTATAATGATTTCTCCTTTTTCAGATAAAAAGATAATGGAAACAGTCTTAGAATACTGCAAAGTTACTTTTTATCGTTCGAATCAATACGATGCAATGATTTTTGTATTCGGTATTGTGTTTTTTGCATTGAATATAGCAATTTTAACTTCCGGAATAAAAGGCAGAAGTTCAGGAAGCTATTTCTGCACAAACAATGAAACGGGAGTTATTCGTATTTCTTCAAACTCAATAGAAAATATAGCACTTTCACTTTCAAAGCGCTTTGGCGGAGTTAAAGAAGCAAAATCAAAAGCTAAATTTACAAAACAAGGTGTCGAGATTAATGTAAAATTAACGGTGTATCCTGATGTGAATGTGCCTTCTTTGTGTAAGAGCGTACAAGAAAGAATAAAAGATTCCGTACAGAATACAATGGAAATAAAAGTTCGTATTGTGGATGTAAGCGTAGACGGAGTTAATGCCGTAAGCAAAACGGAGGAGTAATTATGTTAAGAAGAATATATAAGTTTTACAGACAACATTTTTACGCAATAAACGGAGCGGCGATAGGTTTGTTGGTAGGGTTTTCGTTTGTTAATTTTGGCATTATCGAAACTTTGTTTCTTGCATTATGCGTGACGGTAGGTTACTTGATAGGCAAGCAGCTCCAAAAAGACAAAGCATTCCTTAAAAATTTACTTGATAAAATACTTCCTCCGGGATCTTACAGATAATATATTAGGAGAATAATTGAAATGAGCAGACGTGATTCGAGAGAAGCAGCAGTAAAAATAATATTTCAAAATACATTTACGGATTCAAGACTTTTTAAAAGCAAAGAGGAATTTTTAACATATAATTCCGAAGAACGTAACAGCGAAGCAATGATAAGCACATATACAGACAGCCTTACAGAGGAAGAAATTGATCTCCTTGACACAGTGTATATGAAAGATGTTATTGACGGAGTGGTAGAAAAAGTTACTGCTATTGATGAATATATTGTGAAATATTCAAAGGATTGGACAATTGAGCGCATGTCCAAAGTGGATCTTGCAATACTTCGTGTTGCTATTTATGAAATATTGTACAAAGAAGATATTCCTTCCGGAGTTTCCATTAACGAAGCAGTTGAGCTTGCTAAAAAGTACAGCCACAACGATGCCGGAAGTTTTATAAACGGCATATTGGGAAGTGTTTACAATGAATCAAATGCATGATTCTGCAAGAATACTTACTGTTTCAAATGTAAACAACTATATCAAATCTTTACTTGCGTATGATACAAATCTCGCAGGTGTGTATGTTAGCGGAGAAATATCAAATTTTAAAATATATAATTCCGGACATGCGTATTTCAGTTTAAAAGACCCGGGCGGACTTTTAAAATGTGTAATGTTTGCAAATAAAGTACAAGAATTGCAATTCAGACCGCAAGATGGTATGAAAGTCCTTGTTTTCGGCAGTGTTTCCGTATACGAAAGGGACGGCGTATATCAGTTATATGCACAAAAAATTGTGCCGGATGGTGTAGGCGCACTGTATATGGCTTATGAAGCTTTGAAAAATAAGCTTGAAGCAGAAGGTTTGTTTGATAATTCGAGAAAAAAGACAATTCCGTCAATGCCACAATCTATAGGCGTTGTGACATCGGAAACGGGAGCCGTAATAAGAGATATACAAAATGTAATAAACAGACGTTTTCCTACAATGAATTTGAAACTTTTTCATGTTTCGGTTCAAGGTGAAAATGCCAGCCCCGAAATAGTAAGAGCGCTTAAATATATAAGCAAAACGAAATGTTGTGATGTTGTAATCGTAGGCAGAGGCGGCGGTTCGATAGAAGATTTGTGGGCATTTAACGAAGAAGCAACCGTAAGAGCTGTTGCGGAGTGCAGTGTTCCCACAATATCGGCGGTAGGACATGAAACGGATTTCACTTTAACGGACTTTGCGGCAGATTTAAGAGCTCCGACACCTTCGGCTGCTGCAGAATTGGCAGTTCCCGTGTTAAGCGAACTGCAAGAAAAAGTTGCGCAATTCCGTCAGAAAATATCAGTATTGCCCCGTACAAACTGCAAAATCAAACAAATAGAGTTAGATAAGATAAAACAAAGTCGTATTTTTACACAACCGCTGTTCAGAGTTGAAAATGAATTGGCGAATATAAACATGAGTGAGATACGATTAAATGATATTGTTTCTCAAGAAATGACATCTTGCGAGAAACATATAAAAATGCTTAATGATCATCTTCAGGCACTTAACCCGATTTCAGTTTTAAAAAGAGGTTACAGCATAGTGTATAAAGAAGACGGCAAGGCAGTAACGGATGCATCGGCAATTAAAAGCGGAGAAAAAATAGACATTCAGACAGCAGACGGCAGATTTGCGGCGCAGAAGCTGTAATACCTATGGAGGTTTTGAAATGAAACAGATGACTTTTGAAGAAGCGAAAGAGAAAATAGAACAAATAATTCGCAATATGGAGCAAGGAAACCTTCCTTTGGAAGAGTCTGTTGCTCAATTTGAAGAAGCTGTTAAATTGGTAAAATATTGCCAAGACAAGCTTGATGAATATAAAGGTAAAATTGAAGCGATAACAGTAAAACCACAGGAGGAAGATTTATGAGTAATTTTATCCCGAAACTTAACGAAATAGCAGAAAGGGTTAGTAAATTCCTTGATACAGAGGTCGCAATGCACGACAATTTCCAAAAAGTTGTGTATGAGGCTATGAGATACAGCTTGCTTGCAGGCGGTAAAAGAATCAGACCGGTACTTGCCGTGAAGTCTGCCGAAATTTTGGGAATAAGTGAAGAACAAGTAATGCCTTTTGCGGCGGCAGTTGAAATGATACATACGTATTCATTGATTCATGACGATTTACCGGCTATGGATAACGATGATTACAGAAGGGGAAGACCTTCTTGCCACAAGAAGTTTGACGAAGCAACTGCAATTTTGGCAGGTGATGCACTTTTAACAATGGCTTTTGAAGTTGCTTCAAAAGGAGCAATGAAAGCTGACAGTCATTTGGGCGGAATAAAAGCAATAAATCATATTGCATACTGTGCTGGAACAGAAGGTATGATAGGCGGTCAAATTGTAGACCTTAAAGCAGAAACTGAGCAAATTTCAGAAGATGAATTAAAATATCTTTGCGAAAGAAAAACAGGAGCACTTTTAAGAGTTCCGTGTATGATAGCTGCCGATTTGGCGGAGAAAACTGAAACGCAGGAAGCGAAACACCTCTTGGAATATGCTGACACGGTAGGTTTGGCTTTCCAAATAAAAGACGATATTCTCGATGTAGAAGGCGATATAGAAAAATTAGGCAAACCCATAGGAAGCGATGCACAAGAGGGAAAAACAACTTTTGTAACGATTTACGGACTTGACGGCAGTAAAAAAATATTGGCTGAATTGACAGAAAAAGCATTGAAAGCTTGCGATAACATTAAAAAATTGTGCAAAACAGAAAAACAACACGAAGCTTGTGGATTTTTGCGTGAGCTTGCTGTTTTCTTGTTGGAGAGAGATTACTGATGTTAGAAAAAATAACAACTTTGTCAGATATAAAAAAGTTAACACAGGAACAAAAGGAAGAACTTGCAAGTGATATTCGTGCAAGGCTTGTAGATGTTGTGCTTAAAAACGGAGGCCATCTTGCATCGAATCTTGGTGTAACAGAGCTTACGATAGGTCTTTACAGCGTTATAGATCCTTTTACTGACAAAGTGATTTGGGATGTAGGTCATCAAGCTTACGTTCATAAAATTCTTACGGGAAGAAATGATGCTTTTGGTACATTAAGGCAGTTCGGAGGTATAAGCGGTTTCCCCAAAAGGAACGAAAGTGATGCTGATTGCTTTGAAACGGGGCACAGCTCAACATCTGTTTCTGCAGCAGTGGGTATGGCAAGAGCCCGCGATATAAAAGGAGAAAAACATAAAGTTGTAGCCGTTATAGGTGACGGAGCTTTTACAAACGGTATGGTTTACGAGGCATTGAATGATGCAGGCACGATGAAGGGCAGTGTTGTTTTTATTTTGAATGATAACGGAATGTCTATTGCACGGAATGTAGGCGGCATTTCTAAATATTTCAGAAAAATAAGAACAGGTAAATCATATATAGACGCCAAAAGAAACATTAAGTCAGGACTTGATAAAATACCATTAATCGGCGGTTCATTGGTACGCGGCATACAAAGAGTAAAAACAGCATTCCGTACGCTCACGATTCCGGGAGAATGGTTTGAAGAATTGGGAATTAAATACATTGGCCCGATAGACGGACATAATATCGAAGAAGTTGAAAATGCATTGAACAGAGCTTTTTATTTGAATTGTCCGGTGCTTATTCATGCTATGACAAATAAAGGGTACGGTTATGCAAAAGCAGAAGCAGACCCCAGTGCTTTTCACGGTGTTTCGCCGAAAGAAAAATTGCAACAAGAGTGTTACTCTGCAGTTATGGCAGAAGAATTATGTAAAATGGCAGAAAGTGACAATAAAATTACTGCCATTACGGCGGCAATGCCTTCCGGCACAGGCTTAAAAAAGTTTGAACAGAAATTCCCGGAAAGATTTATTGATGTAGGTATTGCGGAAGAACACGCCATTACAATGGCAGCCGGTATGGCAGCAGCAGGCTTGAAGCCGTATGTGGCAATTTATTCCACTTTTATGCAAAGAGCCTATGATCAACTTTTACACGACTGCGCACTTCAAAAATTGCCTGTTGTTATTATGCTCGACAGAGCAGGTATTTCCGGCAGGGACGGACGCACGCATCACGGAATTTATGATATTGCATTTTTAAACTCAGTGCCGGATATTTCTGTTTGTGCTCCTTGTTGTGCAGAAGAATTGAAGCAAATGCTTGCGATTTCCAATGAAAATTATATAAACGGCCCGTTTATTATAAGATATCCTGCAAAAGATTCTTTTGAAGGCGATATTTCAGCTATGCAAAGAACACAGGTTGAGTTCGGAAAAGGCAGTTTGCTTTTAGAAAGAAAATCCCGTTCTAATGAAAAAAATGTTTTGTTTATAACATTTGGACAAATAACAGTGAATTGCATTAAAGCGGCAGAAGCACTTTCCGATATGTGTAATGTTGCGGTTTTCCACGGCAGATTTTTAAAGCCGCTTGACGAAAAAGGCATTTTGTCTGTCATAAAAGAATTTTCACCTGATGTTATTATTACAGCAGAAGACGGTGTTCCGGACGGCGGTTTCGGAGCAAGCGTTGCAGTTTTGTTGCAGAAGAACGGAATAACAGCAAAATTTGATATGGTTTCCGCACCGCAAACACCCATTGACCATGGCAGTATTGAAGAATTGCAAGAGCAAGCAGGCATGGATAGTGTGGGAATAATGAAAAAAGTGTTGAGGTCAATATGAGATTAGATGCATATTTGGCAGAAAAAAACATATATGACAGCCGCACTCGTGCCGCCAGAGCCGTTAAGGAAGGTTGCGTAAAAGTAAACGGCAAAGTCATTACAAAAACTTCCTGTGAAGTGGAAGATTTTGACGAAATTGAATGTAGCGCAGACCCCGTTCCGTATGTGGGCAGGGGGGCTTTAAAACTTGAATATGCTTTGACGGAATATAAAATTGATGTTACAGGGCTTAATGCGGTAGATATAGGTGCATCTACAGGCGGTTTTACTGAAGTTCTTTTAAAACACGGTATTTCGCATGTGGCTGCCGTTGATGTGGGCCGTGACCAGTTAGCAGAGAAAATAAAAGCAGATTCTAAAGTCAGCGTGTATGAAAATACAGATATAAGAAATTTTTGCCAAGGAGAGGGAACGTATCAAATTGCAGTTACAGACGTTTCGTTTATTTCGGTAAAATTGATAGTTCCGCACATTTACAGATTGTTGCAAGAAGACGGAATTGCGGTTGTTTTGATTAAGCCGCAATTTGAAGTCGGAAAGAAGAATCTCAATAAAAAAGGTGTTGTGAAAGAACCTAAAATTGCGAAAAAAGCAGTTGAAGATGTTGTTTCGTATATGAAACAAAGTAATTTTGAAATATTGGGATTATGTGAGTCACCTATAAAAGGCGGTGACGGCAACACAGAATTTATTTGTATCGGTAGACGAACAAATTAAATTGATGTATAATTCGTGTATAAAATTTTTGCCGGCGGTGTTATAAAATGACAGTTGGATTACTGTATAACAAAAAGAAAAAAGAAAGCGTTCATTACGTTCAAGTATTAAAAAATAAAATCGAGGAAATCAGTTCGGTCGAATCTGCAGACGGCAAAAAGTGGCAGGTTTTGGAAAGTGATGACTATTTTCAAGGAGCAATACCGGAAAATGCTGATTTGCTTATAAGCATTGGCGGCGACGGCACATTCCTTAAAACTTCTGCAGTTGCAATGAAACGCGATTTGCCTGTACTCGGATTTCATTTGGGAACTTTGGGATTACTTACAGAGTTTGATAAAAGCGATATGGACAACACTGTAAGGCGATTGATAAAAGGCGATTATGTTATAGAAGAACGCATGACACTTAATGTGGAAGTTCAAGAAGAGCAAGGAAAAGTTTTATTCCAAAAAACAGCTATAAACGACTGTGTTTTAACACGCGGCACTCTTGCAAAAGTTGCATATATCAATCTTTTCATAAATGAAGCTTTTGTAGATACATATCCTTGTGACGGTATTGTGGTATCAACGCAAACAGGCTCTACGGCGTATTCGCTTTCAGCAGGCGGACCTATAGTTGAGCCGGGAAATGATATTATTGTGGTTACTCCTATTTGCGCCCATTATATTGACGGCAGAGCGATTATTGCAAAAAGTACGAGTAAAATAGAAATGGAAATGTGCAGAGAACATAACCAAATGTTTGTAACAGCAGACGGATATGCAAACTTCCAATTTCCTCAAAAAGGAAAGCTTGTGTGCTCAAAAGGCGATAAAAAAGTGCGCATAATACGAATTGATCCACCGAATTTTTACGAAGCATTGCGCAAAAAAGCATCAGAAAGGCGAGAAAGGGTTCTCCATGAAGAATAAAAGACAAATTGAAATTTTAAAAATAATATCAGAACAAGAAATAGAAACGCAAGAAGAAATTCTTAATCAGCTCTCCGAAAGAGGTTACACGGCAACGCAGGCAACCGTTTCAAGAGATATAAAAGAGCTTAATCTTGTTAAAGTAAACGGACAAAAAAAGAAAACGAAATACGCACAGCTTACGGGGAAAGCTTTGACTATTCCCGAACAGCTTTTGCCGGTATTCGCTCATGGATTTGTAAGTGCTGATTATGCCAATAATCTTGTTATTGTAAAAACTTTGCCGGGAATGGCACAAGCTGTAGCTTCGGCAATAGACTCACTTGAGCTTTCCGAAACATTGGGAACTATTGCGGGCGATGATGCGCTTTTAATGGTATGCAGAACGGAAGAATATGCCGGCACAGTTGTTGAAACTTTGAGAAACTTGGTTTAATTGGTGGTGTGATTTATGCTTTTGCAGCTTTGCATAAAAAATGTTGCATTGATAGATGAATTAACAATAGAATTTACCGACGGAATGAATTGCTTGACAGGTGAAACAGGCGCCGGCAAGTCTATCATTATTGATGCCATTTCTTGTATATTAGGCTTCAGAACATCAAAAGAACTAATAAAAACAGGTTGCGACTCGGCATTCGTAGAAGGTATATTTTATACAGACAGTCAAAATTTAAACGAATATTTAGAAGAAATGGGAATTCCTGCAGAAGAAGACGGCACGCTTATACTCCAAAGAGAACTTTCTTTGTCCGGACGGAATGTTTGCCGCATTAACGGAAGACTTGCGCCCGTTTCTGCTTTAAAACAATTAGGCAGTATTTTAATTGACATTCACGGGCAAAATGATACTCAAGCCATCATAAAAACAAATGAGCAAATCGGACTTTTGGATGCATACGGAGCAGAAGAAATTTCGGACATAAAAAAAGAATTTTCAGTACAGTTAAAGATTTTTAAAGAGCTGAGTGCATCACTTGATAACTATTCGGGAGATCCCAAAGAACGCGAAAGAATTGCTGATTTGTATAAATTTCAAATAGAAGAAATAGAAGCGGCACAACTTCGCGAAAATGAAGATGATGAACTTACGGAAGAACGCAATATTTTGGTAAACAGTGAAAAAATTGCAGTTGCTTTGAATGAATCTAAAAATATGATAAGTTCGGAAGATTACGGTGCGGCATCTGCAAAAGACCAAATAGGTGCAGTAATTTCCACTTTGTCCGGCATAGCTGAATATTCGTCTGATTATGCGGAACTTTTGACAAGAGTGGAAGAAATATCTTATTTATTGGAAGATGTTTCCTCTGATTTGCGTAGGTTGTCAGATAATGTAATTTTTGACAAAGAAAGACTTGAATTGATTGAGGAAAGAATAGATACAATAAATAAATTAAAAAGAAAATACGGAGAAACAATTGAGGAGATTTTGGAGTATCAAGGCAAAACGCAAGAGCAGCTTGATACACTTTTGTCAGCAGAGGGTAAAGTAAATGAAATTTTAGAAAAGCTTGGTAAATATAACAGCAAACTTAAAGAAATTTGCCGAAAACTTAACGCTGTCAGAGAAAAAACGGCAAAACTTCTTGCCCAAAGAGTTTCAGAGGAACTTGAAAGTCTTGAAATGAGTAATACAAAGTTTAAAGCAGATATTGTTTTTTATGATGAAAAAGACGAAAACGGGTATTATAAATTTACATCCGAAGGTTTGGATTCTGTAGAATTTTTGATTTCTGCAAATCCGGGTGAGCCTATGAAATCTTTGGCAAAAATTGCCTCCGGAGGAGAACTTTCGAGAATAATGCTTGCTGTGAAAACGATACTTGCGGATGCCGATAAAATTCCGACATTGATTTTTGATGAAATTGACACGGGAATCAGCGGAAAAGCGGCTAAAAGTGTTGCTTTGAAATTGCAGACAATTTCTGATAAACACCAAGTTATTTGTGTGACTCATCATGCCCAAATTGCGGCGGCAGCAGATAACAATCTTTACATAAGTAAAGCTTATTCTGACAATACTACGCGTACATCAGTTAAAAAATTAAATAATGATGAAAAAATTAAAGAAGTTGCAAGGCTTCTTGACGGCGATTCCGAGTCTGAAATAACTGCAGTTCATGCAAAAGAATTGATTGCCAAATTTCGGTCTAATTGAATATTGTAACAGTATATTAAAACAGCTTTGAGGATAACTTACATTACGAAAAGCGCCGCGTTTTAAAAGCGGTTTTTCTAAAAAAAGTAAGGGGAGGTTGGCTTTTATGAAAGCACCTTGTAAGATAAAAGCTGTTTTTGTTTTTTTTCTAACCGTAAGTCTTTTGGGACGCGGCGGTTTTCCGGTTTTGGCAAATAACAGTATAAAAAATAAGTCGACCGATATGCCTGATTACGTGGTGGTTTGCGGCAGTCCCGTGGGAATTCGTTTAAAGTCGCACGGAGTTATAGTGACAGGTTTTATAGGTTATACCACAGAAAACGATGAGTATGTTTCGCCTGCAAAAGAAGCGGGAATCAAAGAGGGTGACAGAATTATAGGAATCAACGGTACTCCCGTGTGCGGAATTGATGATATTTCAATGATTTTAGATAATTCTGAACAAGAGAGGATGCTGATTTCTGTTGAGAATTCATACGGGAATTATGAAAAAGAAGTGATTCTTTGCAGAGATTCGGAAACAAACGAACTAAAACTGGGAATATGGGGAAGAGATAGTGTTTCGGGAATAGGAACATTGACGTTTTATGACGAAAAAACAAAAATATACGGTGCGTTGGGGCACCCGATTTCAGACGGAAACGAGCCTTACGATATTTCCGGCGGCGCGCTGAAAGTTGCGGAAATTACAGGTATAAAAAAAGGCTGTGTAGGAGTGCCGGGAGAAATCAGAGGCTTTTTCAGGGAAGAAGCGCCGGAATTGGGAACTGTTACCAAAAATTGTGAAATGGGAATTTTCGGAAGAATGAAAGAATTTAGTCACATAAGCAATTCAAAGGAATTCTGTAGACTTGCTGTTGCAAACAACTCGGAAATCCGCAAAGGTAATGCGCATATTGTGACATCGGCCGTTGACGGTTCAATTAAAAAATATAGTATTGAAATAACTCAGATTAACAAAGATAATCCCGGCGGCACAAAAAACTTCAATATCAAAGTGACAGATAAACAATTGATTGAAGCTACAGGCGGAATTGTGCAGGGAATGTCTGGGTCGCCAGTCATACAAAATGGCAAATTAGTAGGCGCAGTTACCCATGTTTTGGTAAATGACCCTACTCGCGGCTATGGTATCTTTATAGAGAATATGTTAGAAGCAGCGAAATAATCATAAGCAGGCAATGCGATAAGTTTTCATTGTATTGCTTGCTTTTATATTACAAAATCCCATTGGTGTTGCAAAAAGTTCTTGTTAATTACTATCACCAAATATATAATTAATACAGGAGACTAATTAGGAAGTTGTTGAATTTTGATTCTTGTAACATTGACAAAGTACAAGATGAATCCGCCGGAATATAAAAAAGGAGATAAAAAAATATGACCGCAAAGCAACGAATTGACAATTTGAAAGTGCCTGTAAGTGCAGTAGATGTAGTTCTTGATACAGATACATACAACGAAATTGATGATCAGTTTGCAGTTGCGTATTTGCTAAGGTCGAATGACAAATTGTGTACAAAAGCAATATACGCAGCGCCCTTTTATAATACTAAATCATCAGGGCCTGCCGACGGTATGCATAAGAGTTATGACGAGATACTTAAACTTCTTCGGCTTATGGAAGAGGAAGTGGATGTATTCAAAGGTTCAGAAAACTACTTGCCCGATGAAAACACTCCTGTTATGTCTGCAGCGGCACTTGATCTGGCTGAGCGTGTAAAGGATTATTCCTCTGAAAGTCCGCTTTACGTTGTGGCTATCGGTGCTATTACAAATATTGCTTCAGCAATACTTATTAATCCTGATGTTGCAAAGAATACGGTTGTAGTCTGGTTAGGAGGACATGCACAGCATTTTCATGACACAAAAGAGTTCAATTTAATGCAGGATATTGCTGCGGCAAGAGTCGTTATGAACAGTGGTGTCCCGTTTGTTCAGTTGCCTTGTTGTGGCGTGGTGAGTGAATTTACTATTTCAAAACCCGAGCTTGAATATTGGTTTTTGGGTAAAAATAAGATATCGGATTATCTTGCAAAGAACACAATAGCAGAAGCAGAATCTTATGCATCGGGACGACCTTGGACACGTGTGATATGGGACATCACAGCGGTTGCATGGCTGTTAAACGATGATGATAGATTTATGATTTCAAGGATAGTTAAGGTTCATTTACCGGGATATGATAATTTTTACGAGGCAGATGATAACGGTATTGATATGTCATATGTTTATTCTGTGAAACGCGATGCTCTATGGCAGGATGTAATAAGCAAGATAACTTCCAAATAGAAAGCAAAGTAAAGTAACTTTTTTAAATATAATGTATATGGCAAAAATAAACCTTACACATTTTGTCCCGGAATTGAAAACGGGACAGAAAGTGTCGCTCGCCATTTTGAATTTTCGTCTCAAAATTGAAAACGGGACAGAAAATGTCGCTCGCCATTTCGAATTTTCGTCTTAAAATTGAAAACGAGACAGAAAGTGTCGCTCGCCATTTCGAATTTTCGTCTTAAAATTGAAAACGAGACAGAAAGTGTTGCTCGCTATTTCGAATTTTTGTCTTAAAATTGAAAACGGGACAGAAAGTGTCGCTCGCCATTTCGAATTTTCGTCTCAAAATTGAAAACGGGACAGAAAGTGTCGCTCCGTGAAGTGGTTGCAGTAAAAGCAGACACTTGTATTAAAAAAGATAGAGAATTATAATGGGATGTAAAAAGCAAAAAAATATATACACAGGTCGAAAAAATTTCAGAATTCCGAGAATAACTTGAAAGGGTCACAAATGAAACGGTTAAAAGTCAGATATGAACGGTTAAAAGTTAGATAGAAATGTTAAAAGTTAGATAGAAATTGACATTAAAATTAAGCTATGATATAATTTAGAAAAATTTTTTTGAAAATGGAGTGTAAAAAAATGTTAGTAAATACTAAAGCCAAAGTTGGCGTTTTTTCTATTGCACTTGGTGCTTATCTTCCTCAGTTTCCTTCACTCGTTCCTGAGTTTGAGGCTCAGTACGAGGCGTTCAAAAAAACGCTTCCCGATACAGTTGAGATAATTGACGGCGGTATGGTAACAACTAAAGAGCAATCAATGGCTGCAGGCGATAAATTCCGTGCTGCCGATGTTGATATTGTTTTCCTTCAGATGCTTACTTATGCTACATCATACAACGTTCTTCCGGCTATTCGCGATTTGGATGTACCGGTAATTATCGTTAACGTTCAAAAGCTTAAAGCTCCTGATTATGCAAAAACAGATGTTCCTACATGGCTCGGAGAACTTTATGCTTGCGGAGCTGTCGGAGAAGCTGTAGCTGACCTTGAAAGAGCAGGTAAGAGACACGCTGTTATTACAGGTGTTGTTGAAGGAGGAGATCCTTATGTTGCAGCTGAAATCGAAGATTGGTGCCGTGCTGCTCAAGTCAGAAGAAGATTTCGCGATACAAACCTTGCTCAAATCGGCAGACCGTACCCCGGAATGATGGATCTCTACATAGATGAAACTAACCTCTACAACAGAATGTTCCTTTACACAAAACAGTTCGATTGGGAAAAAATGTGGGCAATTGCCGATAATATAACTGACGAAGCTGCTATTCGTGCAAAAGCAGAGGATATTTTGAATACATTCGATATCGAAGGCGGCGCAACTGTTGAAACTGTTTGGGATATGGCAAAATACGTAGTTGCTTTTGAACAGTGGGTAAAAGACGAAAATCTCGCATTTGTTGCTTCTCACTATGACGGATATGCAAAAGGACAGGCAGGCGTTCTCGACTCTATGCTTATCCCTGCGTTCTCCATGCTTATTAAGCAAGGCACTGCATGTGCAGTTGAGGGTGACATAAAGGTTGCTATGGCCATGAGCATTCTTAAAACAATTTCCGGAACAGGTCAACTTTCTGAAATGTATTCTATTGACTTCAACGAAGACATCTGCATCATCGGACACTCAGGAAGCGGAGATGCTGACATTTCTAAAGCAAAGAAACCTACAATGAAAATTGTTCCTGTATTCCACGGAAAAACAGGTGGCGGATACCTCACTCAGTTCTATCCTCCTGTAGGCGAGATTACATATCTTGCTATCACTCAGGATAAGGACGGCAACTTTAAGTTTGTTGTAGCTGAGGGCGTAAACGAAGAAGGTCCTATATTTACTTTCGGTGATACAAATATGCGTACTCGCTTCTCAATCGGAGCACGTGAGTTCTGTAACCGTTGGAGCGAAGCAGGTCCTACACACCATATGGCAGCAGCTACAGGTCGTCACATTGACACAATTCTTAAAGTGGCTAAGATATTTAACATTCCTTGTGAAATAGTTTGCCGCTGATTCTTGTAAATATTGATAAAAAACTAAACATCATAATTCCCCCGGACTCGGGGGAATTATATTTATAAAAATATAAATTTTATTTAAATATAAGGTGTATAAAACAGATATGAAAAAACAGCGGATTTCAATATCAACGACACAAATAATATTGTTTAGCTTTTTGGTTGTGATACTGTTAGGTGCAGTATTGCTTTGTTTGCCTATAGCTTCTGTTGACGGAAAAGCAACTCCTTTTTTAGATGCTCTTTTTACATCAACAACTTCTACATGTGTTACCGGATTGGTGGTAACATCAACTGTTTCGCATTGGAGCACATTCGGTCAAGCGGTTATATTAGCCCTTATTCAAATCGGCGGTCTTGGCGTTATAACAATTATGTCAGGAGTAATGATACTTTTGCATAAAAAAATGGGAATTGGTGATAGATTGCTGCTGCAAGATGCATTTAATTTGAATTCGCTTTCGGGACTTGTCAATTTTGTGAAAAAAGTTGTAATAGGAACATTAGTTATAGAAGGTATCGGGGCATTTCTGTACATGACGGTATTTATTCCGGAATTCGGCACAAGGGGAATATGGATTTCCGTATTTACATCTGTTTCTGCTTTTTGTAATGCCGGTATTGATATTATTGCAGAAAACAGTCTTTGTAATTACGCACTGAATCCTGTTATTAACATTGTTACTTGCACTTTGATTTTTTTGGGCGGAATAGGATATGTTGTTTGGTGGGATGTGGTAAGAATATTGAAACTTTCTCGCAAAAAGAAAATGATGCTTTTTAAAGATCTTACGCTTCACAGCAAAATCGCAATTACAGTAACTTTTGTTTTAATACTCGTAGGAGCATTTCTGATTTTTGTTTTTGAATATAATAATCCGCAAACAATGAAAGATTATACCTTATTTGAAAAAATCCAAGCATCCGTATTCCAATCAATTACAACAAGAACAGCCGGCTTTGCAACCGTTCCGCAAGAAAACTTAACGAATGCATCTTCGGTAATTTGTTTGATGTTAATGTTTATAGGCGGTTCGCCGGTAGGAACGGCGGGAGGAATAAAAACCGTAACATTTGCTATAATTGCGGCATCGGCATTTTCTGCAATTCGCAATAAGGAAGATACAGAGTTGTTTGGAAGAAGAATTACAAAAGAGGCAGTAAGTAAATCTGTTGCCGTTGTGTGTATGTCTTTTATGATTATGTTTGTTTCAACGGTTTTACTTTCTTGTACTACAGATGCAAATACATTAGATGTTTTTTACGAAACTGTCAGTGCAACTGCAACGGTAGGTCTTACAAGAAATCTGACTTCGTCACTTAACAGTATCGGTAAGCTCGTTATAATTGTGACAATGTATCTCGGCAGAGTTGGACCTATATCACTTGCTCTTGCTTTTAACAGAAAAAAAGAAAATCAGAATATGATTAGAAATCCGATTGAAGAAATCAGTGTGGGATAGGAAGGGAAGTTTATTATGAGTATTAACAAAACGTATGCGGTCCTCGGACTTGGAAGATATGGCAAGGCAGTTGCGGAAGAATTGGTAAAAAACGGCGCGGAAGTTTTGGCTGTAGATATTGACCAACATAATGTCAACAATGCAATTGAAACAGTTCCTGTTTGCAAATGTGCAGATATAACTGAACCGGAAGTAATAAAAAGGCTTGGTATTTCCAATATTGATGTTGTAATCGTTGCCATGGCAAATAATCTTGAAGCCAGCGTTATGGCAGTAACTCTTTGCAAAGAGGCAGGTGTTGAAACCGTTATCGTTAAATGCGGAAATGAGATGCATCAAAAAATTCTGAGCCGAGTAGGTGCAGATAAAGTGATTTTTCCCGAAAAAGAATCGGGGACACGACTTGCCAAGAATTTACTTACATCAGGTTTTTCGGAAATGATAGAACTTTCCGACGAAGTATCAATGGTAGAAATCAATGTGAAAAATGAATGGGTAGGCAAAACGCTGATTGAATTAAGTCTTCGTAAAAAATACGATATCAATGTAGTAGCTATTCGCAATGGTGATGAAATAAGTACAACGGTTGACCCTACACTTCCGCTTCAAAAGGGAATGGAGCTTATCGTTATTGCCAATACTTCCAAATTAAAGAAAATGAAATAAAACCCGGATTTTTATAATCCTTTATTCTTCAAATCGTTTACCAAATGCACGTAGAACTCTCTGACATCAAAACCGCGAATGTTTTGTCTGTTAAGGTCAATCATATCGCCGTGGGAAATACCGCGCTTTCCGCAAGGTCTTAATAAAGTATAGCTTTCTCCCCAAGCGAAAGAATTTTCGCTCACAAGACCGTCGTTGGCACCGTCAAAATGTTTTGCAAGACGGTAAGAAAAATTAAGAGGGAATTTTCCGCTTCCGGGCTTTGGCATTACAGAACCGAAACTTTGACAATATACGCCTTCGGGATCGGATATTTCAAAATTCAACTGTTTGCAACGTGAATCAGTTAAATCGTTAACTGCGGCAAGAAAGTCAGTATGTTTTTCTCCGAACTTTTTAAGTACGGAATTATATGTTTCTGCTATTTTTACTTGGATATCGGGAGATATTTTTGTGAGCAAATAATCAGCAAACAAGCAGCCTTTATGCGGTGTGTTAATAGTTGTGAGAGAAGCAACACAACTTGCAAGACCCGGTTCCGAAAGGGCATAACGGCAATCAAGTCCGCCTTTTGAGTGAGCAATGATGTTGATTTTTTCTGCTCCGGATTCCGCTAAAGTTTCCATAATGCGCTTTTTGAGTTCCGCTGCACTGTCAGCTACGGATGCGGCAGAGGAGTGGTTTCCGTAGAAAATTTGAGCACCGTTTGCTTCTAATTCCTTTGGAATTCTTCCCCAATAATTAAAATATTTGGTATCGCGGAAGAAGATACCGTGTACTAAAAGAATAGGATATTTTGTGGCACATATTTGCTCATCTTTTCTTTTTTTGTTGATGCGTTCTTTCTTTTGTTCAACCAAACACTCGTCTGTTGTAGCTTTAATAATTAAAAACAGTACTACAAGATTTGCGATGGGAATTAAACCGCATATTAAGCCGATTATGCGAAGCTTTAAACCTAATTGTAAAGAAGTAACATAAACACAAATTATTCCGTTCCAAAATATAATAAAGTTAACGCCGATACACACAACAGCGCTCCAAATAAAAGTTACGTAATCATCGGGGATTGTTTTCAAAGCAAGGACAATATGATAAATCACACTTGCAAGTAAAGAGGTATAGAAAGAATATAACAATACCGTACCGTGTTGGCAGACTTCGATTCTTCTGCTTTTGCTTTTAAGAAATAAAGTTCCGGCAAAAATATTCGTAAGCAGAAAAATAGGTATGATAGCAAAAAGGGTTTCAGGTGTTTCCTTAATAAAAACAAAACTGTTTGCTGTAAAACTAACTATAATAGAGTGTAATAATACAGAAAAAATAAATCTGACTTTCATAAAAATTCCTCCCTTGCTCTCATTATACTACGAATATGTTAGATTGCAAACAGTAGGATTTTTTGTTAAAATTAAACATACTCTATATCATTTGGGAGATGATGAAAATGAAAACAAAATTTAAAGGTAAACTTTTAAGTGTTATTGTTTGCATAGCAATTTTCGTATCTTGCATACCGCTTACTGTTTTTGCAACAACAGAAGATGATATTGCGATACTTTATACAAACGATGTACACACGTATATTGACGGTTCTTTGAGCTATGATGTAATTGCGGCAATTAAAGCCGATTTGCAAACAAAATATGCTCACGTACTTTTGGCAGATGCCGGCGACCACGTTCAGGGAACAGCTTACGGTTCAATGGATAAAGGTCAAAGCATAGTCAAAATGATGAATGCCGCAGGTTATGATGTGGCAACTTTAGGTAATCACGAATTCGATTACGGTATGCAGGGTTGCATGAATGTTATCGATTGGGCAGATTATGATTACATATCTTGTAATTTTTACCACGAAACAGCCGGCGTTCGCGGAGAGAATGTACTTGACAGTTATAAAATTTTTGATTGCGGAGAGGAAAAAGTCGCCTTTGTGGGTATTACAACTCCGGAAACATTTTCAAAATCTACACCCGCATACTTCCAAGACGGCAGCGGTAACTTTATATACGGAATTTCCGGCGGAACTGACGGCAGTGCACTTTATGCTGACATTCAAAATGCTATTGATGCAGCGAAAGCAGACGGGGCAACAAAAATTATCGGATTGGGACATTTGGGTTTAGATGCTTCATCCGGTCCTTGGACAAGTGAAGCTGCAATTGAAAATGTTACAGGCTTGGATGCATTTATTGACGGACATTCACACTCCGTTGTGGAGGGCAAAAATGTACCGGATAAAGCAGGTAAAAATGTTGTTTTGACTCAAACAGGAGAATATTTTAACAGCATAGGAATGATGGTTATAGATTCCGAAACAGGCGAAATTACAACAAATTTAATTGAGTATGGCGAGGTTGAAAATTTATCCGACAGTACTGTAAAAGCAATCAAAGATGCATGGTTGTCAGAAATTGACGCACAGCTCGGCCAAAAAATCGGCAAGGCAAACGTAACTTTGGATAACTATGACAAAAACGGAAATCGCTTGGTGCGCGGACAGTCAACGAATACCGGTGATTTTTCGGCAGATGCACTTTATTATCTTTTTGATGATATGGGACTTGATGTAGATGTTGCTATTATGAACGGCGGCGGAATTCGAAATACAGCCATTACCGGAGATTTAACTTATAAAATTTGTAAAGATATACACACATTCGGAAATGTAGCTTGCCTTCAAACGGTAACCGGTCAACAGATTTTAGATATGCTCGAGTGGGGTGCACGCCATGTGGGCGAGTCAGAAGACGGCAGTTTCCTTCATGTGTCCGGTATTACATTCAAAATTGACACAACTATTCCGAACACTACAAAGGCAGACGCAATGGATGTTTGGATAGGCGGACCCGATACATACCGTGTATCTGATGTTATGGTTTATAACAAAGAAACAAATTCTTGGGAAGCTTTAGACATTAATGCAAAATATAATCTTGCAGGTTATAATTACACACTTCGCGACCTTGGCGGCGGATTTGCAATGCTTAACGGAGCAGAGAATGTGCTTGATTACGTTATGGAAGACTATATGGTTCTTGCAACATACATAAAAGGCTTTGAAAATGGCGTTGTAGATGCAAAAAATTCTCCGCTTCTTGCTAAATATCCTCAAATGTTACTCGATTACAGCGATGTTGACGGCAGTGGAAGAATTGAGATTGTCAGACCTTCTATATGGGTTGGCGGCGAAAAAATTACGGCAGAAAATGCCGCTGATGTTTTCGGTGACGGAAAAGTTTCATATGACTTTTTGACTAATACTCTTACTTTAAAAGACTATACTTATGAGGGCGAAGGATATTTCTATGGAAATAACAGAATTTTTTCTGCAGCTGTTTACTGCGATGCATCGTTAAATATTAAGCTTATAGGCAACAATATGTTAATTAATACATTTAATGACAGTGAAGCATTGCTTTGGGGTGATGGAATTTATGTGGACGGATCTTTATCGGTAACAGGCGAAAATGATGCTTCTATTCATGTTGAAGGTGCATGTGGTTTTGCTGTAGGAGAGAGTTTCTCGGCAGAAGGTTGTGTATTGGATGTTGATGCAACAGAATCTGCTATACTCGTTATGGGTGATACTTTGGTAATAGAGGATGCAACAGTATTTATTGTATGTAAATACGACGGTCTTACAGCACCGGGAGATATAATAATTTGTGACAGCACAATTGTTATAGATGCGCAATGCAATGGTATTGTATCTATGGATGGAAAAGTATCCATTGAAAGTACATCAGTTAAAGTCTCCGGAATTTCACCTTCACTTTTGGGAACAACAATTGATATTAAATCCGGCGGTGAATACGCAATAGTTGCAATGACAGGAATATTCATAGACGGAAAGTTATTTATATCATCTCCTGAAAATGCTTCGGTTGAGGAAATCTACGATGAAGTTGATGACTTTTCTTTCTGTACGATTCTTGCAGGCGAAGACTATGCAAAGGAAGTCCGGATAAAACCTATTGCTTGCTATGTAAGAATACGCGGATTAAACAATGATATGCAAGCTATAGTTCCGATAGGTCAGTCGTTAAATGAAGCATATTGTGAAATGTTTGGAATTGAAGATTTTTCAAAGGTTCTTAACACCGAAAAAGAAGGTTATGTATTTGACGGTTGGTATACGGACGAAGCATTTACTGACGGCAATGAGTTTGATTTTGATGTGAAAATAAACGAAGATACAACAATTTATGCAAAATGGACAGTTCGAGAACAGACATCAGATGAACCTGAAACACCTGATAATACTGATGTACCTGACAAACCGACTGAGAATCCGGAAACGGATGATTACAGTGATGTGAAAGTATGGTATTCTATTTTGTTGATAAGCGGCGTCGGAATATTCTGTGCTACTGTTTATGACAGGAAAAGAAGAGCAGAGAACAATAAATAATATCGGAAAATCAAATTACAAAACGCAACGGCAGTAGGCGAGAGCTTACTGCCGTTTTTTTCATTAAATCTCGTTTTGTTCAGTTAAAATATGGATAGAATAGACTTAGGAGGTTGTTATGTGCACTGCAATATCATATAAAAGTAAAGATGTATATTTCGGAAGAAATTTGGATTTGGAAAGAAGCTATAATGAAAGTGTAGTTATTACACCGAGAAATTACGAATTTAAAATGCGATGTATAGAAAATTTTAAACCTCAATACGCAATGATAGGTATGGCGACAGTTATAGAGGATTTTCCGCTATATTATGAAGCAACAAATGAAAAAGGTTTGAGCATGGCAGGCTTGAATTTTCCCCAAAATGCAGTTTATTATGATTTTAAAGAAGAAAAAGAAAATATAACGCCTTTTGAATTTATTCCTTGGGTTTTGGCTAAGTGCGCTTGCATTGATGAAGTGGAGAATTTGCTTAAAAATATAAATTTGGTAAATATCAATTTCAGTCAAGAATTGCCATTGACACCACTACACTGGATGATTAGCGATAAAAACAAAAGCATCGTTGTGGAAACTTTAAAAGACGGCATAAAAATCAGCGACAATCCTTTTGATGTTTTAACAAACAACCCACCTTTTGATTATCATAAAATCAATGTAAGCAATTTTATGGACTTGTCCATAGGCCCTGCTGTGAATAATTTCAGCTCTGAATTTCCGCTTGAAAATTACAGTTTGGGTATGGGTGCTTTGGGGTTGCCGGGAGATTTTTCAAGTGCTTCGAGATTTGTAAGAGCTTTTTTCGTAAAAGAGAAATCCGTATCGGAAAAAGACGAAAAATCAAGCGTTAATCAATTCTTTCACATTTTGAATTCTGTTGCTATGCCCAAAGGCTGCGTATGGACAAAAAACGGTTATGAATATACTCGCTATACAAGTTGTTGTAATGTCGACAAAGGAATTTACTATTACATGACTTATGACAATTTTGAAATAAAAATCACAGATATAAAAGAGTTTGATTTAAATACATCTAAACTATATTTAAAACCGCTCTAAATATGCTAAAATCGGCGAATTCTCTAATCGGTAGAGTTTGAAAAATTTACCTCTACCGAAGCATCTCTACTTTTAGAATTAAAAAAACATTAAGTAGGTTGAGTACTTTTTAAAATGAAATTACAATGAAAAAGCTTACAAAAGAGCGACTTTGTTTAGGAGATTTAAACGTATGGAAAAATTTAAAATTGTTGTAGATTCCTCAGCGGATTTATTGTTTGCAGAAGGTATTCCTTTTGCGTATGCTCCGCTTAAAATTATAACGGCAGAAAAACAATATATCGATAATGCTGACTTGGATGTTAAAGATATGGTAGAAACGCTTTCGACATATAAAGGTAAATCTTCAACATCTTGTCCGAATCCGGAGGAGTGGCTACAAGCTTTTGGCGATGCGGAATCTGTATTTTGTATGACAATTACAGGTACGCTCTCAGGCAGCTATAATTCGGCAATGCTCGCAAAACGCTTATATGAAGAAAAATACCCCGGCCGCCGAGTTTTCGTTATAAATTCTTTATCCACAGGCCCTGAAATGAAACTCATTGCAGAATATATAAGGGAACTGATTTTGAAAAATGAAGATTATGAGACTATTTGCGGCAAAGTAACAGAATATATGCAAAATACAGGACTTTTGTTTATGCTGGAATCAATGAGAAATTTGGCAAACAACGGTAGAATAAATTCTGTTGTGGCAAAAGCAGTTGGACTTTTAGGTATTCGAATTGTCGGTCAGGCAAGTGAAGTAGGAGATTTGCAGCTTCTTGATAAATGCAGGGGTCAACAAAAAGCACTTGAAGCCATGTTTAACAGAATGAAAGAGTTCGGCTTTAACGGCGGACGTGTCAGATTGGCACACTGCTTCAACGAAAAAGCAGCCGAAACTTTAAAAAATATGATTTTGACGGAATTTCCCGCTTCAAATATTGAAGTTTACACTTGCAGAGGTCTTTGTGGCTTTTATGCGGAAAAAGGCGGAATGCTCGTAGGTTATGAAAAAAATATTCAAGCATAACATTTGTTTTAGTGGTATAATATAAAGTAGCATTAAATACCACCGGAGGCGTGTGCTTGGTTATGAAATCAAAATTTGTGACGGAGTGTGAAAAATTAAAAAATCGGCTCTTTACGGATGCTGTTTTTAGAACATATGTTGCACTTTGCGCATCACTTACCATAAACCTCTTGTACACAGGAGTAAATGTACTTTCCGGTATTATGTATAAAACAAATTGGTTTTTTGTTTTGGCAGGTTATTACGGTACATTATCAATTATACGCTCAATGCTTTTGAGCTACATAAAGAGAAATAAGCTCGGCTCTGATGTGTTGTCGGAATGGAGGCGCGCGAGGATTTGTTCGGCTATACTTACGCTGATAAATATCTCGCTGTCGTCAGTTGTTTTGATGATGGTGTCTCAGAAAAAAGGTTTTGTTAGACATGGAATAATAATGTATGTTATAATATTATACACTTTTTACATTAATGTTCTTGCTATTGTAAATGTTGTAAAATACAGAAAACTTGCAAGTCCGGTTATGACAACCACCAAGATTATAAATCTTGCTGCGGCTCTTGTATCATTGCTGGCACTTGAAGCCACGCTACTTACCGTATTTGGTACCGGTTTATCCGAAAGTATAAAAAAAACATTTATAACGGCGACAGGTTCTGTGGTGGGCTTGATATTGCTTATAATGTCTGTTTATATGATAATACGTTCTACAAGAGAAATAAAGCGAATTGAAGGGGAAAAGAAATGAAAAAGATTTATGTTGTCTATGTTTTGATTTTTATTTTACTAATGAGTTGTTTTATTGGCTTGACTTCTTGTAAAGAAGATAAAAAGCCTGTTGTAAATATCAGCTCTCCTTCAAGCGAAGCTGCTTCGTCAGAAACAAATTCTCAACAAACTACACCGACACAGAATACAAGCGTTCCCACAGAGGGGACAAGTATTCCGACGGAGCAAACAATAACACCGACTTCGGGAAATACACCTAATCAATCGGCTGTAGTGACCTCGACAGCAATTCCGACACAAACACCGGCCAAAACTCCAACAGCCACTTCTACACCTGCTTCGGCGCTTCTTACAAAAAAGCCGGACTACAACACATTAAAAAAAGCAGAATTCCCCAGAGTTGACATTAAGACAGAGGGAGGACAGTTAATTACTTCCAAGGAAGAATATGTAAAATCTACCATAAGTCTCTCCGGTTGCAAGGAAGAGTATGCATTTAGTAACAGTCCTGCCGGAGTGCGCATAAGAGGAAATTCAACGGCTGCGGCATCCAAAAAGCCGTATAGAATTAAATTTGATAAAAAACAGTCGTTCTTAGGACTTAATAACTCCAACGAATATAAAAGTTGGTGCCTTATGGCGGATTATTATGATGGTTCTATGCTAAGAACATGGGCTACATTTAAGTTTGCAAACGTACTTCTTGAAAATAAATATTACAGTGCCGATTGTGCACACGTGGAAGTTTATATAAACGGCAAATATAACGGCGTATACCTTTTGTGTGAGCAAACACAAATAAATGAGGGAAGAATTGACATTCCCGAGAAAAAAGACGGAGATACTTCCGTTGAGCACGGATATCTTCTTGTCGGACAAGGCGGCAGAACGGACGAGCCGGAAACGGTTGTAGTTTATCCTGAGATTAAAGTACATGACAGAAACGGTGAGACTATGTACTTTTCTGCACTGAACTTTGCTTTGTCAGGAAGTGAATATACAGATGCTCAAAAGGAATATGTGTCAAATTACGTTTCCGGTGTGTTTAAAGTCGTGGCAAAGGCTGTATATGAGAATGATTTTTACACTTTGAAAAGAGACGGAACGCTTGTTAAAAAGACAAGTTTTAAGGGCAAAACTTTACAAGAAAAACAAATAGAAACAGTAAATGCTGTTTTTAATATAGAATCAGCAGTAAGAATGTGCGTGCTCGATGAAATTGCAAAGAATCTCGATGCTATGACATTTAATATGTATGTTGATTTGAGTCCTACAGGGGATGGTCGCCTTACTTTGGCTGCGCCTTGGGATTTTGACTTTTCGATGGCAAATACTCACTACGCTTCTACACACGGAACTTCCGGTTTTTATGCTACAAATTTAACTGTCAGCGAGGGAATGCGCACTAACCTTTGGCATGTGATGCTGGGAAGTATTGATTGGTTTGAAGAAATGTGCCGTGATGTGTGGAAAGAGCATTATGCAGAATTAAAATCAATAGCTTTTGAGGTTTATTCTATGAGCTATATTTACAGTGAAGCTTTTGACAGAGATTATGAAAAATGGGGTTTGCCGGCAGACAGACAGCTTATTCATCATCATAGTGTGGGAGATTTGAATACTTTTAAAAAGCACCTTGATGCCGGAGAGTTTTTGGGTAATTGGCTTGTGAAAAGATTGGCTTGGCTTGACAGACAATGGGGAAATACAGAGCCGGATGTTCCCGTAGTTCAAATGCCCGATTTAAAAGTTGATTTTACAAAACAGGAAAATATGTCGTATCTTGACGGATTCAGAAGATGCGAGGCGCAGTGGACTTCTCAAGGCGTTAAAATGACTACAACAGAAGCTCGCGATCCGTATTTTTATATAGATTTCAGAGAATTGGATGAAGTTTACCAAGCAGGTAATTATCCGTATCTTGAAATTGAATGTATGATACCAGCAACGAATGATTTAGCTGAATATTCTGCTGAAATATTTATGTGTGCCGGAGCCTTTTCGTCTGCTGAAGCCGGAGTGTCCACGCAGTTGGAGTTGGGAATTCCAAAGGGGAAAATGGTAACATATAAAGTGAATTTAGGAGAAACCGGCTTTTGGGAAGGGCAAATTCACAGAATTCGTTTTGATTTCTTTAATTTGTGCGGCAAAGGCGATTATATGATTATCAAATCAGTTTGTTTAAAGAGTAATTAACTTACATAAATGAATAAAAATCTGTCTTTTAGGAATACTTTCAGTAAAATATTGAAAGGGGAATTTCAAAATGATAGAACAAGATACAATAAAGCTTCTTCGTGAATGTGATGCAGGGGTTAAGATGGGTGTGTCATCAATAGATGATGTTTTGCCGTACGTGCGCTCCGGCGAGTTGAAAAAATTATTGGAAACTTGCAAAGCCGAACACGAAAAGTTAAAAGAAGAAATACAAAAAGAATTAGATAGATTTCAAGATGATGGTAAAGAACCTAATATTATGGCAAAAGGTATGTCGTGGTTTAAAACCAATATGAAAATAGCTATGGATGAATCTGATAAAACAGTAGCTGATTTGATGACAGATGGATGTAATATGGGTGTGAAATCACTTAATGAATACCTTAATCAGTACGAAGCTGCCGATGAAAAATCAAAAGATATCACAAAACGCCTTATAAACTTAGAAGAAAAACTTACTGTGGATATAAGGGGCTTTTTGTGATTTTATCAGAGTAATTACCATTTCAGGAATTTAATATCGATGCTTTCTTTTGGTGTAACACCGAATTCTGAAAGAAAAGCAATAGCTTTTTGCTCGGTTTCTTTTGTAATCATTGCTTCGGGAGAATGAGCATCACAACCTAAAATAATGTCGTTGCCTACTTCTGCCGCGATTTTGAAAAATCGCTTGCAGGGGTAGGGGCGATTTGTAGTGAAGCCCAAGAAATTAAATTCTAACGGAATGTTCAATTCTTTTACACCGGCACAAAGCCTTTTCATTTGAAAGTAATAATATTCATCATCACCGACAAAATTCATCAAATCAGGGTGGCAAAGATATGTAAATTTTCCGGTTTTTAGGCCTTCTAAACATTGATTTACATAGTTTTCAAGTCTGTCTTTGGAATCTGTTGCAATGGCGCAGTAATGACCGTCTTCTTCGTTATAAGTGAAATGCTGGCCCAATATTAAATATTCCGGCTTATAAGGAGCAGCAAAATCCAACATAGCAGCAAAATATTCAGGGTAGTATTCCGACTCAAAACCAATGAGAATTTTTATGTCGTTTTTGTATTCTTCTTTGTACTTATGCAAAGTGGTGAAATAATCATCTATGTCTGCTTTGAAGAGACGATAGCCTGATTCGTGTCCGTCGTGAAAAGGGCAGGGAATGTGCTCGGAAAAACCAAGTGTTTTTATACCTGACGATATTGCGTTTTCTATATATTCTCGCTCGGAAGCTTTAGCGGCGTGATGACAGCGAAATGTATGTGTATGTAAATTTGTGTGCATTGCAATCCCTTTCAAAA
>SVJD01000002.1 GCA_015069165.1 Oscillospiraceae bacterium
TCTCGGGTTTATAACTTAATTTTCCAAATTCTCTTGCCATATTCATACCTTCTTTTAAAATATTTCTTGCACGTTGAAGACGTTTTTTTACCGTCTCAACAGGGAGCGAAACATTCTCTGAAATCTGTCGAACGCTCATATCATCTATGTAATATGCAACTAAGATATCTCTATATTCATCTTTGATGAAAGCAAGCTCGCGTCTTAAAAGAGATAATTGTTCTTCTTTTATAATGCCGTCGATCATATTGCTGCTATCATCAATGATGTCGCATTCGCTAATATCCTCATTTATAATTGATTCGGTCTGTAAATGCTTCTTCTTTGCCCAAACAGAATACCTGTTTCGCACAATTTGCCATATCCACGCCGAAAAACATACAGGAACCGTTCCTTTGTTTATTTCACAAAACACATTTATTGCAATATCCTGTGTCAAGTCCTCCGCCTCAAAATTACTGTCGGTTTTCTTTAAACAAAAGTAAAATATTTTCTCCATGTATTCTTCTGTGAATTCTGCCAGAAGCTTTTCTTGTACGGATATGTCAGACATTGTTTCAACTCCTTTCGATAATATAGTGTAGCAAAATGCAATTTGGGGACAAAAAATAAATAAAAATCCCGAATGCATAAGCGTTCGGGATTTTCCTTAGAAATATCATTTGTTATCTTTTGCATTCTTTATTAATAAAACTACCGACACAACAACAAATAATAACAGTATGCCCCCAACGGCGGCTACCGCAATCCAGAAGTAACTCTCTGTATCGCTGTTATTGCTTACCGGCACTTGAAATTTCTCGCCCGGTTTTGGTGTTGGGGAACTCGTGGGATTTTCTGTGTTTTCGTTCGGAGTTGCCGTTGTTGTAGGAACTGTTACTGCTTGTGACGTACTTGGCTGTGTTGTTCCTTGCTGTGTATGTGATGGCGTTGATGTTACTGTTACCTGCTGTGTCGGCGTAGGTGTAGGAGTTGGAGTGGGCGCTTTCGTCGGCTCAACTGTCGGAACAGGTGTAGGCGTTGCCTTCGGATTTACTGTTATTCTTATGTAATTACTGCTCGTTTGCGGGTGATATACTCCGTCAGAGCCGCGAACCGCTGTTATGTTTGCTTTGCCCGGACCGACTGCGATAAGTTTGTTTTCTTTAATAATAAGAACTTCACTGTCGTTTGTTTGGAATTGTATTTCGCCGTTTCCGCTGCCGCCGGAAGCAGTAAGTGTCGAAATTTCGTCACCTACCGTTAAAGTGGTGGGTAAATCGCCGATTGTAAGCTCTGCTTGTTTTTCTAGAGTTATAAGTTCTCCCGTGCCCTGTGTTAAGCCGTATTCTTTTGCAACTGCGGCTGCAGTTTCTTGGGCGAGTTTCTTCAGATTTTCGCTTTTTGAAAGAAAGGTAAGATCTTCCTTATTTGACATAAAACCATGCTCGATTATCATAGCGGGAACGCCTACTGTTGCAGCATATCTGATTATACCATAATAATCTGCATACGCGCCATTTGGATAGAGATAGTAATCGTCGTCATCAATTACTCTTGTTTTTACACCGCGGTCTTTCAAACCGTATTTTTCAAATCTGCTTAAAATATCTTTTGCAATTGCAGTGGTCTTTTTTGCACCATCAGGCAAGTAATTACCGGCGTGTACGAAGATTTCAGTGCCGCCCCAATATGCAGCGTTATCTAAAGCGTTCATGTGAAGTGAAATCATTAGGTCGGCATTTATTTGACCTGCAAATGAACCGCGAGTTTGCAAAGAGGGTTTTGACTCACTGTCGTTATAGTGACGTGTTAAATAAACTTTTACACCATCGTATTTCAAAAGCTCATTGCAAAGATGCTCTGTAACTATGTTGTTGAGCGTTCTTTCATAGAATGTTTCTCCGTTGAGTACGCCTTTGCTTCCGTTGTCACTGCCGCCGTGTCCCGGGTCGAGAAGAATAACCATTCCGGTGTCGGCATAAGTGGGTATTGCGGAAAGTACGAGAATCAACGTAATAATCAGTATTGTTATTTTTTTTGCGGCAGTCATAAAGTTTCCTCCCTCATTTGTAACTAAAAATCTACTGTTGCGTTGCCGTCTTTGTCATATTTAACGGCATCTTTGTCAGCAAAGAATTCATTTATTGAGTCGAAATATTCTTTAATTGAATTGTATGTGGGCTTATACGACGAAATAATGTCGTTGGCAGCCTCTGCATTATCTGCCAAAAGCGCGTAGGCAACAAGAAGTTGTATCCTTGAGGCATTCAGACAAAATCTCTCTGCATCTTTCATTTGGTAATTTATGCCGTGGCAAGCTCCGGAAGCACCGGAAACATTCAACTGAACACCGGGCATAACTTGTGTAATGTCGCCGAAATCAGAAGAAGCCGTTCCCCAACCTTCGTAATTAAACACTGCCTTATCAGCACCGGCCAAGCTTGTGCAACATTGTTCGACTAGCTTCATAAATTTGTGGTCGTGTATCTCAGGCGAATATCCGGGACGGTCATGAATTTCTACGCGAGCACCCATAGCCAAAGCTGCCCCTGCAAGTGCGCGGTTTATTTTTTTGTTTTCACGTTTTATGGCGGAAGTTGTTCTGCCTCGTATAAATGTTTCTATAGGCATTTCATCAGGAATGATATTAACTGCAGTGGAAACGCCTTTCATAATAGGATGGAAACGAATGTGCTCGCTGTCTATAAAAGTTTCGCGTAACGCATTACACGCTTCGAGTCCGAGCATAGCGGCATATTGTGCATTTATTCCGGCTTGCGGAGCGCCTCCTGCGTGAGAAGCAAGTCCTTTGTATGTTATATTTTTTGCCATACAGCCGTTGTTTCCGTAACTGCAATAAAAATCCAAAAACGGATGTGTATCTGCGTGTACCATAAGAGCTAAATCTACATCGTCGAAAAATCCTCTGTGCATAAATTCTATCTTGCCGCCGAAATATGAAATAATGCCTTTTTCTCGAAGTTCCTCTCGAAAATTAAGCTGAATCATTTCTTCTGCGGGAGTTGCCATGAGTCGAATTTTACCGCAAAGACCTTTGAGCGCATCAGGCTTTTTTAAAGCGGCGGCGATACCAAGCAAAGCTGCACCTTGCGCATTGTGACCGCAAGCGTGAGACATTCCGTTTACTGCCTCCGGGTGTCCTGCAAGGTCCAGTGCATCAAGTTCTCCCATAATACAAAGTGTCGGACCGGGCAAGCCTGTATCTATTTCTGCATAAAAACCGGGGATATTGCCGGCTTTTGTGAGCGTATAACCCAGTTCTGTAAATTTCTCGGAAAGATACGCATCGGCTTCCCATTCTGTATAACCGGTTTGCGGATGAGCCCAAAGCCAACGCTCTGCATCGAGCATAAGCTGTTTGACTTCTTCTGTGTTTTTTATAATAGTTTCTTTAATGTCGTTTAAGTTATGCATAGTTAGCTCCTTTACAAGTGATATTATATCAATTTTTGATAATTTATCAATCTGCATTCGGAAGATTGTATCAGGATAGTGTAAAATAAATCTTGGGATTTAAAAAAATAAAGACGGGAGCCCCCACTCCCAAAAGTGATAAAGTAATAATTGGAAAAAGCAGTAGACAGAGCGGGATTTTGTCCCGAAATGAAAAACAAGACAAAAAGCACCGCGCCGCTGATCGTGGATTTTGTTCTGAAATAAAAAACGAGACAAAAAGCACCGCACCGCTGATTGGGGATTTTGTCCCGAAATGAAAAATAAGACAAAAAGCCCCGCACCGCTGATTGAGGATTTTGTCCCGAAATGAAAAATAAGACAAAAAGCACCGCACCGCTGATTGAGGTTTTTGTCCCAAAATAAAAAACGAGACAAAAAGCAAGGCGTGCAAAAATTTTTAAAAAATCCCAAGAATAACTTGACACCATCTTGTTACAGATTGTTTTTGACATAATTTGTTCAGTTTAGTAAAATATTAGGCAGAAATTTATAGTGGGTGTTTTTTATGAGCAAGATTATAGTTTTAGATGAGCTTACAGCGTGTCAGATAGCGGCAGGAGAAGTAATTGAAAGACCTTCTTCTGTTGTTAAAGAACTTGTAGAAAATTCCATAGATGCAGGGGCGTCGATGATTACTGTCGAAATACGTTCCGGCGGTATAAAGTATATAAGAATTACGGATAATGGTTGTGGCTTTGAAGCTGACGATGCCGTGATTGCTTTTGATAAGCACGCAACGAGTAAAATTAAATCGGGCGCAGACTTGGACTGTGTAGCTACACTTGGATTTCGCGGCGAGGCACTTGCAAGTATTGCCGCAGTTGCGGATGTGGAGCTTTTAAGCAAAACAGAAGACGCCGATACGGGTGTTTATGTGCATATAAAAGGTTGCGAAGTTCTCGAAACGGGCGAAAGAGGTGCGGCGAAAGGCACTACGCTTACCATCAGAGATTTATTTTACAATACACCTGCAAGGTATAAATTTTTGAAAAAAGACAGCACAGAGGCTTCTTATGTTGCCGATGTTATGCAAAAATTGGCAATTTCAAATCCGAATATTGCCTTTAAACTTATTGCAAACGGTAAAGACGTTTTTCGCACACCCGGTAACGGAGATTTAAAAAGTGTTATTTTCAGTATATACGGCAGAGAAACAGCAGCTTGTATTTTGCCTGTGAATTATCAATTTGAAAATTACAAAATCACAGGTTTTACCGGCATAAAAGATGCAGTATATTCCAACAGAACGAGACAAATTTTCTATGTAAACGGTAGATGTATAAAATCTAAAACCATAACAGCGGCTTTAGATGAGGCGTATAAGACGGTAACAATGAAAAATAAGTTTCCTTTTTCGGTGCTTATGATAGAAATGCCTTTGACAAAAGTTGATGTAAATGTACACCCTACAAAAGCAGAAGTGCGTTTTTCTGATGAGTCAAGCATTTACAGATTAGTGTATCACGGCATAACAAATGCCCTTTTATATGATAATAAAGTTGAAAATAAAGTCGAAAATACAGAAGTTTTTAAGGCTGAAACTCCTATTCAAACGGTAACCGCACAGATCAAAACATTTACTCCGCAAAATATTACGACACCGAAAATTCCCGAACCCGTATACGTTGCGCCTATACAGGAATTGCCAAAAGAGGAAACAGAACTTCCTCCTATATGGAATATTCCGGCAGAAGTAAAAGAAGAAAAATGTGATATTCCTGTTCCTCTAAAAATTGAATACGTTCCTGAAGTGAAAATCACACCGGACATTCCGTCAGAGCAACCGGTTCTTTATAACAGTACAAGCGTGTATACCGATGGTGTTGTGGTTGGGCAGGTTTTCGATACGTATATAATTTTGCAATACGGCAAGGAAATTGTGTTTATTGACCAGCACGCGGCGCACGAGAGAATCAAGTACGAGGAAATTAAAGATGCTGTCAATGAGCCGACAGGAGCGGTAAGTCCTATGCTTGTTCCGATTTCCTTGCAGCTTTCTCCGGCGGAATACACTTCGCTTCATAGCAATATGGAGTTTTTCGAGTCAATGGGATTTGAAATTGACGATTTCGGCGGAAATACGGTGCTCATAAGGGCAGTGCCCACTATACTTGCAGACAGTAACATAGAAGATGTTATTTTAAGCGGATTGCAAAACAAAAAAACTGCAGGTTTTTCTGATGAAGAAATATACACAATGGCGTGCAAAGCGGCAGTTAAAGCTAATAAGAGTTTGTCAAGAATGGAAATAGACGAACTTTTACAGAAATTGGCAAAATTGGAAAACTCGGGAACGTGTCCTCACGGCAGACCGATTTGCGTAAGCGTAACGGAGCATGAATTGGAAAGAAGGTTTAAAAGATGTCTGTAAAAGCACTTGTGATAACGGGACCTACAGCTTCGGGAAAAACTTCTGCGGCGATTGCTCTTGCACATCGTTTTAACGGTGAAATTGTTTCTGCAGATTCCATGCAGATATATAAATATATGGATATCGGCACGGCAAAGCCTGACGAAGAAGAAAAAGAGGGGATTCCGCACCACATGTTGGACATTGTAGAGCCTTGGGAGGAATACAGTGTGGCACAATATGCCGATGATGCCCGTAAATGTATACGTGATATTTTGAAAAGGGGAAAACTTCCGATAATAACAGGCGGTACGGGGCTTTATATCAACACTCTTGTAGAAAATATCGAGTATTCCGCCGCGCCTGAAATGAATCCGGAAATACTTGCGGAAATCGAATATTATTACGCACAAAACGGAGCAGAAGCGTTGCATTTTTTGCTGGAAAACGAGGATTCGGAGGCGGCAGAGCAAATACATTTTAATAATGTTAAAAGAGTAATGCGTGCTCTCGGAATGAAAAGAAGCACTGGGATGACATTGGCGCAGAGAAATGCGGCGTCAAAATCAAGACCAAAAGAGTTTGATTTTACTGTTTATGCTGTAGACACTCCGCGAGATAAACTTTACAATAGAATAAATTTGCGTGTTGATAAGATGCTGGAGGCAGGCTTGCTTGACGAAGTAAAAAAGGTTGTGGATTTATGCCAAAAGGCATACGAGCAAGGTGCGGCACATGAAAAAACATTGAGTAAAACAGCACTTCAAGCAATAGGATATAAAGAATTCATAGATTATTTTGACGGAAAGTGCGATTTGGAAACTGCGGTTGAAAGAGTAAAACAAGGTTCGAGAAATTACGCCAAAAGGCAACTTACGTGGTTTAGAAAAGCACCATGGGTTAATTGGATTGGTTTGGAAGAATTAACGAAGATAGAGTTGGAGGTATAAAATACTATGCAAGAAATGACAAAAACAAAATATATCGCTTCGACGATTATGACAAGACTTTTTATGTATATTATAGTATCGATGTTGGGCATTGGTGTTGTAGTGTCACAAACAGAAGGTATACGCAATGACCTTTACGGCATTGGAGATTACATAAATGTAGATGCTGTTACGGGTATGATGTCGGCACTGAATGTTGTGTTTTTATTTATTTTCGTATTGTTTTTGCTTGCGACAAGAAAAAATCTTTATACGAAAGAGAATAAAAAAAGCAAGCATCTCAAAGAATATGTAAAATTTGAAACTATTCTTGAACTTGCACTTACATTGGGTTATGTTGTCGTTTCGGTTATTATTTCGATTTTTATTAACGATCTCAGCATTGTGGCAGGCCTTGTTGTGCCGGTCTACTTTTTGTATTTCTTGACAGGAAATCTTTTTGTTGGAACCATACTTACTTCTTTAGTGTATATTGTATTGATATTCTTTATCTTAATGTGGCCTTTTGTGAAACAAATAAAACACGAGGCTGACAAAATTGATGCTTTTAAATAAAGAAAATGTAAACAACAAAAAACTCCGGGGTTTTCAAATACATGAATCCCGGAGTTAATATTCACAAACAATTATTATTTTTTCTCTTTCCTTGATGAAAGAGCTTTTTTGAGTTCCGCATAGCTGTCGTTTTGGAATTCAAAGAAAATATGATTATCAGCATCTTTAATCTCAACAATTATAGAATCCTGACGTATTTTACCGCCTGATTTGTTTATGTCGGAGGGGTATTTTGAATACTCACCGAAAGAAACTACATCATCTTCATCACAAACGATTTCGCCCAAAGGATTCATCCAATCCGTATCAAAGAACACAAGGTATGCGCCTTCGTCTTTGAAATAAAGTCTTCTTCTTGATTGTTTGAATATCTCGCCGCAGGGAGTCAAAAGCTTGCACATTGTAAGAGAAGGATTATTTATTCTTGCTAAATCTTCTGACATTTCACGAAGTGCATTGTTATATACTTGGTCGTTTTGTTTGCCGATTATGGGAGAAACCATTTTTAACATATTTGCTGCAGTTGTTGTTTCGGGAAGGTCTTCGTCATCTTGGAAGAAAGAGAAGAAGCCGTCTCTTTTAGCTTTAACAACACTGGGCTTGCCTGCCGCTTGCTTATATTGCTTGTTCTGTATGAAGTATTTATAACATGAACGTCCTGCAAGTATAATACAAAGTCCTGCGAGTATAAACCATATATGTTTCTCGTCTTTGTATTCAAAAGCTGTAAGCAAGAAAAGTACAAATAAAAGTACCATGCTCAAAGATGTAAATACGGGCATTGCCAAATCAGGAGGCGCAACGGGTTGTTCCTCGGCATAACGAGTGTATGCTGTTTCAAAAGCATCGCTTATAACCTCAAGGGGTTTTACATTGTATCTTTTTGTTTCGTTTATCTTAATCATAGCAGCAAAGCTCCTTTAAAAATCATTTATGCAAATACCTATCCATTATACAATAAAAGATTTATTTTTACAACAAACTATGTTATACTGTCCCTCGTCGGTAGACCTGACGGTCGCAGCTGTATGCCCAAAGGCTGCAGATGAGGAAAGTCCGGGCTTCACAGGACAGGGTGCCGGTTAACGGCCGGTGGAGGTAACTCCAAGGAAAGTGCAACAGAAAATTACCGCCTGCATTTTGCAGGTAAGGGTGAAAAGGCGAGGTAAGAGCTCACCGGCGTCCGGGTAATCGGGCGGCCGTGTAAACCCCACTTGAAGCAACACCGTATATGGGGCGCTACGTTGGTCCGACAGCTCCAAAGGTGGCTAGAGCTGTGCAGTAATGTACAGTGTAGATAGATGACCGTCCACGACAGAACCCGGCTTACGGTCTGCCGATTTTTTTATTGAATTTCACAAAAGGAAGTCTTTACGGATATGTTAAACATGGTAAAAAAATTAGCAAAGAGTGTAAGAGAATACAAATTTCTATCAATACTTACGTTGATTTTCATTATCGGAGAAGTAATCATAGAAGTTTTTATACCGTTCATAACTGCTTATATGGTAGAAAGAGTTAAAGACGGCGCGGATATCAACGAAATCATAAAAATAGGCTCGTTCTTGGCAGTTATGGCTTGTGTTTCACTTGCTTGCGGCGGAATTGCCGGTTTTACTTGTGCAAAAGCTTCTGCCGGTTTTGCTAAAAATCTTCGTAAAGATGTTTTTCATAAGATTCAAACGTATACATTTGAAAATATCGACAAGTTTTCCTCTGCATCACTCGTTACGAGAATGACAACAGACGTTGCAAATGTTCAGATGTCATATATGATGCTTATAAGAACGGCAATCAGATGTCCTCTTATGCTCGTTTTTGCTATAGTAATGGCCTACGTAATGGGAGGTTTTTTGGCTACTGCTTTTGTTGTGGTTGTTCCGTTCCTTGGTTTTGGTCTTTATTTAATTGGACGAAAAGCAATGCCTGCATTTCGCGGTGTGTTCAAAAAGTACGATAAACTCAATGAATCCATAGAAGAAAATGTCAGAGGTATAAGAGTTGTAAAAGGTTTTTCAAGAGAAGAATACGAAAAGCAAAAATTCGAAGTTGCCGCAGACGATATTCGTAAGGACTTTACAAAAGCGGAAAGAATCGTGGCTTTGAACTCTCCCCTTATGCAAATTTGCATGTATTTCAATATGGTGTTCATAATGTTCGTAGGTTCCAAAATGACAGTTCTCGGCCAGCACGGTGTGGATATAGGTCAAATGTCTGCGATGCTTACTTACGGAATGCAAATTCTCATTTCACTTATGATGCTCTCTATGATTTATGTAATACTTACGATGTCAACGGAGTCTGCAAAGCGTATTTGCGAAGTTCTCAACGAAGAGCCTGCTATTTGCAATCCGGAAAATCCTGTTACGGATGTGTCGGACGGCTCGATTAAATTTGAAAATGTAAGCTTTAAGTATTCGGCAAGTGCCAAAAGATTTGCTTTGAGCAATATAAATCTTGAAATTCCGTCAGGTTCAACCGTAGGTATTATCGGTGGTACGGGTGTTAGTAAAACTTCACTTGTGCAGCTTATTCCGAGACTTTATGACGTCACAGAAGGCAGTGTGAAAGTTGCCGGCAAAGATGTTCGCGAATACGATATAGAATCATTAAGAAGCGCAGTTGCAATGGTTTTGCAGAAAAACTTGCTCTTTTCAGGCACGATTAAAGAAAATCTTCGTTGGGGAAATGCAGGAGCTACCGACGAAGAAATTATACAAGCTTGTAAATTGGCGCAAGCTGATGAATTTATACAGAGTTTTCCGGATAAGTACGACACAAAAATAGAACAGGGCGGTACTAATGTTTCGGGTGGACAAAAACAGCGTCTTTGTATTGCAAGAGCGCTTCTTAAAAAACCGAGAATATTGATTCTCGATGATTCCACAAGTGCGGTAGATACCAAGACCGATGCGTTGATTCGTGCCGGATTTAAAGAATATATTCCGGAAACAACAAAAATTATAATTGCACAGCGTATAGCTTCCGTAGAGGATGCCGATATAATCATAGTAATGGATAACGGCGGAATTACGGCAATAGGGAAACATGACGAGCTTTTGAAAACCAGCCACATTTATCGCGAAGTATATGAGCAACAAGTGCAAGGGGGTGCCGAAGATGAAGAATGATTCCGTTAAGCCAAAAACAAACAAGAAATCTACAATAAAAAGAATCTTGAAAATGCTTATAGAGTTTTTTCCGGTTTTAATTCCCGTGACTGCCGTATGTATTATTTTTTCTGCGATAGTTTCCGTTATACCGGCACTTTTTACTCAGAAAATATACGAAATTATAGGCAATCCTGACAATTTCGGTAAATGGGATTACGTTTTTGACAAAATATTGCCTCTTATTATATGGCTCATTTGCGTATATTTGCTTTCGCTTTTGTCAATTACAACGTATACACAGCTTATGGCGTATATAACCCACAGGTTTTTGCACAAAACAAGACGTAAAATGTTTGACGGTATGCAAAATTTACCCATTAAATACTTTGATACTCACAAACACGGTGACATAATGAGCCACTATACAAATGACCTTGATACGCTTCGTGAACTTGTTGCAAATGCCATGCCTACGCTTTTGCAATCGTGCGTAATAGTTGTCGGTGTTTTAAGTGTTATGATTTATTACAGTATATGGATGACATTGATTGTCTTGTGCGGCGTTTTTGTAATGATGCTTGTTTCTAAGAAAATCGGCGGCGGCTCTGCTAAATATTTCGTGCGACAACAAAAATCAATAGGTCAAGCAGAGGGTTTCGTTCAGGAAATGATGAACGGACAAAAAGTTGTTAAAGTATTTAATCACGAAAAAGAAAGTGAAGAAGACTTCGAAAAGATAAATGAACAGCTTTTCCAAGACAGCCGAAGAGCCCATGCATACGCAAACGTACTGGGTCCCATTATTATGAATATCGGTAATATTTTATACGTTATAGTGGCTGTTTGCGGTGGCTTGTTCATTCTTTTGAATGCTAAAAATGTCAGTTTGTCGGGAATGGCTTTCAATATAAGTATTGTAGTGCCTTTTATGAATATGACGAAGCAGTTTACAGGAAATGTAAACCAGGTTTCTCAGCAAATCAACATTATCGTAATGGGACTTGCCGGCGCGCAAAGAATTTTTGAACTTATGGATCAAGAACCCGAAGTAGATGACGGTTATGTAACATTGGTAAATGCTGAAATAGATGAAAACGGAAATATTACCGAAACGAAGAAGCGTACAGGCAAATGGGCTTGGAAGCATCCGCATCACGATGGCACTTTGACATATACACAGCTCAAAGGCGATGTAAGACTTGTGGGTGTTGATTTTTCATATACCGAGGGCAAACAAATTTTGCACGATGTTTCAGTATATGCGGAGCCGGGACAAAAAGTTGCTTTTGTAGGAGCGACAGGCGCTGGTAAGACGACTATTACAAATCTTATAAATTGCTTCTATAACATAGAAGACGGTAAGATCAGATATGACGGTATCAATATTAACAAGATCAAAAAAGACGACTTGCGCCGTTCTTTGGGTATTGTTTTACAAGAAACGAACCTCTTTACGGGAACGGTTATGGAAAATATACGTTACGGCAGACTTGATGCTACGGACGAGGAATGTATAGAAGCTGCGAAACTTTCGGGAGCAGACGATTTTATTACGCGTCTGCCTGAGGGTTACGAAACACAGCTTTCTAACAACGGAGCTAACCTTTCACAAGGACAAAGACAGCTTATTGCAATTGCAAGAGCGGCCGTTGCCGATCCGCCGGTAATGATTCTTGACGAAGCAACTTCTTCAATAGATACAAGAACAGAAGCTATCGTTCAAAAAGGTATGGACAGACTTATGGAAGGCAGAACGGTATTTGTAATAGCACACCGTTTGTCTACAGTAAAGAATTCTGACGTAATAATGGTACTTGATAAGGGCAGAATTATAGAGCGCGGCGACCATAATAAGCTTATTGCAGAAAAAGGTACGTACTATCAGCTCTACACGGGTGCTTTTGAATTAGAATAGGTAGGTTTTTTGATGCAAAGGCAAAATTTGGAAAAAATACTAAAATCAGACAAAACTAAAACAGGCTTTCTTTTGATGGCCTGTTTTGTGCTTCCCGGCATTATTTTGCTTGCTGTTTTAATATCTTACGGCTTTGCGCCTTTTGGCGAAAAGTCTTTGATGATTATGGATATGTCCGGACAGTATTCTGAATTTTTCTGCGGTTTGAAAAATATAAGCTCACAAAACGGCGGAATACTTTTCTCTTGGTCAAAGGCTTTAGGCAGTAATTATGCAGGAGTTTTCGCATATTATGTTGCCTCTCCGCTTTCGTTTTTAACGCTGTTCTTTCCTAATGAGCAAATGCACATAGGGGTAATGTTTCTTACGATTTTGAAAATATCGCTATGCGGTTTGACATTCGGAATTCTTATGAATTATTTTAATAAAAACAAAGCCCGAAATGTTATTTTTGCCGTATTTTACGCAATGATGTCATACAATATGGCGTATTCCATGTGCCTTATGTGGCTTGATGCCGTAATATGGCTGCCGATAATAATTCTCGGTTTGGAAAAAATAGCAAAAGGCGGTAAACCTTACTTGCTTTGCATATCGTACGCCTTTTTGTTTATTTCCACATATTACATTTCGTATATGGTGGGGATATTTTCGTGCTTGTATGTGCTTTATATTTTCGTTCGCGAAGGAAAGCCGCTTTTACGTAAAAGTTTACAATTTTGTGCGAAATTTGCAGGAAGCGTTTTTGTTGCCGCCGGAATGGGTGCGTGGCTTTTGTTGCCTACGTTGTACTCTTTGTTTGAAGGCAAAATAGGAAATGCTTCTATCGTTCCGGAAAACGGTGTCAACTACGAACTTACACGTATTTTGAATAAATTCTTTATCGGTGCGTATGACGGCATTACGAATAGCGGCACACCGTTTTTCTACTGCGGAATGATTGTGTTTGCTTTGTATTTCGGCTACTTTTTTATAAAAAGCATTTCTGTAAAAGAAAAAGTAATGACAATTGTAATCACTTTGTTTTTGGCAATAAGCACGTATTTTTACAAACTTGACGTTATGTGGCACGTTTTTCAAGCACCGAATTGGTTTCCGTACAGATATTTCTTTTTGTTTGGATTTATAGTGATTTTTACGGCGGCAAAAGCAGCGGCAAAATTTAAAGAAATTCCGTGGGCAAGTCATATATCCTTTTCAATATTGGCGTTGGGTTTTTGCTTTTATGTCAAAAAGATTCCTGACAGCGATATTCCGCAGGAAGTATATGAATTTACGGTTGCGTTTTTAGTTATAACCGTGATATTGCTTTTTGCTTTTGTGCTTTTGCAAAAGTTAGGAAAGAGAAAAGACAGTAAAACCGTAAAAATTGTGACGGTAGTTTTGTTTGCCTGTGTTTTAATGACATCAGTCGCTGAAACATATACGAATGCACGTTTTATATTCGCAGGGCTTGACAGCTCACACAGATTTGAAGCGTATGAGGAACATCGAGATTATAAAATATTAACTGAGCAGTTGGCAGAGGCGGCGCAAAAAGATTCCGACGGGGAATTTTACAGAATAGGAACAGGCTTCCAGCGTACTTTTAATGAGCCGATTGCTCTGGGTTATGGCGGCATAAATCATTACAGTTCGTCTTTTAACAGTAATTTAAACAGCTTTTTCAAAAAAATGGGATTTGCTCAAAGTTGGTATTGGAGTTCTTATGCCGGTTCTACTGCTGTAACTGATGCTCTGTTTTCAGTAGAATATGTAATGATTGATGATGAAATTTCGAGAATTGATGATAAAGGAAAGATAATTTCCTGGTGCAGTGTGCCTTATGAACATTATGAAAAGGTAATGTCTGTTGAATCTGCTGTGTTATATAAAAATCCGAGTGTTTTATCTCCTTGTATCGCAGTCAGCAACGATTTGGCGAATTTTGATTGGCAATCTAACGGTGTGGAGTCACAGAATTATTTGCTTAATTGTATGCTTGGTAATGATGAATCATATTTTCTTGAAATTACAGATTCGCAAAGCGGCATTTTTGAAGAAAAAGGTGACGGTTACACGGAGTTTAATATAGAAGTTCCTAAAACAGGAGCATTGTATGCGTATTTTCCGACTTACAACGATAGTACGGAAATGACAATAAATGACAAATACGGCATTACATTGTTTACAGGAGAAACAGATTGCACTCAATTTATCGGATATTTTGATGCAGGCGAAAGTGTAAGCGTGCGTTTACATTCCGACAGAGTAAACACAAACGGACGCGTATTCTATTTACTTGATGAAGAAAATTTCTCACAAGCAGTAGAAAAGTTACAACAAAACTCGCTTGATGTTACAAGTTGGTCGTCGGGTGTTATAGAGGGAAATATCAATGTTTCAGAGGATGGTTTTGCCTTCACAAGCCTTGTGTATGACGAGGCATGGAGTGTTAAAGTTGACGGTAAAGAAGTCGAAACGCATGCGCTTCAAGACGGACTTATGTATTTCGACATCACAGAAGGCAGTCATAAAGTGGAAATTGAATATAATGTGCCCGGATTTGCGGTAGGTTTGGGAATAACAATTATGACTGTTGCAGCATTGGCTGTGTGGTGTATATTTCGTTTGAAAAACGAAAAACGATATAGTACTACTATAAAACAAAATTATGAATACGGAGAGTGAATTTTTATGAGCGTTATGACATTGAAAATTATTGCGTGTATTTCGATGCTTCTTGACCATATAGGTTTTGTGTTCAACATCGAAATATTAAGAATTATAGGCAGAATTGCATTCCCTATATTCCTTTATTTGATTTACAACGGGTACAAGCATACCTCGAATAAATTGTTTTATGCAATCAGATTGGGAGCTTTTGCAGCAATATCACAAGTGCCGTTCTCTCTTTTTACAACAGGTAAGATTTTTTGCGGTAACGGAAATATATTCGTTACATTGTTTATATGCTTAATCAGCATTTGGGTTACGGATATTATGCTTAGACATCGTGTGGCTAAGTGGGTTTCAATTATGCCGACTTTGGCAGTTTTGAGCACATACTATTTTGGTCTGATTCACTCAGATTACGGTGAAAAAGCCATTATTTTATCATTTGTATTTTTGGTTTGCTCCGGTAAAGGGCTCGGCAAAAAAATCCTTATGGTTTTGGGCTTTTTGGTGGCAGTTTACAACCGCTTTCTTTTGCAGTGGGCGATGCTTCCGTTTTATTGGATTTTGGGACAGAATCCCGGATGGCCTACGCTCAGTTCGTGGGCAACAGTGCAAATATTTTCATTACTTGCCTTACCTCTTATTTTCCTTTATAACGGCAAAAAAGGCAAGTGGCCGATAGGAAATCCCAAAGAGAAATGGGTACAGTACGGCTTTTATTTGTTTTACCCTGCACACTTAACACTTTTGTGGCTCGTTGCAGTTGTCATAAAAGCTTTGATGTGATAAAATTTAATTGACTTTTTGTCAAGGAGAAAATTAAATGAAATTAGTTAAAATGCACGGTCTGGGCAATGATTACGTATACGCAGACTGTATAAAAGAAACAATAGAAAATCCGGCAGAGCTTGCAGTTAAAATTTCCGACAGACATTTCGGAGTGGGAGCAGACGGACTTATTATGATTTGTCCGTCGCAAAAAGCAGAGTTCGAAATGCGCCTTTACAACGCAGACGGCTCTTACGCTCAAATGTGCGGCAACGGAATACGATGCACTGCGAAATATTTGTACGACAACGGTTATGTTACAAAAGACAGTGTTGACATTGAATCCGGCGGACAAGTGAAACACATCCAACTAAAAATCGAAAACGGTGTGTGCGTTGGCTCACGAGTTGATATGGGTGTTCCTGTAATTCCGGGAGTAAAAGGCTGGACAGATTCACACGTTGATTTGGAAGTGGACGGCGAAATTCATAATTTAACACTTGTTGATATGGGAAATCCTCACGGAGTTAAATTTATAGACGATGTTGACAATCTCGACATCGAAAGCATAGGCCCGAAGCTTGAAAATCATAAATTTTTCCCCAACCGAGCCAATATTGAGTTTATAGAAGTTGTTGATGACCATACGCTCAAAATGCGAGTGTGGGAAAGGGGTTCCGGCGAAACATTTGCTTGCGGAACAGGTGCTACAGCGGCAGCAGTGGCGGCTATTCTGAATGGCTACTGCAAGCCGGGAGACGTGTTGGTGCACTTGCTTGGCGGAGACCTTATAATAACTTGGGACGGAAAAGGAACTGCCCTTATGGAAGGCTCTGCAACGTACGTATTTGAAATAACAAATTTGAATTTATAATATTGAAATTTATTTAACAGGAGGATGTTTGAAATGTATTCATTAGAGCAAGAATTAAAAGGAAATTCATATCCCGGCAGAGGAATTGTAATAGGTAAGTCAAAGGACGGTAAATATGCCGTAACTGCATATTTTATTATGGGAAGAAGCGTTAACAGCAGAAACCGTGTTTTCGCAGAAGACGGACAGGGAATCCGCACACAAGCATTTGATCCTTCAAAATTGAGCGATCCCAGCCTTATTATTTATGCTCCCGTAAGAGTTTTGGGAAATAAAACTATTGTTACAAACGGTGATCAGACTGATACCATTTATGAGCTTATGGACAAGCAACAAACTTTTGAGCAAGCATTGCGTACAAGAGAATTTGAACCTGATGCTCCTAACTACACCCCCAGAATTTCAGGTATAATGCACGTTGAAGATGGCAAATACAATTACGCAATGTCAATTTTGAAGTCAAACTACGGAAATCCTGACAGCTGTAATCGCTTTACGTTTGCTTATGAAAATCCCATTGCCGGAGAAGGAAGATTCATTCATACATATAAGTGCGACGGCAATCCTCTTCCCAGCTTTGAGGGCGAGCCCAAACAAGTTGCAATAGAAGGCGATATAGATGAGTTTACAAATATGTTGTGGACAAATCTTAACGAAGATAACAAAGTTTCTTTGTTTGTAAGATATATTGATATCGAAACAGGCAAATACGAAACAAGAATTATCAATAAAAATAAATAATATTTCGGAGGCTAAAATGACAGAATTAGAATTAAAATACGGATGTAACCCTAATCAGAAACCGTCAAAAATCTTTATGAAAAACGGTAAAGAATTACCCATAAAAATTCATTCGGGCAGACCGGGATATATAAACTTCCTCGATGCTTTTAATGGTTGGCAACTTGTAAAAGAACTTAAGCAAGCAACGGGTATTCCGGCGGCAACATCTTTCAAACACGTTTCTCCCGCAGGTGCTGCAGTAGGTCTCCCTTTAAATGATGTTGAAAGAAAAATTTACTGGATTGATGATATTGACTTTGAGCTTTCTCCCATAGCTAACGCTTATGCAAGAGCGAGAGGTGCAGACAGAATGTCTTCTTTCGGAGATTTCATTGCGCTTTCTGATGTTTGCGATAAAGCAACAGCACTTTTGATTAAAAGAGAGGTTTCCGACGGCGTAATAGCTCCGGGCTACACAGATGAAGCTTTGGAAATTTTAAAAGAAAAGAAAAAGGGCGGCTACAACGTAATCGAAATCGACCCTGAATATATGCCTGAGCCTATAGAACACAAAGATGTTTACGGCATCACATTTGAACAAGGCAGAAACGAGCTTAAAATCGAAGAAGGTTTCTTTGACCAAATCGTTACAAAGAACAAAGAACTTCCCGAAAGCGCGAAAATTGACCTTACAATTGCTATGATTACTTTGAAATACACACAGTCAAACTCTGTTTGCTATGTAAAAGGCGGACAAGCAATCGGAATCGGTGCCGGACAGCAATCACGTATTCATTGTACACGCCTTGCAGGCAGCAAAGCAGATAACTGGTTCCTTCGTCAATCACCGCAAGTATTGGGTCTTCAGTTTGTAGATGATATTAAACGTGCAGACCGCGACAATGCTATTGATTTGTACATCGGAGAGGACTACATGGATGTTCTTGCAGAGGGCGAGTGGCAGCGTATATTTAAGGTTAAACCGGCAGTGTTTACAGCAGAAGAAAAGCGCGCTTGGCTCGACAAGAACACAGATGTTGCTTTGGGATCTGATGCATTCTTCCCGTTCGGAGATAATATTGAGCGCGCACACAAGAGCGGCGTTAAATACGTTGCTGAACCGGGCGGCTCTATTCGTGATGATCATGTTATTGATACATGCGACAAGTACGGAATGGTAATGAGCTTTACGGGAATAAGACTTTTCCACCATTGATGGTTGTTTGGAATATATAAATGTTAGTAAGTGAGAAGATTCGTCTTCTCACTTTTTTTCTTGCACACAGAGTACAGATAAAGTGCCGGTGTATTCTGTTTTCGATAATTTTGCGTATTTATGTATTTTAATCGAAAGTGAAAAAGCGCTTTTGTACCCGATAGGGTATATTTTTGATGTTTGTGAATATTTTAATCCCTATCGGGTATAATTGTAGTGTAAAACTATTGATATTATACCCGATAGGGTGTATAATGCGGATATGAATACAATTGCTGAATTTATCAAACAAAAAAGAAAAGAGGCAGGACTCACTCAAGAAGATTTTGCACTTCGTTCAGGACTTGGTCTTCGTTTTGTTCGTGAACTTGAACAAGGTAAAGAAACGGTCCGTATGGACAAAGTGAATCAAGCTCTTTCAATGTTTGGCATGAAGGCAGTTCCCGGAAGGAAGGATGACTAATGGAAGCATACAGAACAGCGTATGTATATGTGCGGGACGCTTTTGCAGGAACTTTGAAAGAGACTGATTCGGGATATTCTTTTATTTATGATGACGAGTATCTTAAAGGCGAGAATCTTTCTCCTGTAAGCTTAACTCTGCCTATTCAAAATGAAGAGTATACGTCTAAAACACTCTTTGCATTTTTTGATGGCCTTATTCCGGAAGGCTGGCTGCTTGATATCGTTACCCACAACTGGAAGATAGACCGCAAAGATCGTTTTGGATTATTACTTGTTGCATGTAAAGACCCTATTGGTAACGTTCGAATAAAGGGGGCGAAGGAATGAGCCGTTGTTTATGTTGCGGTAAAATGCTACGTACTGAAAACGAATATGGATGGCACTTATCGTGCATAAAATCTTTTTTTGGAACTGCCAAGTTCCCTGATATAGACGTTTCAAAAGAGGTTTTAAACCAAATCGCTATAGATAATACAAACAAAGGGTTTACGGTTCCCGGTGTGCAGAAAAAGTTATCTTTACACCTGTCTCAAGAAGATACTCCCCGTCTAACCCTTGTAAATTATCCTACAGGTTACATTCTTAAACCTCAAACAGACGAATATACATCTTTGCCGGAAATGGAATATCTTATTATGCAAATGGCAGAAGAGAGCGGTATTAAAACAGTTCCTTTTGCTTTGCTTCGTTTGCCTTCTCAGGATAATGCTTATGCCTATATAACAAAGCGTATTGATAGAGCGAATGGTAAAATGCTTGCTATGGAAGATTTTTGTCAACTTGACGGAAGACTTACTGAAGACAAGTATCGCGGCTCGTATGAGAGATGCGGTAAAATTATATCTGAACATTCAGAATCAAAAGGCTTAGATAATACTGAATTGTTTATTCGTATTGTTTTTTCATTTGCGGTTGGCAATTCAGATATGCATCTCAAAAACTTTTCACTTATTGAAACGGCAGAAGGTAGCAACAAATATGTTTTGTCTGCTGCATATGACATGCTTTCTACCAATGTGGTTATCCCTGCCGATAAGGAACAGTTGGCTTTGACTATCAATGGTAAAAAGCAAAATATACGTAAAAAAGATTTTATTAAGTTTGCCGGAATAATCGGAATTTCAGAAAAAACCGCAGATAAAATGATTGAAAAAATTGTTAAACTTGAAGATAAATATATCGCTATGTGCAGAGAATCTTATATGCCGGACGACATGAAAGAAGCACTTGAAAATTTAATTGAAAACAGAATTGCTGTTTTAAAGAAATAATAAAACCCGGCTAAAACGACATTTAATCGCATTTTAGCCGAGCTTTTATTTATACATAGACAGATTCAAATTTATCAATCATCCCATTCTATGCACGGTGTGACTTCCGCACCGAACATTGCGGGGACTTGATTGCTTACTTAATTTCTTTGATAGCTGCCTGTTCTGATATCCGGACTTATTTCGCTCTGCAAAAAACATGGCTGCCTATTGTTGTTGATATCGGCAAGGTGCGAATCCATTTGTTTGTCGCTGTACGCGGATTGTAATAATAAAGACAACCATATGTGGGATCCCAACCGTTCACCGCATCACGAACTGCCTTGTATGCCGTATCATTTGGCGTGAGATTTATTTGTCCGTCAGCAACTACGTCGAAAGCACCTGCCTGATAAACAACACCGGCTACTGTTTTAGGAAAACGAGAATCCCTCACACGATTTAAAATTACTGCCGCAACGGCCACTTGACCGGTATAAGGCTCGCCGCGGGCTTCTCCGTAAACAGCTCTTGCAATTAAGTTCAAATCACTTGAAGAATATCCGCCCGTGGAACTGCTTGTAGAAGAAGAACTTTGTATTCCCATAGCGGCCAAAGTATTTTTGCCGGCAATTCCGTCAACAACAAGTCCGTTTTTTTGCTGGAAATATCGCACAGCAGCCTCCGTGCGGCTGCCGTATATTCCGTCTATGGAACCGGTATAATATCCCCATGATTTCAACTTTTTCTGTATAGAAGTAACTTCGCTTCCGGAAGAACCGCGTTTCGACAACACAGCTTGAGATAGTGAAATTTCCGACACGGAATCAATTTCTTGTTTTGCACCGTAATCGTACAAGGCCGCCGCAATAAATGACAGCACAAGCACCGCAATAATCATTATTGTGATATATGAAAAGTCATGTCTTTTTTTTATATATATGGATTTATTTTTCAAAATCAACACCTCATATTCAATAAATATTTCAAGGTTATTTTGCAGTGATAAAAATAAACAATACAAGAAAAATATTGGAAAATAGTTTTTTGTTTCATTTTTTTTTCAGATGTGGTAAACTTAAAGTGAGTGCACATATATTGTGCCGAAAGGAGCATTTTGTCAGTTATGAAAAAATACGATTATCTCATTGTGGGAAGCGGACTTTTCGGAGCGGTATTTGCCCATCAGGCAATGAAAAAAGGCAAAAAATGCCTCGTGATAGAAAAAAGAAATCACGTTGGCGGTAATATTTATTGCGAGAATATAAATGATATAACCGTACACAAATACGGTGCGCACATTTTCCACACAAATGACAAAAGAGTATGGGAATACGTAAACGAGCTTTGTGAGTTTAACAGATATACAAACTGCCCTGTAGCTAATTACAAGGGAGAGCTTTACAACTTGCCTTTTAATATGAATACATTCAACAAATTATGGGGCGTTGTTACTCCGCAAGAGGCGGCAGACAAGATTGCAAGTCAGCAGGCTTGTGCAAAGGACGAGCCTTCAAATCTCGAAGAACAAGCAATTAAATTGGTAGGTACGGACATTTACGAAAAACTCGTAAAAGACTACACAGAAAAGCAATGGGGAAGACCTTGCAAAGAGCTTCCGGCTTTTATAATAAAACGCTTGCCGGTAAGATTTACGTACGACAATAACTATTTCAATGATGCGTACCAGGGTATTCCCATAGGCGGTTACAATAAAATCATAGACAAGCTTCTTGAAGGTGCAGATATAAAGCTCGGTGTGGACTTCAACGAAAGTGACGAAATACGCCGGCAATATATGCAACTTGCAGAAAAAACAGTGTATACAGGCACGATTGATTCGTTCTTTGATTATAAATTCGGCACACTCGAATACAGAACCGTTAAATTTGAAACGGAAATTCTCGACACAGACAATTACCAAGGCGTTGCGGTAATGAATTATACCGACAAAGAAACGCCGTATACGAGAATTATAGAGCATAAACATTTTGAATTCGGCACACAAAAAGGCACCGTAATTTCAAAAGAGTATTCAGAAGCGTGGACATTGGAAAAAGAACCGTATTATCCCGTAAATGACAGCAAAAACCATGAGGTTTACACGAAATATGCTGACGAAGCCGCAAAAATGCAAGGAGTTGTTTTCGGCGGTCGTTTGGCGGAATACAAATATTACGATATGGACAAAGTTATAGCCTCGGCACTCGATGCGGCAGAAAGAGAGGGCTTGTAATGAGCAGTGAATATCAAGTAGGCATTACAGTAATAATGCCTGTGTACAAAGTAGAAAAGTACGTTGCAAAAGCAATTGAAACAGTGCTTAATCAGACATTTTCCGACTTCGAATTTATAATAGTAGATGACGGAACGCCTGATAACAGTGGCGCTATTTGCGATGAATATGCAAAAAAAGACAGCAGAATTAAAGTTATACACCAAGAAAATGCAGGTGCTCCCGCAGCTCGTAACAGAGCTATTGATATAGCAAGAGGTAAATATTTGTATTTTATGGACTCTGACGATTGGGCAGAGCCTACAATGCTTGAGGATATGTACAAGTTGGCAGAAGAAAATAAAGCTGAACTTGTTGTAACAGGATTCTTTATTGAAACATATTACAGCGATACAGAAAAATACACTCAAATACAAACAGAGGAGCCGGCTGAGTACCCCACACAGCAAGCATTCAGAGAAAATGCGTACAAGCTATTTGATAAAAACTTGTTGTATCCGCCCTGGAATAAGTTATATTCTGCAAAATATTTACAGAATAACAATTTGCGATTCCCTCAGACTTGGATGGATGACTTCCCGTTTGTACTTTCTTTTGTACGCGATGTAAAAAAAGTAATTTTTAGCCCCACGCCATACTATCATTTTATGAGAGCACGTGCAGAAAGCGAAACTGCTAAATACAAGAGTACATTGTACGAGAAGAGAGAAGAAGAACACGAGTGGATGATAGACCTTTATAAATATTGGGATATTAAAGACGAAGAAAAGAAAGCGGCGGCAATGGAAATGGTATTCCGCAGATATATTGAAAGAATAATCGGCTGCATAGAAAACGTAACAAATCCCAATTGTACGTTGAGCAAAAAGGAAAGAAAAGCCGAGATAAAGCGCATTTTGAATAATCCTAATGTTAGCGAGGCTTTAAAGATAGCAAAACCGAAGTCAAAATACATGAAGATTATGTTACTCCCCGTAAGATGGAAAAATGTAACACTTTGCTATCTTGAAGGTACGGTTATTTCCAAATTTAAAACAAAAAATGTAAAGACTTTTGCTAAATTAAAAGCAAACCGATAAAAATTTGTAAAAGGGGAAAATGTATGAGTTCTTATAAAAGTGATATTGAAATTGCACAAAGCGCAGAGATTAAGCCTATCGGAGAAATTGCAGATAAGGCAGGTATTGACAGAGAATATGTTGAATACTATGGTAAATATAAGGCGAAAATCGATGTTTGGAATATGCCGCACAGCGAGCCTAAAGCTAAACTGGTTCTCGTTACTGCTATTACGCCTACTCCTGCGGGAGAAGGAAAAACAACAACTACTATAGGTCTTGCTGATGGACTTCGCAAAATCGGCAAAAATTCTATCGTTGCGCTTCGTGAGCCTTCTTTGGGACCTGTTTTCGGTGTTAAAGGCGGCGCGGCAGGCGGCGGATATGCACAAGTTATTCCTATGGAAGATATAAATCTTCACTTTACGGGCGACTTCCACGCAATCGGTGCGGCGAATAATTTGCTGGCAGCAATGCTTGATAATCACATATATCAAGGAAATCAGTTGAATATTGACCCCAGACGCATTACATGGCGCAGATGTGTTGATATGAACGACCGTCAGCTCAGATACGTAACAAACGGTTTGGGAGGCAGAGTAAACGGCGTTCCCAGAGAAGACGGCTACGATATTACGGTAGCATCCGAAATAATGGCTGTTTTGTGCTTGGCTTCCTCGCTTACAGATTTAAAAGCACGTTTGGGCAGAATAATTGTGGGTTACACATACGATGAAAAGCCTGTTACGGCTTCTATGCTCAAAGCGGAAGGTGCAATGGCGGCACTTCTTAAAGATGCGCTTAAACCTAATCTCGTACAAACCCTTGAAGGCACTCCGGCACTCGTTCACGGAGGCCCGTTTGCAAATATCGCACACGGTTGTAACTCCGTTATTGCCACAAAAACTGCTATGGAGCTTGGCGAATACGCTATCACCGAGGCAGGTTTCGGTGCTGACTTGGGTGCTGAAAAGTTCCTCGACATAAAGTGCAGAGTGGCAGAATTAAAACCCTCCGCTGTTGTAGTAGTGGCTACTGTAAGAGCTCTTAAAATGCACGGTGGCGTTCCGAAAACAGAGCTTGCGGGGGAGAATCTCGAAGCTCTTGAAAGAGGACTTCCGAATCTTCTCAGACACGTTTCAAATATTCGCGATGTTTACAAACTTCCTTGTGTGGTAGCAATTAACAGATTTGTACAAGACAGCGATGCGGAGCTTGCTTTGATTGCAAAGAAATGTAAGGAATTGGGAGTAAACGTGGCACTTTCCGACGTGTGGGCAAAAGGCGGAGAAGGAGCAGTAGAACTTGCAAGCGAAGTTGTAAGGTTGTGCGAAACACAAGATAACAGTAATTTCAGCTTCTCCTATGAAGACGATTGCTCAATAGACGATAAAATCAAAGCGATTACACAAAAAGTATATCGCGGCGATAATGTAATCTATACGGCAGAAGCTTTGAAACAGAAAAAGCAGCTCGAGGAAATGGGCTTCGGCAAACTGCCTGTGTGCATTGCAAAAACGCAATACAGTTTCTCTGATGATATGTCGAAGATCGGTGCGCCGGAGAATTTTGAAATAACTGTAAGAAATTTGAAAGTATCTGCAGGCGCAGGTTTTATAGTTGCTCTTACAGGTTCTATTATGACAATGCCGGGACTTCCTAAAGTACCTGCAGCAGAAAGAATTGATATTGACGAAAACGGTAATATTAGCGGGCTCTTTTAATATTGACGAAATATTACGGTTGTTCTATACTAAAAAAAGACTATTTAATTGATGAAAACAGGAGAGAAAATAATGCCGTCAGATAAGATAATACAATTTAATGACGAAATTTTTGACAGATTTATGATTAAAAGCAAGCTGCCCGTTATGGTGAATTTTTGGGCGCAAAATTGCGGTCCGTGCAGAACTCTTGCTCCGATTCTGGATGAGCTTGCAGAGGAGTATGACGGATTGTTGACAATTGGTTTTGTAAATGTAGAAGAATGTCCTAAAACCGTAAAAGCATTCCGTATATCAAGTGTTCCGACTCTTGCTTTTATAGTTGACGGTATTACAGAACAACGCATAATAGGTTTAAAATCCGCAGAGGAAATAAAGACAGTTATTGAAAAGTACGTCAGGAGGAATAAAATTGGAAATACAGATGCAGAACAAGATGCTTGAACCGGTACAGCCGATTGATACAAATACTATTTTGGCAGAGGGTAAGTGCGAGCCGAAAACTTTTGACGTGCCTTTGAAAAAATACAGAAAAAAGTATGTAAATGAGTACTTAGAAGCTTTAAATCGTCATTATACGGAGATAATAGAAGCTAATACGAATGAAATAATAAAATTAGGAGAAGCTTACAGCGAGCTTGCGGATTCATATAATTCTTTGCTTGCACAGCACAACCAACTTTCTTCTTCGTATATTGAGCTTCAAAATGAAAAGTCAAAAGTTGCCGATGCGCTTATTAAAGCAGAAAATACGGCAAGTGAAATAATTGCTTGTGCACATGAGCAGGCGGAATTGGAACGCCGTGAATTGGAAAATAAATCCGAGGCGCTGCGCGAAAATATTGTTGATAAAAACAAAAGAATCAGAGATATGCGCATTGAAGTTACGGAAATGTGCAATGGCGTAAAGGCTCAAATGGAAGCCGCATTAAAAGCTATTACGGATAAAATGGACGAAGAAATTAACAATTTCAACAACACGGTATCCGGTGTGGAAGGTAAATATCTTGATACAGAGGGGAAAATAAATGAGTAATCAAAAGAAAAAGATTAATATTTCTAAATTAATAGTAAGAATATTATGCTTTATTTTAGCGTTCTCCATGGTGGGAACAACTTTCTTTATGTTGATTCAGTATTTGATGTATTTATAAAAAGGGGAAAATACAATGTGCTTGATGGCATCGGACTTCGGTAGATTCACTACCTTTTTAGGAGAATATTTGGGCATAAGCGGCATATGGGACGTATTCAGAATTTTATTAGACGTTCTGATTATTTCCTATGTGTTTTATCTTTTGCTCACTCTTTTAAGGGATTCGAGAGCCTTCCAACTCATCAAAAGTGTTATTTTGATTTTAGTTGTGGCTTTCGTGGCGGAATTATTGCAGTTTTCTACCGTTTCTTTTGTTCTGAAGCTCGTCATTGAAGTGCTTCCCGTAATGCTTATAGTGTTGTTCCAGCCGGAATTAAGGCGAATACTTGAAGGATTGGGACAAAAATCCTTTATGGAACTTTTTAAGAGCGGTACGCAAAAAACTGCCGATTTGAGCGTAATGGTAAGCGAAATTGTAAAAGCAACATACGCAATGGCAGAAGAAAAAACAGGCGCACTTATTATTTTAGAACGTAAAACTAATTTGAGCGAAGTAATTCGTACCGGCACAATAGTGGATTCTGCAGTAACGGCACAGTTTTTAAGACAGCTTTTTATAAAGAATACACCGCTTCACGATGGTGCAGTTATAATAAAAAACAGCAGAATTGCGGCGGCTGCGTGCTATTTGCCGCTTTCTACAAATATGCAGTTGAATAAAGATTTGGGAACTCGCCACAGAGCCGGTATAGGCATCAGCGAAACAACAGACTGTATTTCGATTATTGTTTCCGAGGAAACAGGTTATGTTTCAATTTCACAAAACGGTGTTTTGAAAAGAAATATAAAAGAAGATACATTAAGAGCTGTTTTACTTGAAGAGATGGCACCCCACACGAATCAAGAAAAAAACTCAAGTAAAAAAGCAAATATATTCAAGAAAGGCGGCAAACAGAAATGATAAAATTAAGAAACTTCTTAAAAAGCAAGACTTTTTATATTATTGTTTCTGCGCTTTTGGGAGTTATGACGTGGCTTTTGGTGCTTAACTACACAAATCCGACGGAGAAGCGTTCTTTGGATATACCCTTAAATGTACTGAATGGCAATGCTCCCGCTGCTTTGGGTTTAAGCGAAAGAGATTCTTCTGTTCCCGATAAAATTACGATAAAAGCTTCCGGAAGATCTGACATAATAGGGAATTTGACAGCTGCGGATTTGTATGCCTTTGTGGATTTTGCTGAGATTGATAAGGCGGGAACTACAACCCTTAAAATTGATGAGCCCGAGTGTAAAAGATTAGGGATAAAAATAGAGGATTATTATCCTAAAAAAGTAGATGTAATGTATGACAAAATGTCTCATGTAAATGTGGATGTTATAGTTGACTATGATAACAGTTTATTGGCAGAAAATTTTGAAATATTATCTGTTAAAGCGGAACCGAGTACAGTACAGATTTCAGGATTTGAGTCGGATATAGCAGATATTGACTGCATAAAAGTCAAACTTAATGAAAGCCTTGCGGCAGGTTCTATAGATTCCGACAGAATAGGTTCGTATCTTGGACACTATTATCTGAAAAGCGGTGAGGAAGTAACCGCTGATTATGAAAAAGAAAAAATATCAGTACAAATAGAAGTCGCAAAACGAGTGCCTTTGAAATTCAGCGTTTCAGGTGAACCTCACAACGATTATTATTTAGGCAAAACAAGTATAAATTCAAATACTGTTTTGCTCCGTGGCGCATCGTCTGCCCTGCGTAATATAAACGAAATAGATTTGGGGTCGATTGATGTTTCCGGTGCGACCGGAAATGTTATAAAGAATTTTAACATAGAGTCGTATTTGCCTGCGGGAATTGCAACTTATCAAACTGCTGAGGTTTCTGTTTCGGCAGAAATTTTAAAATATGAAATTAAAAATATTACTGTAAATATGTCTGATTCAGTAAGCACTCCGGGCAAAAATCCCAGAGAATATACGTACGAATTTTCTAAAAACCAATTTGATGTAAAGATAAAAGGTAAAGCTGCCGATTTGGCAAATCTGTCAGTTTCTTCATTAGGCCCTGAAATTGATTTAACCGATAAAGGCGTAGGCGAATATATTTTGCCGCTTGAATTTACAGCTATTGATAATGCTAAATATACAGTAATCGGAGATTATACTTGCTCTGTGAAAATTGCAGATAAAATTGAAGAAACGCCGGCTCCGAGCACACCTTCTCCGGAGAGCACAGCAACGGCTACTGCCACTCCGTAAGAAATCATTTGCGTTTTTTATTTTATAGCACCGGAGCGTATCGCTTCTTCCAAAAGAAGCTCCAACATTCCGCCGTAGCTTTTTACTCCGTCTTCTACAGTCATAATCGACAAATATGTATCGTTGACTTCTGATGTGAATTCGCTGCTTACAGTTTCGAAATGATTCCAGTACGCGTTTTCGCGCTCCATATCTTTAATAACATTTTTGTCTGCGTTTTGCATTATAAGTTGCCAATTTTCCGTATCGTATAACCGCAATTCATTCATTGCGTACGAAAATGCTGTATAATATGCAGAGTATGCGAAAAGTGCATTGTCGCTTTGCAAACAAGCCATATATGCTATGAAGTTCGCCTCGTCTTCACGGGCAAAACCGAGTTGGTGTGCCATTTCGTGACAAATTGTATGGGGCAGACTCATAATAGGAGTGTTGATGTTTACGACAGCTTCGGGGAGCAAGTAGGGATAAATTCCTGTTATGTGAAAATTTGACATAATTTCCGAGCTGTAGGCAAATTTTACGGCAGTATAATCTTTGCGTGCGGAATTATATTCGGCAGGCAGACGGCTGTAGGCGGTTTTTGCTTCTTCTGCCAGTCTGTACGGATTGTATCCGGAATATGTTTCGTTGATTGAACCGTTGGGATTTGTTTCCAAAACTTGTCTTGTAAGTGAAACTTCTTCAGCTAATATACAGCAAAGTTCTCTTAGTTGTTCCACTGTATACCCGTCTTGTGTGTAATTGTTTTTTTGCGCGAAAGCAGCACCGGTGTAGTTGATTCCGCCGAAGAAAATAAAAACAGCTACGCACACGCAAAAAACAGAGACAAAACGTAAGCCTAAATGTGCAACAGGGCGCAACATAGAACGCCTTTCGGGTAAATTACCTTCTTTATTCATGCGGATATAAAGAATTATGGATTTGACTGTGTGGAAAATCGTTTTAAAAATTAAAACAATCGAGCAAACAATGAAAATGTATAAAAGCAATTCAGAAACCGAAAATGGAATAAATTGCAAGATTTCCCTTAAAGGGAAATTTATATAGTAAAAAACCTTGTTGGTGTATATTTCTGTAACTGTGATATCGAAAAAACAAAAATGACAAAGTGCGAAAATTGCCAATGCCAAAACGCCTACAAAAGAGCTTATCGAAGCAACAGTAGCCGAGCGGTAAAGTTTGCGTGCCCAAATGTAATCGTTTTTTATGTATTTTTCTTTTGTGGAAAGAATCTTTTTCAAGTGAATGCTCCTTTAAATAAATTATGATTATATTTTGCCACGCAAACAGAAAAATAGCAACCTGTTTTGGTTTGACAAACGGCATTGTTTGTAATAAAATTAAACACATATTTTGATTATATTTGATAAAAATAGAAAGGTTGTGTTTTATATGTCTTTTCCTGTAGCGTTACAGTTGTTTTCTGTAAGAGATAGTTTAGAGGTTGATTTTGAAGGCACACTTAAAAAAGTTAAAGAATTAGGATTTCAAGGTGTGGAATTTGCCGGGCTTTACGGCCGTGAGCCCGAGGCAGTAAAAAGCCTTCTCGAGGAGCTGGGATTAGAGCCTGTTTCCGCACATATTTCAATAGATGAGCTTTTGGACGATACTGAGGGTGTGCTTGAGGCATACAAGAAAATCGGATGCAAGTACGTAGCTATTCCGTATATTGTTGAAGATCGTCGCCCCGGAGCAGAAAGATGGGAAAAAACAGTTGAAGATATAAAGAAAATCGCAATTGTGGCAAAGTCAAAAGGTATACAACTTATGTATCATAACCACGATTTTGAGTTTGTCAAAATTAACGGTAAATTTGCTCTTGATGAATTGTACGATACAATTTCCGCTGATTTACTCGAAACGGAAATCGACACTTGCTGGGCAAATGTTGCAGGGGTAGACCCGGCTGCATATGTAAGACAATATACAGGCAGAGCTACGATTCTCCACTTTAAAGACTTTACAGGCGGCAAGACAGAGAATATGTATGAGCTTATAGGTATTGAGAGTGACAAGCCAAAGTACACAAAAGCATTTGAATTCCGTCCGATAGGCTACGGAAAGCAAGACATTCCCACACTTTTGGAAGCGGCAGAAGCAGCAGGTACAAAATGGCTTGTTGTAGAACAGGATCATCCGAGCATGGGAAAAACTTCGCTTGAGTGTGCTCAAATGAGTATTAACTACTTAAAAACTTTACTTTGATTTTAAACTATACCGATAAAAAATAATGAGGTGTTATTATGGGAAATATTTTAGACAAATTTAAAGAAGTTGTTGAAGAGAAAAAAGAAATCGATACAAGTAAGAAACTTCGTGTCGGTATCATAGGTACAGGTTGGATTGCAGAGCCCCATGCAGAGGCGTATAAAAGATGCCCCGATGTTGAAATAGTTGCTTTGGCTGACCTTATTCCCGGTAAAGCTGCTAAATTTGCAGAAGACAGAGGTATTCCGAATGCAAAAATTTACAACAGCCACAAGGAAATGCTTGATGACGAATCTTTGCAACTTGATGCAGTAAGCGTTTGTACGTATAACTGCCAGCATGAGCCTTGTACAACTTATGCACTTAAAAAAGGCGTTCACGTAATGCTCGAAAAACCTATGTGTGTTACACTTGAAGAAGCTATCGCTATTTGCAAAGCAGAGAAAGAAAGCGGTAAAATCGTTTCTGTAGGATTCCAGCCCAGATTTGACGAAAATATGAAAATGATTAAGAAAATCGTTGAATCCGGCGAGTTGGGAGATATTTATTATATCCAGACAGGCGGCGGCAGACGCAGAGGTATTCCTACACCTTTCGGCACAACATTTATTGAAAAAGAAACAGGTGGTATCGGTGCTTTGGGAGATATCGGATGTTATTCACTCGATATGGTATTGAATGCTATCGGATATCCGAAGCCGTTGACAGTTACAGGCTATAAATCAGATTTCTTCGGAAAACGCCCTGATTACTATTCGGGACATCCTGAATATGCAGATAAGTTTGGCGTTGATGATTTTGCGGCAGGTTTCATAAGACTTGAAGGCGGAGTTATTGTAGACTTCCGTATTGCCTGGGCAATGAATCTTGATACTCCCGGAGATACAATTATTTTGGGAACAAAAGGTGGTTTGCGTATTCCTTCAACAGAGTGTTGGAACGGTTCTATTGGTGGACCTATGACAATTTATCACGAAGTTGCGGGAGACCAAGTAGAAACACAAATCCCTGTAAGAGGTACAAATGGTAACGTATTCGATATGAAGATTCGTTCTTTCCTCGATGCAATCAAAGAGGGCGGTCCTGCTCCCGTTCCTACTTCCCAGATTTTGTATAATCAAGCAATCCTTTCCGGTATTGCTAAATCTGCTGAACTCGGTCGCGAGATTGAAATCGAGATACCTGAATTTTAATATTTCTGCATAAATTATCGGAGAAGTTGTTGAGTTTTTTGACGACTTTCTCCGCTTTTTTTTGCGTAGGACGAACGAAAAGGGGAAATAAATTATGTTTAGTGAAACAGGAAGCAGAGACGCTGTTACAGCGGCGATTTCCGTAGCAATAACAAAAGATCGCCAAGAGGAGAAAAGTGTTCAGACGAAGCTCAGAAACGAAGGGGTTTTGTCTGCGGCAGTGGATTTTGGCGGAGAATTTATAGCATCGGTTACTAAATTGATAGAAAGAGCTGTTGTTGCCGCAAAAAGAGAAAATTTGATTGCGGATTCTCATGCGGAAGAGGGTGCTGTGGCAGGTGCGGCAAAAGAGGCGGTTTCACAAATTGTAAACAAAGCCATCGGTCTTAATGTCGGCGGTAAGATTGCCATTGCCAGGTGTGGAGAACATATAAGTGTTGCAGTGTTTTTTGGAATTGGACTTTTGCACCTTAATGAAATGGCAATAGGTTTGGGGCACAGAGTTATTTATAGCAACAAAGTTGCATCAGAGGAGGAAAACTATGAATCGTAATATTGCAATAGACGGACCTTCGGGCGCAGGGAAGAGTACACTTGCAAAGAAAGTTGCGAAACAATTCGGATATATATATCTTGATACAGGTGCCATGTATAGGGCATTTGGTTTGTATTGCATAGAAAACGGAGTGGATTTTTCTGCTGCTGACAGCGAAAATCAAAAGAAGTTGGAAGATTTGACGGAGAATTTTGCTCTTGACGTTGTGTATGAAAACTCAAATCAGCAAGTATATGTAAACGGCAGAAACGTAACGTCATTGATACGTACTCCCGAGGTTTCTATTGCTGCTTCAAAAGTGGCAGTAGTACCGAAAGTAAGACTTAAATTGGTTGAAATACAAAGACAGATCGCTGAGAAAAGTGATGTTGTAATGGATGGCCGCGACATTGGTTCGTACGTTTTGCCGAATGCTGCAGTGAAAGTTTTCTTGACAGCATCAGTGGAAATCAGGGCAAAAAGAAGATTTGACGAGCTTAGAGAAAAAGGAAATTCAGAAGTAACCTATGAAGAAGTTTTAAAAGATATGAAATTCCGTGATGCAAACGACAGCTCGAGAGCATTTGCTCCATTAAAACAAGCCGAAGATGCGGTGCTCCTTGATACTTCTGAAATGACAGAAGATGAAAGTGAGCAAGCTTTAATAAATATTATTAAAAGCAAGACAGAAATGTAATAAGTGGAGATAATATGGAAGTTTTACGAGTTATTTGCAGATTTATATTTTTCTTTTTTATACGCGTGAAAGTGTATGATGCCGAGAAAGTTCCGAAAAACGGAGGTTTGCTTGTGGCGGCAAATCACGAAAGTATGCTTGATATGTTTATGATAGGCTATAAAGTACCGAGATATCTTAAATGGATGGCAAAAGAAGAACTTTTTCAAAATAAAATTCTTGCCAAAATATTTACAGCTTGCGGAGCTTATCCGGTAAGAAGACATTCCAGAGATATTTCTGCGGCAAGAACTACATTTGAACTTTTGGAAAAGGGCGAGGCTGTAGGTATTTTTCCGCAAGGTACGAGAGCAAAAGGAAAAGGAACTGCGGTTAAAGCAAAACACGGCGTGGCAAAATTTGCTTTCGAGGCAAATGTACCCGTTCAACCGGTTGCAATATGGGGTAAAATACGATTGTTTGGACGTGTGAACGTAAGATTCGGCGACCCTATAATTATTCCGCAGCCGCCGGAGGGCAAAAAGTATACAAATGCAGATTACACGGAAATTGCCCGGGAAATACTTGATGGTATATATTCATTGATGGAGGAGCCTGAAAGTGGAAATAATTAAAGCGCAGACGGCAGGTTTTTGTTTTGGTGTTGCAAATGCTGTAGACAAGACATTTAAAATACTTGAAAATAAAACAAAAGATGAATTTGTGTTTTCTTACGGAGAATTAATACATAATGACCACGTAATAGGAAGAATTGCTGAAAAAGGCTTGGAAGTTGTGTGTACTGCCGATGAGATTTTAACGAAAACGGAAAATGAGCCGGAAAAGGCAACCGTAATTATAAGAGCACACGGGATATCCCCTAAAAAATATTCTGAGCTAGAGAAAATAGGCTGTAATATCGTAGACGCCACATGTCCTTTTGTGACTAAAATTCATAAGTTAGTAAGCAAACAACACGAAGAAGGCAGAAACATTATTATAATAGGAGATCCGATTCATCCGGAGGTTATCGGAACGAACGGATGGTGTGACGAAAAAGGTATAATTTTATCCTGCGTTTCGGATGCGGAACGCTTCGCCTTGAGTGCTGATAAGAATTTGTTGTACAGCGTGGTGGCACAAACGACTTTTTCGAAGAAAATTTTCGGGGAAATATGTGAGGTTTTAAAAAAATCCTTTGACAATGTGATTTTTTTTGATACAATATGCAGTGCGACATCTCTCAGACAGGAGGAAACGGTAAAAATTGCATCGCAAGCGGACTTAATGATTGTAGTGGGTGATAAGAAGAGTTCTAACACCAAAAAGCTGTATGATTTAAGTTCAGAAATTTGCAGGCAGGTTTTATTCGTTGAAGATGCCGGAGAGTTAAATATATCGCAGATTGACAAATATAAGAAAGTTGGTGTGACAGCGGGAGCATCCGTTCCTGACTGGATCATCGGGGAGGTTATTGGTAAGATGAGTGAAATCAATCAGGAAATTGAAAATGCAGAAATCAGCGCAACTGAGGCTGCAACATGCGACAACGAGTCTTTTGAAACATTATTGAACAAGTCGCTTACAACAATTACAAGCGGACAGATTGTAAAAGGTACAATCAACAAAATCGACAACAAAGGCGTTTATGTTGACCTTGGATTTAAATTTGAAGGTTTTATCGCTATCGACGAGTTCGCTGAGATTCCCGGTTTTGCCCCAGAACAATTGAATATTGGTGATGAGGTTGAAGCTATGGTTGTTAAAGTCAGTGATAAAGACGGCGAAGCTATCCTTTCAAAGAGACGTGTAGACAATAAGAAGAACATGCTTCTCCTTGAGCAGTCTTTCGAAAACAAAACACCTGTTTTGGTACGTGTTAAAGAAGCCGTAAACGGCGGTGTTGTTGCTTATGTTGGTTCAGTACGTATCTTTATCCCTGCATCACAGCTCACAGAGAGATATGCAAAAGATTTGAGTGCTTTTGTCGGTCAGGATATTGAGGTTATTATTACAGCTTTCGAAAAAGGTCCGAAAGGTCACAACAGAATCATCGGTTCAAGAAAAGTTATCCTCGTAGCTGACAGAGAAGAGAAAGAAGAAGCTTTCTGGAGTCAAATCGAAGTTGATAAGGTTTGCACAGGTGTTGTAAAGAGCCTTACACCTTTCGGAGCTTTTGTTGATATCGGTGGATACGACGGACTTATCCATATGTCAGAGCTTTCATGGAACAGAATTAAACATCCTTCAGAAGTTCTCAAAGTAGGTCAAGAAGTAGAAGTTAAAATTCTTGAATTTGACAGAAAGAAAAAGAGAATTTCATTGGGATACAGAAAGCAAGAAGACAATCCTTGGTTTGATGCTGAAAACCTTTATCAGGTTGGAGATATTCTCGAAGTTACAATTGTGCGTTTCGCTGCATTTGGTGTGTTCGTAAATATTGCACCCGGAATTGACGGCTTGGTACATATTTCTCAGATTTCAAATCAGAGAATTTCAAGTGCCGCTGACTGCCTTAAGATTGGTCAAAAAGTTATGGCTAAGATCATTGATACTAACATCGCTGAGAAGAAAATAAATCTCAGCATCCGTGATGTTCAGGCATATGATCCTGAGCCGAAGCCTGTAGAGCTTGACGAAGAGGGCAATCCGATAGTTCCTGAGAAGAAAGAAAGACCGCGCAAGAAAGATCGCGGCGAGCGTCCGGCTAAGAGCGAAAAACGCGCGAAGAAAGATGCAGAAAATGAAATCGTTGCAGATACAGCAGTTTCAATGGGTACATCAATCGGTGATATCCTTGCAGCTAAACTTCAGCCGACAATAGAAGTGAATACAGATTCAGAAGAGTCTGAAACAAACGAATAAAATTAGAATTTATAGTAAAATTAAAGACTGATTTCACTTTTTATAAAAGCTGTCCCTATAGTGCTCCTGTAGGACAGCTTTTTGGTGTTTTTGTGTACAGAAAAATAGTTTCTGTTAGTTTCATATTTGGCAAAAATTGAAGGGTTCTCACTTGTGCAAGTTCTTCATAGGTTGTATGATTGTTAAATCAATGGTTTTTATGAAAAAAATGTTTGCATTGTGAGAAAAGATGTGTTACAATGTCAAACGCTGTTTGAAGATTTTCAAGGGAGGTGTGTTTAAATGGCAAGATGTGAGTTTTGTTCAAAGGATATGATGTTCGGACGCCATATCAGCATAACACGTTCACAGGTGAGTAGACGTGCGAAGAGAAGCTGGAAGCCGAATGTAAGGAGAGTTAAAATTATGGTTAATGGCACTCCCCGTTACGCTTATGTATGTACTTCCTGCTTGAAATCAGGAAAGGTTACAAGAGCTATATAATTTTCGCATTTCAATTTTTGATATGTGTTATTGTACAAAAACATAGCATTATGCCGGTTGCTGTAAAGCAACCGGCTTTTTGCGTTTAATTAAAATTTTCGATAAAAACTTTAATAGAGTTAAACGTGTAAATGATAGTGTTAATGTTAGCAAATATCAGAGTTGATAAAATCTATGAATGGAGAAATTTTAGCAAAAAGAAAAGTTCCCGTATAAAACGAGAACTTTTTGTGGTGACCCCTACGAGATTCGAACTCGTGTCGCCGCCGTGAAAGGGCGATGTCTTAACCACTTGACCAAGGGGCCGTTATGGTAGCGGCGATGGGATTTGAACCTATGACCTGCCGGGTATGAACCGGATGCTCTGGCCAGCTGAGCTACGCCGCCGTATGAACTCGCCAAACGACCTTAAATGTACGTCTAGCAAGAACGCTCGGCTATTATATAAAAATTCCAACGACTTGTCAACCCCCTTTTTTAGAAAATTTTAAATTTTTTTTAATTGAAATAGTAAACGCAACTTTCTCGTTGCATTTACATCTTCGCACGAAGCTCTATAACACAAAATTAGATTCCTGATAGTGTGTTGCATTTACATCTTCACAGCGCTGTAGCAACCAAAAACAAACAGGATTGTGTTGCAGAATTATTAGTTGTAATATCTTTATCTGCTTGCCGGTGCAAAAGGAGGTTTTTATATGGCAAAGCATTTAAATTTAGAAGAAAGACAAACAATACAATTAGGCTTAAAGAGCGGATTAACTTATGCCGAAATAGCTCAGCAATTGTGCAAAAGTAAATCAACAATAAGCAGAGAAGTGCAAAAACATCGTACTTTTATTCACTATACAGAAGTAGCAACATTCCAACCTAAAAACGTGTGTACAAAACGTTTTACTTGTTCAATCAAAGATAAATGTAAAAGTCCGACATGTTACAACGTCTGTAAAAAGAGCTGTAAATTATGCGGTGGCTGTAATTCTTACTGTATTGAATTCAAGGAAGAAGTATGCGAACAATACAATCATGCTCCATACGTATGTAATGGATGTTCCAAGAAAACCCGTTGTCCTTTAAGCAAATGGATTTATGATGCAAAAAAAGCTCAATCTATGTATGAGAATCAGCTGTCCGAGACCAGACAAGGCATTGCTCTTAACGAATCCGAATTGGAGTCGTTGGACAAAATCGTCAGTCCTCTTTTACAAAAAGGTCAGTCTGTTAGACATATTTGTCAAACAAACAGTTCAGAAATTAACGTTTCTGACAGGACTATTTACAAATACCTACGCAGTAATTATCTATCTGCCGATTTGTTTGATTTAAAAAGAACTGTTCAACGTAAAGCCAGAAAAAAACCGGGTCCTCCGCTTTTGGTAGACAAAGAATGTCGCTTCAATAGGCTCCATACAGATTTTCTTGATTATATTAAACAACATCCAACTTTAAATGTAGTGGAAGCAGATACAATCGAGGGACACAAAGGTGGCAAAGTTATACTTACTCTTTTTTTTCGGAATTGTAATCTGCAATTAGGTTTTCTACGAAACCAAAACACATCCGCATCTGTTAGTGCAGTATTTGATCATTTAAGAGAAATACTTACTACTGAAGAAATGTCAATGTTGTTTCCGATTATTTTGACTGACAGAGGTACTGAATTTAGTGATCCTCTGAGAATGGAGGCTGATCCTGAAACAGGCGAAATTCATTCTCGGGTATTTTATTGTGATCCGCAAAATGCCAATCAAAAAGCAGGTTGTGAACGGAATCATGAGTTTTTTAGATACTATTTCCCTAAAGGAACATCTTTAGATTCTTTAAATCAGGATATGGTGGATCTTATGTTCTGTCACATTAACTCATATGGAAGAGGCGAGTTTAACTACAAATCGCCGTCTGAGATGTTTCGTCTCATATACGGCGATTCTGTAGCACAAAAACTCGGTGTTGTTACACTTGATCCGAAAAGTGTAATATTAACACCTAAACTCTTTAATTAAAACATAGCACCGGCAAGCACTCTACATACCACAATTTAGGTTGCATTTACTTTTTACACAAGAGTCACCAAAACAATGCAGCTTCATTTTGTTATGCAGAAAATTTCCGGCAACCAGCTTTCGTTTTTTATTTTACTGTCTTTTTGCCTTTTTGTATACTATTTTTTTTAAAAATGACGTTTTCGTTCAACTTTACAGTTGCATTTACTTCTTCGCGGTTGCATTTACTATTTCAATTAACGAATTTTAAATTTTCAAGAAAAAACTTTTTGACTTTTTCTCGTAAAGATATTGCGTTAAAAAAAAAGACACTGAATGTTTAGAAAACGTAAGAATCAAAAAATTTACTGTATACGCGATGACTTGACGCGTTTCGTTTTTATTGCAACTTGAACTTTAAAATGTTATACTGTTTTTAATTCAGTTATTTAAAAGGACAGATGTAAATGAAAATTGAAACTCGTAAAATAGAACAGGCAAAAGAATTTGCCGAGAAGCTTATGGAAAAGATGACTTTGACAGAAAAAGTCGGTCAGTTGTCGCAGTTTGGAAATTCAATATACGGAGGCGTTGAGTCGTTTTTTGAAGACCACTATCCGGAAGGAAAAGTCGGCTCGTATTTAAGTATACACGGTGCACAAAAGCTTAATGGCGTTCAAAAACGCCTTATGGAAGAAACACCTAACCATATACCTGCTTTGTTCGCATACGATGTAATTCACGGATTTAAAACAACATTTCCGACACCTCTTACGCAGTCGTTTTCTTGGGACCCTTGGTATGTAGCAAAGGAAAGTGCTAAAGTTGCAGCGAAAGAAGCGTATGCAGCCGGCATAAGATGGACGTTTGCTCCTATGGTAGATATTTCCAGAGATCCCAGATGGGGCAGAATTATGGAAGGTTACGGCGAAGATACTTATTTGACGTCGGAATTTTCTGCGGCTACGGTAGAAGGTTTTCAAGGTGACGAAATAGGAGCTGAGGATACTTTGCTTGCTTGTGCAAAACACTTTGTTACATACGGTGCTTGTATTGGCGGCAGAGATTACAACAGTGTTGATATGTCGCTGCAAACTTTGCTTGACGTTTATGTGCCGCCCTTTAAAGCTGCTTTTGATGCAGGCTGCTTTACTTGTATGCCTGCATTTAATGACTTCAACGGAGTTCCGTGTACATGTAATAAATATCTTCTTCAAGATGTGTTGAGAAAAGAACTTGGATTTAAAGGTGTGACCATAAGTGATGCCGGCGCTATTGCAGAGTTGGTTCCTCATAATGTTTGTGCAAACATAAAAGAAGCAGTTGAACTTGCGTTTAATGCAGGAATAGACATTATCATGGCATTTGATCCATACAATGACAATATTCCCGCTTTGGTTGAAGAAGGTAAAATTGATATTAAAGATGTCGATGCGGCCGTGGAACGTGTGCTTGTTCTTAAATTTCTTGCCGGAATTTTCGAAAAACCTTTCGTAGACGAGAAAAAACAAGAATGTTTCTTCTCTCCGGAACACAGACGTGTTTCAAGAGAAGTTGCGAAGCGATGCCCTGTTTTGCTAAAAAATGACAATGGCATTCTTCCCATAGATGAAAATAAAAAAATCCTTCTCGTAGGACCTATCGGAGACGATCCGAAAGCTATTCTCGGCGGTTGGGCCGGTCCTTGTGAACCTGCGCAGACAATTACTGTTTTGGCAGGACTTGAAAATCGCTTCGGAAAAGAAAACGTAACATTCAGTATGGGTTGCTCAATAGAAGGCAGTGAAGAAGACAATGAAAACATCAAAAAAGCAGCGGATGCTGTTTCTGAGGCTGACATAGTTGTGTTTGCGGTGGGAGAACATTCCGGAATGGCAGGAGAAGCAAACAGCAGAAGCGATATTTCACTCCCCGGAATGCAGGAAAAACTTATTGAAGCAGTTGCAGAAGCTTCAAAGCAAAAAGGCGTGCCTTGCGTAGCAATGATATTCTCCGGTAGACCGCTTACGATTTTCTCGTGGAGAGATAAAGTTGATGCAATACTGTTTGCGGGTCAGCTCGGAACAGAAGGCGGTAACGCAATTGCAGATATAATTTCCGGCGATTACAACCCGTCAGGCAGATTGAGCTGTTCGATTCCGTGCAGTGAAGGGCAAATTCCTTGCTATTACAACAGTCTGAATACAGGCCGCCCTGCTCTCGGAAAGTGGGTGTTTGAGTCTAAGTATAGAGATTTGCAGATTGAACCTGCTTATGCATTCGGATACGGACTCAGTTATACGACTTTTGAATATACAGATTTGAAGCTTTCAAAAGACAAAATGTCACAAGATCCTGATGATTATATTTCGGTATCTGTTGATGTAAAAAATACAGGCGACAGAGCAGGCGAAGAAGTTGTTCAGCTTTATATCCGAGATATGATAGGCTCTCGTGCAAGACCTATGAAAGAATTAAAAGGCTTTGACAAAATAATGTTGGCACCGGGAGAAAAGAAAACAGTTGAATTTACATTAAAAAACAGTGATTTGGCGTTCACTGATTGGAATATGAACAAAGTAACTGAACCGGGAAATTTCACTGTTATGATATCAAAAAATGCGGCGGAATCGGTGCTCTTTGCAAGCTTTAAAGTTGAGTAATTTGTATTTGCTTTTAAAGGGTTTTGGTATATAATATTGCTGTATATGCAAAATAGGGGGTGTCTACAATACTAAGCGGTGCAAATAAACAACAATTGGCAGAAATTGCCGGATATATAGGTGCGGATTTTGGTATTATTGATGATGCCGGACATATTTTGTTTTACAACGGAGAAACAGACGAAAATTCTTTTGAAGAAGAACTTGTGAATATTTTCACGGAGCTTCAAAATGACGATGCTTTTTCATCTTATGAGGCTATGCAATTCGAAAAAAACGGTTTTATGTTCGAAGATGTCACGGTGGACAGCGATGAAACTATTTTTATGTTTGTAAAGCCGAATGTTTCGGATAATGAGAATCATACAAACGAAATAAAGGCATATAAGAATATTTTGGCACTTGCAGCTCACGGATTCAGATACAGGGAGTCACAAAGCAGTAAGGATTTAATAAATATATTTAAAAAATTACTTATTGAAGGCAGACGAAATGTCACAGAAGAACAGATAGAGGCTGTTTACGGAGATTTTATGGCAAATGCCAGCGGCTATGCAGTGGTGCTTGTAACTTTAAATATTGTTTCGGGAACACCTGCCGGAGACAGTGAGCTTATATGCCGTATATTGCAGGAAATTTTCGGAGTAGATGAGGGCTTTTTGATTATTCCGATTGATTATGCGAGAACTGCCGTGATTTGTCCCTTAAAAGAAGAAATTACGTATGATTATATTATGGAATATGCAAATATGGTAAAAAATACATTGCTTCTTGAAGCGATGGTTGAGACGTGTGTTTCAGTAAGTTCGGTAACATCTTCTTTAATGAATTTGAATAATGCATATATCGAGGCGGATAAAGCCAAAAACATAGGTTTGATATTCGAAATGACGGATAATTGTCTTGAATATAATAAATTGGGACTTGAAAAGTTGATATATTCAATTCCGATAGATGCTTGTCTCAGATATATAACAGAAACTTTCGGAGAGGGTTTCATACAAGATAAATCTGCAAAAGAATTGCTTAATACAGTTAAGGTTTATTTAGAAAACAACTTAAATGTAAGTGAAGCTTCAAGAGTTTTGTATATTCACAGAAATACTTTGATGTACAGATTGGAAAAGTTTACTAAAATGACCGGACTTGATTGTTCTGAATTTGACATAAGTATGCGTATCGGAATAGCACTTTTGATTTTGCAGTATATAGAAAATAAAGAACCGGCGCTTTTAAATAAAATTTAATTTATAAAAGGAAAGAAAAAATGGAACAAAGTACAAAAGACAAACAATCAGCAAAAAAAGGTTTATTTAAAAATGAAAAAAGGAATCTCCCGATGATAATTTTTGACAATGTGGAAAAAACATATCACAACGGAGTTGATGCTATTAAAAATCTCAGCTTTCAGATAGAAGAAGGCGAATTTGTGTTTTTGATGGGTTCCAGCGGTGCGGGAAAATCCACTCTTATAAAACTGATTTTACTTGAAGAAACACCTACTTCGGGAAGAATTTTTGTAAATTCACATAATGTATCAAAAATCAGAAAATCAAGAATTCAAAGATATAGACGCAGCATAGGCGTATTTTTTCAAGATTTCCGACTTTTGGAAAAGAAAACCGTTTTCCAGAATATTGCTTTTGCAATGGAAATAATGGGAGCATCTAAAAAAGAGATAACAGAAAAAGTTGATATAACACTTTCTTTAATGGGACTTACAGCCAAAAGAAATGAATATCCGGGTCAGCTTTCGGGGGGCGAACAACAAAGAGTTGCATTGGCAAGAGCTATTGTTAACGGTCCGGATATTTTGATTGCAGACGAGCCTACGGGGAATTTGGACCCCGAAAACTCTGCTGAAATTATGTCGCTTTTGCAAATGATAAATTCTTACGGTACAACCGTTTTGGTTGCAACTCATGAGCAATATATGGCGGAAAAAATGGGTAAAAGAGTTATTGTGCTTAATCACGGACATACAGTAACAAAGGAAAGTACGGATGTTATTCCGACCAAGGAAGCACCGATAGAGGAAACTGCGCAAGAGCCTGTAAAAGAGCCTGTACCGGAACAAAAACCGCAAGAGGAAAACAGTACTCCTGTTCAGGTGGAAATACCGGTAGCATCAATAAATATTGCTTCTGCTCAACAGCAGAAAGAAGAGCAGGAAGAGCCTAAGGAGGATAACGAAAATGCGTAAAATCAGAACTTTTTATTATATTTTACGTCAAGGCGTTGCCAATTCCTTCAAAAATTGGCACATGCTCTTTTCGTCTGTTTTTGTAATTTTTGTATCACTTTACATTATGGGAACTTTGATGATGCTCTCCGTAAATTTACAGAGAATTTTGACAGAACTCAGCGAACAGCAAAAGGAAGTTATGATAGATTGTTCTACAGATGTAAGTGATGAGGGCAGCATTGCCATTGCGGATATCATAATAAAAGACTCCAGAGTGGCAGAAGTGCAAAGAATTTCCAAAGAAGAAAATCTTAAAAATGCAATAGAAATGTTCGAAGAAGAACAAGACCTTTTTGAAAATTTTGATGCGGATTATATGTATGTTTCTTTCAGAGTAAATCTTAAGTCCGTGGAAAATGTGGAACAATTCTCTGAAGATATGAAAAAGGTTACGGGAGTTGAGGAAGTAACCGACAATACTTCCGTATACAAGTATTTCTCATCCATAAATAAAGGTGTAAAAATAGGAAGTATGGTAGCTATACTTGTTTTTGGATTCTTATCTGTGTTGCTTTCTGCAAACACAATAAGATTAACTGTTTTTGCAAGAAACAAAGAGCTTATTATCATGAAAAATATCGGTGCGTCAAAAGCATATATGAGAGGACCTTTTGTAATAGAAGGTATTATTATCGGAATACTTAGCTCGATTCTTTCATATTTTGCATTGAGAGTCACATACGCATACGCATATAAAGCGGTAAACAGTGCTTCCGAAGGGTTGAAAAACATATTGGGCTTGGCGAATTTTTCTGAATTTTCGGTAAGCGTTTTCTTAATGTTTGTCGTTGCCGGAATTTTTGTAGGTGTTATTTCAGGTGCCATTGCAGTGCGCCGCTATGTTAAAGTTTAAGCAGGTGAAAAAATGACTGATAACGAAGAAAAAATCAATGAAAATAAGACTCTGCGTGTAAACGGAAATGTTTTGTTCGTCGGGGCGATACTTTTAGTTGTTATAACTGTTTTTGTGACATTCTTGGTTGCAGACCGTATTTATTACAACGGAGCATTATTCAGAAAATCAGACAGCGTAACATTTTCCGGAGAAAACCTTGATGAATATAAAGTAAGTAAATTTCAGGAATTACTGCATTTTATTGATGAAAATTACTATTTGGAATATGATGTCAATAAAGTGTTGGAGGGTGCGATTTCCGGTGCAGTGGCGGCTTTGGATGATCCGTATTCGAGGTATTTGGAGCCGGGCACATTGAACGAATACGTTGATTATATAACGGGCACATATATAGGTGCGGGTTTTTCTTATGAAAGGTCAGAAAAAGGTCTGAAAATATTAAATGTGGATGCGGAATCTTCTGCGGATAAAGCAGGAATTATTGTTGGCGATGTAATTTCCGAAGTCGAAGGCAAATCAGTTGAAAGTTATACAGATGAAGAACTTAAAACACTTTTTTCAAAAGAAGGAACCGAAATTAAATTTAAAATAATTAAAGCAAACGAAGAAGTGCATGAGGCAACGGTAACTATTTCGAAAGTAAGTAAGCAATCGGTGTTTGTAAATGATTATGATGGCGTAATGTATGTAAAAATTACGCAGTTTGATGATGATACAGGCAAAGAATTTCTGACTGCAATGGAAAAAATAGAAAAAGTTGAGCATAAAGGAATTATACTTGATTTGCGAGATAACGGCGGCGGTTACGAAACACAAGCTGATATTGTTGCAGACAGAATTTTGCCCGAGGGACTTATAGCTTATTCAGAAAACAAGAAAGGCGAAAGATTAAGCGAAATAAAGTCTGATGCTACTTGCATTGAATCACCGTTGGTTGTACTTATAAACGAAAACACAGCCAGTGCTTCTGAATTGGTGGCGGGCGCAATAAGAGATCATAAAAAAGGAACTCTTGTAGGAGAAAAAACGTACGGAAAAGCTCTCGGACAGATAAGATATGATTATCCGGAAGACGGCAGCGGTGTTGTTTTGACGGTAGCCAAATATTTTACGCCGTCAGGTGAGTGTATTCACGGAGCGGGAATTTCGCCGGATATAGAAGTTTCTTTGGTTGAAGGCAGCGAGGAAGATGCACAACTCGAAAAAGCTTTTGAAGTTTTGAATGAAGGAAGTAAATAAAGGTAAAAGGTGTACTGATGTATAATTTTATTTCAAATTACTATGATATGCTTTTTCCGCAGGCGGTTTATGATGAGTGGAAAAGCTTTGCTAAACCGATAATTCAAAAGAGCAAAGCCGTTCAGGAGTTTAAGGAAAGAAAAGAGAAACCTTTGGTTGTGGATGCCGGATGCGGCAGCGGAGAATTGGCGGCTATTTTGGCAAAATATTATGATGTAATAGGTGTTGATATTTCTCCTGATATGCTTTCTCAAGCAGTAAGCACGTATTCTGAGGAGAACATAACATGGGTTTGCCAAGATATTTCAAAAATGGAAATAGGCCGTAAGGTTGCGGCTGTTTTTGCCACTACGGACACTTTGAACCATATAACAAACAAAAATAAATTATTTGCGTTTTTTAACAGGGCTTTTGAATGCTTAGAAAACGGTGGTTTTTTGTTTTTTGATGTTGTTATGCCGGCATTTTTTAGAAATAATTACGGCAGAGGCGAGTGCTCGTTTGAGGACTTTGATTGGGGAAGCTTCTTTTGGACTTGTGACTATACAGAAAGAACAGGAAAAGTTTTGTATGAAATAACTGCTTTTGAAAAATGTGATGGCAAAGATGAACTTTACAGACGATATGATGAAACTGTTTCAGAAAAAATATGGCCGGTAAGTGTACTTCGGGAAGGACTGACGAAAGCAGGATTTCAAAACTTTACAGTTTATGACAATCTCAGCAAGCCTTTTGAATTTGCGTATCTTTGTCCGGAAATGTCGCTGGATGATTACGAAAGGCTTTATTTTATATGTGAAAAGCCTTGAATGGAAAATTAGAGAGTAAAAAGAGAAAGAGGAATTAAAATGGAAGAAATGCTTATAAATGAACAAGATATAAATTATGATACACAGAGTAAAGATGTGCTGGTTTCGGGTATTGCGGCAGATGGTTTTTTGCGCGTAATAGGTGTAGAAAGCACAAATCTTGTTGAAAAAGCAAGAATTACCCATAATACATCGCCTACGGCTACTGCGGCATTGGGCAGAATGCTCACGGGAACTGTATTGATGGCAAAAGAATTAAAAAATGAAACGGACAAGCTGACAATACAACTTAAAGGTAAAGGCCCTATAGGAGGTATGGCAACCGTATGCCGAATACATACAAAAAACGGTGCGGCAGGAGCGCTTAAAGATGTTGTTGTAAAAGGTTATGCAGATAATCCGCGTGCAGATTTACCTACCAGAGAAAGTGACGGCAAACTTGATGTGGGCGGTCTTGTGGGTAAAGGCTTTATGAATGTTATGATGGATTTGGGACTGAAAGAACCGTACTCCGGAAGTGTGCCGCTTCGTTCCGGCGAAATAGCAGAGGACTTTTCTTATTATTACGCCTTGTCAAAACAAGTGCCTGCGGCTGTGTCTTTAGGTGTGCTTATAGGAGAAGATTTGAGTGTATTAAAAGCAGGCGGATTTATGGTGCAACTTTTGCCGGGAGCGCCTGATAAACTTATTGATGATATAGAAAGAAGTATTTCTTTTATGCCGTCTGTTACGACATTACTTAATGCAGGGGCTACGATTGAAAATATACTCGAAGATATAACGAGAGGATATAATTTGGATATTTCTGACAGAGTTGATTGCGATTTTTCTTGTGATTGCTCAAAAGAACGTATGGAAGAAGCTTTGCTCAGTATAGGTAAAGAAGAAATTAAAAAGATTTTGGAAGAAGACCGCGGTGCAGAGGTTTGTTGCCATTTTTGTAATAAAAAGTATAAATTTACAGAAGAAGAAATTGCTGCGTTGTTGTAAAATAGGGATTGACGAAGATTTCTTATCGTGATACAATACAACAGTTACCGCTCTGACGGGGCTTGCAAATTCGCGAAGCAAATGTTTTGCGGTGCCTTACGGAAGTGATATCTTCGCACGGATGTCATATACAGGCGAGATTGTTATGGAGGTGCAAAAGTATGTACGCTATTATAGTTACAGGAGGAAAGCAGTACAAGGTAGAGGAAGGCAGCACTCTTTTCGTTGAGAAAATCGACGCAGAGGCAGAGGCTTCAGTTACATTTGATAAAGTACTTGCAGTATCTGTAAGCGAGGGTGATGTTAAATTCGGCGCTCCTTACGTTGACGGCGCAACAGTTACAGCAACAGTTGTTAAACAAGGTAAAGGCGAGAAAATCCGCATCATTAAGCACAAAGCTAAAAAAGGTTACAGAAAAAGACAAGGACACAGACAGCCTTATACAAAGCTTACAATCGAGAAGATTAACGCTTAATATCATAGCTTGATTTTTACTTTATATGATAAAGGCAAAGATTTTCAGAGATAATCAAAATCGTGTTTCGGGTTTCGAAATTACGGGACATGCAGGTTATGCAGAAGAAGGCAGCGATATAATTTGTGCGGCTGTATCATCTATAGCATACACGGCGGTCGGTTATTTCAGTGAAAAAAAGATAGGCGGTAAGGAGCCGCAGTATTCCGAAAAAGACGGATATATGAAATTTAAGCCCGATTTGGAAGCTGTTAAAGATTCCGACGAAGCAACCGCTGCTTACGCAGTATTGGAGGCGGCGTTTATAGGACTTAAACAAATCGAATATTCGTACGGCAAGGAGTACATTAAAGTGATTGAATAATCATTGATTGACTAACATAGGAGGTGTGAAGTCATGTTAAGAATTAACTTACAGTTATTTGCTCATAAGAAAGGATTGGGAAGCTCAAAGAACGGTAGAGATTCCGAATCAAAACGTCTTGGTGTTAAAAGAGCAGACGGACAGTTTGTACTTGCAGGAAATATCCTTGTAAGACAAAGAGGTACTAAAATCTACCCCGGCGAGAACGTTGGTATGGGTACAGACTATACGCTTTACGCTTTGAAGGACGGTAAAGTTTCATTCCGTAGACTTGGAAGAGACAAAAAACAAGCCGTAATCATTGCTGAAGATTAATAGTTTTCAACAGGCGATATTGAAAGACTGCGATGCACTTATAGAACATATATTGTGTATAGCAGTCTTTTTTCATTATTTGGCATCGGAGAATTATAATGTTTATAGACAGAACTAAAATATTTGTTGCTTCCGGTAAAGGCGGCAACGGGGCTGTGTCTTTTCACAGAGAAAAATATGTAAATGCAGGAGGTCCTGACGGCGGTGACGGCGGTAAAGGCGGCGATATCGTTTTTATGGTTGACGAGGGCGCGTCTACTCTTGCAGACTTTAAATATAAAAGAAAATTCAAAGCAGAAGCGGGAGCGAACGGCGGTAAAAACAAAAAGACCGGTAAAAGCGGTGCGGATGAAATTGTAAAAGTTCCTCAAGGAACACTTGTTAAAGACGCTGCAACAGGACGCATTTTGGCAGATATGGTAACTCCCGGAGAGAAGAAAATTATATTAAAAGGCGGCAAAGGCGGACAAGGCAATATGCACTTTGCTACCAGTACAAGACAAATTCCGAATTTTGCCAGAGCCGGAGAAGAAGGAAAAGAACTTGAAATTCAGTTGGAGTTGAAATTGCTTGCGGATGTTGGTTTGGCAGGTTTTCCGAATGTTGGTAAATCCACCATACTTTCTGTTACTACGGGAGCAAAGCCGGAAATTGCTGATTACCATTTTACTACAATTAAGCCAAATCTCGGTGTTGTGTTCAATAACGGCGAAAGAAGCTATGTTATGGCAGATATTCCGGGACTTATTGAAGGTGCATCGGAAGGACAAGGTTTGGGACATGAGTTTTTGAGACATATTGAAAGAACCAGACTTTTAATTCATGTTATTGATATTTCAGGCCGCGAGGGCAGAGATCCTTTTGAGGATTTCTTGCTTATAAATAAAGAGCTTGAGCAGTACAACAAGGAATTGTCGGCTCGTCCGCAAATCATAGCCCTTAATAAGACAGATATGGAAAATGCTGCGGAGAATGCCGTTGTTTTCAAAGAAAAATTTGAGAAATGGCTTGAAGATCGCGGTGAGGAAATAGCTCAAGAAAGAGAAAACGGTGCGTGGAGAGTATTTGAACTTTCTGCAGTAACAGCACAAGGCACAAGAGAACTTGTTGCTTATTGCGGAAGTATTTTGGATAAAATGCCTGCAGGCAGCATTTTTGTGCCGGAAGACGATAATGTTTCATACACGCTTGATGATGAAGAAGAGCCTTTTACCGTACGTGTGGAGGAAGGCGTTTATGTTGTTGAGGGACCGTGGATTAAAAACATCGTAGAATCCGTGAATCTCGACGATTATGAGTCATCTCAATACTTCCAGCGTATAATCAAGAAAAAAGGTCTTATACGCAAATTGGAAGAAATGGGAATTCAAGAAAACGATACAGTTAGAATTTACGAAATAGAGTTTGATTATTATGTTTGAGAATAGTGAGCAATATACTGCAAATAAAATTTTGATTTTATTTGTACTTGATAAATTTGAAATGAAAATGACGGACAATGCTCTGAATGCGGTGCTTTTGGGTCCCGGTCTTGTGAATTATTTTTCTATACAAGAGTGTAAAGAAGATTTAATCGCAAAAGGCTGTGTGGAGAGATTGCTCGACAGCAACGGAAGTGTTTTGTATTGCATAACAGAAAAAGGCAAAGAACGCTTAAATCAGATGAAATATATGCTTTCCGGCGGCTTGGGTGCAAGATATGAGGCTTTTATAGAAGAAAACCGTACCGAGCTTGAAAAGTCTATATGCGTAAATGCCGATTGTCTCGAAGATGCAAAAGGTAATGTTTATGTACGTTGTTATGTAAGAGAAGGAGCTAATTGCATTGTTGACCTTAAACTTCCCGTTGCAGATCGCAAAGACGCAGCTCTGCTTTGCGAAACTTGGAAGAAGAATACTTCTGATATTTATATGCATATTATGAAAACTTTTTATGACAGCTTAAAAGATTAAGGAGGACTTATGAGTACAGGAAAATGTGAGTGGTTGATACCGGACGCTTTTTTTCCGGTTAAAGATAATGGAGATTATGTAAGCCATGAAGCGATTTGTATTCTGAATACAGGTGACGAAGACGCCACTGTAGACTTTACATTGTATTTCGAGGACAGAGAGCCCATGACAGGCTTTACGGCTGCTTGTGGGGCGAGAAGAACGCATCATGTTAGAATGGATAAGATTAAGTCGGAAAGCGGCGAAACGGTGCCCAGAGGCGTTCCGTATGCAGTGCTCGTCAAAAGCAATGTGCCTGTTGTAGTTCAATACAGCAGATGTGATACAACGCAACCTGAGCTTGCTTTTATGGCTGTAATGGCTTATTGATAGTAAAATTTAAGGCATCCCGCGGGATGCCTTTTTGTGTAACAATTTTTTGTGATAGTAAATCTTTAATGTTGTAGTTAAGAGAATTATCCCTGCAGGAATTGTCCATTTTATAAAAATATCATTGTTATTAAGTTCTTCGAGACCAAATTCAAGCAGATACTCTACGCTTGGACGTTTATTGGCATGTAATTTCACATAGAAATGTTCGCCATTATGTTTACCCATAATATAGAGTGATATATATTTGTCAACCCTGTTGTTGTAGATATCGCTTTTTAAGGTATATTCTTCTGCAATATGTAAAGTCTTTTCTTCTTGTTCCAATACATAGCAAACGCGTTTGTATTCTCCGGACCAAGTAGTATAATAATAAACAGTTGCATTCCTATCGGCTGTTTTTTCAGTTTTCGTAATAGTTTTATCGGAATCGTAATTGTAATATTCTTTTTTTAAATTGTAGTCATAAGAGTCTTTTTTTATATAGGAAAATGACGTATCAAGACTGCTGTTCTCATCCGGCGACCAATAATAAGTTAATCCATTCCAATGGAAATAGTTAAATTTAATATTTTTGGGGCAGATTGCCTGATATAACTTATTTGGATTGCAAATTTGAATTTTTTTATTGTTTCCCGTACTAAAATCTGATCTTATTTTATTTAACTGTTCTTCTGTGAACTTGTAATTTAGTAAAGAATCTTTTAAATCAGATAACGATTCGCATTCTAATCCGGGTTCCATAATAATACAGGAATTATTAGTTTCATTTTTCTTATTTGATACAAAAGTCATATAGCAGTTATTGCCCTCATATTCCAATGTGTATGGTTGGGAATCTCTGTCAGAGCAACCGACACAAAGAATGATAGTTATAACTATTATTAAAATAACTTTAAAGTACTTCAATATGATCTCTCCTAAATACTTTATTTTATATCTCATTAAGATATTGCATAATATCCGATATTTTTGAAGTTTCAAAAAGACTGTTTTTAGAGGAAAATACAAATGAACGAGGTGTAACATCTGTTATTTCATATAATGCAACAATGCATTCATCATCTTTTGTTACGGAATCTTTTGGGAAAGTAATACAAACTGTAGTTTTCTCTCCAACGTCGCCTTTTAGGGATGAAATAACAGAACACTCAAAAGTATTTCTGTCTTCTGCTACGCCTACATGTACTTCATTCAGAACTCGTATTTTTAATATATAGTCAGAAGACTTAATTATTGTTTTGAGGTCATTTGTTTTAATGTAATCCGTACCTATAAACTTAGGAGAATTATTATTTTTACGCGAATTAAAAGAGTCACATAAACTGTTTTCAAAAGTGGTTATATTTTCTGTATTCAGTGTTGAATGTTTTGAAAGCGATTCTCCGTAGATAGAACATTTAGATAGGTCATTGGCAGGCAAATATAAATCTGCACCGACATTTATATATACATCATGCTCAAGATAGACACTCACAAATCTTAACAGAACCAAGAAGTAGGAGTTGTTTTTGTTGTACGTAATATCTGTAGCGGCACTATTATGAACAGATATATTATCGGAAACGGAATATTCCTTTTTTGGAACACGTATAGATATTGTACTTCCGGTGTCTTCTCCTATGTAGCGTTCGAGTACGGAAAATTTATATTCTGTATATGATACATATTCGACCATATCAACGCATTTTCCTTTTATAATATCTGTAGCAGCATCAAGAAGTTGTTCAAAAGTTAAATATATACTGCTGGCTTCTACATGTTTAACAATATTGCTGTCTTTAGGCTGTAAGTTACTTTTAGGTGTGATAGAGCAAGCCACTGTAACAATAGCAAAGATTAAAGTAAATAATGTAATAAGTGTCTTTTTCATTTTAAACCTCCTGCCTAAGGCACGTATAAAAAAATTACATGCGATAGGTCAAAAACTTCAATTACACATAAATAGTTTGCTTTTTTGTTTTGATGCTATCATGTGAATTTTGATATGTCAAGCATATTTGTCGAAATATACTGAGCTGTTTTGTAAAGATTTTATGATAATATGATTTTATCACCGCAGGAAATATAATTAAGTTTTGGCATAAATTTCTTCATCAAATCAAATTGTTCTACGCCTGTGCAGTGGCAAGTGTAATACTGGGTATTATATGTATTTAAAAGCTTTGCTGCCTGTTCAAGCTCGGCAGTATCTTCTATTTTTGAATAGTGAAAACCGCCAATTAAAACATCCGGCTCAAACCAAGACACGATATCGAGAACACCTTTATGTGAGCAACCGCTTATCAAAATTTTTTTGCCACTTTCTTCAATCAATAAATATTGTTCATGTAAAAATCTGTCGGGAACGTATTTATCGGCAACCATTTCGCTTAAACCGAAACATCCTTTGTCATTTGGACGAGCTTTTTCGTTACATGAATATAAAGTAAAACCCTCTGTGATTTCAGTGATTCCGTCTGTAAAAATAATACGTCTGTTTTTTGAAAGTTCTTTATCAAGACCGATATATTTTAAATTGGCATTATAATAATCTCCAAATGCGTTTTTGTTTACATAAACGGGTGCTACATCGTTAATTTCAAGAAATTTAGCCATTCCGCCGCCGTGGTCATAATGTCCGTGGGAAAGTACGGCAAAGTCTACATCGGAAAGATTTACTCCGGTAGCAAGCGCATTCCGAGCAAACAAATCACTTTGTCCCATATCAAAAAGTATTTTGTGCTTTGAAGTTTCTATATATAAAGACAAGCCGTGCTCGGCTTCAAATTTATTTGATTTACTTGTGTTTTCTGCAAGTACGATTATATTCATGTTCATCACCGGAAAAATCATACAACGGATAGCAGAGGAAGTCAATGAACAAAATGATAGTGTAAAATAAATCTTGGGATTTAAAAATTTAAAGACGGAAGTCCCTGCTTAAAAATGATAAAGTAATAATTGGAAAAAGCAGTAAAGGACGGAGTGGGATTTTGTCTCAAAATGAAAACAAGACAAAAAGCGCTGCGCCTCTGATTGGGGGTTTTGTCTCAAAACGAAAAACGAGACAAAAAGCACTGCACCGCTGATTGGGGGTTTTGTCTCAAAACGAAAAACGAGACAAAAAGCATTGCGCCGCAGATTGGGGGTTTTGTCTCAAAATGAAAAACGAGACAAAAAGCACTGCGCCGCAGATTGGGGATTTTGTCTCAAAATGAAAACAAGACTAAAAGTGCCGCGCTGCCAATTGTTTTCTAAAAGCAAGGTGACAGGCATCTGTCGAACAAAATTCCATGTATTGACATATTATGTAAGGCAGTGGTAAAATACTGACCGTACTTCGGGGTAGGGTGAAATTCCCAACCGGCAGTAAAGCCTGCGAGTCCTGTCAAATATAAGACAGACGGGATTGATGCGGTGAAATTCCGCAGCCGACGGTAAGACGATGTTCGCATAAGCGAAGAAAGTTTAAGTCCGGATGAGAGGAGTAAAAGATATGTCCCAAAATTCTTTACAGTCATCAAAGATGACATTCTATGTAACACGAATCGCAATGCTCGTAGCAGTGGCAACACCGCTTATGATGTTTGATTTTCCGATTCCGATTTTTCCCGGTTTTTACAAATTCGATTTGAGCTACTTCCCGGTTGTTCTCGCAACTTTCTCTATGGGGCCGGTGGCAGGATTTATTACAGCAATACTTAAAAATCTTATTGCGTTTTTAATCGCCGGAACGTTTACTGACAGTGCAGGAATAGGCGCGTTGGCTGATACGCTTATTGGTTTGTCGTTTATTCTTCCGGCCGGAATTATTTACAAAAAGTTTCACACGAAAAAAGGTGCTGTAATTGCGCTGGGCGTTTCACTTGCCGTTGTGTCGGTTTTTTCATGTGCATTTAACTATTGGTTCTTGATTCCCGCATATTCCAAGTTTTTCGGACTTGAGGCGGTTTTGGGCATGGCACAAAAAGCTTGCAAATACATCAAAGATGTTAAAGGCGTTGTTGTGCTCGGAACATTACCATTTAACTTCCTTAAATGGCTTGTGATTTCGGCGATAACAATACTGACGTATAAACCTTTGTCGAGAACTATATTAAAGAAAAAATAATTGACTGTATTTGTTTTTTGACTTTATCCGATATTATTGCTATACTACTATGGATTCAGTAATACTGATTAAGGAAGAAACAAATGAAGAATTTATATAAAATAACATCAGAATACATATTAAGCAGAACTGTATATAAAGTATTATTTATAATATCCACTATGCTCATAGCCGTTCCTTACATAAGAGAAAGAATTTTATCCATCTCTGATTTTATGTTGATTTATGGCTTTGTAATAGTTGGTTTTGAGCTTATAACAGGTAAATTGTTGAGTGCATTGCGTTCCACAAAAACGGTATGGTTTTTGGGAGGCTTTGCACTTTCTTATTCAATTACAATATTGATAAATAAAACCCATATTTACGGCGGCTTTAGGAGTCTTGCCTTTATGGTGCTTGCGTTTATACTTTTCTTTTTGTTTCCCCAAGGCATAACAAAAGAAAAAGTAATAAAAGAAATGGAGCTTGTGTCAGCTACCATTATATTTTGTACTTTTGTTTACAGTTTTGCATCCTTTGTAATGTTTGTGTTTTCTTTGAGCGGTGCATATTTTACAGGGGATTATCAAGCATACTACGGAATGTTCGAGTCGCGCCTCTGGGGTCTTTATAATCCGAATACGGGAGCGACACTTACTATTATTTCTATTTTGCTTTCTGTTGCTTTTATTTTGGCATATAAAAAGAAAAGGGTAAGAATTCCTTTAAGTTTTAACATATTTATACAATTTTCAGTAATGCTGCTTACCGGTTCAAGAGCAGGTTATTATGTACTTGCCGGCGTGGTTGCTTTCTGTACATTTTTCGGAATTGTATATAAAATGCAGCGATTTACGATTAAAACAGCTATTTTATCAGTTGCCTCGGCTGTTTTGTCATTAGGGTTGTTTTTTGCTGCCGGTGCTTTGTTGAGAGAGGGGTTGGCATATGTTCCCGGTTTGACTGAATATATACTGTCTGATTCCGATAATTCAACAGGTGATGATTCCGGAGATAAAGATGTCATAGAAAAAGTGGATTTGGAAAGAAACGATTTATTACTTTCAGAAGATCAAGGAGCTTTTGCAAATCGTGTGGATATTTGGCAAGCTTGTTTTGAAGAGTTCCTGGAAGCTCCTGTTTTTGGAGTCGGAAGAGAAAATCTTGTAGAAAAAACAGCAGATAAATTTAAGAACGATCAATGGATATATTTCTTTAAATATGGCAGCACACATAACGTTTATCTTTGTGTGCTTGTGTCTTCAGGTATTATAGGTTTCTTATTATTGGGCTCTTTTGCAGCAGTTACAGTATTGCGCTCTTCTAAAACGTTAGTAAAAACATATAAAAAAGTCGGCACATGGTTTTTGATGTCATTTGTTTTGTGTTTGATGATGTATGCAACAGAATTCGTCGAAACGCGGATACTTTATAAAATAAGCATATTCGGCGTGGTGTTCTGGATATACTGTGGATACATGTACAAACTTTCCAAAATAGAAAGAATAGAAAAATCAGAACAACTCACGCCGAATAACAACGATTAAATTTTTATTATTTTAATATCAGTTAAAGAATTCGTTATACAAAGCAATTACAGAAGGTTTTGCATCTTTTGCTTCAACACCGAACATTATGCTTACCTCGGATGAACCTTGGTTAATCATGCGAATGTTAATCTTTGCTTTTGCAAAGGCTGCCGTAGCACGTGTAGAAACACCGACATTTTTAGTCATTCCGCGGCCTACAAGCATAACGATTGCTTGGTCTTTGTCAACAGTAACAGAGTCTGCTGATAAATCTTCTTTGTATCTTTTTACAATTCTTTCCAATTTCTCGGGAGGACAATTTTTCTCACGGATGATAAGTGAAATACTGTCGATTCCAGAGGGCATATGCTCAAAAGAAACGCCTTCTTCTTCAAGAATTTTTAAAAGACTGCATCCGTAACCGATAAGGCGGTTCATCATGTATTTGTAAACATGAATTGTCATAAAGCCTGTGTCTGCAGCAATACCTGCAACAGGTAATGTGGGCTTCGGTGCTGTTTTATCGGGAACAATGAATGTTCCGGGAGCATCCGGATTGTTTGTATTACGGATATTAACGGGAATTCCTTTTTTATAAACAGGAGCTAATGCTTCTTCATGCAATACGCTGAATCCCGCATAAGAAAGCTCTCTCATTTCCTCGTAAGTGAAAAGAGGAATAGGGAAGGGGTTTTCTATTAATTTAGGATTAGCTGCATATACAAAATCTACGTCAGTAAAGTTCTCATAAACATCTGCATTAACGGCTGCTGCCAAAATTCCGCCTGTAACGTCGGAACCGCCGCGTGAAAATGTAACAACATCGCCGTCTTCTGAATATCCGAAGAAACCGGGGAAAATCATTATTGTGTCACGCTGGGCAAGTTTAGACAAAAGCTCGTAAGAATGGGGGAGAACTTGTGCATTGCCGAATTCGTTGCTCAAAATCATACCAGCTTCTTTGGGGTCGATGTACTCTGCGTTTTCTCCTATGCTTTGCAAGTAGCAAGCTACCAACTTAGCGGAGTTATCTTCGCCTGCGGCTTTGAGCAAATCTTCAAACATCCCGTAGTTGTCGGAATATTTTGCCATTCTTCCAAGTAAATCGTCTTTTATAACTTTAACAATTTCTTTTCCCAAATGTAAATCTTTTGCAATGCTTGCGTAACGCTCTACAACTGCATCGAGAGCTGCGTCTTTATTTTCGTTGTCACGGCAAGCTACAGCAAGACTTATAAGTAAGTCAGTTACTTTTGTGTCATTGCCGTCGCGTTTTCCGGGTGCGGAAACAACAACGATTCTTCTTTGTCTGTCAGATTGAACGATACTGCAAACTTTTTTTATTTGTTTGGCATCAGCAAGAGAGCTTCCGCCGAATTTTATGACCTTCATATTAACACCTCTGAAAAATTATTCAGCAACACGCATTGTGTATGTTACTGCTTCTATGCCGGAACATTTTGTAAGCTCTGCGCATTTGTTGTTGAGCTCTGCTTCTGAACAATAGTCAGTAATAAATGCGGCTGTTGAGTTATCGGAAAGTGCGTAACCCAAGTAAACTGTTTTTTCTCCGAATACAGAATTTATTTTAGCTTTGAGTTCTTCGCTTTCTGAATCATTGAATTCTGCTTTGATACGAACGTAGAAACGCTCTTTTTCATCAGAATCCTTAACTATTACTGCAGCATTATCTACAAAAGCAGGGAGATTCTGTCTTTCGGGAGCTTCAAGAATTTCAATGATATCACCCAAAATAGCACTTGCTGTAGCAAGTTTTCCTGCGCCTTGTCCGTAGAAAAGTGAATCGCCTGTATATGAGCCGCGTACGAGAATTGCGTTGTAAACAGAGTTAACCGCAGCAAGCATACTGTTCTTTGAAACGAGCTTAGGCTCAACACTTACGCGAACGCCTTTGTCAGTAATTTTACTGCCGGCAATAAGTTTAATTGCGTAGCCGCCTGTAGCAGCTAATTCGTGGTCGGCATAAACAACATTTCTGATACCAATGCACTTAACGTCTTCAAAGTCTACAAAGCCATTATATGCAATTGAAGAAAGGATTGCTATTTTACGAGCGGCATCGAAACCGTCAACATCGGCAGTAGGATCAGCCTCGGCATAACCTTTTGCTTGCGCATCTTTCAAAATATCATCGAAAGACATCTTGTCCTTGTACATACCTGTAAGCATATAGTTTGTAGTTCCGTTCAAGATACCTTGAATTTCGCAGATATCGTTTGCTGATAAGCAGATATTCATGGGACGGATTATCGGGATACCGCCGCCTACGCTTGCTTCGTAAAGGAAACGCACGTTATTTTCGTAAGCGAGCTTTGTGAGTTCGCGTCCGTAAGCGGCAACAACGGCTTTGTTTGAAGTTACAACGTGTTTTCCTGCTTTTAAAGCGGCAAAACATCTGTCTGCAGCCAAATCAAGACCGCCGATTGTAACAACCACAAGGTTTATTGAATCGTCTTCGAAAACTTCCGCAGGCTCAGTTACAAGATACGGAGCATACGGAGTACCGTCCATATTTTTTATATCAAGAATCTTTGTTAATTTTACTTTGCGGTTAAAACGTTTGCTGAGTTCTTCTTGTTTGTCGAAAAGAATATCGGCAACACCGGAACCAACTACGCCGCATCCTAAGATAGCTATATTAAACATTTTGTCCTCCTAATTATAATAGAATTACTGTAAAAATTCGTCTACCTCGTTTTTCATGTCAGAAACATTGCATATTCTCTTATGCAAAACAGGCTTTTTGTCCAAGTCACGAAGCGGAACAGGGATTTCCCAACCGGTTTTCTCTGACAATTCTTCGAGAATTTCAAATTCGTTTTTGTTTTCTACTGAATCCTCTCCGAAAAGTGATTCGGCAACAGTTTTATTGAATTTAAACGGGCTTGCCGTAGAAACAGCAACGGCAGGAGTTGTATCTCCCGTTGAAATAACGTATTTATCGTATACATCAATGCCGACAGCAGTATGAGGGTCAACCAAATAATTGAATTCTTGGTGGATACTCTTGATTGTCTTGCGGCATTCGTTTTGGTTAGATGTAGAAGACCAGAAATACTTGCCGATGTTATCGGAAAGCTCTTTGTCTACGGAATATACGCCGTTTGCTTTCAAATCCTGCTGAAGTCTTGAAACTAAATCTGAATCTTCACCGGAAACATCATAAAGAAGACGCTCGAGATTTGAAGAAATCAAAATGTCCATAGCAGGAGAGATTGTAAGAATGAAAGGTCTGTTGCTGCTGTACACGCCTGTTGTGAGGAAGTCGGAAACAACATTGTTGTCATTTGTAGCACAAACAATTCTGTTAACGGGAAGTCCCGTTTTAGCGGCATAATAACACGCCAAAATATTACCGAAATTTCCTGTGGGTACAGCAAAGTTGATTTTATCGCCTAAGTTTAACTTGCCGTTTTTGACAAGAGCAAAGTAAGCGTAGTAATAATATACAACTTGGGGAAGAAGTCTTCCTATATTAATAGAGTTTGCAGAAGAAAGTGTGTAACCTCTTTCTTTGAGTAACTCTGCAAATTCTTTATCGCCGAAAATATTTTTAACACCTGTTTGAGCATCGTCGAAATTACCGCGAACTGCAACAACAGAAAGATTACCGCCCTCTTGTGTTATCATTTGTGTTTTTTGCATTTCGCTAACGCCTTCTGCAGGATAGAATACTAAAATCTTTACATTTTCAGCATCTTTAAAGCCTGCAAGAGCAGCTTTTCCGGTATCACCGGAAGTGGCGGTCAAAATTGCAATTTTATTGTGCTTTTTACTCTTTTTTATAGCAACGGACATAAACTCAGGCAAAATTTGAAGAGCCATATCCTTAAAAGCAGAAGTGGGGCCGTGCCACAACTCAAGCACGCTCAAAGTATTACTGAGAACGGAAAGGGGAGTGGGCTCATCAGGGAAACTTCCGTCTGCATACGCATTTTTAACGCAAGCATCAAGTTCCTCTTTAGTGAAATCATCTGCAAATGCGGAAAAAATTTCACTTGCCAATTCACAATAGCTCATATTGCAAAATCTGTTAAGGTCGTCAGCACTGAATTTAGGGAATTCCACCGGAACGAAAAGGCCTCCGTCGGGAGCTATTCCTGTTAAAACAGCATCTGAAAAGCTGTATTGTTCTGAATATCCCCTTGAACTTTTATACATCATTTTTAAAATCACTCCAAAGTAAAAAAAGTCTTTCGTCTATGTATAAAGACACAAATTCTATAATAAACAGCATAGAGGGAAAAGTCAAGAATTTTGTGTACTTTTCTTAATTATAATAGTATAATAAATACAACAATGATATAGTCAAATTCGGAGGCGTTTGATATTATGAATAAACTTGATATTTTTAAGGAAAAAATTGCCGCAGCTAAAATAGCTGTGCTTGGGTTAGGAATCAGCAATGTGCCGCTGATTCGTTTTTTGTATAACTCCGGTGCACGAAATATTACGGCTTACGATAAATTTGCAAGTCCGCAAGTACTTGTAAACATAGAAACATTAAAAAATGACGGCATGATTGAAAGAGCAATTACGGGAGAGGATTATTTAGAGGGGATTCCGTCTGAAAATTATGATATTATTTTTAAATCTCCCATAATCAGACCTGATGTTGCACCTTTGGTTAAAGCAGTGGAACAAGGTGCTGTATTGACTTCTGAAATGGAGCTGTTTTTTGAACTTTGTCCGTGTAAAACTTACGGAATCACAGGCAGTGACGGCAAAACTACAACTACGACTCTCACGCACAAACTTTTATCTGCTCATTATGAGGGCACAGACACTAACGTTTGGCTTGGCGGCAATATAGGAAGACCGCTTATTGACATTTTGCCGGAAATCAAATCAAGTGATGCAGCAGTGTTGGAGCTGTCAAGTTTCCAATTAATGACAATGAAAAAGAGCCCCGACGTGTCAGTTATCACTAATATTACGCCGAATCACCTTGATGTACATAAAGATTATAACGAATATATTGATGCAAAGACAAAAATATTCAAACATCAAAATTCTGACGGTGTAGTTGTTTTAAATGCCCAAAATGAGGTTACATCCGGTATTTCTTCACAGTGTATTGCAGAAAGTAGAAAAGTGCGTATGTTTTCTGTGGCTAACAGCAGTGTTGATGATTTTGAAAAGGGCGCAAACGGTTACGGCTTTATGAAAGACGGCAAACTTGAATATGTTTCTGCAGGTGCAAACGGTATTGAAACAAAATTCAGTATAGAGCGTTCAGAACTTAAGGTTCCCGGAAATTTTAACGGAGAAAATTTGTTGACAGCAATTGCAGCTTGTGCAGATGTTATAAATCAAGCGGATATTCAGAAAGTTACACAAGAATTCAGAGGAGTTCCCCACAGATGCGAACTTATCCGCGAACTTGACGGAGTTAAATATTACAACAGTTCAATCGACAGCAGTCCTAACAGAACTATTCAGACACTTTCGGTATTTGACGGAAATGTGGTTATGATTGCAGGCGGTAAGGACAAAAACATTCCTTATGATGCGATTGGCCCTGTAATTTGCGAAAAAGTAAAAGTTCTTATTTTAATAGGACCTACTGCTGAAAAAATCGAGACAGCAGTGAGAAATTGCGATAAATTTGATGAGAAAAATATAAAAATTTTCCATTTCAATAATTATAAAGATGCGGTACAATGCGCGTATGAGAATTCGGTATCGGGTGATTGTGTGTTGCTTTCATCTGCCAGCACAAGTTTCGACCTTTTCAGGAACTTTGAGGAGCGTGGAAAGGTGTTCAAAGAACTTGTACTTGGTTTATAATTATTTACAATTTGAACATAAATAAAACCATGTTAATTGGCAATTTGTTATTGACACTTTTGCCTGAAATATATATAATTCTTTTGTTTAGATTGCCCAAAAAGGCATAGTGATAATTATTATCGTTTTTATAACCAATATATCACGGAAGGTTGATCGTATGACTAAGAAAAAAAAGAAGACAATTCGCATAGCGATCGTCGTGGTTGCTTTGGTACTTATTGCTTCTATTGCGTTTGTTATTTTCGGCGATAACGACGCAGAGGCTGTACAGTACAACTTTGACAACTATGATGAAATGGAGTTTAATCCTTTCGTTACGAATGAAGAGCGTTTGGACAACAGCTTTTTGGAATACGGTAAGGTTCTGACAAAGTATGCGTCCAAGGATTACAAGTATTACACCGGAGATCCTATCAAGGTTGATATAGCCGGACTTATTAAGGATTCACACACGAGTACCGTAAGTAAGCTTGCTGCATTGAAAGAAAAATACGGTGTTACGGCAGTTGATGAAAAGGATTATACTGCAGAAGGTCTTGCAAATTATTTGACAGGCGCGAAGCTTAAAGATTTCCTTTCTCAATATAATGAGCTTAAGGAGTCTGAGGTATTTCTTTTAAGCGAAATAGATACTTTCAGTGATGGAGTAAAATATACAGATAAGAGTGATAATTCCGAGAAGAAGATTTCTTTGGAAGATATTGCTGATTCATTATATGTTTCACAGACAGGTACAGAGCTGCAATTTGAAATTAAAGTAGAAGAAGCAGGTCTGTATTCACTCTTTATTGAATATTTGATGCTTGAGGGCCGTGATACAGATATGCTCGTTGAACTCAGCGTTGATGGCAAGCATCCTTTCCTTGAGGCTTCGAACATGGCTCTTAAGAGAATGTACACTTTCTACGATTACGAGTATGAGGCTAACAAAGACGTTGTGGGCAATCAGATTCGTCCTAAGACACAGGAGGTTTACGGTTGGCAAGAAACAGTAATGTCAAACCCTGACGGACTTTACAGAAATCCTTATCGTTTCTACCTCCAAAAGGGTACACACAAGATTTCTCTTACTTTCTCAAGAGAACCGGGTGCTATCAGAACAATCGAGTTTATTGCTCCTGTTGTAAATCCTTCATACGAAGATTATAAGACACAAAATGGTTTTTCTGATTCTGCCGCTTATACAGGTGATGCAGTTAAAAAAGAAATGGAAGTTCCGGATTGGACAACAAGTATCAGTACAAGAATGGAAACTGACAATGATTATTACACAACATCAGAAGCAGGCATTCCTTCTTATGAGGCTACATTGTTTAACATCTTCGGCGGTGACAAATGGTCAGTAGGCGGAGATAATGTTGAGTGGACATTTACAGTACCGCAAACAGGTTGGTATGAATTAGGCTTCCGTTATAAATCACAATTTACATACGTTTCATCTTTCAAAGAAATAAAAATTGACGGTGTTATACCGTTTGCCGAAATGGAAGAGTATTGTTTCCCTTATGTTGACGGATGGACAGCAATCTCATTGCTTGATGCTGAACAGAATCCGTACCTTTTCTATTTAGAGGAAGGCGAGCATACTATTTCAATCGGAAATAAAATAGGACCTCTTCGTCATTCTCTTCAGAAAATTGAAGAATCAATGGATTCTATTTCAACTCTTGTAAATAAAATTGTTAAAATCACTGCTTCTGCCCGTACTTCATCAGGCGGATATTCAGTAGATAAAAACAGAGACTACGACTTACAACTTTATATTCCTACAATTCAAGAAGATATGAAAACATATATGAATCTCTTTGAGGATTGTTACGAAAACATTATTTTGTTAAACGGCGGTAAAGTTACTTCTTATGCATCAGCAGTTAAAGTTGCAAGAGACTTATTCGAAGACTTTAGCAAAGATTTGGAAAAAGTAGCTATTTCGCTTAACGATATTACAAATGCGCAAACAGGTTTGAGTAATACAATGGTTTCAATTAAAGAGCAGCCTATAGCTATTGACTATATGGTAGCTGCTCCTAAGGATTATCAATATCCGGATTCAACCAGCAGTTTGTGGCAGAGCTTCTATGTTGGCGCAGTAAGATTTATTAATTCATTTAAAAACTACAGATACGAAAATGCAGGTGCTCGTGAAGATTTAGACACAGACGGTATGCCTGAAATTGAAGTATACGTTGCAAGAGGTCGTGAACACGTTGATATAATGCGTAATATGGTAAGTGAGCAGTTCACTCCCGAGTATGGTATTAAAGTTAATATCAACATGGTTGCCGGTTCTTCAGAAGGCTTGATCATGCCTCGTTATGTTGCCGGAACTGCACCGGACCTTGCTATTTCAATTGCTGCCGGTAACGTATTTGAATTTGCTATCAGAGGTGCTTTGGCTCCTTTGAATGAAATTTCAGTTGATAATTATAATGGCGTTGATGTAATGAGCTTTGAAGAATTGTGGAAGAACACTGACAATCCGTACGGTTTGCAGTCTTACCATGATGAAGCATTTGTTCCTTATCTTTATAAAGGCGACTACTATGCTTTCCCCGAAACTCAAAACTGGAACGCTTTGTTCTACAGAACAGACATTTTTGAAACATTAGGTATTGAGCCGCCCGATACATGGGAAGAGGTTTATGACATATTACCTACATTGTCAAATTCAGGATATGATTTCTGCTATAACTACAATGTTGCAGGTTTCACACCGTTCCTCTATCAGTATGGTGCAGATTTCTATGATGCAAATGCTATGCAGTCTGCTTTGACTACAGAAGATGCTTACAATGCATTTATGGAATTCTCTGATTTGTATCTCCAATACAACTTTGTATATGCTGCAAACTTCTACATGAGATTTAAATCAGGTGAGATGCCTATCGGTATTGCAGATATGACTTTCTATCAACAACTTAACTATTCTGCTCCTGAACTTAACGGTAAATGGGCAATGACGGTTATCCCCGGCCATGTTAGAGTAAATGAGGAAACAGGCGAGGAATATGTTGACAGATCTGCAAGCGGCTTGGGTACTTGCTGTATTATAGTGAAACAGGATGATCCTAAGAAGCAAAACTATGAAGAGGCTTGGACATTCCTTCAATGGTGGCTTTCCGATGATGTTCAATCAGAATACGGCAGAGAAGTTGAAGCAACATTCGGCGTAGCTTCTCGTTGGAATCCTGCAAATATGGTTGCAGTTCAATCACTCCCTTATTCACAGGAAGAATTGGATGTTATCAATGCTCAGTGGGAACATCTTAAAGAATCTCCCAATGCAATGGGCGGTTACTATACGTCAAGATATTTGCTTACTGCATTGAACCAAACGGTAATTCAAGGTCTCAGCGGAAGAATTTCTCTTGAGGACGCAGTAAAAGAAATCAATAAAGAAATGCGTCGTAAACAAGAAGAATTTGGTATCCCGGCAGACGGCTCAGTTTTGTATGAGCAACCTATCGCAGGGTAATAAGGAGGGATGATTTGTGAGTAAAGAAGAAAAAAAGATAAAAAAAGCTAAAACAAATGCACCCGTTGCACCGAAAAAGAGGTTTTTCAACGTAGAGAAGAGATTAGGATATACGCTTCATGAGATGTGGGTACACAAAATGTCCTATGCGATGATAGCACCGTTCTTCATAATTTTTATAACATTTTCATTGTTGCCGTTGATAGCTTCATTAGCGCTTAGTTTTACATACTGGAATATTTTCGAAGATCCGGTTTTCAACGGACTTCACAACTACGTATATTTGTTCGTTGATGACTCGCTCTTTTTAAAGGCGTTCACTAACACATTGACATATGCAGTAATCGTAGGACCTGTTTCTTATGTAGCTTCATACTTTTTCGCTTGGTTTATCAACCAGGTGCCTGATAAAATCAGACCGCTTTACGTTTTGGCATTCTACGCACCTGCGCTTTCAAGCGGTGTAGCCATGGCAGTTGTTTGGGCAGTAATGTTCTCTAACGATAGTACAGGTTATCTTAACTCGTTACTATTGAATTTAGGTTTGATATATGAACCTATTCAATGGTTGCAAGACGTAAACTACATCATGCCGGTTATCATCATAGTTGCTTTGTGGTCCAGTTTGAGTACACAGTTCCTTTCATTTGTTGCCGGCTTCAGAGGTGTTGACAGAGAACTTTATGATGCTGCTTCCGTTGACGGCGTTACATCAAGATTCCAGAAACTCTTGTATGTTGACGTTCCGCAGACAATGCCGCAGTTGTTGTTCTCAGCGGTTATCACAATTACAAGCTCGTTCTCCGTTGGTGCTACTATCGTAGGACACCCCAGCCCGGAGGATGCGGCCCTTACGATTATGTTGCACTTAAGCGACTATTCAGGTACACGATTCGAGGTAGGTTATGCTTCTGCCATAGCCGTTATTCTTTCGGTTATGATTCTCGGTATCGGTCGTGTTGCATTTAAAGTTTTAGGCGATAAGGAGTGATAATATGTTTCAAGTAGACGTTGATTATTTAAAGAAAGCGAAAAAACGTAAAGATCACGGTAAAGTTGTCATATTAGTATTTCTTACTTTAGCCGGAGCAGTTTCTTTACTGCCGCTTATTTACCTTGTTTGTACGGCATTTAAACCCCCGGAGGAATTGTTCCTTTATCCTCCTACGTTTTTCGTACAAAACCCTACACTTCAGAATTTTAAGGATTTGACAGCTATTACGGCAAACAGTGCAGTTCCTTTTACAAGATATCTTTTCAATACTGTTTTGATAACAGTATGCTACATCTTCTGCTTGGTATGGCTTTTGACCATGACATCATATCCGTTGTCAAAACATAAATTCCCCGGAAGAAACGGTTTGATGAGTCTTGTAACAACATCGATGATGTTTATTGCAGCTGCTGCAGGTATTCCGTCATATTTGATTATTACTTCGTTGAAGTTGGATAATACATATTTCGTATTTATTATTCCTGCTTTGGCAAATACAACATGTTTGTTCCTTATGAAGCAGTTCCTTGATACAGTTCCGAATGATATATTCGAAGCAGGTAAAATTGACGGTGCTTCAGAATGGCAGTTGTACCAGAAAATTGCAGTTCCGCTCCTCAAGAATGCTCAGGCAACAGTAATTATATTGACATTCGGAAGTATTTGGAGTGAAACAGCAACTTCAACAACTTATATTTATAAAGAACAATTAAGAACATTGGGATTCTTTATGTCAACTATCGGTGGCGGTATCGCCAGAACGGGTGCCGGCGCTGCTTCAGGTTTAATTATGACACTTCCGAGTATTATAATCTTCATTGTAAACCAGAGCAGAGTTCAGGACACAATGGCACACTCAGGAATTAAATAACGGAGGTTTAAAGACAATGAAATTTAAAAGATTTATCTGTCTTCTTCTATTGTTTTCCTTAGTATTATCTGTAGGCTTTACAGTAAGTGCGAAGACGCCTTATGCGAACTACTATATTCAGGAAAATGAAAAGACAGCAAAACCTATTCCTGCAGCTTATGAAACAAGTACGGTTATTGACTTCCTGTCAACAGAAACAGGTAAGCTCAAGAATCCGGAAGATATGTTTATTGATAAAGATGGAAAAATCTATGTTGCAGATACAGGTAACAACAGAATTGTTGTTTACAGTGCAAAATATGAGTTCCTTTTTGAAATCAGTAGCGACGGAGCTTATGCAGACGGTGATTTGTCAGCATTGAAAGACCCTACGGGTGTATATGTTGATCCTAAAGACGGTGCGATTTTGGTAGCCGATTCAGGTAACGGTCGTATTGTTGAGTTTACAAAATACGGTAACCTTCGTTATTCATATCCGAAGCCGGAGAGTGAACTTCTCGCGAGCGACTTTTCTTATCAGCCGGAGAAGGTAACAAAAGACTCAAGAGGATTTATGTACGTTACCAATAAAGGTGACAGTAACGGTATTATGCAGCTTAGCACTAACGGTGAATTCATAAGCTACTACGGTACAAACAAAGTTAATCTTTCTTTTTGGGAATCTATTGCAAAGCTTCTTTGGAGCCGTGAAGACAGAAAAGGTACGGTTGTAACACTTCCTTATACGTTTACAAACATATACTCAAGTGATGACGGATATATGTACGCTACAACAACGACAGAAACACCTCCGCAAGTAAGAAAAATCAACATCGGCGGATCTGACGTTCTTTACGGAGCATACGATTTCCGTGATAACAGTATTATGTCGAGTATTACGGAAGTAAACCAAATTTTCTGTGATGTTACTGTTGATAAATACAATAATATGCTTATTGTAGACAGACAGTTCGGCAGAATATATGAGTATGACGAAAGAGGTAATAACTTGTTTGCCTTTGGTGATAAAGGTTCAGGTTACGGACAGCTTTCTTATCCTGTAAGTATTGAAACAGATTCAGAAGGCAGAGTATATGTACTTAATAAAACAACAGGTAACATAACAGTATTTAAACCTACAGAATTTGCTGATCTTGTACATGAAGCAAACAAACTTTATAGTGAAGGTAAATACGAAGAGTCAAAAGCTATTTGGCAAAAAGCTCGTGAAAAGAGTAATTATTACTCTTTGGCTCTTGTAAATATCGGTAATATCCTTTTGAGAGAAGAATTTAACAATGAAGCTTACGATTACTTCTACGAAGCTGAAAACGCAACTTATGCTTCTGATGCATATGAAGAAATCAGAGCAGATTTCTTGCGAGATTACTTTTCATGGATCATTATTGCGGTAGTTGTATTGTTGGTTTTGTTGATTGTAGTTTCTGCTGTTAAAAAAGCGAGAAGAAAAAAACACGGTGCTCCTGTTGAAAAGAAGAATGCTTTAACTGTTATTAAAGGATTCTTTGGCAGAGTATGGGGCATTATGCGTCACCCCATTGATGGATTTGAGGAAATAAGATATGAGAATCAAGGTTCCTATGCAGATATGATTATCATTATGATTTTGTATGCTTTAGTTTCTGTTTTTTCTGTTTACGGTGAGAGTTTTATTTACAGAGACGGTGCTTCTCTCGATACAGTAGAACCTGTTTCAACATTCTTCTTTGCATTCTTACCTTGGATAGTTGTTTGCGTTGTAAACTACGGTGTAACTACTATCATGTACGGTGAAGGCAGATTCAGAGATGTTATAATAGGCGGTGCTTATTGTCACGGTCCCTTGTTACTCCTTTCGTTGCCGTATGCATTGCTTACACACTTGCTTACATTAAACGAATCAGGTATTTATTCGATTTTAGGAACATTGCTTGCAATTTATACTGTTGCTCTTGTTTACTTCTGCATTAAGGGTATTCACGGTTTCCATCCTGTAAAAGCATTTATAGTATTCTTGCTGACAGTTGTAGGCGTAGCTGCTGTGGCATTGTTGTTCTTTATAGTATACGGTCTTGCGGCACAGATGTTTGACTTTATTATTCAATTTGGTAAGGAGTTGATTTATCTTGTTTAAGAAGAAAAATATTGAACAAAAACAAAATAATGATCCTTTGTTTCAAGTAGCAAAACGCGAAAAGAGAATTAAAATCATTAAAGCTTGCGTGGCTCTTGCTTTTGTCGGACTCCTTGCGTTTATCGTTATTGCTGTTGCAACCGGCGACGGAAATGATGTTATATTCCGTAAAGACGGTGTTGAAGCAGTAAGAGAGGTTGCTGCAACAGATACATCAAAAGGTATTAAAGGTGTAATGCTTAACGACCAAGGTTTGACTGTAGTAGCTGAAAATGACAAATTAAAACTCAGTTTTTCCAATAAAGATAACCTCTTTATGGTAGAGGATAAAGCAACGGGAGAAATTTTCCGTTCTTATCCGGAGCCGATACATGAAACAACTTTGGCAGAAAATGAAACTTCTGACTTGGCTGCATACGCCGCAAATTCAGAAACAGGACAATTCATTACTTCTCCTGTATTTGTAGGATATACAAAATCAGGTATGGACGGCGGATTTACTCTCGGTGTAAATCAGATGCCTCATGTAAAGACTGTCTACCACATTAAAAACGGTGTTCGTTTGCGCTATGAAATGAAAGATCTCGAGTTGGAATTTTCTGTTGAGATTACAATTGAAGATAATGAACTCGTTTACAGAATTCCCGTAAACGGAATTATCGAAAGAGAAGGTCTTGCAGGCGAAGAACAAGACAGAAGACCTTTGCTCGTTTCTTTGAGTGTTCTTCCTTATATGGGAGCTCACCGCAGCGGTCAAGAAGGTTATTTTGTAACTCCCGACGGAGTTGGTGCACTTACAAAGTTTGATTCTGCAAGAATTACAAACTACAATGAGTATTCCAAAAAACTCTACGGAACTGACTTAACTTTTGATACTTCAGATTCACCTGATTACAACAATCAGCTTCTTTCAATCGGAGCTTACGGTATTGTTGAAAATTTAGGCGAAGAAGGTAAAAATATAAACAGCGTTGCAAATTCTATGATGACTTCATTTATCCATGAAGGCGATTCAAATGCAGAGCTTAAAATTTCTAACCCGGGCATCAGAAGTCTTCCTTTCTATGCAATATACTTCCAGTACAATTACCGTGATTTCTACAAATTGCAGATTTCAGACGGCGGTACTCAGTATGATATGGTTGTTAAAGATAAGCAAATCGGCGATGTTGAGCAACGCATAAAGTTTACTGTATCAGATAAAGATGATTTTTCTTATGTTGATGTAGCTAAAGAGGTTCGCAATAAACTTCTTGCTCAGTGGAAAGAGCGTTATGGTGCTGATGTTGCTATGGGTTCATCAGGCAATGCTCCTGCTCTTAATATGAAAATGTTCATGGGTGCTCAGAATGAAATGGGCGGTGTTCTTAACCAAGTTAAGACAATGACAGATTTTCAAGATGTTCAGGATATATACAACGAGCTTAATTCAATGGGTGCGACAGATTTACGTCTTTCACTTTTGGGTTGGCAAAAGGGCGGATATTATTGGAATTCTACTTCAAAGCTGAAAACAGACAGTGCTTTCGGCGGAAGTGACGGTCTTGAAGAGCTCTACAAATGGGCTAAAGGCAAAGATATAACTCTTGCTCTTGATAACAACCTCTTGATTGTATACGGAGATCCCACTAACGGTGCAACATTCAGAAACTCTATTGTAAAACAGGCAAATACATTCTATCTTAACTATTACATTAAGAATAACTCCGGTGTATACAGAAAGACAGATTTCTATGTATTGAGCCCCGAGTATTTTGATGAAGAAATTCTTGAAGATGTAATAGAAAGACTTAAAGAATTCGGTGCAAATAATGTTGATTTGCAACAGTTGGGCGATATGGTATATTCTGACTATAACGAAGAAAACCCGCTCTTCAGAGTTCAAGCTATAAGTCTTTATGTGAAATGGTTGCAGAAATACGGCGAGAACTTCGACGATGTTGCGGTATACAGCGGAAACTCATACGCAATTCCGTATGTTGATACAATTCTCGATATGCCTATTGAAAAATCTTCACATATCGTTCTTGATGAAGAGATTCCGTTTATGCAAATTGTATATCACGGTTTGGTAGATTACTATTCAGCTCCTGTAAACAATCAGGATGATGAAGTATTCTTTACACTCCGTTCAATAGAATACGGTTCACTTATGTCTTATGAAATAACAAAAGAAAAGACAAGTGATTTGAGATACACATATTATAACGGTTTGTACCGTTCTGAATATGCTAACCTCAAAGATGAAATAGTTGCTCGTTACAATGCGGTTGCAAAAGCAGTTAAACCTTTTGCATCACTTGAAATTGCAGATCACTTTAGAGTAGAAGAAGGTAAAGACGTATTCTGTACGGAATATTCTGACGGAACTCGTGTTTATGTAAACTATGAAACAAGCGATTTTGACTCTGTTGACGAGGCAGGTAATAAAATAAAAGTTGCTGCTAAAAATTATACAATTTCAAAGAAGGGAGGAAAGTAATACATGGCTAAACAAGTAAAAGCAAAAAAGCAATTAGCACATAAGCGTACTTTAGGCAGTGTTATTTCCTTTGAAAGAAGAAAGTCCCTTGAGGGTTGGGCGTTCTCTATTCCTTGGGTTATCGGATTCATAATTTTCATTTTGGTTCCGCTCATACTTTCAATCAGAATCAGTTTTTATATTACTCAGCTTACTGACCTTTACGGTTTTGAAGGCCAGAGTAAATGGACCGGCATTCAAAACTACGTGGATATTGTTCAGAATCCGGAAGTCGGAGAAGTAATGCTGAACTCCTTCCTTGATTCACTTTGGCAAGTGCCGATTATAGTGTTCTTTGCACTTTTTGTAGCGGTACTTCTTAAACAGAAATTCGCGGGAAGAGTATACTTCAGAGTAATATTCTTTATCCCTGTTATTCTCGCCGGCGTAATTATGAGTTACCTCTTCGGAGAAGGTGTAGGAAGCATAAGCGTATTCGGTTCGCTTGTAAATTCCACATCAGGTATTTTCTCTACTTTCGGCGGAAAGCTTACACAGTATATCGGTGATATCATGTGGAGCAGCAGTGTTGAAATATTGATTTTCCTTGCAGCTTTGCAGAGTGTTCCGGATATTCTTTACGAGGTAGTTGAAATTGACGGTGCCACAGCTTGGGAGTCATTCTGGCATGTAACACTTCCTTATATTTCACCTTTCGTAATTTTGAATTGTATATATGCTCTTGTTGACTCATTTACAAAGTATAACAACCCTGTAATGAGTATGATGAATCAGATGACGGAAAAGGGTACTGAGTACGGTATGGCATCTGCTTTGAGCTGGATGTATATGCTCCTTGCTCTCGTTACGATTCTTATATTCATCTTATTTACAAGGAGGTGGCTCAAGTGACGAAGTTATATAATAAAGTTTCTGATTTTTTCACAGGACTTGTTGAGAAATACAGAAATTTGGGCTATAAAGCAAAAAAGAAAATTACTTTTGTAATCGGACGTATTTTCCTGTATTATGTTTTGATTGAGCTTGCTTACTTATTCTTGCTGCCGTTCATATACATTTTGACAACATCTATGATGTCATATCAGGATTATATGGATCCTACGGTAAGTTGGATTCCGACTGCGTTCGAATATCAAAACTTCGTTGATGCTTGGATTGGTCTTTCATATCCTCGTTCATTCTTGAACTCTTTGATTTTGTCTTTGGGAAGTGCGCTCTTACAAGCAGTTTCTTGTGCAATCATCGGATATGCTTTGGGTAGATTTAAATTCAAAGGAAGAAATCTTTTGTTTATCTTCTTGATTCTTGTTTTGTTGATTCCTCCCCAAACAACAATCTTGTCATCATACGGTATGTGGGCTACATTTGGTTTGACAAATACATACGCTCCGATTCTTGTTCCGTGTATATTCGGTCTTGGTTTGAGAGGTGCATTGTTCGCTTTGATTTATATGTACTTCTTCCAGAGAATCCCCGATGCTATGGATGATGCGGCACGTATCGACGGTGCAGGTCCTTTGAGAGTATTTATCCAGATTATGTTACCTTTGGTAAAATCTGCTATTGCAATTGTATTTATTTTCTCATTTGTATGGCACTGGAATGATAACTACGAAGCACCGACATATATGTTCAAACAAAACATGATGACACTTCAGCCGAAACTCGATAAGATTCAGACATATTATGCTGAAATTATGGGTTACAGCGGCGAAGCAAGTGATTTTGATAAAGCTATGACAGAGCCCATGCTTTTTGCAGGATGTTTGCTTGTTATGATCCCTGTTTTGATCGTATACATAGCAGGCCAAAATAAATTGGCATCCGGTATTGAGCGACTCGGCGTTATAGAGTGACGGAGGATTATATGTTTAAGAAATTACGTAATGCTTTAATATTAGTATTAGTTGTTGTGATGACCGTATCTTTAATCGGTTGCTCCGGAAGCGGAAGCGGAAACAACGATGACAGCAATTCGGGACAGACAAAACCTGTTCCGGAGGATCTTGCCGGAACAATTACAATTTCTGCATACAATGCAGAATATACAGCAAATGACCCCTACGGTGAAGACGAAAACAATGATAATGATAATGATTTGTTTATGTTCACACAGGCATTTGCACAGCAATATCCCAGTGTAGATGTTCAGTTGGATGCAACACTCGGATATGATGAGTACTTTGAAACTCTTGATGCAAGAATTGAAAGCGGAAATATCGGAGATGTAATTCTTATAAGCTCCGACAAACTTCCCGAGTATGTTGAAAAGGGTTGGATTGTTGACATCAGCAATGAAGCAAACGGTGTAACAGACTTCACAGATCCTCAATATAACAAACTTTATCCTTCAAAAGTATACATGCAAGCAGCTTATGATGCTTCTGTGTATGACGGTCGTTTGTATATGTGCCCTGTTGAGTATTTGAATCAAGTAGTTATTCTTAACCTTGATTTGCTCAAAGCAGCGGGAATTGAAAACCCGGTTCCTGCAGATGATTGGACATGGGAAGATTTGCGCGGATATGCAGAAGCACTCAAAAACAGCGGTGTAGAAACACCAATGCTTATGAATTATAACGATTATTCTATTTGGGGTTCTTTTGCTCAAAGCTTTGGCGGCAGTATTTACAATGATGTAAACTTTGCAGATAAGACTGTTGAACTTAATTTGACAGACCCTAATGTTATCGAAGGTCTTGTGTATTTTGCAGAAAACTTCCTCAGAACAGGTTACGTAAGTGATAAAACAACGAAGGAAGTTAAAGGCGAGGATTTGTCTAAATACGGTATTATAGTGGCTGACCACTCTGATATTGTAAAATGGCAGAAAACTTTGGAGACTGTAAAAGCAGATGACGCCGAAAGCACTGCTTTTGATTGGGAGTTTGCTCATTTTCCGGGATTTGCGGCTGAAGATGGTACAGTTTGTAAAAATATAGGAGTAAAGACTTTGGGCTTTGCGGTTATAAATCGTGAAGTAGTAAAATCAATTGATTCTTCTGCGATTGATAAAACTGAGGACGAAATCAAAGAAGAACAGGCAGAAATTGCAAATACAATTAAATTGGCAAAGAGCCTTGCTCTTTATGCAATGGTAAAAGATGCAGCGGTTGCTTATGCAGGTGAAACAGGATACAAAGTACCGGCAATAAAGAATGCAAATGATATGAAGTTTTGGAGAGAATATCCTGCTTCAGGAAAGAACACATCAGTTTTCTCTTTGTATGCAGAAAATGACTACCCTGCGATTCTTACTTCTTTCATGTCATGGAATGCTTCTAAAGAAGTAAAAGATGCAGTTGCAAAAGTTTTTGAGTCGTATGTTGAGGAACAGTCGATAGCGCGTATTGATGAATTACTTCAGGAAATTCAAGATGCCGCAAATGCAAATGATTAACGCGATTTTAAAAAATTGTTAAGATAATGTTATATTCGCAGGCGCGTATTGACAAATTGCTTGCGTGTGATAATATTAAATTGTTTAAATGTAAAGAAAATAGACTTTATTTTAGGAGGTTATTTTGATGAAAAAGTATATCAAAAGTGCAGTAGTTATGTTGCTTGCATTTATTATGGTATTCTCCATCGTTGCTTGTAGCAAGCCGCCCATGGTCTCACAAGAAGAACTTGAAATTGCTGAGAAACAGGGTGTAGCAGAGGGCGAAGTTACTTTCACATACGGACCCGCTGCTTCAAGTGCAGACTACAGAGCCGCTGCAGATAGATTTGTATCTGCTTTTGAGAGTAAGTACCCGGATGTAAAGGTTGAAACAGACTATACTGCAACATCAGATACGAGAATTGCGGCAGCAGATATTGGCGATGTATTTTATTTTTCTGAGGACCAGACATATAAATATGCAGTTTCCGATAAAGCTTTGCTTCCCCTTGACGGTTTCGTTGAGAAATTCGGTATTGATTTGAGCGATGTATACAGCGGTATTTATGCATTGGGTCTTGTTAACGGACGTTTGTATTTTGTTCCCAGAGACTACAACCACATGGCATTGATTTACAATAAAACAGCTGTAACAGAAGCAGGTGTAAGTGAATCTGTAAAACCTGAGTGGACTTGGGAAGAATTCCAAGTTCTTTGTGAGCAGCTCTATAGTGAAGATTATTATCCGGTTGAGTTGAACCTTGGATATTCACCTGTATACACAGCTTTCTTTGAGGCTTATACACACAGAAATTCTTGGTGCAGCACAAGTGAAAAGAAAATCACTTTTATTGACGAAGAAGGTAAAATCCTCAGAGCAGTAAAAGAAGCTCTCGATTTGGCAAAGAAAGACTATGCTAAATTCCCCGGAATCAACGATACACAAGAAGGTCTCCAAAACAGAGATGCTATCTTCACAACTTGCGTATATCCTCAGGTTCAAACTTATGGTAAAAACTTTGATGCTTTGGATGTTGAGTGGGATGTAATAAATATGCCTTTGTTCGAGAATCCTTCATTCGGATGCGGTGCTTCAGGTGTTGGAGTATTCAGCAGAACACAGAACGTAACAGGAGCTGCTGCGTTGGCTTTGTTCTTCTTCACACCCGAAGGACAGAAAGCATTTAACGCAGGACAGGGTGGTTCTGTACCGCTTCTTAAATCTATTGATGCAGAAGGTTACGATGCTTGGAAATATCCTGATGATGAAAATTGGAGTACAAAGAACTGGGATGCTTTCGTTTATAAAGCAGACACTGCTTCAACTCCCGGTCAGGTTAACTGTCGTATGCCTGTAGAAGTTGCTTCAGCAATTGACACAGACATTAAGAAGATTTTAGGTCAAGACCTTGCAGGTACAACAAGTTACCTTGATGGTTTTGCAACACTCGAGAAAAAATGTAACGAGCTTTGGGGTCTTCTTACAGCCTAATAAGCATTTAGCAGAACTAACATAAAATTTTGAATTAAAGGTGTAATCTTCGGATTACACCTTTTTTTGTACGGAATTATAAAAAGCTAAATATTGCAAGTGTAAGTATAAAAGCAATAAATGATTGGAGAATTTTTGCGATCAAGTAATATTTTGTTTTAATTTCATAGCTTTTTAATATACCGCATACTTGCAGGTGAACACAAAAACCGGACCATCCCGTAACGGCAGATATTATTGCTGTTTTTAGCGGAAACGCAAAGTTTGAAGTTTGCGAAAACAGTGATTTAACAAGGACATTTAAGCCGCCGGTAAGTTCGGTAATACTGTAAAGAGCAGTATATGCAGAGTCGGACAAAATGGGTATTTTTTTAAAAAGTGATGTAACAGAAGCAAAGAATACAATTACTGCGCCTACATACATTGCTGTATTTAATCCTGATGTAATGGCAGTTGTCAGATTAATGTTGTTTGTTTTCGGAGTTGTAACATTTTGGTGTTGTTTTTCTTTGAGTAAAAATTTACACAAAAGCAATCCCGAAATTAAAGATGATAAAACAAGGCATATCCAAATCAATAAACCGAGTTTTGTGCTTTTAAGATGTAATCTGCCTATAATCGTTATAACATATGCAGGACCTGCGTTGTTTGTAAAAGAAGCTAAAAGTGCTGCTTCTTTTTTTGAAATCAGCTTGTTTTGGTATAAATCACAGGTAACCTTTGCGCCTACGGGAAAGCCGCAGAGCAGTCCTAAAATTATTGCGGTTAAAGATTCCGGCGGCAATTTGTAAAGGCGAGAAACAGGCGTAAAAAATTTGCTGATTTTTGAAAGAAGCGGATTTGTTGTCAAAATGGCAGTAAGTACATAAAAAGGGAACATTGCAGGAAAAACGGAATTTAAAAACATATAAAGTGCATCTCTCGTTTCTGTCATGCAGTTTTGATTAAAAACAACAAATAAAAGCATAAGTAAAAAAGAAAAAAGCCCGATGATACAAGAAATGAACATATTTATGATCCTTTCTAAAGATAATTTTAGTAAAATTTTGCACATAATATATTTATGTCGGATATGGACAATTATCCCGCAGAAGTGTAAAATAGAAGGGATAACATAAGATTCAGAAAGGGAAATGTTATGCCTATTAAAATACCTAATGATTTGCCGGCAGCGGAAACGCTCCACAAAGAGAATGTATTTGTAATGAATGAAAATATGGCTTTTCATCAAGATATCAGACCTCTTAAAATAGCCATAATGAATTTGATGCCTACAAAGATTGTTACTGAAACTCAAATTTTAAGATTACTCAGTAATTCTCCGTTGCAGGTTGAGCTTACGTTACTTCATCCGGCAACTCACGTATCTAAAAATACATCATTAAGTCATATGAACGCATTTTATCTCACACCGGAGGATGTTAAAGAACGTAAATTTGACGGCTTGATAATTACGGGTGCGCCGGTTGAACAGATGCCGTTTGAAGAGGTAGGTTATTGGAAAGAACTGTGCAGTCTTATGGAATGGTCCAGAAAAAATGTCACAACAACATTTCATATTTGTTGGGGTGCTCAAGCCGGTTTATATTACCATTACGGCATAGACAAGTATCAGTTGGACAAAAAGCTTTTCGGTATTTTTGAGCACAAATCTCACAACAGAGTCGCCAGACTTTTGAGAGGATTTGATGATTGTTTCTATGTACCTCATTCTCGCTATACGGGGGTAAGAATGGAAGATGTTGAAAAAAATCCTGATTTAGATATTCTTGCTACATCGGAAGAAGCCGGTCTTTGCATTTGTGCTTCACATGACAGACGTCAAATTTTTATGTTAGGTCATCTTGAGTACGACAGAGATACATTGAAACTTGAGTACGAAAGAGACAGAGCCAAGGGTTTAGACACACAGATTCCTGAAAATTATTTCCCGAATGACGATCCTGCGGCAAAACCGTATTTTAAATGGAAAAGTCACGCTTATTTGCTGTATGCAAATTGGCTTAATTACTATGTATATCAAGCAACACCGTATGATATGGAAAATATCAATATGGACTTTAAACCACCGGTAGGTCACAAGCGATAAAAATATTTCGGAGGGGAATATGGCACAGAGAATCGGTAAAACATATATAAAAAAAGGCAGAAAAGCAGGTTTTTTAATTATGCTTGTAACATTGATTGTTATAGGTATAGTTATTGCTGTGATTCAATTGCTGCCCGGTAATGTTCCGGAGATTGGATATTCCGAACAAAACGGCCTCGGCAGATCTTTTATGTATCCGTTTGTTTTTACTGACAGTCAATCGCAACTGTATGTTTTAAAAGAAGATAACAGTGTAGTCCCGGTTGATAACAATGTTTCATATTCTTTGCACGATTCTTCTCACGACAGAATATACTATGTGAGTGAAAATAATCTTTACGAATACTCATTAAAGACAAACGACAGAGTGGCTTTGTGTGAAAGTGTTGTAAAATTCAGCCTTTTAGGTAACAGAAGAGGCGTTGTATATACTGATAATTCTAATAGGGTTCTTATGTACTTATTTAAAGGAAAAGAAAATGTGCTTCTCAGCGCACAAGAAAATGCGGAGGAACCTTATTACGCTGTTTGTGATGAAGGTGTGATTTTTGCAGACGGCACAAAACTGAAGTATTGTGATTATTTGGGAAAAATCAAGGAACTTACACAAAAATTGAATACATCAAAGAAGTTTTATATATCTTCGGATAATGAAAACATATGTTTTTATGAGGATTCAACACTTGTGATTTGCAAAACAAATGGTAAAGTTGTAAAAAAATTGCAGAATGGTCAGCCTGTTGTTTCACAAGATGAAACGGCGTTGATTTATCCCGGTACAAATGAACTGAAAAAGAATGACGGTATAGCTTTTAAGTATTTTTTGAGCAATATAGGTCAAGTTGAAGCTGAGCAGAATAACCCGGGGATGTACAATGCAGGCAATCTTCATTATTTTGACGGAAAAGAATTTAAAGAAGTTGCAAAAGACATATATAAAGTGATCTATTATTCAAAAGACGATAACTTTTTGCTCTATACAGTTTTAAATAAGGATAAAATGGATGTATATATGACTTCGAAAGGGGCAAAACCAAAAAAGCAAATAACATGCGATGTAGGCAGTAATTTTATGTTTGATAATAAATCGAAGTTTTTGTATTTCAGAGATGAAGAGTCAACGCTGTGGAGATACGATATATATGATGTCAATTTTAAAAAAGTTAAAATTGCGGAAAATACGGGCAATATTTATGACTATTACAATAAGCCGTTTGTTGCGTATACCGACAAAGAACAAAAATTTGAATATTTAGTTTTAAAAGATAAAATTGTGCGTGCAGAGACCGGAACTGATATAAGACTTTACGGCAGAAGCCATGAAACGTACCTTCTTTGCAAACAAAATACAAACGGACTTGTAACATTGGATTATGTTTTTGAAGATAGGCTTACAAGAATAGCAAATAATATAAGCTCTAATATATACTTTGATAAAGATATTGAATATGCCATATATAACGAAAATCAAAAAATGTATTTGTGGCACGGCGGAAATATTACTTATATAGGAGATTACGAGTCTGTAAAAGCGGTGGACATAATATGACAAAATATTACAGAAAAGGAATAATTTTTTGCTTGGCTGTTGCGGCAATTATAGCTGTTTTGGCTTCGGGATGTCAAAATGACAACGAAATTACGATGCCTACTTTTTCTGTACCCACACCGACACCTACTATTTCGGCTACGGGAGCAATTATGCCTACACCGACACCGAATTCGGAAGAGGAAATACATTTTGGTGACGTGCGTCTTGAAAATATAGTAAGAGATAAAATCGGCAAAAATATCGGTCCTATAATGAGAGCTGATGTTGAAAATATAACAGTATTCAGTGCCAGAGTTGAAGGAATTTACTCCGTTGACGGATTGCAGTATTTTACATCTTTGGAAGAACTTGACTTATATGGCAACAGAATTTCGGATTTAACGCCTGTTTCAAGCCTTACTTCGCTAAAAAAACTTAATTTGGGAAAAAATTACAATGTATTATCGGCAGGTTCATCGGATGTAAAAGGTTTAGACATAACACCCCTTAAGACGCTCAGTTTGTTGGAAGAGGTTGATTTGTCTGATAATATGCTTTCCAATATAGATACATTGCGCTCTTTGCCACTGCTTAAAAGAGTTGTTCTGACCGGAAACAGAATAGACGATATTACGCCGCTTTCTGCGTGTAAGAATATTAAATACGTAGATTTGTCATACAATTACGGATATAATGATGATAATACAGAAAGAGGTATTGTTGATTTATCACCTCTTTACGAAATATCTTCTCTTGAAACGCTTATTGCAAATTACAACATAATTGCAGATGTGACAGGAATAGAAAAATTAACGGAGCTGAAATATATAGACCTTTCAGAGAATTTTGTCAGTGATATAACACCAATCAGCAAACTTCCGAAAGTCGAGACCGTAATACTTAATCGCAACAGCCTTGTTTCTATAGCTCCGCTTAGAAATAATGAAACAATAAAGACACTTGATGTTTCACAGAATATGATTACACATTTTGATGTTATTCTTACAATGAAAAATTTACAGGAACTTAACTGGGCACAGAATAATATTCAAAATTACAAGCCGATAGATAAATTTGAGGAGAATAAAAATGAACCCGGATAATATAAACGAAAAGCAAATACAGTGGTTTCCCGGACACATGGCAAGGGCAAGACGAATTTTAAGCGAAAACTTGGCTCTTGTTGATGTTGTGGTGGAAATAGTTGATGCGAGAATACCTTTTTCGAGCAGAAACCCGGAAATAGACAGAATACTCGGGCAAAAGCCGCGCGTTATTATAGGAAATAAAAAAGATCTTTCGGATTCTAAAATGAATGGTTTTTGGAAGAATTATTACGCTTCGAAAGGCATTAAAGTTTATTACACAGATTGTAAAAGCGGTAACGGAGTAAAAGATGTTATAACAGCAGTAAAAGAGGTAAAAGCTGAGAAGTTCAAAAAATACGAAGCTATCGGCAGAAAACCTCCCGTAATTAAAGTGATGACAGTAGGCATTCCGAATGTGGGAAAATCTTCACTTATAAATAAAATCGTAGGTAAAAATGTTGCTGTGACAGGGGACAAGCCGGGGGTGACGAGAAATAAGCAATGGCTCAGAATTAACCCGGAAGTAATGCTTTTGGATACGCCGGGACTTTTGTGGCCTAAATTTGAAGACAAAAGATGTGCATATCGTTTGGCGGCAACAGGCGCAATAAAAAATGATGTACTTGATGTTCAGGATATTGCTATTTTCTTGCTTGAACACTTAACGGAGAATTATCCGGAGGCAGTAGCAGAAAAATACGGAATCAAAAAAGAAAATATAAAATTGCCGACAGATTATTTAGAAATTTGCGGTCGCCGCAGAGGTTGTCTTGTAAAGGGCGGAGAAGTCGATATGTACAGAGCAGCCGGAATTGCATTAGACGATTTCAGAAGCGGTAAACTCGGCAAAATAACACTTGACGGACGCGAAATGTTGGAAGCTCCGGAGGTGCAAAATGACTGAAGAGAGATTTTTAGAATTATGTAAATTTGAAAGACAGTTAAAAGAAGAAGGGTATACACTCATAGCAGGAATTGACGAAGCGGGCAGAGGTCCTTTGGCAGGCCCCGTATCGGCGGCTTGCGTAATAGTAGGAGCAGACGGCCCCTTTGTAAGAGGTGTGGATGATTCAAAGAAGTTAAGCGAAAAACGACGGGAAAGTTTATTCGACGAAATAAAAGAAACTTCATTTGCGTACGGTATAAGCTTTGTTGATAGTAAACGCATCGACGAAATAAACATTCTACAAGCAACATACGAAGCTATGAGAAACGCTCTTAAGCAAGCGATAGAAATGGCAGAAGGTAAAGCACCGGGAATGATTTTGGTAGACCATGTACATATTCCTGAGATTGAAATTCCGCAAATGTCCATAACGCACGGAGATGCACAAAGCATATCAATCGGTTCGGCATCAATACTTGCAAAGGTTGCAAGGGACAGACTTATGAGAGAATATGATGAGAAATATCCTGAATATGGTTTTGCAAAGCATAAAGGTTACGGAACAAAGGCTCACTACGCAGCAATCGCACAGTATGGGCCCAATGAAATACACAGGAAAACTTTTTTGAAAAAATTATTTAATTAAAGGTATTATTTTATGAAAGTAAAAAACGCAAAATTTGTAATATCGGCAGTTTCGCCAAAACAGTATCCCGACAGCAATCTGCTTGAAGTAGCTTTTGCAGGCAGATCGAATGTGGGGAAGTCATCTTTAATAAATGCACTTTTAGGAAGAAAGAGGTTGGCGTACAGCGGCTCGAAACAAGGTATGACACGCCAAATAAATTATTATAATTTAGATGACGAGCTTCATTTTGTGGATTTGCCGGGGTATGGTTTTGCCGCAGTATCAAAGAGTGAAAAAAATTTGTGGGGTAAAGTTATTACAGATTATTTAAATGTTAGACCGCAGCTTTATCTTGTGCTTATGCTGGTAGACATACGCCATAAACCATCAAAAGACGATGAAAATATGTATCAGTGGATATTGAATTCCGGAATAGACTACTTGATAGTTGCTACAAAAGCAGATAAATTAAGTAAGCAGCAAGCCAAAAATAATGCTCAAATTATAAGAAAGACTTTACAAATACCCCCTGAAAAGGATATTATATGCGTATCTGCCGAAAAAAGGACAGGTATAGATAAATTATGGGAAGCCATAGACAGTTACATCGTAGAAGATGAAATTGAAGAAGATGATAATACAGAGAAAGGTGCGCAAGAAAATGAGTAAAAACGCATTCATTACAAAAGAACAAGCAGAAGCGATTTGCAAGGAGTTCCCCACTCCGTTTCATATATACAGTGAAGACGGCATCAGAAATGTCATCAGAAATTTAAAAAAAGCATTTTCATGGAACAAAGGTTACCGCGAATATTTCGCAGTAAAAGCTTGCCCCAATCCTTTTCTTATAAAAATAATGCAAGAAGAAGGTTGCGGTGTTGACTGCTCATCATATACGGAATTGATGCTCGCCGAAAGTCTCGGTTTTAAAGGCAACGGAATAATGTTTTCATCAAATGCCACTCCGGCACAGGATTTCGAATACGCAAGAGAATTGGAAGCAATTGTAAATTTAGATGATTTTACACATATAGATTTTTTGGCAAAACACGGCGGAATTCCCGAAGAAATTTGTTTAAGATATAATCCGGGAGGATTTTTCTCAATAGGCAACAGCATAATGGGTAACCCCGGAGATGCAAAATACGGTATGACACCGGATCAAATGGTAGAAGGAATACGCAAACTTATGAGTTTGGGTGCAAAAAGATTCGGAATACACGCATTCCTTGCCAGCAATATGACAGAAAAAGATTATTATCCCACATTGGCGGCTCAGCTTTTCCGTGAGGCAGTAAGACTTAATAAAGAAACAGGTGCAGAAATAAGCTTCGTAAACCTTTCGGGAGGAATAGGCATTCCGTACAAGCCCGAAGACGAAGCTGCCGATATATTCTACATAGGCGCAGGTGTAGAAAAGGCGTATAACGAAATAATAGTGCCTTCCCCCATAAAGAATCTTGATATAAAAACAGAATTGGGAAGATATATAACAGGACCTTACGGAATGTTGGTAACACGTGTTTTGCATGAGAAAAATACATTCAAACATTACATCGGAACAGATGCGTGTGCGGCAAACCTTATGAGACCTGCAATGTACGGAGCGTACCATCATATAGTTGTTTTGGGAAAAGAAAATGCTCCGCATACCGAAAAGTATGACATAACAGGCGGACTTTGCGAAAATAACGATAAATTTGCAATTGACCGTATGCTTCCCGAAATAGAAATAGGAGATTTACTGGCAATACTTGATTCCGGCGCACACGGTTTTGCAATGGGATACAATTATAATGGTAAACTCAGAAGTGCAGAGCTTCTTTTGAAATCTGACGGCAGCGTGCAGATGATAAGAAGAGCAGAAACTCCGAAGGATTATTTTGCTACATTTGATTTTTCGGATATAATTAAAGTAAAATAATAAAATTACTATAGAAAGAAGGAATTTATTATGGCAAATTCAACAAAAATCCAGGAAATTGCATCACGTGTAAAAGAGCTCCGTGAAATATCTGACGTCACAATTGAAGAGATGGCAGAGCAATTAGGCATGTCTGCAGAAAAATATACGGCATACGAAAATGCACAAGCTGATTTCCCGGTGAGCGTGCTGTACGAAATTTCGTCTTTCTTGCGAGTCGACATGACGGAACTTCTTACAGGAGTATCTCCTCGTCTTGCAAACTGTTCATTAGTGAGAAAAGGCGAAGGTATTGCTGTTGACAGATATGAGGGTTATGACTTTGAAAGCATAGCATACAAGTTTATAGGCAGAAAAATCGAGCCTATGATAGTTACGGTTGATGCCAAAACAGAACAAGAGCCGCCGAAGATGGTTTCACACACAGGGCAAGAATTCAACTACGTGTTGGAAGGAACCGTTAAAGTACATTTCGGAAACAGTGAATTTATATTAAACGAAGGTGATTGTTTGTATTTTGACCCTACAACACCGCACTCACAAAATGCTATGGGCGGCAAAGATGCAAAATTCTTAACGGTTATTTTGCTGTAATTATTTGGAGGTTATTGAATGGATTATATATTAAATAAATTTTTGCCTCGTATAAAATTTGACTCATACGAGGACTTTAAAAAGAATTTTAAAATAAATGTTCCCGAGGATTTTAACTTCGGTTATGACGTAGTAGATGCTTGGGCAGAGGCAGAGCCGGAAAAACGTGCTCTCGTTTGGTGTAACGACTACGGCGACGAGAAGATTTTTACATTTACGGACGTAAAACACATAAGTAACAAAATGTGTAATTATTTCAAGTCCATAGGCTTGAAAAAAGGCGATAAGGTACTTCTTATAATGAAACGTCGTTGGGAATATTGGATTACCGTAACAGCACTTCATAAAATGGGTGTCGTAATTATTCCGGCTACATTCCAACTTACAGAAAAAGACCTTGTTTACAGAATCAACGCAGCTTCTGCGAAAATGATTATTTGTGCACAAGACGACAATATAATATCGCACGTTGAAAATTCATTGGATCAGTGCCCCACACTTATGTATAAAGCACTCGTTATGAAAAGTGGTGAGTCAAGAGACGGTTGGATAAATTATACGGAAGCTTACGAAGGTCAAAGCGACGTATTTCCCCGTCCTCAGGGAGAGGATTTCGTATCTGCCAATGATTTAATGATAATTTACTTTACAAGCGGAACAACAGGCATGCCCAAAATGGTACAACACGTTCAGTCATATCCTTTGGGACATATTCTTACTGCGAAATATTGGCAGCAAGTAGAGGAAAACGGACTTCATTTGACTGTTGCCGATTCCGGCTGGGCAAAATTCTCTTGGGGCAAAATTTACGGTCAGTGGATTGCGGGCTCTGCAAATCTCGGTTACGATATGGATAAATTTGAACCCCACAAGCTTTTGAGTGTTATTGAGAAATATAAAATAACAACTTTCTGTGCGCCTGCTACGATGTACAGATTTATGATAAAAGAAGATGTTACAAAATATGACTTGTCTTCGATTCATCACTGCTGTATGGCGGGAGAACCATTGAACCCTGCTGTTTTCGAGCAATGGGAAAAATTGACGGGACACAAGCTTTACGAAGGTTTCGGACAGACAGAAACACCCGTTTTAATGGCTAACTTTGAATGGCTAAATATTAAGCCCGGCTCTACAGGAAAAGCATCTGCTCTTTACGATATACATATCGTAAATGAGAACGGCAAAGATTGTGAAATAGGCGAAGAAGGCGAGATAGTAATTAAAAATGCAAAGGCTAATCGCCCGGTAGGACTTACAATAGGATATTACAATGACGATAAAGCAAACGAAAAATTGTATGCAGGCGGAGATTTCCATACGGGAGACAACGCTTGGTACGACGAAGACGGACATATATGGTTTATTGGTCGTGTGGATGACGTTATTAAATGTTCCGGCTACAGAATAGGACCTTTCGAGGTTGAAAGTGCGCTCATGACGCATCCTTCTGTTTTGGAGTGTGCCATTACGGCTGCTCCCGACCCGGTAAGAGGACAAGTGGTAAAAGCAACGATTGTATTGGCAAAAGGGTACGAAGCCTCTGAGGAACTCAAAAAAGAGCTTCAGAACCACGTTAAAAAGGTTACGGCTCCTTATAAGTATCCGAGGATAGTAGAGTTTGTAAAAGAGCTGCCAAAGACTACCAGCGGCAAGATTCGCCGCGCGGAAATCAGAGCGCAGGAGAAAAAATAAAATTATAAATAACGAAAGGAATTGATAGATATGGCAAAAGGATTCAGAGGCGGTTTCGGAGCAAAAAACGGTGCGGGTAATAATATGCAACGTCTTATGCAGCAAGCACAGCAAATGCAAAGAGAAATGGAAAAAGAGCAGGCTGCAATTTCAGAGAAAGTTTTTGAAAGTACATCAGGCGGCGGTGCGGTAAAAGTTGCTATGACAGGAGAAAAGAAAATCACTTCTCTTGAAATTAAACCCGAAGTAGTTGATCCTGAAGATGTTGAAATGCTTCAAGATCTTATTATGGCGGCTATAAATGAGTGTGTTGAGACTATTGACACAGAAACACAAGCTGTAATGGGCAAATATACAATGGGAATGTAAAATGGGAGTATACGGAGCATCAGTTACAAAACTCATAGAGCAATTTGAAAAATTACCGGGAATTGGGCATAAGTCTGCCCAAAGAATGGCTTTTTATATTTTGGGCAGAACACAAGAAGAAGCAGACGAGTTCGCAGATGCAATAAAAACTGCAAGAAAAGAACTTAAATATTGCCGGATTTGTCAGAATATGGCTGATAAAGACGTTTGTGACATTTGCAGTAATGTAGCAAGAGATAACGGTAAAATATGCGTTGTGGAAGATCCGAGAGATGTTATGGCAATGGAAAGGTCAAAAGTGTTTCTCGGCAGATATCACGTTTTGCACGGTGTTATGTCGCCCATAAACGGCATTGGTCCGGATGAGTTGAAAATCAAAGAGCTTTTGGCAAGAATTGATGACAGTGTAAGCGAAATAATTATCGCAACAAATCCTAATGTTGAAGGCGAGGCGACTGCAATGTACCTTGCTAAGCTTTTAAAACCATTCGGTGTTAAAATCACACGAATAGCTCACGGTGTGCCGGTTGGAGGCGACCTCGAATACGTGGATGAAGTAACAATAGCAAGAGCATTGGAGAACAGAAAAGAATTATGATAGATAAATTACAGGCAGCAGAATTTCGATACGAAGAGCTGACTCAAAAATTAACAGACCCGGAGGTTTTGAGTAATTCCGACGTCTACAGAAGAACCGCCACAGAGCATTCAGAATTAGAAGAGCTTGTGACGGTTTACAGAGCATACAAAGAAGCTGTAAAAGAACGTGACGAAGCAAAAGCTATGCTTTCTGAACAATTAGAAGACGAATTTCGCGAGCTTGTAAAAGAAGAGTTTCGCAGTAAAAACGAAGAAATTGCAGAGTTTGAAGAAAAACTTAAAATAATGCTTATCCCCAAAGACCCTAACGACAACAAAAACGTAATTGTTGAAATACGAAGCGGTACGGGAGGAGAAGAAGCAGCACTTTTCGGAGCGGTGCTTTTCCGAATGTATTCAAAATTTGCAGAGCGCATGGGCTGGCGTATAGACATCGTAGACTTTAACGAAACCGAGATAGGCGGTGTTAAAGAGTGTACTTTCACGATTGTGGGCGCGGGCGCTTACAGTAAAATGAAATTCGAAAGCGGTACCCACAGAGTTCAGCGCGTACCTGCTACGGAATCAGGCGGCAGAATTCACACTTCTGCGGCTACTGTTGCAGTTCTTCCTGAAGTGGAGGACATTGATGTAGAATTAAACTTAAGTGATGTTGAAATAGAAACTTGCAGAGCAGGCGGTGCGGGCGGTCAGCACGTAAATAAAACGGAATCTGCTATACGTTTGATTCATAAACCCACAGGAATAGTGGTTACTTGCCAAGATGAACGTTCGCAGCTTAAAAACAAAGAACGTGCATTTAAAGTGCTTCGTTCAAAGCTTTACGAGAAACAAAAAACGGAGCGCGATAATTCCGTAGCAGAAACGAGAAAAAATCAAGTCGGCTCAGGCGACCGCAGCGAAAAAATCAGAACGTACAATTATCCGCAAAACCGCGTGACAGACCACAGAATAAATCTTACATTGTATCAGTTGGAAGCTATTCTCGACGGAGACCTTACAGAAATAATCGAAGCCCTTATCACAAGTGAACGTGCGGAAAAACTTGCAAAAGGAAACGGATGACGTCAAAATGAACACAGAAATAGTAAAAATCGACAGAAATAATATCGACAAAGAAAAAATTTCATATTGCGCAGAAGTAATAAAAAGAGGCGGACTCGTTTGTTTTCCGACGGAAACCGTTTACGGCCTTGGGGCAAGTGCGTTTAATGCAGAGGCAGTAAATAATGTTTATAAAGCAAAAGGCAGACCGGCAGATAATCCGCTTATTGTTCATATTTCAAATTACGAAATGTTGGAACTCGTTACTGATTGTGAGGGGGAACAACGCAACGTATTAAATAAATTGGCAGATAAATTTTGGCCGGGACCGCTTACAATGATTGCACACCGTGACGATGCAGTGCCTGCAAATGTTTCTTGCGGACTTGATACAGTAGGAATCAGATTTCCGTCACACCCGATTGCTCAAGCTTTAATTGAAGCTTCCGGAGTGCCGATTGCCGCGCCGAGCGCGAATTTGTCGGGAAAACCCAGCCCTACAAGAGCTTCTCATGTAATTGAGGACATGATGGGCAGAGTGGATATTATAATCGACGGAGGAAATTGTGACGTAGGAGTGGAATCCACTGTTTTTGATATTGCAGGAGAGCAAATGAGCGTATTAAGACCCGGAGCTGTTACTTTGGAGCAAATTTTAACTGTCGTAGAATCGGCAGACGAGCCGGATTGGATGAAATCACATGGGGATTCCGACGAAAAACCACGTTCGCCGGGACTTAAGTACAGACATTATGCGCCGAAAGCAACCGTGAAAATTTATGACGGAGAGCAAAATTTAAGAGTAAAACATATATTAAATGAAATAGAAAAAGCAAAGATGGGCGGGCTTAATTGCGGAGTTCTTACCACGGACGAGAATGTGAGATACTATGAAAATGCCGCAACCGTTTTATCTCTCGGTAAAGAAAGTGACAGCTTACAGCAAGCTTCGAATCTTTTTCACTGTTTAAGGAGCTTCGATGAAATGAAAGTTGATTTTGTTTTTGCCGAAGCTGTGCCGTCGGGCGGAGCAGGAGATGCTGTTATGAACAGACTATACAGAGCCGCCGGAGGGAATATTATTCGGGTTTGAATGTTTTGTCATATATGACTCTCGCTTTATGCAAATTATCTTTTAATATTATACATATAAAGGAAACATAAACGCTTGTTTTTTCTCTAAACTACAGTAGTGTAAAATATAAGAATGATTTTATACGGAGGTATTGAAATGGAGAAAAAATTAACAAGAGAACACATTCAGAGTTTTTACACATGGCTGAAAACAGAAGAAAAAAGCAAAAACACAATAGAAAAGTATATTAGAGATGTATCAGCTTTTATAAAATATTTAGGAAATGTTAGTGTTACAAAAGATAAAGTAATTGAATATAAAACAAAGTTGATTGATGAAGAATATGCCGTACGCAGTATAAATTCTATGCTTGCATCATTAAATAGCTTATTTACCTTTCTTGGGTGGCATGATTTAAAAGTTAAATCAATAAAATTGCAAAATCAAATATATTGTTCGGAAGAAAAAGAACTTACAAAAGCCGAATATTTGCGTCTTGTAAATACAGCTAAACAAAATGGGAACAAGCGTCTGAATTTATTGATACAAACAATCTGCGCAACAGGAATACGTGTAAGTGAATTGCGATATATAACTCTTGAAGCGGTTAGAAGGGGGACAGCTGTTGTTTCTTTGAAAGGAAAAACTCGACCGGTTTTAATTATCTGTGAATTGCAAAAAAAGTTACTCCGTTACGCAACAGAACAACAAATTACGTCAGGTGCAATATTTATAACTCGAAACGGCAAACCAATGAGTCGTATTAATATTTGGAAAGAAATGAAAAACCTTTGCAAAGAAGCAGGCGTTAACCCGTGCAAAGTGTTTCCTCACAATCTAAGACATCTTTTTGCTCGTACTTTTTATGGAATAGAAAAGGATATTGCAAAACTTGCGGATGTTCTGGGTCATAGCAGTATAAATACTACACGAATTTATATTGTTACAACCGGAGATGAACACAGGAAAAAGTTGGAAAGTATGAGATTGATAATATGAAAAAGAAAAATAAAACGATAAAAACAACATAATCAATATTATGTTTCGGATATATATTCGAAAAAAACAAATATATCGTCTCGATGTTAAATTTTATCATAGAACAAAATAAAAATCAACAGATAAAAAATTTAAAAATGAATTTTCGTAAATTATAATTTACATAAGTGAGCATGCCAATATAAACCTTATTATAGAGTATTTTGAGTACAAATATAACAAGGTTTATATTGTTATGCTTTTTTTACTGTTTTTTAGAGCGCTTTTTAACTGTGGTAAAACTTTTAAGTTTTATTTGAAACATAATATTGATTATGTTTCAAAGTGTCAAAAAATATTATACAAGGAGTGTGGATAATGAAATCAAAAACAAAAAGGATTATTTCTTTATTGCTTGTGGTTATTTTGGTATGTAGTATTTTACCAATACAGACAGTTCAAGTTCAAGCGGCAGGCTTGAGTCTTCAGCAACTAAAGGACAAATTTCCACAAGATGCTTATTGGAACGGCGGTAACGTAGATAGTTATACGTGGACGCCATGTGCTTCGCATAGCAATTGTGATTATTATGGTGGGTGTAATTGTAATTCGTTTAGCAATGCGATTCAATGTCATGGCTTTGCTCTAAAATTGGGATATGATGCATTTGGCACAAACCCGAGAAATTGGTCACGAGCAGGAGCTCCATATAGTTATATTGACTCTTTAAAACCAGGCGATATTGTAACATCTGATTCTCCGTATCATACCTTTTTTGTTATTGGTGTTACATCTTCTTCTGTAACTATAGGAGAGTGCAATTATGGTGGGAGATGCAGAATTAATTGGGGAAGAAGCATTAATAAAGCTACGATAGCTGGTTATTCTGGACTTGCAATCTATATTGCTCCTGCGACTCTCAATATAGATAATCATGTTCATTCATACACCTCAAGTGTAACCACGAATCCCACATGTACTTCTGCAGGCGTGCGTACATATAGGTGCTCTTGTGGTAGTAGCTACACTGAGAGTATTGCTGCGTTGGGTCACGATTATACCGGTGATAGATTGTATGAAACTGCACACCCGCACCAAATTTCACAAAGGTGCGTCAGATATAGTTCTTGCGGTGGTTTTTATTGGACCGGAGAGAATTATTTTTTATCGGATTGTAGTACTTGTTTGGCAGAAAATCCAAAACAAATACATAGTTCTCATAGTTCTGCATCACTGTCCTTAGGAGGTGCGGATTCACAAACTATATATTTTTGGTCAAGTGGCTATTATAATGGTAACTGTAGTTATCTTTGGGAAAGAAGTAATTCGAACATATTGCCCATTTGGGGAGATTGGACGGAAGATAATAAACTCCCGTTAACTATAACAGCGAATTCTATAGGAACAACAGTGTTGACTGTATCTATAATAGATAGCGATACGGAAGCAGTTTTAAGCCGCAAGACGATAAATGTCACTGTGGGTGTATCTACTTCTTCGTTAAGTGTAAATACCTCAAACAGCGCGACAATATCTACTGCCGGAAAAATGAAGTATTATGAATACACTCCGTCAACAAGTGGTACATACGTTATTTATTCAACTGGTTCTGCGGATACAAAGGTGCATTTGTATAATGTAAGCGGAACAGAGTTGGATAGTAATGATGACGGCGGTGATAACAGTAATTTTAGATTGGAGTACAATCTGACGGCCGGAACAAAATATATATTTGGAGTAAAATACTATAGTTCCTCAACAACGGGAACGATTCCGTTTAAGTTTGGCAATGTATACACCGTAAATTATAATGCTAATGGTGGAACCGGTGCTCCTTCTTCACAAAAAAAAGATTATGGCGCGAGTATTACATTGAGTAGTACTTTACCAACAAGAAGTGGATATACATTTAAGGGCTGGGCTACAAGCAGTTCTGCGACAAGTGCAACATATCAGCCCGGTGACACCTATACAGCTAACTCCAGTACAACGCTTTATGCTGTTTGGAAAAAGGTGTTCTATGGAGATGTAAATCAAGACGGTGTGCTTGACAATAACGATATTCTGCGTATGAACAAGATTCGTCTTGGCAATGTAGAGGCAACAAATTGGGAATTGTTCGCAGGAGATTTGGATGGTGATGGCACCATTACAATGGATGACATCGAATTGCTAAACGCATTTATTCTGAGAAAAAGCACACAATTTCCGGTAGAACAGATGAAAAAAATGCTGATGATCAACACATACCCAGATAAAACGGATTATTGTATTGGAACACAAATTAGCACAAACGGATTAAGCGTTATTTTATATTATGCAGAAACCTCCGAATGCTATTATGTGACAGAGTATTGTGATATCGTGCTTCCCTCAACAAGCAGCGCAGGCAAGAAGAATGTAGATATTTCTTTTGGAGGCTTAGAGACGCAGTATCAAATTACCGTTACATCGGAACACAGCTATACCTACAAGACCACCAAGACACCGACAACGTCTGCAACCGGTATATTGACGGGCACCTGCTCAAAATGCTCCGGTACGACTACCGTAACTTTGCCCAAATTGAATACTACCGACTACGGCTACCAAGTCACTAAATCGGCAACCTGCACAGCCACCGGCACAGGGCGGTACACCTGGAAGACAACCACCTATGGTAGCTTCTACTTCGATATAACGATTGCCAAGGCGGCACACAGTTGGAAAGCGGCAACCTGCACCAGTGCACAAACTTGCTCTGTTTGTGGCACGACCAGTGGTTCGGCGTTGGGGCACAGTTACAACTACAAGGCAACCAAAACGCCTACAACTTCTGCAACCGGCACACTGACGGGCACCTGCTCAAAATGCTCCGGTACGACTACCGCAACTTTGCCCAAGCTGAATACCACAGATTACAGTTATTCCGTTAGAACTGCTGCGACTTGCACCGGAGCAGGTAGTGGTCGCTATACTTGGAAGACAACAACATACGGTAGTTTCTACTTTGATGTTTCTATTTCTGCAACCGGACACAATTATTCCGGCGGCAAATGTACACGATGCGGGGCAAATGATCCGAATCATGTAATTGACCAAAATGCACCCATGATAATGGTAGATACTGTTAACGGAAAAGCCGGCGAAACGGTAAAAGTAACTGTCAGCATGAAAAACAACCCCGGTATTTGGGGTATGGACTTGGTTGTTAACTATGACAAGACACAATTAACACTTGCAAGTGTTACAAACGGAACGGTTTTTTCTTCGTCAGAATGGACACAGGGTAATTTGTCTGGCGACAAATGTATTCTTTCTTACGAGGCAAGTGGTCTTGATAACATTACAACAAATGGTGTACTTGCAGCATTAGAATTTGCTGTTAATAAAAATGCAACAGTTGACAGTTTTGTAAATATTTCGCTTTCATACAATGCTGGTGACATTATTAATGTAAATTTTGATGATGTAAAAGTTGCCATTGTTCCGGGCGGAATTAATATTGCAGATTTTGTCTATGGTGATTTGAACAGCGATGGATTGGTCAACAAGAAAGATTCCTTGTTGATGAAAATGTATCTTGCTGACAATACAACAACCATTGATATGCAAGCTGCGGATGTGTATGTTGATGGAAACATAAATAAAAAAGATTCACTCTATCTGAAACAGTACTTAGCCGGATTAGATGTTGAATTAGGTGCTTAAAGGAGGCAATGAAAAATGAAAAAAAGGCTTTTAGCACTCATACTTTCTTTAACGATGATTTTTGCTATGAGTGCTGTCAATATGTCAGCAACGGAAACAACAGAACACACAATTACGATTGAAAATGTTGAAGCTGAAAGCGGAGAAGATGTCGCAATCAAAGTTATGATTGAGAACAATCCGGGTATATGGGGTATGGATTTAAAAATTTCATACGATAAATCAGCATTAACTCTTACAAGTGTTGATAATGGTGATTTTTATCAAGCATCTGAATGGACAAAAGGTAATTTGAACGCGGATGTTTATATTCTTTCTTATGAGGCGGGTGGTTTAGATAATATCACTACTAAATCCGGTACTTTAGCTATTCTTAATTTCAAAGTAAGCGATACCGCTGTAGCTGGTGATTACGCAGTAACCGCTTCTTGTAATGATGGTGATATTATCAATGTAAGTTTTGAAAATGTTCCATTTACCATTACAGGAGGTGGAGTAACTGTTAAAGCAAAACCTGTAACTGTCACAGGCGTAACCATTGACGAAACTTTGTCTCTCAAAACTGGCGAAACAAAGACCCCGGGCTACACCGTAAACCCTGCAGAAGCTACAAACAAAGCCGTTTCGTTTAAGTCTGACAATACCGATGTTGCAACTGTAAACGAGACCACCGGTGAGGTAACCGGTATCAAGGGAGGTACTACTACCATTACAGTAACCACCGCAGACGGTAACTTTACCGATACCTGCATAGTAACTGTTGCGTGCTCTCACGCAAACAAGACCCCCGTTGCAGAAAAGTCTTCCGACTGTAAGAACAAGGGTTGGGATGCTTATGTGAAATGTGACGATTGCGGTCAGCTCTTCGCTGAAAACGGCACTACCGAGATTGCCGAAATTCCCTTTCGCCAGCTCTCTGACCAACACACCGGAGGAACCGCAACTTGTACTAAACAGGCTGTTTGTACCGTGTGTAGCCAGTCTTACGGTGCTTTGACTTCTCATGATTATACTGCTGAAACGAAGAAAGCGGAAGCATTGAAAACTGCCGGTAACTGCCGTGATTATGCTGTTTACTACTATTCATGCTCTGCTTGCGGCAAAGTGGAAGATAAAGACAGCCATACTTTCAACGGCGATAAGGTTGCAGATAATCATATCGGCGGAACCACTCTTGTAAATCAGGCTGAAGCAAATCACAAAACACAGACCAACGGTTATACCGGTGATGCTAAATGCCTCGGCTGTGGCGAAATCATTGACTATGGTGAGACGATTCCGGCGGGGGCACATACTCCTGCTGATATTTGGTCTACTGATGGTGAGTATCACTGGAAAGAGTGTAATGTTGTTGGCTGTGGTATTGTAATTAATAATTCAAAGATTTCTCATAGCTCTACAGGAGCAAATGTTGCTACTTGTCAAAAAAGAGCTGTCTGTGATGTTTGTGGCGTTTCCTATGGAGAAGTGGCAGACCACGATTGGAATACAACTGCTTGGGAAAAAGATTCTACAGGTCACTGGCACGAATGCAATACTGTTGGTTGTACAGAAAAGAATGCTTTTGAGGGACATACACCTGATCACCAAGGTAATGCTACTGAAGAGTATGCTATAAAATGTACTGTTTGTCAGTATGAAATTGAAGCTCAACTCGGTCATACCCATGTGTTTGACAAAGAAGTTGCAGAGGAACAGTATATTGCAAGTAAGGCAAACTGCACTGATGCTGCAAAATACTATAAGTCTTGCAAGTGCGGAGAAAAAGGTACAGAAACTTTTGACTTTGGTGAAAAACTCGGTCATATTGAAGGTACTGCATGGGAGAAAGATTCTACAGGTCACTGGCATAAGTGCTCTATAGCCGGCTGTGGTGTAATTATCGAAAGCAGCAAAGCATTGCACACTCCTGATCGTGAAGCGGCTACAGAGAAAGATCCGATTAAGTGTTCTGTTTGTGGCTATGTAATTGCTCCTGCTATAGGTCATTCTCACGATTATAGCGGCGAGTGGAAGTCTGATAAGGGAATGCATTGGAATGAATGTTCTTGTGGTGAGGAGGCTAACAAAGCAGCTCACAAAGACGATAACAAGGATGGTAAGTGTGATGCTTGCGGATACAATGTAGGTATTTCTACAGTTCCGAGCAATCCTCAAACCAGTGACAGTGATATGTTTTCTCTTTGGGGCATTTTGCTCTGTGTCAGTGCTTTGGGTGTAGTTGGAATAATTTTAATTGGCAAAAAGAAATCTTTTAGATAATAAACAATACATTAAGTATTTGGTGGTGACGTTTTTGTGTCACCACCTTTATTAAATAAGGAATGTTTCATGCAAGGTGAGTAAATGTGAGCGGCGATAATATAGACAACGCAAAAACTACTGAAAATTTTCATCGGCTACACTCCTCTCGCGGAATATCTCGTCGCAGAGCAAGAGGTCAAGTACACAGGTATTCGTTAAATGAAAAAGATAGAATTCGTAGGGCGATTAAGCGTAAAAAACAACGTATTATTCGTATGTGGTTTATCATTGGTTGCGTGATGGTGTTGCTTGTGGCGATTGTTGCTCTTATCTGCAAATATTGTGTGAGGGAACAGAAAAGGAATACAGAGCTTGCAGGAGTGTGGCATTACGACCAATACACGGAGTATGAATTTGATGGGAAGGGCAAAGGCTGTATGTGCCTTGATGGAAACAATCACTTTGAATTTACCTACAAGACAGAGGGTACTGCTCTCTATCTTGATTTTATTTTGGATTATGTAACTGATTGTCAGTACAGTTACAACATTGAGGGAGAAAAACTGACTCTTGTAGGCGGTGAAGGTACTGCGGAAGTTGGCAAGAAATATGAATTGACAAAAATTCTTTTAGATAAATAGTTTTTGAATTGAATACAAATCAAAAAAACGGAGGTAATAACAACTTAGCAGTTACAACGAAAGATAAAGTTTTTTTGTTGAGCGTAGAGGAAGTTGAACAATATTTTAATACGCAAATTGCTCGACAATTTGATAGTTATAATTGGTGGTTGAGAACGCCGGGAAACCCAAAAAATACTGTTGCTTATGTAGATGATAGAGGAAATATCAATGAAGATGGCAGGAATGTTAAAGTTTTGACTGCTGTTCGCCCGGCGATGTGGATTGATTTGAATTCTTGATTTGTAATGAAGTATATCGAAAATCTGTGTGGGATACGCTTGCAATATTGCAGGCGTATCTTTTCATATGAAGCTCTATTTTTGCATTCAGTGTTATTTGAAGAAATAACTGAATAAAATTTTGGTTACAGAAAAAATCTCTTGAAGGACAAAAACAATTCCATGAACAACTTAATCACTTTACTTATGCTGAAATTTATGATACACTTTTCGAGCAAAAACGATATGTAATATATTTTTCAAAATACATTTACAATATAACAAGGATTGTATAGTAGATAATTGTTTTTTACTTATGAAAGTGAGGGAGTAAATATGGACGGTAATGATTTATCTGCAAAAAAAGCTTATGGCAGAATAGGCGTAGCATTGGCAGTAGTATGTATCTCATCTATTGTTATGCAGATTTTGGCCGGAATTATAGTTGGCGTCATAACGCAAAAAAGTAATTTGTTTGATGAAAACGGTTGGCTGAAATGGGTAGCGACATTTTTACCTGTTTATGCGTCGTTTATAATGGGAATTTTAATTATGAAAAAGATTCCGAAAGATGGATGTGAAAGCGTTAAATTAGGAACGAAGAATTTCTTTGTTATCATGCTTTGCTGTTTTCCTATTACGTACGGAGGCAATATAATTGGTACGCTTTTGTCGGAATTTTTGTCCGGCGGCAGTGCTGAGAATGGATTAAATGAATTTGCTTTTGATAACAACCCGCTAAAAATAATTGTAATAGTGATTTTGGCACCGTTATTGGAAGAATTGTTTTTCAGAAAACAAATAATAGACAGATGCGCTCGTTATGGTGAGAAAACAGCAATTTTGTTTTCTGCGCTGGCTTTTGGTTTGTTTCATATGAATTTATTTCAATTTTTCTATGCTTTCGGTTTGGGGTTAGTTTTTGCGTATACATATATAAGAACTCGTAAGCTGCGTTATTCTCTAATTATGCATATGGTAATAAATTTTATGGGTTCGGTAATAGCTCCTGCTATTTTATCGTCACTTGATATGGAAACAATAGATAAAATGTCAACAGGTACAGTCAGTGATGCGGAAATTCTTCAAGTATTACCGCAGATTTTAGGCCTTTTGTTATATGTTTTTTCTTTGCTCGGATTAAGTATTGCAGGTCTTGTTGTGCTTATTGTAATGATACGAAAACTTGTATTTTTACCAAAAGAGCAAGAAATTGAAAAAGGTAAATGTTTTAAAACAGTATATTGCAATATAGGTGTAATTCTGTTTGTTTTATTTTGCGTTGCAATGTGTGTATTAGCTTTAATTATATAGGAGGTAAAAAAACGATGGAAGAAAATAATATTTTTCAAGAGCCAAAAGAAATAACAGTTGAGGAAGGTGGTAAAAAACCTTTAGATACTACAGCTTTAGTGCTGGGTATTGTGGCAATTGCCGCAGCATTGTTCATTCCGCTCATTTCGTATGCTTGCGGAATTATCGGTCTTATATTTTCAATTAAGCACCGCAAAGAAAAAAGAACAAAAGCTGCATTGATTCTCTGTATAATCGGACTTATTTGTGGCCTTGCTTCCCATGTTTATTCCATGATTGTAATACTTGGAACATTAGAAACTATAATATAATAGTTCTAAAAAAAAGCGCCGGCAAGATTGCCGGCGTTCTTTTTTTCTATACAATTGTTTTTTGAAAGAAAAGGTGGTTTAAAGAATTATACAAATCAGACCGCCGCTGCCTTCATTTATTACGCGCTGAATTGTCTCTTGGAGCTTAACGCGCTCTTCGTCGGGGATTCTGTTCAATTTGCTCTGCAAACCCTCTCCCATAAGCTCGTTAAGCGGTTTTCCGAATAAATTCGAAGTCCAAATAGCCTCCGGCTTATCTTCAAACTCGTTTAATATGTAATTAACCAATTCCTCAGATTGTTTCTCTGTACCCACAAAAGGTGCAATTTCCGTTTCTATATCGGCTTTAATCATGTGAATAGACGGTGCGTGAGCGCGAAGCCTTACCCCGAAACGATTTCCTTGTTTTACAATTTCAGGCTCTTCCAAATGCATCTCTTCCATGGTAGGCATTACAATTCCGTAGCCTTTAAGTTCTACTTCACGAAGGGCAGTTTCAAGTCTTTCATGTTCGCGCTTGATACGGCCCAAATCGCGAATCATTGAAATGAGAGCTTTGTCGTCAGTAATGTCAAGGCCCGAACGTTCCGACAAAATGTTATAAAAAAGCTCGTCGGGAAGCTGCAAATCAATTAAAGAATAACCGCTGCCGGCATCAATGGTAGACACAAAAACTTTCTTTATAAAAGGAAAATTTGCCAATTTATCCACGCAAGAATTGATGTGACGGACTTTTGAGGCAGGCTCAAAAGACTCTTTAATGGCATCGGTAAGAGATGCCTTAAGCTCTTCATTATAATCAAGACTAACCATCCAAGACGGAATATTAATGGCAATTTCGCAAATAGGAAACTCATATAATAAAGTTTGCATTATATCGTTAATGTCATCTTGCGACATTGTACTGCAATTTACGGGAAGAACAGGAACACCATAGCTTTCCGACAGTTTTGATTTAAGCACATGAACTTCTTCTGAATTCGGGTCTGTGCAGTTTAAAAGAATGGCAAAAGGTTTGCCGGTGTTCTTAATTTCATCAATAACTCGTGCTTCGGCTTCTTCGTATTCACTGCGCGGAATATCGGTAATGCTGCCGTCTGTGGTGATGACGAGACCAATTGTAGAGTGTTCGGTGATTACTTTCTTTGTGCCCAATTCTGCAGCCTGACCGAAAGGAATTTTTTCCTCAAACCAAGGCGTATCGACCATACGGGGCGCATCGTTTTCCAAATGCCCCAAAGCAGCCGGAACCAAGTAACCGACACAATCCACCAGGCGCACCCGTAAGTTGATGTTGCCGTCTATTGTAATGTTTGCCGCTTCATTCGGAATGAATTTCGGTTCTGTCGTCATTATGGTTTTGCCGGAAGCACTTTGGGGCAATTCGTCAATTGCACGGTCACGCTCGAAAGTGTCTGTGATATTGGGAATGACCAATAAATCCATAAATCTTTTAATAAAAGTAGACTTTCCCGTGCGTACGGGGCCTACGACACCAATATAAATATCTCCGTTAGTTCTTTGCGCTATTTGCTGGTAAATATCAAATCTATCCACTGAAAGACCTCCTTGTTAAATAGTAACCCTGTAGTCGCTGCGGTTTACAAAATCAGTATATGAACAGACTACAGATTTAATACTAAATTTTTTATTTTTTATTGACATCATATTTAATTGAAGGTATACTTCATAGGTGTATTATTGTGTTATCTATTGGGAGGCAAATTTATGATACGTAGAAAAGTATTGCCTGTAATTTTGGTAGTTGTAATGGCTATGACTGCACTTTTGCTTACAGGATGTAATGAAACAACGCTCGGTACATCAAACTGGACAACAAACGGCGGAGACCCTTCTTTAACAAAACAAGAAGAAGTTGCCGATGATAAACTTGTAGAGTTTGGTATGTATCCTCAGACAAAGGCTGCTGCAGACGTACAGAGCACAATTAAATCTAATGTTAAAATCGATCCCGAAACAGGCTTGTGGACAGAGTTCAATGATGAGAAAGCTTCTGCAAGATACGATCTTGAAACAGGATATTTTGTATATCAGGCTAAAGTTGAAGGTGAAGCTCAAGCAGAGCAGTATTATATGATGTGTGGAGAGAACCTTTATCTCGTAGAACCCATCAAATGGATTGTTCTTGAAACATCAGGCAGTGAAAGCCTTCTTATTTCAAGCAAAATTTTAGATGGCGGCAGAAAGTATAACAACCTCTACGGCGAGTGTACATGGGCAGAGTCTTCCATGCGTGATTGGCTTAATGGTACGGATGATTACGATATAAACAATGGAGCTAATTATAAAGAAGAACTCAATTTCTTAAACAGAGCTTTCAATGAAACAGAAATTGCTGCATTAAAGAAAGTGTCTTTGTCTTGCAAAGATAACGATACATATAAAACAGACGGCGGAGAAGATACTCAGGATTTGGTTTATTTGCCTTCTGCAGACGAGTTCAATAAATATTTTACAAAGGAAAGCGGTCTTAACTCCATGGCATACGGCACAAATTATGCTGAAGGAAGAGGTCTTGCTACAGATAAAAACAAAGCCGGAATATGGTGGCTCAGAGAAACCGGCGCCAAAACATTTATGTTGGCTGTAGATCGTTCGGGAAATATCACTGAAGGCGGCTATGCTGTAAGCGATGTTTCAGCAGGTGTACGTCCCATAATCAGCGTATCAACATCGGCTCTCAAAAAATAAATAAAAATTTTTCGAAAAATTTGAAAAATACTATTGACAACACCTGTTTAGTGATGTATTATATGCAAGCGCTTTGCGAAAACGAAGCACTTGCGACATGATCCATTAGCTCAGTCGGTAGAGCACCTGGCTTTTAATCAGGGTGTCCGGAGTTCGAGTCTCCGATGGATCACCACGAAATCCGAATCTGTGCATTAAGCAGATTCGGATTTTTCTTTATATAAACAATTTATTATAATTCACGCAAATCAAAGGGGTATTTGAAATGAGCGAGAAACAAAGTAACCAAAGAAAAATAGTAGAACCGTCTATACTTTCCGGTTTCATGGAACTTTTACCGAAAGAACAAATGGTTTTGACAAGAATGACAGATACAATCAAAAAGACTTTTGAAAGCTATGGATTTATTCCGCTTGATACACCTGTACTTGAAAAATCGGAAGTTTTACTTGCGAAAAGCGGCGGAGAAACTGCAAAACAAGTATATCGCTTTAACAAAGGCGACAGCGATATCGCTATGAGATTTGACTTGACCGTTCCGCTTGCAAGATATGTAGCACAGCATTACGGCGAGCTTACATTCCCATTCAGACGTTACCACATAGGAAAGGTTTACAGAGGCGAGAAACCCCAAAAAGGAAGATTTCGTGAGTTTTATCAATGTGATATAGACATCATCGGCAACGGCTCTTTGGGTATTGTAAATGATGCAGAAATCGTAAGCGTAATATTTTCTACTTTTAAAGCACTTAATATAGGTGCATTTAAGATTATGATAAATAACAGAAAATTGCTTAATGGTTATTTTGATTATCTCAATATTGAAAATACTGTTGAAACTTTAAGAATTGTAGATAAAATTGACAAAATCGGCAGAGAGAACGTAAAAAAAGAACTTATAAAAGAAATAAATGTTTCAGAAGAAATTGCCGATGCGGTTTTGGGATTTTTGGATAATTCAGGAAGTGTTTCCGATATTATTGCAAACCTGAAAACATATGAGATTGAAAACGAAACATTCCGTCAAGGACTTACAGAACTTGAAGCAGTTTGCGAAAACATAAAGGCTTTGGGGGTTGATGAAGAATATTTCACGGTAAATCTTAAGATTGCAAGAGGTCTTGATTATTATACAGGTACTGTATATGAAACACTTCTTTGCGATTATCCTCAATTGGGCAGTATTTGTTCCGGTGGCAGATATGACGAGCTTGCTTCAAATTACACAAAGCAAAGTTTACCGGGAGTTGGTATTTCAATCGGACTTTCAAGACTTTTCTACCAGCTCAATGAAGTTGGCGCCATACAATACGATAACAGATGTACACCTACGGAAATTTTATTTATTCCCATGAGTGACACCGTAACGTATACATTGGAAAAAGCTACTGAATTCAGAAATGCGGGATACTCTGTGGAAGTATATATGAATGACGGTAAGGTTTCCAAAAAGCTCACATATGCCAATAAATTGGGTATTCCTTATGCTGCGATTATCGGCGAAGACGAAATGAACAGCGGTGTGTTTAAGATAAAAGACATGATGAGCGGAGAGCAATTTGAGGTTTCAAGCTTGGAAGATGCTGCGAAAATCATAAAAAAATAAATTTGACAATAAATTCAAATATATGTAAAATTTATATGATTTCAGTTTAGAGGAGATTATAAAATGAAGAAAAGATCATTACTTACTAATATTTTCGTTATTACTTTAATGGTATCTATAGTGTTTGTGTTGTTGGCATTTTTTGAAATTTTCCCTGACAACATTCAACAACCCGTTTTATTGGTTTCAATGACATTGGCACTTCTTTCCGTTTTGCTTGTAGACATTGTATTCCCTTTGTTGGATAACATGGAAAGATTTAAGAGTGAAACTTCATATAAGGTTAAAACGGCTGCTAAAGTTGTTCTTTTTATTGTTGCAGTAGTTTTCCTCGTTCTTACAGTTAAGAGCGTTGGTATCTTCGGAAAGCAATTCGTAGGCATTGCATTGTTCTGCGTTGCATATTTGGCACAGTTCTTTATCGACCTTGATAAGAATAAAAATGCTCAAATCGAAGAAGATGAAGAAGATGAAGATGAAGATGAAGAAAATTCGAATGTTATCGCTTTTGATGACGAAGACGAATTTGACAATAGTTACGATAATGAAGACGAAGACATTAAGTAAGCTGTAATCGTTTCGCCGTCAGTTGAAACAGGAACAACATACGCACAAGTTCCGCTTAAGTTTTTATCTGACGGACAACTAAATTCAATGAAATTATCGGAATGTCCTTTGAGAATACCTTCTTTATAGGTTTCGAAAAGGACATTTGCTTTTTGGCCGGAATTTATAAATTCATTAAGTAAATCATTTTTTATTTCAGACTGAATTTTTGCAAGCAAAGCTGCACGCTCTTTTTTCTTCTCGGGCGAAATTTGATTTTCCATTACTGCGGCTTCTGTACCCTCTCTTTGAGAATAAGGGAATATGTGCAGATGTAAAAAACGCACGGATTGAATGAAATTTATCGTATCATTGAAATCTTCGTCCGTTTCTCCGGGGAAACCTACAATTACATCGGCAAAGAGATTGCAATTCGGGAAAACAGATTTTAAATATAAAATTCTTTCTAAAGCCCTTTGGGCATTATATTTTCTTCGCATGGCGGCAAGAATTTTGCTTGAACCGTTTTGAAGAGATATATGAAAATGGGGACAGAGCTTTTTTATGCCCGCAAGAGAATCTACAAGCTCCTTTGAAAGGAAAAAGGGGTCAAGAGAACCTAAACGTATACGTTCCAAACCATCAATTTTATCTATTTCTTGCAAAAGTTTTATAAAATCAAATTGATAAGACGAAATTTCAATACCGGTTAAAACAACTTCTTTACAGCCTCCCGCAACCAGCAAGGAAATCTCTTTTAAAATATCTTGGCGTGGTTTTGAACGAACCGGTCCGCGAGCTTTCGGAATAATGCAATAAGCACATCTTGAACTGCAACCGTCTTCGATTTTTATATATGCACGTGTCCTTTTGAAAGTATTTATAAAACACTCTTGTAACGTATCGGAAAAAGGTAAAACTCGTATCTCAGCATGCGTTCTTTCGCAGCTGTACATATCCATTATTTGCTTTGCTATGGAAATTTTGTCTTCGTTGCCTGTTATAAGTGCAACACCCGGAATTTCAGCGAATTTTTCCGGTTCGCGCTGTGCCAAACAACCTGTAACAGCAACAAAAGCATCGGGGTTTCTTCTAAGTGCTCTGCGGACATTTTTTAACGCCTTGCGGTCGCTGTCGGCAGTTACGGTGCAAGAATTTATTACATAAATATCACATATATCTTCAAAGGGTTTTATTTCAACCCCCATAGAAGAAAGTGATTCTGCAATAGCTTCACTTTCGTATAAATTAACTTTGCATCCCAATGTAAAAATAGCTGCTGTCAGTTGTTTTTTGTTCATAAAAAATCCTTTTATCTGTAATATTTTCGACGAGTAAAATTATAGGCAAGTAAGCAGGCGTTGTCAATTGACATAAAAAATAAAAGCTATTATACTGTAGAAATAATGCTATACTTTGGCAGGGGAGTAAATAAGCGTGGAAGCAAACAAAAAAAATACAAACAAAAAAAGTATGTTGATTGTAATGTTGGTTTTTACATTACTCGGTATTGTTTTTGCGCTTCAATTCAGGTCAGTTGCCCATACGCAAAAAACTCAAAATGAAAAGACTTCCGCAGAGATTTTGCAATATCAAAAAACAATCGAAGAACTTGAGAAAAAAATAAATGACAATAAAGAAACAAAAGAAGCTCTTGAAACTCGATATGATTCGGAAATGGATTACTTATACAATAACGAAAAGCAGTTTTATGAGCTATATAAGAAATACGAAACTGATATAGCACAGTACAGATTTAATGCAGGTCTTACAACAGTTTCCGGCAGCGGAATAGACATAGGACTCGATGACGCCCCCACACGGTATGAATTGACGCCCGGACTTCTCGTTCACGACATATATTTGAATGAAATAATAAATACTTTGAGATTGGCGGGAGCGCAAGCGATTTCCGTAAACGGAGAAAGAATTGTATCGATGAGCGAAACACTTTGCGTAGGTCCGAGTATACGAATAAATAATACAAAGCTTTTTGCTCCGTATCATATACAGGCAATAGGCGACCCGCAGGAATTGATGGCGGCATTTAAGACCAGCTCGATATACTCGATTATGATAAAAGAAAACTTGATTGTAGACCCCGTTATTAAAGATAACATTACAATAAAAAAATACAGCAAATCATATTTGTCATCGATTGATAAGCTGAGTGACATAGGAGAATAAAATGGAAGAAAATAAAAAGAAAACAGCCTCTATAGTATACAATGTTGCGCTTACGGTAGTTTGTATTGTATTGGGCATAGTTATTTCCGTGCAGTACAGAAGTTTAAGTGCATCGGGCAGTGCTTCGGCAGACGCGGAGAAAATTGCAATGTATCAATCTAACATACTTAAACTTGAGCAAGAACTCAATACTTTGGAAACAGAAAACGAAGAACTTTCAGATAAAGTTGAACTTTTGGAAAGTGCAACAAATGAAGAGCAAATAGAAAAGTTGTCAGAAGAATTAAATAATATCAAAAAGTTCTCAGGTGTTACAAAGGTTGAAGGAGAAGGTTTGTACATTTCTATTTCTTTAAAAGGCGAAATGCTTTCGGCAACTCTCCAACGCCATTTGCTCAGCTTGATTAACGAATTGAAGGCCAGCTCGGCACAGGCAATTTCCATAAACGGAGAAAGACTTACGGCAATGTCAGAAATAAGAATAGTAGGACAATACGTAATTATTAACGGACGTCAACATTCAGCACCGTTTGAAATATATGCAATAGGTGAGCCTGAGAAACTCTACAGCGGTGTTTATTTGAATGGCACAGGGCCTTTGGGGGTATTGAACAAAGAGAAAGCTTGCGAAGTTTCATGGCAAATGCGCGAGAATATTGTTTTGGAAGGTTGTAATCCCCTTGACATAAATACAGATATGCTCAAAAACGCAGAATAAACAAACGAGTTTTAAACGTCATAAAGTGCGGCTCTTCAGAATAGATATTGTACGAACAATATCGAAAGGAAGTGCCGTTTTTTTATGCGTTCAAAATTATTTATTGCAATGCCGGTTATATTGCTGATGTTACTTCTTGCATATCCTATATTAAAGGTGTCGGGGATAATAGAAGGAAGTAACGCTGACAAATATTCCGTAGAAATAGTACAGACTGCCACGAAAGCCGATAAGTCGGTTTGCAGATGGGGATTAAGCCGAGGAAAAAATGGGGCCATTCCCGAAGCCGGGAAAGACGATGTGGAAATTTTGCTTAAAGGCGGAGGAATGTACTTAGGAGATATTAACGAAAACAGAATGTATCTTACGTTTGATGAAGGTTACGAAAACGGCTATACAGAAGCTATACTCGATACGCTCAAAGAAGAAAATGTAAAAGCAATATTTTTTATAACCGGAGATTATTTTGAAAAAAATGATGCCATTATAAGACGAATGCTGGCAGAAGGTCACAGCGTGGGAAATCATTCTTTGAATCATTACTCAATGCCGGAATTGTCATACGATAAATGTGAAAGTGAAATTTTGGAGCTCGACAGGCTTTTTTATAATAAATTCGGGCAGCACATGAGTTTTTTCAGACCGCCAAAGGGAGAGTACAATGCCCAGGTGTTGGATATTACAAAGAAACTTAACTATAAATGTGTTATGTGGAGTTTTGCGTATCAAGATTGGCTGACAGATTCACAAAAGGGGGCAGATTATGCACTTAAAACAGTCAGTGACAACTTCCATGATGGAGCAATTATATTACTTCACGCAGTGTCAAAGGATAATGCAGATGCGCTGTCTGCAATAATTCGCGAAGCAAGAAAACAAGGGTATGAGTTTGGAGAGCCGGAGGAGTTAAAATGAGCATTCCGTCAATAAGATTATATGGCAACCGCAAGGTGCAAGTTATTACGCATAAAGGAATTTGTTCTTGCAGTGACAGACATATTGAGATATTCAGTATAGCCGGAATAATTTGTGTTTGCGGGAAAAACTTGGAAATTATGGAAATTACAGACGAATATTTATGCATAAAAGGCACGATAGAGGGGATTTCGTACAAATAACAACGGAGAAGTGGTATGTACAAGGTTTTAAGTTATGTTCAGAATTACGTTAAAATAAAAATAACGGGAGCAAGACCGCAAAAATTTATCAATATTTGCTTGAGAAGACGAATTGCAATATGGGAGCTTACACAAATTTCCGAGAATGAATTTACAATGTGCATGCTTGTTTCGGAATATTTGAGAAACGTTCGCAGTGCGGCGGCAAAAGCAGGCGTAAAGGTGTGCGTGCTGGAAAAAGAAGGTTTGCGCTATACTTTAAGACGATATAAATCAAGAAAAGCATTTGTGATAATTTCTATACTTCTCTGCGCTTTGTTTGTGGTTGCAAGTTCAATGGTTTGGAATATTACAATAGAAGGGGCAGATGCGATTTCAAGGCAGAATACTAAGGCGCTCGTTGCTTCTTTGGGAGTAAAAAGAGGTACATTCATGTCAAACATTAACTCCCGCGCATTGGCAGAGCAGCTTTTATCAAAGCAGAGTAATCTTTGCTGGGTGGGAGTAAAGAAAAGAGGAATGACTCTTTGCATAGAAATAGAAGAAGGAACATACTACGAAAGCAAAACGAGCGAGGATATTCCGTATGATGAGCCGTGTGATATAGCCGTGTCGAAAGATTGTCTGCTAAGTAAAGTGACAGTCGAACAAGGAGTGCAGAAAATTGAGACGGGTAGTACCGCCCTTGCAGGGCAGGTCGTAGTGTCGGGAGAGGGAAAACACGCAAAGGCGAAAATAATGGGCTGTGTGTGGTATAAAGCAGAGGTTCCGATAGAAAAAGAAACAACGGAGCTGGTGTATACGGGTAAAGAAAAAAAGGAAAAAGCTCTTTTGGTTTTCGGCATGAAATTGGAGATGCCTTCTTGGAAGTGGCTTCCGTGGAATTGGGGGAAGGAAACTTTTGAAAGCTATGACAGTGTTTACAGTGAAAAATTTTTTGGTAAAAATGGAGATTTTCCGATAGGAACGGCGCAAATGATAAAAAAACAAACTGCATGGGTTACGAGGGAAATGACCGAAGAAGAAACTTTGATGAAAGCAAGAGCAGAGGCAATCACAACACTTGATGCGGTAATAGATGATGAAAGTGAGATTTTAAACACGAAATGGGAAATTGTAAATAAAAACGGCGAGTTTTTTTACAGAGTGACCGCCGAGGTTTTGGAAGAAGTGGGAATTATTGTTTCTGCACAAAATTAAATTGACATAAAAGAAGGGAAGTGATAAACTAAATGACATATTATTGAACGGAAAACTGAATTAGGAGGAATGTACATGAAAAGTTCTGATTTAAGAAATGTCGTGCTTTTGGGGCATGGCGGAATGGGTAAAACATCTTTGGCAGAGGCCATGTTATATAATGCGGGTGCTATTGACCGCTTGGGAAGAGTAAGTGAAGGTAATACTGTTCTTGACTGCGACCCTGAGGAAATCCGCAGAAAAGCTTCTGTAAGTCTTTCTATAGCTCCTTTTGACTGGAGAGGTTCTACAGTAAATATTATTGATACTCCGGGATATTTTGATTTTGCAGGCGAAATGCTTGAGGGCGTTTCCGTTGTAGATTCTGCTGTAATCGTTGTTTCTTCTACTATGACGGTAGGAACTGAAAAAGCGTGGGAATTTGCAAACAGCAGAAATATACCGAGAGTGATTTTTGTAAATAAAATGCATGATGAGAATGCTGATTTTGATAAGATTTACGCAGAGCTTAAAGAAATGCTCGGTAAACCATGTGTTGCGCTTCAGCTTCCCATAAGAAAGAACGGGAAGCTCGTAGGTGTTGTAGACGGCATTTCGCTGCAAGCCAGAGTTTTTGATGATTTCGGAAATCTTGTAGACGGAGAACTTCCTGCGGATATGGTTGAAAGAGCAGAAGAAATTCATATGAATTTATCTGAAATTGTTGCTGAAACAGATCCTGAACTTATGGAAAAATTCTTCGGCGGAGAGCGCTTTACAAGAGAGGAAATAATAAAAGGCCTTAAAGTTGCAATCAATAACTGTACATGTGCACCGGTACTTTTGGGTTCCTCTTATGAAAATGTGGGTGTAAAGAAGCTTATGGACTTTATAGTGGATTACATGCCTTCTCCGCTTGAGAGAACAATCCTTGATTATACAGATGCAGACGGCAACGCATTACAAATGAAACCTGATCCGGACGGACATCCTACATTATTTGTATATAAAACAATCGCGGATCCATTCGTTGGTCGTTTGTCACTCTTCAGAGTTTGCTCCGGAACAATGACCCCCGACACCATAATGTACAATGCAAACAAGGGTGCAGACGAAAAAATCGGACAAATATTCGTATTGCGCGGACGTAAACAGATTCCTGTAAAAGAGCTTGTTTGCGGAGATTTGGGAGCTGTTGCGAAATTAAGCGTTACAACTACAAACGATACTTTGGGATCCAAAACAAAGCCTATTATAATTTCGGCAACTCCTTTCCCGGAGCCGCAACTTACTTTGGGAATTGTACCTAAATCCAGAGGCGATGAAGAAAAAATCAGTGCAGGCATTTCGAAATTAAAAGACGAAGATCCTGTTATTCAGTTTAATATTAACAAAGAAACAGGCCAAATGCTCGTTTCCGGTTTGGGTGACCAGCATATCGATACAATAGTAAGTAAACTTAAAACTCGTTACGGCGTTGAGGTAGAATTGGAAGATCCCAAGATTCCGTACAGAGAAACAATAAAAAAGAAAGTTTCCGCAGAAGGACTCCACAAGAAACAATCCGGTGGCGCAGGTCAGTACGGTAAAGTAGTTATCGAATTCGAGCCCGGTGAAAATCCGGAATTGGAATTCTGTGAGAAAGTTTTCGGCGGCGCAGTACCGAAGCAATTTTTCCCGTCAGTTGAAAAAGGTCTCCAAGAAAGCGTTAAAAAAGGTGCTTTGGCAGGATATCCTGTGGTAAATCTCAAAGCTACATTGGTAGATGGTAAATATCACCCTGTTGACTCAAAAGAAGTTGCGTTCGTTTCTGCAGCAAAGATTGCGTTTAAAGCTGCAATGAAAGATGCAAAACCCGTTTTGCTTGAACCTGTGTATAGTATGAATATATACGTTCCCGAACGTTATATGGGCGATATAATGGGAGATATGAATAAACGCCGCGGACGCGTTTTGGGAATGAATCCGATGGACAATAATATGCAGGAAATAGTTGCCGAAGCTCCGTATTCCGAAGTATTTAAGTATGCCGTAGATCTTCGATCTATGACTCAGGCAAGAGGCTCTTTCAAGATGGAATTTGTAAGATATGAGGAAGTACCCGAAAGCATTGCAAAGAAAATTGTTGATGAAGCCAAGAAAAATATGAGTGATGACGAAGATTAATCCTAAAAAGCTACCTTAAAACGCAATAAACATTTGACATAATTGCAACGATTTAATAAAATAAGCTATTATACTTATGCTTTCATACAATGGGCTAAGAGTATAATAGTTTATTTGTTTGTTGGAGGAAATTAAAATGTATCGTCACGATTATGATTCTACATTGGCGCAATACGGTGATTTCATAAAAAATATGTCAGATACTGCAGTCGCAAAAGACACATTTAATCCTGAGCTTTACGGTAAATACAATGTAAAGAGAGGATTGAGAAATGCTGACAATACGGGTGTATTGGTAGGACTTACAAGTATAGGCGACGTACGTGCTTATATTATAGAAGAAAATGAAAAAGTGCCCATTGACGGTAAACTTTTATACAGAGGTATAAGTGTAGAAGATTTGGCAAATGGTTTTGAAAAAGACCACCGTTTTGGTTTTGAAGAAACAGCATATCTTCTTATTACCGGAAAATTGCCTACAGCGCAGGAATTGAGTCAGTTCAACGGACTTTTGGACGATTACAGAAGACTTCCCGAAGGTTTTGCTGAGGATATGATAATGAAAGCACCCAGCAGAGATATTATGAATAAGTTGGCACGCTGTATTTTGGCGTCATATTCTTATGACTTTAATCCCGACGATGTTTCATATAACAATGTTATGCGTCAGTGCATAAGATTGATTGCACAGATGCCTACAATGGCAGCGTACGCATATCAAACAAGAAGTCACTACTATTATGACGAAAGTCTTTATATTCACAATCCTCAAAAAGGACTTTCAACATCGGAGAACTTCTTGCAGATGATTCGTCCCGACAGTAAATATACACAGCTTGAGGCTGAATCTCTCGACCTTGCTCTTGTTTTGCATGCGGAACACGGCGGCGGAAACAACTCTACTTTCACAGTTCATGTTGTTACTTCTACGGGAACAGATACTTATTCCGCATTTGCTGCAGCAACAGGTTCGTTAAAAGGTCCGAAGCACGGCGGAGCAAATCATCGCGTTATGGAAATGATAAACGATATAAAAGAACATATCACAGACACAAAAGACAAAGGTCAGATAAAGGATTATCTTATAAAGATTCTTGATAAACAAGCGTACGACAAATCGGGACTTATTTACGGTATTGGACACGCAGTTTATACAAAATCTGACCCGAGAGCAAGACTTTTAAAGAAAAAAGCCAGAGAACTTGCGTACTCAATGGGACAAAAGTGGATTGATGAGTTCGAATTCTACAATACAGTTGAAGAATTGGCACCTAAAGCTTTTGAGGAATACAAAAAATCATCAAAAGTTATGTGCGCAAACGTAGACTTTTATTCGGGTTTTGTTTACACAATGCTTAATATCCCAAAAGAGTTGTACACACCTATTTTTGCTATTTCAAGAATGGCAGGTTGGAGTGCTCACAGACTTGAAGAACTTGCCGTAAGCAACAGAATAATAAGACCTGCGTATAAGAATGTAGGCGGCAAACAGCAATATATTGCATTGTCAGAGAGAAATAATTGATTATAAATTAAGGAGATGCTTGTAATGAAAGAAAAAATATATGAGTACAGACCGTCTGACATAGAGAAAAAATGGCAGAAAATCTGGGAAGACGATAAAGCATTCGAGGCAGTTATAGATAAAAGCAAAAAGAAATTTTACGGTTTGATTGAGTTTCCTTATCCTTCGGGAAACGGACTCCACGTAGGTCATCCGCGTTCAAATACTGCTATGGATATAATTGCAAGAAAGCGCCGTCTTGAGGGATATAATGTAATCTTCCCGATAGGTTGGGATGCTTTCGGACTTCCTGCAGAGAACTTTGCTATTAAAAATAAAGTGCATCCCGCAACAGTTACGGAGAAAAACGTTGCACACTTTAAAGAGCAACTTAAAAAAATAGGTTTTTCTTTTGACTGGTCAAAAGAAATAAATACAACAGATCCTGCTTACTATAAATGGACACAGTGGATTTTCCTTAAATTGTTCGAAAAAGGACTTGCTTATAAAGCAGAGATTCCGATAAACTGGTGCACAGAGTGTAAGGTAGGTCTTGCAAATGAAGAAGTTGTAAACGGCGTTTGCGAGCGTTGCGGCGGAGAAGTAATAAGAAAAGTTAAATCACAATGGATGCTTAAAATTACAGATTACGCACAAAAGCTTCTTGACGGACTTGACAATGTTGACTTCATTGAAAAAGTTAAAACTCAGCAGCGTAACTGGATAGGCAGAAGCGAAGGTGCAGAGGTAGATTTTAAAGTTCCTGCAATGGGCGGAACTCTTACAGTTTACACAACACGTCCCGATACGCTTTTCGGCGCAACATATATGGTTGTTTCTCCCGAACATCCGGCTATCGAGCAGTTGAAAGATAAAATCGAAAATTACGATGAAGTTTTGGAATATAAAGCTGCGGCAGCAAAAAAATCCGATTTCGAGCGTACGGAAATGGCAAAAGACAAGACCGGTGTGCCGCTTAAAGGAATTACAGCAATAAACCCCGTAAACAATAAAGAAATTCCTATTTGGATTTCCGATTACGTTTTGATTTCTTACGGAACGGGAGCTATTATGGCTGTACCTGCTCACGATGACAGAGACTGGGCGTTTGCAAAAAAATTCGGTTTGCCGATTATAGAAGTAGTTCAAGGCGGAGATGTTCAGAATGCGCCGTATACAGATATTGAAAGCGGTATAATGACAAATTCACAATTCTTGGACGGCTTGAGCGTAGCAGAAGCTAAAAAGACAATAATTGATTGGCTTGACAGTAAAGGTTTCGGACACCGCAAAGTAAATTATAAGCTTCGTGACTGGGTATTCAGCAGACAAAGATATTGGGGAGAGCCTATTCCGCTCGTATATTGTGAACATTGCGGATGGGTGCCTGTTCCGGAAAAAGAGCTTCCCGTAAAATTGCCTGACATTGAAAACTATGTACAGACAGACAGCGGTGAATCTCCGCTTGTAAATGTACCGGAGTGGGTAAACACAACTTGCCCCAAATGCGGAGCTCCGGCTAAAAGAGAAACAGACACAATGCCTCAATGGGCAGGTTCGTCATGGTATTTTATAAGATACTGCGATCCGCTCAATTCAGAGGAATTGATATCAAAAGAGGCTATGGATTACTGGATGCCTGTTGATTGGTACAACGGCGGAATGGAGCATACTACACTTCACTTGTTGTATTCCAGATTCTGGCATAAATTCCTTTATGATGCAGGCATTATTTCTTGTCCTGAGCCGTATATTAAGAGAACTTCACACGGTATGATTTTGGGCGAAAACGGCGAGAAAATGTCTAAATCACGCGGTAATGTTATAAATCCTGATGACATAGTAGCTGAAATCGGTGCAGATGCATTCCGTGTATACGAAATGTTCATGGGAGCATTCGACCAAGCTATTCCGTGGTCCACAAAAGGTGCGAGAGGATGTTTCAGATTCCTTGACAGAGTGTGGAAACTCCAAGACATTCTTACAGACGAAGACGGAATGTCAGACGAACTCAAACCTGCAGTTCACACTACAATAAAGAAAGTTACTGAAGACTACGAAAAAATGAAATTCAATACGGCTATTGCTGCAATGATGTCATTGGTAAATGATATTTATGCTTACGGCAAAGTTACACGCGATGAACTTCGTGCGTTGTTATTGTTGTTAAACCCTGCAGCACCTCATATCACAGAGGAAATTTGGCAGATTCAGAAACTTTCCGACAAGCCGATTTATAAGTCAGAATGGCCTGCTTATGATGAAAAAGCTATGGCGAAATCAGAAGTTGAAGTAGCTGTTCAGATTTGCGGTAAAGTGAAAATGAAATTGATGGTACCGTCTGAATACGGAAAAGAAGAGACAGAGAAATTTGCTCTTGAAAATGCAGATGTTCAGGCGCTTATAGCTGGTAAACCGGTTCGCAAAATAATTGCAGTACCCGGCAGAATCGTTAATATAGTTATATAAAAAGAGGAGAAATTCAAATGAATTATAAAAAAGCAGCAGCACAAATAATTGCCAATGCAATGAATTCTGAAGACTTAACTATAGAGCAAGCAGAAAAACTTATGGCAGTACCGCCGAATCCTGAAATGGGAGATGCGGCATTTCCGTGTTTTACACTTGCAAAAACATTCCGTAAAGCACCCCCTGCAATAGCGGCGGAGCTTTGCGAGAAAGTTTCGGAGGCTGTTTCAAACAGCGATTTGTTTGAAAAAGTTGCTGCTATGGGCGGTTATTTGAATTTTTATCTGAAACACGGGGCTTTTGCTAAAGAAGTAGTTTCTGAAGTTCTTGAAAAAGGCGAGGATTACGGAAAGTCAAACGAGGGCGAAGGTAAAAAAGTTTTGGTGGAGTTTTCTTCTCCCAATATTGCAAAGCCTTTCCATATAGGACACCTTGTAACCACTGCTTTGGGAAGCTCTTTGGAGAGAATTTATTCGTTCTTGGGTTATGATACGGTAAAAATTAACCATTTGGGCGATTGGGGAACTCAATTCGGCAAACTTATAAGCGCATATAAAAGATGGGGAGATGCTGAAACTATAGAGGCAGATCCCATAAATGAGCTTTTAAAGATATACGTTAAATTCCACACAGAGGCAGAAAAGGCTCCTGAATTGGAAGACGAAGCAAGAGCGTATTTTAAAATGCTTGAAGATGGCGACGAAGAAATTACAAAGCTTTGGAAATTCTTTGTAGATGCAAGCTTGAAAGAATTCAATAAGACTTATAAGCTTCTTGATATTACATTTGATTCTTATGCGGGCGAAAGCTTTTATTCCGATAAAATGCCGGAAATCGTAGAGCTTCTCCAAGAGAAAAAGCTTCTTGAAGAAAGCGACGGCGCGCAAGTAGTACGTTTCGAAGACGAAAATGTACCTCCGTGCATTATTTTGAAATCGGACGGAACTACTATTTATGCAACACGTGATTTGGCTGCAGCTTTGTATAGAAAAAGAACGTATGATTTCTACAAAAACATTTATGTAGTAGGTACACCCCAAGCACTTCATTTTAAACAAATTTTTTCCGTTTTGAATAAAATGGGGTATACTTGGTCTGATGATTGTGTTCACGTAGGATTCGGATATGTTCGTTTCCCCGATAAAGTATTGTCTACACGTCACGGAGATGTAGTGTTCTTGGAAGATGTACTTCGTGAATCTATTGAAAAAACGAAAGAAATCATCAAAAACAGTGCTACAAGCAAAAACATTGATAACATTGATGAAGTTTCGGAAAAAATCGGTGTAGGCGCTATTTTGTATTCGTTCCTCAAAAACGGACGTGAAAAAGATATTGTATTTACTTGGAAAGATATTCTTGACTTTGAAGGTGAGTCAGGTCCGTACGTACAATACGCTTATGCAAGAGGAAGAAGCGTTTTGAGAAAAGCAACCGAGAATGGAATTAACTATTCATCTGCGGATTTGTCTTTGCTTGAAGGAAACGATGAGTTTGAATTGATAAAACTTATTAACTCTTTTGAAGATGTTGTTCGTGATGCCGCAAATAAAAACGAACCTTGTTGCGTAACGAGATATGTAACAGAACTTGCGCAGATGTTCAATAAGTTTTACAATACATGTAACATTATGAAATCAGAAGATGCACTCAGGGATGCAAGGTTAAAACTTACTGAAGCTGTTTGCATTTGTATTAAATCTGCATTGTATCTTATCGGAGTAAGAGTTGTAGAGAAGATGTAATCTTTTATTACGGAGTGGTAATATGGAAGAGAAAAAGAATCTTTGGACACAAAAAAAGAAAAAAATTATTCTTTTGATTGCTGCAGTTATGGTGCTTGTTTTTGCTGTGTCTTTTATAAGCTATTTTAAAGTTGAAGAAGAAAAAAAAGAGGAAGAATTTAAGCCTTATGACTCTATGTACAATGCGTCGAGATACTTTTTCCGTGTGTTCTATCCTGATAATTGGGATGTTTCGGCAGAACCTTACGGCTTTTTGCTTAATGAAGAAGGGCTTGTACTTGAACTTTTTCCTCTAAAGAAAATTTCGCAAACACCCGAAGCTACTGCCGAATTGACACCGACTCCTTCACCGACACCTGAAAATACGGCTTCGGCTACGGTAGATCCCAGAGCCGGAATGGAGAGAGATACTTCTCTCACCGTAAAGATTTATTATAAAGAATATGGCGATATTGCAGAAAAAATAAAGTCTGACAGTGAGGATGTGAGTACATCTGTACCTACAGCAGTCCCTACAGGCACAGAGCCGGCAAAGCCTACTCCGCAAGTGAAATTGCTTGATTTGGCAGATTATATATTTGAAAATCATAAAAAAGAGCACGAAAATTTAAATTATGAGTATATAGCGCCCAAACATTTCAACGGTGCCTCAGTCGAATTTTGCAGTTTGCCGTATACTTATGTAAAAGATGATTTGAAAATGACAGGCGAAATTTATGTTGCTAATCGTGCTATGGTGTATTATATAATCACTGTAGAAGGAACGAATGCTGCTTTTGAAACAAACAGTAAAGTAGTAAGTAACATAATTCATAATTTGAAGTTTTCTGTGTTTGATTATTAATATGACAGAGAATATGAATGTTTCAAAATTAAAAATTGCCGATAAAGCCAATGTAATTTTTTTGGCAATACAAAAAGCCGAGGGATTATCTTATTGTGATTTCTATGCATTTGAGAAAAAAGCAGGAAAATGGCAACCGGTTTTTAAAACAGATGGTTTTATGGGAGCAAACGGTATAAAGGAGCCTTTGACAAGAACAGAAGGAGATGCTACTACGCCTGCAGGAGTTTATTCTTTCGGGATGCTTTTCGGCATAAAAGATGCACCCGGAAATTTAAAAAAATCCTATAAGAAACTTGATGAAGATGATTATTGGGATGGCGATACAAATTCAGATACATATAACAAATATGTAAAATGCAGCACAATGCCAAAATATTGGAATCAGGCGGCATCGGAACATTTAATTGATTATAAAGAATCATATAACTATGCGGCACAAATAAAGTTTAATGAAAATCCTACGGTAAAGGGAAAAGGTTCAGCGATATTTTTGCACTGCATAAGAAACGGCAGTACGAGTACTGCGGGGTGTATTTCGATTCCCGAAGACAAAATGTTTATGGCTTTAAAAATGATTGATGATGATTCTTTTGTTGTGATAGTAAAAGAGGAAGAAGAACTCGCAAAATATTTTTAAAAGACAAAAAAGGGTTTTCGCGAACAATGTCGTATAATAGAATAGCGATTTAAAAATCGTTGCAACTCGGAAAGGTGCGAAAGAAAGTGATTTCACAACAACAAATCGACGAAATTATCGAAAGAAATGATATTGGCGATGTTATCGGCGAGTATGTTAAATTAGAGCGCAAAGGAAGCGGCTACAGCGGACTTTGTCCTTTCCACAATGAAAAAACTCCTTCTTTTTCCGTACATGAGGGCAAACAGATTTTTAAATGCTTTGGTTGCGGTGCGGGCGGCAATGTTGTGAATTTTATAATGCGTGCAGAGAATTTAAGTTATCCCGAGGCACTTGAGTTTTTGGCAGAAAGAGCCGGCATAACTTTAGAAAAAAGTATAAGCAAGGCACAAGAAGAAAAAAATAAAATCAAAAACGACATAATTACCGTAAACAAACTTGCAGCGAGATTTTTTTACGACACATTGAAAAAATCTCCCGCAGCACAGAAATACTTATTCGACAGAGGGATAAGAGCAGAAACAGTAAAACAGTTCGGGCTTGGCTATGCACCTGACAGTTGGGACGCGCTGTATAAGCACTTTGAAAACAACCGTATAGCACCTGATATTAAACTCCTTGAAAAAGCAGGACTTGTAACAGCCAGAAAGGATAAGCCGGGGTGTTACGATAAATTCCGAAACAGGGTTATTTTTCCTATATTTGACGTACAAGGAAATGTAATAGCATTTGGCGGTAGGGTAATGGATGATTCATTGCCCAAATACTTAAACTCTCCTGAAACGGCAGCGTACAGTAAGGGCAACAACTTATACGCTTTAAACGTGGCAAAAAAGGCTCAATCAGACAGGGTTATTATAGTGGAAGGGTACATGGATTGCATTGCACTTCACAAGGCCGGTATAAATTGGGCTGTCGCGTCGCTGGGTACTGCACTTACGCAAGCGCAAGCAAAACTTTTAAAGAAATACTTTAATGAGGTTATTATCGGTTATGATGCAGACAGTGCCGGACAGAAAGCCACTATGAGAGGATTAGACATATTGGCACAGGCGGGATTCAGAGTAAGGGTTTTGTCGCTTGCAGATGTGGATAAAAATGTAAAAGATCCTGATGAGTTTTTAAGGAAACACAGCGTTGATGATTTTTTGAAAGCCGTAGATTTGTCAAAATCTCTCGTTGAGTATAAAATCAGCAAAATTGCAGAGAAATATCCTGTGACAGTTTTGGAGTCCAAAGCAATGTTTTTAAAAGCTTCTATGCAAGTACTTGCAGGCATAACAAGTGCTTCGGAGAAAGATTTGTATGCTGATTGGTTTGCAAAGAAATACAATATATCAAAGGAAGCACTTCTTTCGGAAATGGAAGCATTGCAAAACGGAGATTACGTTGCGAAAGCAGATACGGTTACAAGAAGAATTAAGAAAGCTTCGGGAGTTGATTCTGTTGACGGTGCAAACGCCGAAAGTCATAGTAAAACCCCTGAGGAAATAAAATTGGACAAGCATATCAAAACCTTAATCATTCTTATGAGTGAAGATAAAAAGGTTATGGAAAAATATTACAAAAAGGTGTATGATATTGCTGATTCCGATACAAATAAATTGTTATTGGAAAAATTAAAGTCAAGATATGACAATTTGAGTAAAACCGGACCGGAAGCAATACTTGCCGACGCGGCAGATCAATCCGATGACGAAGTAAGAGTGCTTACGGATTTAATCAGCAAGTGGATGAGACCTCCGGATATTCAGGCGGCGTGTGAAACGCTTGTTAAAAATTGCATAATTATAAATTGCGAAAGAAAAATTGCTTGCATAAATGAAATTTTGAGGAATACGGAGCTGACTTCAGAAGAACGAACAGCACTTTTAAAAGAAACTGCAGCTATTATCGAAGAAAGGAAGAAATACAAAAATGGCAACTAAGAAGAATGATTCAAAAGAAACAGATGATATAAAAGAACTTAAAGATGATCAGGCGGACAAAGAATATTGCGATGATTTGAAAAATAATTATGATGAAGTTTCTGATGATGAATTAGATGAGTTAGATGATTTTGACGTATTTGAAATAGAAGCTCCTGAGGATTTGGACGGAATCGAGGAAGAACCTATCGATTTTGATATAGATGTAGATGTTGATAAAGTGGATGCAATTTCTTCTGATGAAGACGACAATTTAGAAGATTACGAGGAGAATGATTTTAACTCCAATTCAATTTTGACAAAAGAGGACAAGGCTGTTTTCAATGATGAGCCGCTTATAATTGCACTTTTCGAAAAAAGCAAAATTAAAGGCTCGATGACATTTGACGAAATTAATGCCGTTCTTGATGAAACAGAGCTTGAACCTGAGATTATTGATAAAATTTATGAAGTTGCCGAAAGAGTCGGTATTGCTGTAGTAGGCGAGTACGATGTGGGAAATGCCGATGCAAACAAGCAATATGTTGAAGACCTCGAATCTCTTGCAGAAGGTGTCGGACTTGAAGATCACGTAAGAATGTACCTTAAAGAAATCGGAAAAGTTCCCCTTCTTACAGCAGAAGAAGAGGTTGAGCTTGCTATCAGAATAGAGCATGGAGATGAGGCTGCAAAAGATCGTCTTAATGAAGCTAACTTGAGATTGGTTGTAAGTATTGCAAAGCGTTATGTAGGTAAAGGTATGCAGTTCCTTGATCTTATCCAAGAAGGTAATCTCGGACTTTTGAAAGCAGTTGAAAAGTTCGATTACAGAAAAGGATATAAATTCAGTACTTATGCTACGTGGTGGATTCGTCAAGCGATAACCAGAGCAATCGCAGACCAAGCACGTACGATTCGTATCCCCGTTCATATGGTGGAAACGATTCACAAATTAGGCAGAGTTTCAAGACAACTTTCACAGGAATTGGGAAAAGATCCGACTCCTGAACAGATTGCACTTGAAATGAATATGCCCGTAGATAAAGTTCGTGAGATTATGAAAATCTCACAAGACCCTGTATCACTCGAAACTCCCGTAGGTGAGGAAGAGGATAGCCATATCGGAGATTTTATCCCCGATGATGATGCACCGGCACCGTCAGAAAGTGCTGCTGCGATATTACTCAGAGAACAACTCATGGAAGTTCTCGAAACTCTCACACCGAGAGAACAGAAAGTTTTGCGTTTGCGTTTCGGTCTTGATGACGGTTGCCAAAGAACTTTGGAAGAAGTAGGTAAAGAATTCAGCGTTACCAGAGAGCGTATAAGACAAATCGAAGCAAAAGCTTTGAGAAAACTTCGTCATCCGAGCCGCAGCAAGAAATTAAAAGATTATATCGATTAACAATGTGAAAAAAACATTTTTATGTTTTTAGAAAATCGCAGATTTCTTCCCGGAATATTGAGGTCTCTTTTTGTTCTCACCCTCTCTGTTTTGGGAAGGGTCTGCGCTTAATATTAAAGAACAAAATCAAAATGAAAATATATTTAAATAAATTTGAAAGTGAAAACGAAAGCAAATTTTCCAGAGGTGTGGCTTTGGGGAATTTTGACGGAATTCACATAGGTCATTCTAAATTAATACAGACTCTTGTACATGAATGCAGAAACAGAAATTTTGTTTCGTGTGTGTATACATTCGAGAATCATCCCAACAATGTGATTTTCAAAGATAAACATACGCCCGTTATTATGACTGTGGAACAGAAAATCAAAATTACGGAAGAACTCGGTGTTGACGAGCTTTTTTTAGAGCGTTTTGATGAAGAATACGCGGCGACATCTCCCGAAGATTTCATAAAAAATATTTTGGTGGAAAAATTAAGTGCAAAGCTCGTTGTGGTGGGTTATGACTATTCATACGGCCGTTTTGGACAAGGTAAAGTTGAAATGCTTATTGAAAAAGGCAAAGAATACGGCTTTGAAGTAATTGTAATTCCCCAAATTAAGAAGTTTTTGCCCGGCTTGGAAAAAGAAGTAAAAGTTTCCAGTACCGTGCTCAGAGAATTTATAAAGAATGCAGATATGGAAAATTACAGGGCCTTGACAGGGCGTAATTACGCTATCCCCGGAAAAGTAGCTCAAGGCAGAAAAGTCGGCAAAAAGTTAGGTTTTCCCACAGCAAATATTTTGCCGAAAGCAGGATTTGCATTGCCTGAATTCGGAGTATATGCAACCGTAACTCACGCAGACGGCAAAACATACAGAAGCATAACCAATATCGGTAATAATCCTACTTTCAAAGATGCCGAAAGTATCACCATAGAAACACATCTTATAGGATTTAAAGGGGAACTTTATGGGCAAGATATAGAAGTTGAATTCATAAAGAAAATGCGAGGCGAAATCACATTTTCATCGCCTGATGAACTCATAAATCAGATTAGTAAAGATTTGAAGGACAGAAAAGATATGAATGACGGCATACAAAAAATGTATGAAAGAAACGGTGTGGAGATTTATTATGTTCCGGCCGATAAATTTAAAACTGCAGTTATTAAAGTTATGATTTGTGATAATTTGTCGCACGAAAGAGCGTATAAAAACAGCCTTATTTCTGCAATATTAAACAGCGGAACAAAAAAATATCCCACAATAAAGAAAATTTCCGAGAAAATGCAAGAATTATACGGAGCAGGATTGTCGGTGGGCGTTTCATCGGTAGGCGAAGTGCAAACTACGGAAATTTGGACGGAATATACGGAGCAAAAATACGTTCCCAATAATCCTCGTCTCGAAAGAGATATTATTGATTTTGTTTTTGAACTTATTTTTAATCCCGATACGAGAGAATATAACGGTAAAACAGGATTTGTACAAGAAACATTCGAACGCGAAAGAATAAACCGCGATGAGCAGATTAAAGCTCTCATAAATGATAAAAATTCGTATGCAAATCGCAGATGTATAGAAGTGATGTGTGAAAATGAGCCGTACAGCGTAAGCAGTATCGGCAAAATAGGCGACGGCGACAACCTTACGCCAGTTTCTCTTTATGAATATTACAAAGAAAACTTTTTAAAACATTCAGTAGTAAAAATATTCTATTCAGGCAAAAAATATCCCGAAATACTAACGGAGTATACAGCGAAATTCTTTGAAGATACAAATCGAATACAAATAAATGAAGCGTATCTGCAAAAAGAAAACATAAAAGAAAGTGACGTAAAATATGTGGAAGAAGCCCAAAATATTACTCAAGGCAAACTTTTTATGGGCTTTAGAGTCAATACTCCGCCTTTATCGCCTGAATATTATGCGTCTGTTTTGTGTGTTGCTATATTAGGACAAGGCACACAATCGAAAATGTTTGTAAATATAAGAGAAAAAAACAGTATGGCATATTATGCGGCGGCATATTCAAACAGAATGAAAGGTGTAATGCTTGCATATTGCGCAATAGATTTTGCTGACAAAGATGCGGCGCAAAAACTCATAAAAGAGCAACTTGACGCCATTCGAAACGGTGAAATTTCACAAGACGAGTATGTAGCTGCAGTAAAAACACTTTGCAACGATTTGTATTCTTACAGTGACAGCCAAAGCCACATGCTATCTTATTATTTTAACCAGTCTGTTATGGGTAGAATTACAGATCCGTCGGAATATGCAGAAAAAATTAAAGCAGTTACTATCGAAGAAATTTCCAAAGCGGCCAAAAGAATCAGTTTGGATACCGTATATTTTTTAACGGGAGAAGGGGAGCAAGGTAAATAAAATGGAAAAACAGCCAATTATAAAAGAACGTAATTTTTCTGATTTCAATGAAAAAATATATGAGTTTGACCATGAATCCGGCTTGCATGTACAGATAATTCCAAAAAAAGGTTTCGTTAAAAAGTTTGCGGTGCTTACCACTGACTTCGGCTCTGTGAATACAAAATATTTAGACGAAAACGGCGAAACAATAACCGTTCCTGACGGTACGGCGCATTTTTTGGAGCATAAGCTATATGAACAGCCCGATGGCGATGTTATGAATAAATTTGCGGCTTTGGGGGCAGATTGCAACGCGGCAACAGGTTATTCAAGAACATTTTACTATTTTGAAAGCACCGAAAACTTTTCGGAATGCCTTGCCCTTTTGTTAAAACATGTTTTTCATCCTTACTTTACGGAAGAAAACGTAAATAAAGAAAAAGGCATTATTGTGCAGGAAATAAATATGTATTTGGATGAGCCCGAATACGTTTGCTCCACAGAGCTTATGAAGCTTTTGTATAAGAACAATCCTGTAAAAAAAGATATAGCAGGAACCGAAGAATCTGTAATGAGCATAACACCGGAAATGCTTTATAAATGCCACAGCGTATTTTACAGACCTGACAATATGTGCCTTACGGTTGTGGGAGATGTGGAAAATGATTTGGTGCTTTCCGCTCTGGAAAGAGCAGAACTTCCGCAAAAGAGCCGCAAACCGATTGTTAAGCTTCTTCCCCAGGAACCTGATACTGTTTTCGGCAAGAAAAGCACGGTTAAGATGGATGCATCTTTGCCTCTTTTTAGTTTTGGATTTAAAGATAATCCGGATTTGTACACAGGGCAAACACGTGTCAGAAGAAAATTAACGGGAAGAATCGTAAAAGAATTGCTTTTCGGGACTACTTCAGATTTGTATGAAAAACTGTACAACGAAGGATATATAAATTATGATTTTTATGCATCTTACGAATTGGAACGTGATTATGCGATGTTCAGTATATCAGGTTCATCGGAGCAAATCGACAAAGTTGAAGAAATAATAAAAGAATATATTCAAGATGTCATAAAAAACGGTGTAAAAACAAAAGAATTCCTTATGGTGCGAAACGCTATGCAAGGGGAAACAATAAGATACTTTGATTCCCCCTCGTATCTGGGCAGAATATTCGGCAGATTCTATCTGCAGGAAATGGATGCGTTTGACTATTTCCTTTCATGTGGTAAAATTACTGAGGAAGAAGTCAACAATATGATAAAAGATTTATTTTCAGGAGAACCGGCAATCTCCGTAGTCGAAAGGCAGGAATAATATATGGGCCCAGTGTTAAACAATATAGCGTTACTTACAAAGGGGTGGGTAGAATTTCCGAATCTCTTCGGAGATAAAGGTCTGCGCATACCGATAAATGATACAGCCTTTAACCTCGGTACAATCGAAGTTAAGTGGTATGGTTTGATTATTTGTCTTGCGGTTGTTTTGTGTATATTTTTGGGCTTGAAATCATGCCAAAAACACGGTATGACACAAGACGATATGCTTGATTATGTTTTATTTGCTATTCCTTCTGCAATGGTAGGGGCAAGACTCTACTACGTAATATTTGAATGGGAAAGTTATGCGCAAGAACCGATTAAAGCGTTCTACGTTTGGGAGGGCGGTTTGGCAGTATACGGTGGTGTGATAGCCGCGTTAATAGCACTGCTTTGCGTTGCGAAATATAAAAAACAATCTTTTTTAAGAGTTGCCGGTTTTGCAATGCCTTACATAATTTTGGGGCAAGCAATAGGCAGATGGGGAAACTTCTTCAACCAAGAGGCATTCGGACGCTATACAACACTTCCTTGGGGCATGACAGGTGACCGGATATCACAGTGGGTCAATACGCAAGTTGCAAATGATGTGCCGGGATATTCCGTCGGAACGCTCGTACACCCTACATTTTTGTACGAATCCCTTTGGTGTTTTGCAGCTTTTGCTTTTATGATGGTATATCGCAAAAAGTGGGAGAAGCATGAAGGCGAAAGCTTGTGTCTTTATATGATTTTATACGGATTGGAAAGAACTTTTGTTGAAGCGTTGAGAACGGATAGTCTTTATATAGGAAATACAAATGTGAGAGTTTCGCAACTTCTTTCTGCAGTATTGATAATAGTGGGTGTAGCTTTGTTTTTTGATATAAAACGCAGACAGAAAAATGCTGTATATGAAGACATTGATACGGAATCTGACGAGGAAGTTTCGGGCGGACTTGAGAGCGTAGTTGAAATAATGCAACGAGGGGAAGACGATGAAGCTCAATAACGGATTGCGGACCGGAGGCTTTAATGCAAAACGTCCGTATATGATGCAAATCGAGGCGAAAGGCAAACTCGACTATATACTTAAATTTGACTATTTTCTCATGGGAACAGTGTTGATGATTTCCTTGATAGGTTTGTTGTTCCTTGATGGAGCTATGTCTAATATGTATGCCGACGGAGGCAAGAGTGCGATGCTTGTGCAAATTATAGGTTTGGTAGCAGGTGTTGCAATTGCAGTAGGTTTTTCATTTGCAGATTATTATTTATTCAGAGTATTCAGTTGGATTTTTTACGGATTCAATGTCTTAATGATGCTGAGTGTATTTACGCCGTTGGGCATAGAACAAAACGGCAGCAGAGCTTGGATAGATTTGAAATTTACAACATATCAGCCGTCTGAACTTATGAAGCTTGCTATGGTACTCGTTATAGCGCAACAGATTGAATTCATGGAAAAAGAAGGCGGTATGACATTAAAACGAGGAGCAATTATATTAGGCTCATTTTTACTGCCTTTAGGTCTTGTTTTCTTGCAGAAAGATATCGGTCAGTCGATGGTGTTCATATTTGTGTTTTTGATTTGCATTTTTGTGGGCGGCGTCAATATGAAATTTATACTTTCAATAATCGGCGTAGGAGCATTAGCAGTGCCGTTTGTTTGGAAATTTGCTATGAATGATGCCAGACGAGGAAGATTGCTGTCTTTCATCGATCCCGACAAATATTTGGACTATTCCTACCAGTTGAGGCGAACAATGATGGCAATAGGCTCCGGCAAGCTTACGGGAGAAGGTATCGGAGAAGGTACTATGAATAATGCGAAAAAAATTCCCGTAAAAATGTCTGATTCCATTTTTGCCGTAATAGGCGAAGAAGCCGGATTTATTGGTTGTGTTATAGTTATTTTGCTTATGGCAGTAATGCTTGGCAGAATGTTTTACATTTCATATAAAGCAAGAGAAACATTCGGAAAATGTGTTGCAGCAGGCATTTTTGCCATGTTTGCATTTAATATAGTAGAAAACATCGGAATGAACATCGGAATTATGCCTATTACAGGCTTGCCGCTTCCTTTTATAAGTAAAGGCGGCAGCTCTATGATTACTAACTATATGGCAATAGGCGTTTTATTAAGCATATCAATGAGGCGGCAACGTGGCTTTTTCTCGGATTAAATTTACAAAAATAAAAAAATACAGCGTATTGAGTTTTAAAATACTTTGCTGCGCTTTTATGGTGCTGTGCCTTTTTTGCGGTTTAGTACCTCTGTTTTTGTTTGGTCACTTTAATCCGGGAAATATTTCCCTTATAATCTACGCAGTATTATTGTTTGCGGTTCTCTTTCCCAAAAATGTAAAAACAAAAAATATTAAAATCAAAAAAATTTTGTTTGTTCTTAAAAAAACAGTAGCAGTATTTCTTGCGGTATGTTTTTTAACAGGCGCTTTTGTAAGTGTATTTATGATAGAACACGCCTTTTTCAACGAGCCTTCCGAGGGTACGGAATCTGCCGGAACAGTTGTGGTTTTAGGGTGCAAAATAATAAACAAAAGGCCGTCGCTTACACTCAAAGGAAGACTTGATGCAGCGTATGAGTATTTAGACAAGAATAAAGATACTGTTGCAATAGTTTCGGGAGGACAAGGTTGGGATGAAGAAACATCGGAAGCTTCCGTTATGAAAAAATATCTGGTGGACAAAGGTATTGAGGAACACCGCATTATTATGGAAGAAAAAGCAGTAAATACAGATGAAAATATAAAATTTTCCGGTGAAATAATAAAAGAAAACAATTTGCCTGAAACAATGTATATTGTGACAGACACTTTTCACTCTTACAGAGGATATTTATTTGCAGAAAAAAACGGATATGAAGCAAAAAATATAAGTTCGGATATATATTGGCCGCTTTTCGGAGAATATTGGGTGAGAGATATTTTAGGAATACTTCATATGAAGCTGACTCCGAATTGGGAATTAGATATACAAAACTCGTAATAAAAATTATATAAATTATTTGACAAAAGTTCCGCCCCCTTGTATACTATGGCTGTGAAGGGGGTTATTTGTATGCAAAAAAGTTTGTATAGTCTTATGTTAATGGATGATGTGGTAAGGGCAATTGATAATTTGGCACTGCAGCAAAACACAAACAGATCAA
>SVJD01000027.1 GCA_015069165.1 Oscillospiraceae bacterium
TGATATGTTTTCTGACACGGATGTGTCTTCTCTGTCGAATCTGATTTTTACTTAATTTCTTTGCCATATTGCGTCACTCCCTTTCTTACTTCTTAGCACCGGTCTTGCCTTCTTTACGTCTGACAACTTCGTCAACGTACTTAATACCTTTGCCCTTATACGGCTCCGGCGGCTTTTTGCTTCTAACTTTAGCAGCGAATTCTCCAACCATTTGTTTGTTGATTCCTTTGATTATGATTTTTGTCTGAGCAGGAACTTCTACTGTAATTCCCTCAGGAGGAACCATATCAATCTGGTGTGAAAAACCAACGTTCAATACAAGAGTTTTGCCCTGAAGAGCTGCTCTGTAACCAACACCGTTGATTTCAAGCTCTTTAACATAGCCTTTTGTTACACCATCAATCATATTTTGGATGAGAGATCTTGTAAGGCCGTGAAGTGAGCGATACTCTTTCTCGTCTGAGCTGCGTGAAACAACTACTTGACCTGCCTCGACAGCGATGTCGATTTTTGAATTAAATTTTTCTGTAAGGGTTCCTTTTTCACCTTTAACCTGCAATGTGTTGCCTTCAAGAAGTTCAACTGTAACTCCGGCAGGGATCACAACAGGTTTCTTACCTATTCTGGACATTTCTTTTCCTCCAATCTTAAGATTCTGTACGGCTTTGTTTTAAAAGCCGTACTTTTCAGATTTATTTTATTACCAAATGTAAGCCATTACTTCTCCGCCGATGCCCAATTTTCTAGCTTTCTTATCAGTCATAATGCCTTTAGAAGTAGAAATAATTGCTACACCGAGACCACCGAGAACCTTCGGAAGTTCGTCTTTAGATGCATAAATACGAAGACCGGGTTTTGAAATTCTCTTTATTCCTGAAATAACAGGCTTTTTGTTCTCTGTATACTTCAAGTAAAGTCTGATAACGCCCTGTTTGCCATCATCTATGATCTGTACTTCCTTAACATAACCTTCGTCTACAAGAATTTGAGCAATAGCATTTTTAACATTTGAAGCCGGTACGTCAACCGATTCATGTTTTGCTGTGCCTGCATTTCTGATACGTGTCAACATATCAGCTATAACGTCAGTAATTTGCATTGTGCCAACCTCCTTTAATTAATCCATTACCAGCTGGCTTTCTTTACGCCGGGAATTTGTCCCTTGTAAGCCAATTCTCTGAAGCAAATACGGCATATACCGTATTTTCTGATATATGCATGAGGACGTCCGCAGATTTTACATCTGTTATATGCTCTCGTAGAATACTTAGGTGTCCTTTGTTGCTTAACCTTCATTGAAACCTTTGCCATGGTCTACCTCCTTATTACGAGTTGAAGGGCATGCCCATCAATTTGAGCAGCGCTTTTGCTTCTTCATCTGTCTTTGCAGTAGTTACAAAGAATACATCCATACCTCTTACTTTATCGATTTTATCATATTCGATTTCAGGGAAGATGATTTGTTCTTTAATACCCATTGCATAGTTTCCTCTACCGTCAAAAGAGTCTCCTGAAATACCGTGGAAGTCTCTGATACGGGGCAATGTGATGTTAATAAGTTTATCTGCAAAAGCATACATTTTTGTGCCTCTGAGAGTAACTTTACAACCAATGTTCATGCCTTCACGAACTTTAAATGCAGCAACTGATTTTTTTGCTTTAGTTACAACAGGTTTTTGTCCTGTTATCAAACCAAGATCATTAACAGCATTTTCGATTGCCTTAGGATTCTCTTTAACTTCGCCCAAACCCATGTTGATAACGATTTTCTCAAGCTTCGGAATTTCCATAACGCTCTTGTACTTGAACTGTTCCATAAGAGCGGGTGCTATTTCCTTGTCATATTTTTCTTTTAATCTTAACATAATTATAGCCTCCCTCTATCACTTCGTGAAATCCACTGTAGGAATTACAGCGCCGCAACCGTTTTTCTTACATACACGAACTTTGATTGTTTTGCCGTTTTCTTCAATGGTCTTGTGGCCTGTTCTTGTAGGCTGTCCGCATTTGGGGCAGATAACCATAACGTTTGAAACATGGATAGGAGCTTCTTTTTTAACAATTCCGCCCTGGTCTGCACGTCCCTTAGGTTTTTGGTGCTTGCTAACCATGTTATAACCCTCTACGATTACTTGCTCCTTCTCAGGAATAACCGAGAGTACTTTTCCGGTAACCGTCTTGGGTTTACCATTTTTGTCTTTTTGACGACGAGTATTGAGAACAACTACTTTGTCGCCTTTTTTAATATTCATACTCATAATATTATCCTCCGAATCAAAGTACTTCGGGAGCAAGTGATACGATCTTCATAAAGTCGTTATCTCTAAGCTCTCTTGCTACAGGTCCAAAAATACGTGTTCCTCTTGGATTGAGGTCGTCTTTAATCAAAACTGCAGCGTTTTCGTCAAACCTGATATATGTGCCGTCTTCGCGACGTACGCCTCTTTTTGTACGTACGATAACGCATTTAACAACGTCACCCTTTTTAACCATACCGCCCGGAGCGGCAGCTTTAACGGAGCAGATGATAATATCACCGATATTTGCATAACGACGTTTACTTCCGCCGATAACTTTAATGCACATCAGTTCTTTCGCACCGGTATTGTCTGCTACTTTGAGTCTTGTTTGTACTTGTACCATACCTTTTACCTCCTATGTGCTTATCTAGCCTTTTCGATGATAGAAGCAAGTCTCCAGCGTTTATCTTTACTCAAAGGTCTTGTTTCCATAACCTCTACTGTATCGCCTACTTTAGCTTCGTTTGCTTCGTCGTGAGCTTTTAATTTATATGTGGTTTTAACGACTTTTTTATAAAGAGGATGTTTTACGCTGTCAACAACTGCAACAACGATTGTTTTATCCATCTTATCGCTTACAACCTTACCAACTCTAGTTTTTCTTAAGTTTCTCTCTACCAAATTAAACTACCTCCTTCCGAAGTCATCACTGCTGGCCTTCAGCAATCTCTTTTGCTCTGATTGCTGTTTTAACTCTTGCAATGTCACGCTTTAAGAATCTCAATTTCATAGGGTTTTCAATAGGGCTTGTTGCATTTTTAAAACGAAGCCTGAAGAGCTCTTCTTTCAAGTTAGCTTCTTCTTTTTTCAATTCTTCAAGTGACATTTTGTTTAAGTTTTCCTTGAATTCCTTAGCCTTCATTTACATCACCCTCCGTTTCAACTTTCTCGCGTGCGATAACTTTACACTTTACAGGCAATTTATGCATAGCAAGACGAAGTGCCTCTCTGCATGCCTCTTCACTAACACCTGCAACTTCGAAAAGTACTCTGCCGGGTTTAACAACTGCAACCCAGTACTCAGGTGAACCTTTACCGGAACCCATTCGAACCTCAGCAGGTTTCTTTGTTACCGGTTTATCGGGGAAAATTTTGATCCAAACTTTACCGCCTCTTTTAATGGAACGTGTAAGTGCGATACGGGCAGCTTCGATCTGATTACTTGTAATCCAGCCACATTCTGTAGCTTGAAGACCGAACTCACCATGTGAAATAGTATTGCCTCTTGTAGCAGTACCTTTCATTCTGCCTCTTTGCACTTTTCTGTGCTTAACTCTTTTAGGCATTAACATAATTATTTCTCGCTCCCTTCTGAATTTGCCTTGTCGGCTTTAATAGCAGGAAGTACTTCTCCTTTATAAATCCAAACTTTAACACCGATTTTACCGTATGTTGTATTTGCTTCTGCAAATCCGTAATCAATATCGGCTCTGATTGTCTGGAGCGGAATTGTTCCCTCGTGATAATGCTCTGTACGTGCGATTTCAGCACCGCCGAGTCTGCCGCTGCAAGCAGTTTTGATACCCAAAGCACCTGAACGCATTGTACGTTGCATAACTTGTTTCATTGCTCTACGGAATGTTACACGTTTTTCAAGCTGGCTTGCAATACTTTCAGCACAAAGTTGTGCATCCATATCCTGATTCTTGATTTCGAGAACGTTGATAGAAACAATTTTGCCTGTCATTTTCTCGAGTTCAGCTTTAAGTTCGTCTTTAATCACACCGCTCTTACCGATTACAAAACCGGGTTTTGCTGTTTCGATATTAAGAAGAAGCTTGTTAGCTGTTCTTTCGATTTTGATTTTTGAAATTCCTGCGCTGTAAAGTTTGTTCTTTACATAAGTTCTTACTTTGTTATCTTCGATAAGAAAGTCTGCAAAGTTCTTTTTGTTTGCATACCATTTGGAATCCCAATCTTTAATAACTCCGACTCTAAGTCCGTGAGGATTAACTTTTTGTCCCATGTTCAACCTCCTCCATTAATCTCTTTCTTTTAACACTACCGTAATATGGCTCGTTTTCTTGTTTATACGTGTTCCGCGGCCTCTTGCAACAGCTCTCATTCTCTTGAGAGTAGGACCTTGGTTTGCATAACAATCAGCCACATAAAGCTTTTCACTGTTTAACTCAAAGTTGTTTACTGCATTAGCTTCTGCAGAATGGAGCAACTTGTAGATTAATTCAGAAGCAGCTTTAGGTGTGAATTTAACAATAGCATATGCTTCTTCGAGATCTTTACCTTTGATGAGATCGAGAACGATCTTAACTTTTCTGGGGGAAATTCTTGCATAGTTCAATGTTGCTTTTCCCTGATCTCTTCCAATACCCAGCACTTTACGCTCACGCTTTGAAAGAATAAAAGGTTTCTTACTCTGACGTGACTGGGAGTTATATTTTTCGATGAGCTCTTCTCTTCTTTCGAGAAGCTCTGCTTCACTCATAATTTTTCTTTCCAAGAGATATTCCTCCTTTTCCTATCAGCGCTTAACAGAGCTGGATTTTTCGCCCTTAACATGACCTTTGTAAGTTCTTGTAGGAGCAAATTCGCCGAGTTTGTGACCAACCATTTCCTCTGTTACATATACCGGAACGTGTTTTCTTCCGTCATGAACAGCGATTGTATGACCAACCATCTGAGGGAAAATTGTTGATGCTCTTGACCACGTTTTAATAACGACTTTTTCATTTTTAGCATTCATAGCTTCGATTCTCTTCAAAAGTCTTTCTTGGACGAAAGGTCCTTTTTTTACTGATCTACTCATTTTACAACCTCCTTAAGATTACTTACTGTTTCTTCTTCTGACAATCATCTTATCAGAAGCTTTGTTTTTCTTTCTTGTCTTATAGCCAAGAGTCGGTTTACCCCAAGGAGTAACAGGACTAGGCATACCAACAGGAGATTTACCTTCACCACCACCATGAGGGTGATCGCAGGGGTTCATTACAACACCGCGAACTGTAGGACGAATACCCATCCATCTCTTACGACCTGCTTTACCAAGCGAAACATTCTCGTGATCGAGATTTCCTACTTGTCCGATAGTCGCTTTACACTCAACAGGAACCATACGAACCTCACCTGAGCCAAGACGAATCTGTGCAAAAGCACCTTCTTTAGCCATAAGCTGAGCAGAAGCACCTGCAGATCTTGCAAGTTGTGCGCCTTTACCGGGTTTCATTTCGATGTTGTGAACTACTGTACCTACAGGGATATCAGCAAGTTTCAATGCGTTTCCGGGAAGAATATCAGCCTCAGGACCTGACATGATCTTGTGACCTACTTTAATTCCTTCGGGATGAAGAATGTATCTCTTTTCACCATCTGCATAAACCAAGAGAGCTATGTTAGCAGATCTGTTAGGATCGTACTCGATTGAAACAACTTTAGCCGGAATACCGTCTTTATCTCTCTTGAAGTCAATCATTCTATATTGTCTTTTTACTCCGCCTCCACGATGACGAACAGTGATTCTACCGTATGAGTTTCTTCCTGAATTTTTCTTTACAGGAGCCATCAATGATTTGATTTCGCTCTTACCTGTAATTTCATCGAAAGCTGACACTGTCATCGTTCTTCTTGAAGGGGTTGTCGGATTATACTTTTTTATAGCCATTTTCCTATCCTCCTATTACTGCGCGAAGCCGAAGTCTTCGATTGAATTCTTGTACTTCTTTGTTTTCTTCTCGCCGTTTACCGTATACTCAACAGGCTTGGGATCCAAATCAATTGTTACAATTGCTTTTTTCCACTTTGCTGTATAACCTACTGCCATACCTGATGCCTGTCTGCGGCTTCTCTTTTTGCCGTCATAACGCATTGTGTTTACTGACAGAACTTTAACGCCGAAAATCTTCTCAATCGCTTTTTTTACATCAACTTTAGTAGCATTTACATCTACAACAAAAGTATATTTACCCTCTGCAACAGCTGATGTACTTTTTTCTGTGATATGGGGACGAACTATAATATCAAATTCGTTCATTATGCGTACACCTCCGAGATTTTGCTTAAAGCATCTTTAGTAACGATGAATTTGCTGTGATTCAAAATATCGTATACATTGATTGTGTTTACGTAAGCTGTTTCAATTCCTTTGATGTTGCTTGCGGATTTAACTACGTTGATGTCCTTTTCGGGAATTACAACGAGCGCTGTACCGTCCACACCAAGATTGTTAAGAACGTTAACCATGTTCTTTGTCTTAATCTCTTCAAAGCTGAGGTCATCGAGAACAATGATGTCACCGTCAATAGCTTTGCTTGTGAGAGAAGATTTAAGAGCAAGTCTTTTAACTTTCTTAGGAATTGTGTAGCTGTAATCTCTGGGCTTAGGTCCGAATACAATACCGCCATGAATCCACTGAGCAGATCTTGTGCTTCCCTGTCTTGCACGGCCTGTGCCTTTTTGTCTGTAAGGTTTCTTACCGCCACCGCTTACTTCGCTTTTAACCAAAGTAGAGTGTGTTCCCTGACGTTTGTTTGCCAAGTTATTAACAACTGCCATGTGCATGCAGTGCGTGTTAACCTCAACTCCAAATATATTGCTGTCGAGTTCGATTTCCTCAACTATTTTACCTTGCATGTTATATACATTAACTTTTGGCATAATTTATTCCTCCTCCCGCGTCACGCTTTAATAGATTCTCTGATCTCAAGCAATCCGCCCTTAGGTCCCGGAATTGCGCCTTTGACAAGAAGAAGATTTCTCTCGCCATCAACTTTAACTACTGTAAGATTCTGAACAGTGACTCTTTCTGAACCCATGTGACCAGGCATTTTCTTTCCCTTGAAAACCTTACCCGGATCAGTGTTGGCACCCATAGAACCTACGCCTCTGTGATACTTAGAACCGTGTGTCTTCGGTCCGATTTTCTGGCCATGTCTTTTGATAGCGCCTTGGTAACCTTTACCTTTTGATGTACCGCTTACATCGATGCTATCTCCGTCTTTGAACATGTCAGCTACGTTAATCGTCTGACCGATTTCGAAAGAATCAACATCTTCGGGTTTAAATTCTTTAAGATGTTTAAATCCGTTCAATTCCAATTTGTCGAAAACACCTTTTTCGGGCTTGTTAAGCTTTTTCTTATCTACTTCCCCATAAGCAAGCTTTACTGCGCAGTAGTTATCAGTATCTTCTGTCTTTTTTTGTACTACAGTACAAGGACCTGCAAGAACAACTGTAACGGGTGTGCATTTGCCACTCTCATCGAAAATCTGTGTCATTCCGACTTTTGTTCCTAAAATAAAATTCTTCATTTTTAAGCTTTACCTCCTAAATGGTTATTGGTTCCCCTTTCGGGAACATGACCGGTTTTCCATTAATATTTGAAAAACCAGGGTAATGCGATCAGCATTATTGTTTAACTTTGATTTCTATATCAACGCCTGCGGGAAGGTCAAGGCGCATCAATGCATCTACTGTTTTCGGAGAAGGCATAAGGATGTCTATCAATCTCTTATGTGTTCTCATTTCGAACTGCTCTCTTGAGTCCTTATATTTATGAGGAGCTCTGAGAATGGTAACGATTTCCTTCTCTGTAGGAAGCGGAATTGGTCCCGAAACAACTGCGTCTGTGCGTTTTGCAGTGTCAACGATCTTTTGTGCTGCCTGATCCAACAATTGGAAATCATAAGCTTTCAATTTGATTCTGATCTTTTGTTTGTTTGCCATACATAAACCTCTTTCTTTTGGTTTTATTTTGTTACGTATAACAGCTTGCAACTGATTTCTTGTCACCCTGTCGTGTGTTTCATGTTTGTCTCAATAAAAAAACCAAATTGAAATATCCCTCTCATGAAGGATTTCAACCTGGGCATAGATAAACATTTTACATACAACATCATACAATATTCAGTGCATGACTTGTCGCCCGGTTTCACGAATCGGACATTCTCCACATGAGTTACCTGCCATTTCGCACGATCAAATGCGCGGCAGCAATCTCCTGCTTCCTCGTCTGTCAAGTCGCAACAGATGAATTATACCTCTTTTGGACATTATTGGCAAGCTTTTTTTGTTTGAATAAGGGGGGTTAAATTTTAAACATTTTGTGAACAAAAAAAGAAGGAAGCAATGAAGCGCTCCTGTGTGAATTATTAGGGGAGAGATTCACAATCGGTTAAAAAACAGAGTCGCTTTCAATTGCCCCCGACAGCGAAGATAATACACGGATTTTATGAACAAATATACGTGTAAATAAGAACAAATAGTTAACATGGGCTACAGATGGGCATTTTACTCAATAATTTCAAATCATAATATACAAAAAAACACATTTGTGTCACATTGAAGTTATAATATATATTTCACGTTTTAACGTTTTGTGATATAATTATTATATTGTATATTATGAGGTGAACACATGTCTAAAGAAGAAACAAAAAGTAAAAAGAAAAAATACAAGCTTCAAGTTATGGATATAATTACCATTTCATTTACTGCTATAATCGTAGGTATTATGGGTTTCGTTGTATACGACCATTTTGCGGACAAAAAAAACGATCCTTCCTTGACTACACAAGCTCCGGTAACTGCGGCTCCTACAAAAGAGCCTACACTTTCCGACATAGGCAACATATACGGTAATATAACCAACGATGCAAATGTTGTAATCATAGATGACAGGGAATATTTTATTTCTGCTGATGATAACGGTGACAAGAACATATATGTTACTTCAAATAATGTCACTACTCCTTTGATAAAAACAGATGCATCTTCTTTGAATGTTGTAACAGATTACATTTCATTTGCAGGACAGCTTAACACAAAAGGTTATTACGTGTTTTATATCAATGCAAACGGCAATATCTGTTATGTTGTTGACGGTCCTGTCGGTAAAGACCACGAACAAAAATCTTCCTTAACCGAGGTTGTTTTCTTGAGCGGTTCTTACTCTTCAATAAATGTAAGCGGCGAGTTTTTGTACCATTTAAATTCAGACGGAGTAATCGGTAAAACGTCAATTATAAATAAAACAACACAGGATTTAACTTCAGAAAGAGCATATAAGAATTTTGTGCTTTATTACGGCCAAATATATGCCCAAGGCAAGGATGACAATTTCATATATTCAATTCCTTCCGTGCTTCAAGAAACATCTTCCGCAACAGCTACTGCTGCCGCAACGGCTACAGGAGAAGCTGTCAACGAATCAAAAGAAAAGTTAATTATCAGCGATTCCGTTGAGGCTTACGCATTGGATAACGAGTGGATATATACAGCCGGAGAGAACGGAATCGTCAGATACCTTCCCGACGGACTCAACCAAAAAGACACTCTTTCAAGAGAAAAAGCGAATAAAATAAATGTATACAGCAATGCCATTTTCTATATGGTAGGCAATCACTTGTATACATCTTCTTTTGAATCGCTTTTGTTGGACTCTGTTATAGATATCGGCGAAGTTTCTTCTCTTACAGGAATTAACTTATCAAGCAGTGCTATTTATTTAGTAAATGAAGACGGCAAGCTTTGCAAGTCAACTTACAATTCAGAGATAAAAACTTATAACGAATTTAAAACCATGAATTGATTTATTTCAAGTTTATAAAATCAAGAATTTCTTTCGCAGCGGAGGCACTGTAATCAGCGTTCTCCGCTTTTAATTTGCTTTTATCCCCATAGCCGTAAAGAATGGCACACGTATACATTCCTGCAGCTTTTCCCGCCTGAATGTCTGTGTAAGAATCTCCCACCATTACGGAGTCTTCCGGTTTTGCGTTCATCGCTTCAAGGCACACAAAAAGACCTTCCGGATCAGGCTTCATTTTTTTTACAGACTCCGGCCCGATTATTTTTGTAAAATAATGCGAAATATTCAACTTATTTACAATAAGTCGAGTTATAGGCTCAGGCTTATTTGAAACTATACTCATAGCAACACCATGTTTTGCAAGTTCTTCGGCTACTGTTTCAAATCCCTCATATAGCTCTGTCTTGTCACAAGGATGATTTTTATAATAATCTTTATACCACACAAGTGCCTTATCACATTCTTCTTGAGAAAGAGGTTTCATTGCGCAATCAATTAAATATTTCGCACCGTGACCTACATAAGACATTATTGTTTCATAATCAAGTGCCGGTATGTTAAATTCTCTTTGTGTTGCCTGAACAGATGCTACTATATCTTTTCCTGTATCTGCAACAACGCCGTCAAAATCAAAAATCACTGATTTTATGTTATCAAATTTTCTATTCATAATTAAAACATCTTCTTCTTATATAATATATATACTACAATAGCGCAAATTCCGGCCGTACCTCCGCAAATTAAATAAAATGCTCCTGTTATGTCTTGAAGCGGCAAAGGAACATTCATTCCGAAAAAGCCGGAAATCATAGTCGGAATCGCCATTACAATAGTCATCGCCGCAAGGAATTTCATCACAATATTAAGGTTATTTGAAATAATTGAAGCAAAAGCATCCATTGTATCACTTAAAATATTACTGTAAATACCTTCCATTTCAATAGCCTGTTTATTCTCGATAATAACGTCTTCCAGCAAATCCTCGTCCTCAGGGTATTTGCGAATACTTATATTGTCGTAATTGTACTTCATAAGTTTTTCCAATACAATCTGATTAGCTTTCAAGGATGTAGAAAAGTAAACGAGTGATTTTTTAAGTGACAAAAGCAATATAAGCTCTTTGTTTTTCATAGATTTATACACTTCGTTTTCTATATTGTGGCTTCTTTTTTCAATCTGGCGCAAATACTGCAAATAATACGTAGCATTTCTGTACATCAATTGCAGAATAAACCTGTTTTTCTTATATGTGGCAAAGGTTTTTATTCTGTTATTCAAAAAATCTTTTATAATCTGATTTTTCTTTAAACAAACAGTAATAACACATTCAGGACATACAATAATACCTATAGGCATTGTAGAAAATATTATGCTGTTAGCGCCGGCGCTGTTCGGTTCTACAATAGGTATATCCATAATAATAAGAGAGTGACCGTCTTCAGATTCAATACGAGGACGTTCTTCTTCATCAAGTGCGGATGTTATGAAATCCCGTTCAACGCCGGTAATCTTGCATACTTTATCCACTTCTTCCTTTGTCGGAGCAAGCATATTAATCCAGCAACCTTGTTGCATTTCGTTTATTGTCGTAAGCTTGCCTTGCGCATCTGTCAACAAAAACTCAAGCATATTATTTACCGTCTTTCCAAAGTCTTTCTATGTTATAAAACTCTCTGTCTTCTTCTCTGAAAATATGAACTACAACATCTATATAATCCATCAAAATCCAGTTTGCCGTGTCGTATCCTTCAAGATGAGCACATTTAATGCCTTTTTCGTCCATTCTTTCCTCAACAAGATCTGCAATACCGCGTAAATGAGCAGATGATGTACCGCTGCAAACTATAAAATAATCGGTTACCGCCTCAAGTTTTTCAGTACTGATAACTTCAATATCTCTTGCTTTTCGGTCTTCAAGTGCCTGAACAACAGCATCTGCAAGTTTTTTGCTTTCTTCATGTGTCATAAATAACTACCTCTTTTCTCCTGTCAGGTTTATATCTGTCCATCTGCCCTCAACATCTTTACAATCCAATTTCTTGTTTTAACTGTTTGCGTACAAATCAACATTTTATCCTTTTTCAAATTATATATCAAAGCGTTGTCACATTCTGCAAGCATTGCCTCATACAACAAGCCTTTGTCTATTTTTTCTCTTACAGCATCATAGCATTCGCCTACTCTGCTTTTTTCTGTATAATCCGCCAAAAACAATATCTGCGAAATTATGCTCATTTCCGGCTTTCCTGTTATATGGCATCGTACAGCTTCCAAAATTTCTTCATCCTTTATGCCGTATCTATCTTTTGCAAGAACCGCACCGGCCTCAGCATGCAACAAAACGCACTCTCCGTCATACCCATTATCCGCATTAGCATCAAATCCCATCCACATATATTGTTTCTCGGTCAATTCTTTGGCACAATCATGTAGAATTCCTGCCAATCTGCACTTTTCGATGTCCGCACCGAAAAGTTTTGCTATTCTCACACATTCTTCCGCAACACCTTCACAATGAGCAAAACGCTTTGGGCTAAGAAGCCTTTTCAAGTCCTCACAAATTTCGTTATAACTTTTAGCCCTATTTGTGTATATATTTTTTTCTTTAATATATTCGTTTACGGGTTTCGGAATATACTCGCTGACATCCTCCCCTTTTGCTATTGCTGTTCGAATATTTGTTGACGAAATATCATATTGAGGAATTTCCACAGTTTCAACCTTTGCACCGGCATTTCGCGCTTTTTCCAAATTAAGCGCAAAAGATTCATTTTGTGTGCCCGGACGCTGCATTGCAACAAAAGAACAAAGTTTGAATACATCCTCGCTTCTGTGCCAATTAAACACATCAGCAAGAGTATCCGCTCCTATTATCATACTGAATTCTTCGTCTTGTTGTGCATTTTTTTGTAATTCAACAAGCGTGTCGTACGTATAAGTATAATTCTTTCTCTCAACTTCAATATCACTAACCTCGAAGCCGGCTTTTCCTTCTATTGCACATTTTACCATAGCAAGTCTATCTGCAGCAGAAGTTATATTTCTGGCAATTTTATGCGGCGGCTCTCCCGTCGGTATAAACAGAATCCTGTCAAAACCCAATATTTCTTTTATTGCTATTGCTGAAAGCAAATGACCATTGTGTATCGGATCAAATGTTCCGCCAAAAATTCCTGTACGCATAACTCTCTCTTTTCTTAATAAACTGCAATAAAAAATCCCGTGTCTTACAGCACGGGATTTTTAGGAATGTACATTAACTCCCACTCAATTGCGTGGGACTTTTTTATCCATTGCTTTGCCGTAACTGTACCATGAATTTCGTAATTTGTGTCTCAAGTCCACATCGAAAACCCATTCTATAGCTTCGTATAATTGTTTTCGCATATTCATATATACTACTCTGTCGAAACCATCTTTTTCGAGAAGATCTTCCATTTCACCAAGCCACGCAAGTACACGATCAATACCTGCCGCATCAGGATCAACTTTCTTCTTTAAATGCATAACAACCAACTTAACCGATTTTTTTTGCAAATCGGCATCAGTCATTTCTTTTTTCTTCTTATTCGCGGTCGTTTCGACATTTTTTTCGGTAATGTCACCTACACCATGAGTGTTCATGGCAGTACCTCCGTTTCTTTAAATCTATTACTTAATCAAGAGTATACCACCATTTATCGTCAAAAGCAAATTTTTAATTTTTAAGGCTGAATAACGGAGCCGGAATTCTGCCGCCTCTGTTTATAAACGCACTGCAATCATGCTTTCTTACTGCCATTACAGGGCCGCTTCCCAAAAGTCCGCCAAATTCAACAGTTTCTCCCACTTCTTTTCCGGGAGCAGGAATAATTCTTACAGCAGTTGTTTTGGTGTTTACCATACCGATTGCCGCTTCATCTGCAATAATAGCGGAAATCGTAGCTGCATCAGTATTTCCGGGAACAACAATCATATCAAGACCTACAGAGCATACGCAAGTCATAGCTTCAAGCTTTTCAATGCACAATGCACCGTTTCTCACAGCCTCAATCATACCTTCATCTTCGCTTACAGGAATAAATGCGCCGCTAAGTCCGCCTACGTGTGATGATGCCATAACGCCGCCTTTTTTCACTGCGTCATTTAAAAGTGCAAGTGCCGCTGTTGTTCCGGGGCCGCCGCAATGCTCAAGTCCCATACCTTCCAAAATTCTGGCAACACTGTCACCTACTGCAGGTGTAGGCGCTAAAGAAAGGTCTACAATTCCGAAAGGAACATTTAATCTTTCACTTGCTTCTTTTGCAACAAGTTGTCCCATTCTCGTAATCTTAAAGGCTGTCTTTTTTATTGTTTCGGCAAGCACTGTAAAGTCGCTGTTTTTTACGGAATCTATCGCGCATTTTACTACTCCGGGGCCGCTTACACCTACGTTTATTACACATTCAGGCTCACCCACACCATGGAAAGCACCCGCCATAAACGGGTTGTCCTCAGGCGCATTGGCAAAAACAACAAGTCTTGCACAATCAGAGCCGCCTTTGTCAGCAGAAAGCTCTGCCGCTTTCTTTATAAGCAAGCCCACATCGCGCACTGCATCCATATTTATACCGGCTTTGGTTGTACCCACATTTATGCTGGAGCATACTTTTGTAGTTGCATGAAGTGCATACGGAATAGATTCTACCAAAGTCTTTTCACTTTGAGTGTATCCTTTGTGAACCAAAGCAGAAAATCCGCCCAAAAAGTCTATGCCGATGACATTTGCGGCACGTTCCAGTGTTTCGGCAATTTTAACACAACCGTCAACATCTGTATTTGCAATCAAACCGATAGGCGTAACAGAAACTCTTTTATTTACAATCGGAATACCGTATTCGCTTTCGATTTCCCGTGCAGTTTTCACAAGATTTCCCGCACGTGTTGTAATCTTATCATAAATTTTATTGCATTTTACATTAATATCATCAGAAGCGCAGTCCAACAAGCTTATGCCCATTGTAACCGTACGGATGTCCAAATGCTCTTTTTGTATCATTCTGATGGTTTGTGCAATTTCATCTGCAGATATGAACATTTTTACACCGCCTTATTAAATTTTGTGCATAGAATTAAATATATCTACGTGTTGAAGCTGCATTTGGAGCCCCATTTCTTTTCCTAAATTTTTAAAATAAGCCGCAAGCTCGTCAAAACTCTTTGTTGCCGCACTTACATCAACGAGCATTACCATTGTAAAAATATCGTCCATAGTCGTTTGGCTTATATCCAAAATATTTACATTAACTTGTGCAAAATATCCTGAAACCGCAGCAATAATGCCTACACGGTCACAGCCTATAACAGATAATACAGCTTTAACCATATATCATTCTCCTTTAAAACCTTTAAATGTATATCCTTGTGCAGTCGCCCATTCAACAAAGCTTGTTACTTGCGTTACAAGGTTATCTGAAATTTCACTTGATTGGAATTGAATTCCGTTATAAAGCTCATCTCTCGAACCGCTGTCAGTTACGAAGTTGCAAAGCTTGAATGTAACGGTATAACCCAACATATTTGCCAATTTTGCATTTCTTTGGGAAATCTTATCGGGAGAATATACGCTCATAACAGCTCCCTGTCCCGCAATTTCCGTAAGTCTCAATTGCATTGCCTTGAGCGAATCTGCCAAAGCTTCAGCAGAAACAGAAAGTTGGTCTATGGATTTATCTCCTCTTGAGCCTATTGCATGACCTTCTTCATAAATTCTCTTTATTGTAGATGCATTTTCTTCCTCGTTTAAGTACATCGAAGAAACAAAGAAAGTAAATTTAACATTTTCATCTTTTGCAAGATCAAGCAACTTTTCAACTCTCGGATTTACATCTGAATAGTGGAGCAAAAACGCCAAATAAACATCATTTGTGCCATTACCCGGATTTGAAAGTAAGTACTTGCAGTCAGAAAGTGCCTCTGTCGTCGCAGAATCAGAAAATTCTTTAGATTCAAAAGAAGCATAAGTATCAAGTTCCTGCGTAGAAAGTCCGTTTAATTTCGCAAAATCTATTTCTTCAGGTTGCGATGTAGGCTGCGCCGTAGCTTCAGGGGAAGCTGTCGCCGGTTGCCCTGACTGAGCAGTTTGTTTTGGTATAGTAGCATCGGGATTCGGAATATTGCTCGTATCTTCGCCGCAGGCTCCAACCCATATAAATATACTTACTGCAACAAACAGTATAACTAACGTAATCAACTGACTTTTTTTCATTTGTTCAAGCACCTCACTGTGAGTGTTAAAATTCTGTTTTATCTTACCAAAATCACATACTTTTTGCAAGTTCAGTCATGATTCTTTTAAAATTCTTTTCTGATTTATTTGCTATTACCTGTACCTCTTCATGCGAAAGCTTTTGCGCCGAAATTCCCGTTGCCATATTTGTAATACAACTGACAGCACAAATTTCCATGCCTGCATGGCGTGCCGCAATTGCCTCTATCACCGTACTCATTCCCACTGCATCCGCACCCAAAGTACGGATCATTCGTATTTCCGCAGGTGTTTCGTACTGAGGTCCGGGGAGTTGTATGTACACTCCTTTTTTAAGATTTATTCCCAAATTATTACATATTTTCTCTGCAGTTTCCTGCATTCTTAAAGAATACACCTCTGACATATCAGGAAATCTTGTACCCAATTCTTCTATATTTTCCCCATTTAAGGAAGATGTGACAAAGCAGGAAATATGATCCGTTATAAGCATGAAATCACCCGGTTCAAAGGATGTATTCACACCTCCGGCCGCATTAGTAAGAATCAACTTTGTTGCTCCCAAAACTCTTGCAATCCTTATCGGAAGCACGGCATCCAAAGGCGAATATCCCTCATACAAATGGACTCTTCCTTGCATAAACATTACGGATTTTCCCTCTACATAGCCGAAAACAAACTTGCCCGCATGACCTTTTACCGTAGATTTAGGCATTCCCGGGATTTCTGAATATTCGATTTCACACACTTTCCGCACATTTTCACTCTGTGCATAAGAGCCTAATCCCGAGCCTAAAACCGCCAATATTTCAGGAACAAAATCTCCTGTTCTTTCTTTTATAAAGCACGCCGCTTCTTTTATTCGTAAATATTCTTTTTCCTCATTCATAATCGCAAGCTCCTTTTCGTTCACTGCTTCATTTACTATTCTCCCGCAATGCTTATGTTTTTCAATTTAATTGCATACGGACCTTCGTAATTTTCGTCTTTATATCTTTCTTGTGAAAACACCATTTCATTTTGCACTTCAAAAATATTTCCGTTTACAGAGCCTCCCGCAACTTTTTTCACTTGCACTTTACCGTCTTTTTCTTCCAAAAGATATGCAAGGCGAATTTCTCCTCCGAATTGTCCCGTAAACGAATCCATCTGAAAATCAGAGAAAACAGCTATATACAACGCATTTTTCTTCATATTTTCAAAACTTTCACTACCGCAAGAACATTCAAACGCACTGAAATCTCCCGTAGCCTCTATATTCAGATAATGTGCAAATCGCGCACCGCAGTGTATCGTTTCGAGTATTCCGTCTTTAGCAAGTACACAATCACTCATAGCAATGCCCTCTGCGCTGTACGGTTGCGTGGTTTTAAGCGTAATATTCAAGCGTTCCCCTGTAATTTTTTCATTTTCTCCTTGCAAATTGCAACCTTTTTTATATGAAGAATAACCTGCGTAAATACGGCCGCCTTGAGTTCTTTCCAAATAGTAACCAAGAACCGTAGCTACATTTACTCCGCTTAAAACTATATCATATTTGCCCGCAACAGGCGGCACAGTCGCTTCCGCTCTGTCTTTTGTGGTAACAAGTGCTTCTTTTACTTTTGCTGTAAGCTGTGAATATTCCGGCGCGTTATAGGAAAAAGAGGTATGAATTTCCACATCTTGCACATCTGTCTTTGCGCTCGTTACGAATTCTCCGTTAAAATTATATTTTTTAAATTTTACGTCTATTCCCTCTGAATTAACTATCCGCATACTTTTACTTACAGCAAAAATTTCCGCAGAGTTTATAAGACTTTCACTTTCAGGTGTTTGCGCCGCATACAAAGCTTCCGCCAATTTAAAAGCTTCTTCTTTGAGATTATATTCCTTTTGCTCCCAACAAGAAGAATTTTTAGGTTTCGGCAAATCGTAAAACTTATTTTTCACAAAAGACGCTGCGTAATAAGCATTATTTATTGCCTTTGAAATCTCGTTATCTTCCATATCAGGAAAAATAATGGTTACTGCATGACCGCGCATTTTTACACCGTTTATCTCAAAATCCCTGTAAACAGTAACGGAATATTCCGTAACTTCTGTACTTCTGAGCATATCTTTTTCTTTTTTTATAAAAAACATCTCCGCGGATTCACTTTTGTTGCAATTTATTCTGTAACTTGCGATTTTACTATCTGCAAGTGCTTTTTGAATTCTCGAAATCATAATTATTCCCCTTTTATTAACCCAATCTTATGCGCGCTTTTATATACGGACCGCCATCTGAAACTTTTACCCATTCTTTATAGCCTTTACCGCAGTATCCGCCGCCGCTGAGCTTAACTTCATCTGAAATCATAGTTATGGATTTAAGCAAATCCGGAACGTATCCCGTCAAAATTATAGGCGAAAAAATCTTTCCCGTCAGTTTTCCGTCTTTTATCTCTTTTGCAACATTAACCATACACTGAATACCCCAGTTTTTCGGATCTTCCATTCCGCTGCTGGCATTTTCCAGTAAAAAGCCGTATTTTACAGAAGCTATCATATCTTCCGCTTTGTCTGTGCCTGCTTCAAAGAAGGTATTCGTCATTCTTGTGTACGCTTTTCTTTTGTAGCTTTCACGCCTGCCGTTGCCCGTCGGGCTTGTTTTTGTTTGATATGCACTTCGCAAATCGCTTATGCCTCTTTTAAGGATTCCCTTTTCTATTACAACCGTATCTTTTGCCGCTGAACCCTCATCATCAAAAAAATAGGTTGCCGTTTGCTTTGCCGCCAACGCTCCGTCGTGCATTGTTACTATCGGAGAAGCAACATATTCTCCGATATAATCCTTTGCAACAGCTCTGTCTTTTACAAACATATCCATCTCAACACCATGCCCGAAAGCTTCGTGTACAATGAGTCCCGTTACATCAGGCGTACAAATACACTCATACTCACCCGGCTCAATTTGTTTGCTGTCAAGAAGTGCCACTACACTTCCCGCAATATTCCGGCAATCTTTTTGCATTTCTTCCAAAATTTCCGCACCGCCCAGATTGGAATAGCTTTTGAAATAATCTTTTATTTCCTCTCCCCTCGATGCCATTACGCTTATACCGCCTGTCATCCAGAGAATATTTTGTTCCTTTTGAATCAATTTGCCGCTTGCTTTTTTCTTCACAAAAAGCTTTGCCGTACCTGCATAGCTGCAAAAAACGTTACAATCCATAAGTTTGCTGTCACACTCAAGTGTGCTTGTACGCACTTTTTCAAGACACTTCAAAATAGCTTCGTCGCCCATTTCCGCAGGATGTATTTCATATTCAGAAACATATACGGCATTTTCTTGTTCATTTTCCTCATCGGGATATACTTCGCATTCCGTAGAACAGTCGTTTGCATTTATAAGTTCCGAAAGATTTTTACTGATTTGCTCAAAAATTTCAGAATTTAAAGTATTGCACGAATGTTCCGCCCACTTAACACCTTTTGTGACTCTTATCACAAAACCTCTCGTACAAAGCAAGGAATCATCAGCAACATTCATGCCGGCTTTTGAAATACTGTAGCGTTTTCCGGCAGCATTTACTGCCAAAACAGAAGCTTCCTCAAAGCCGTCTTTTATTAAATATTCCGCCAAAGAAATAACATCTTGTTTTTTGGAATCCAAGTACTTATCTGCAGGCAATTTTTTCTTTGTTTTCTCTGTCATTGACAATCATGCCTCTTTCTTAAACAATATGTTGTTATATTATATAACATTGGCGTTTTTTATTCAAATAACCAAAACAAAATTGACATCTTAATATAGGTATGTTACACTAATTTTCGGTGTTTTTATGAAGCGAATTTTAGTGTACGGACATTCTCATAATCCCGGTGGGATTGAAACATATTTAGTAAATTTGGTAACATCACTCAAAGGACAGATACAGTTTGATTTTGTATCTGATTTTTGCGATGTTGCACACCGAGATATCCTTGAAAATGCAGGCTCACAAATCTTTTTTATACCGCCGAAAGGTCAAGGACTTTGGGCACATCTTAAAGCTTTCCGCAAACTGTTAAAAGAGCATAAAAATTACGATTATATCTACTTTAATATATTGGATTCAGGTGCAGCAATAACACAGCTTGTGCCGTTTTTTATGCGTAAAAAAATAATCACCCACAGTCATAACGGCGGCACTGATAAACCACGACTTCACAAAATTTGCAAACCGCTTTTAAAGATTACAAAAGGCAAAAAAGTTGCGTGTTCGTTAATTGCCGCAGAGCATATGTTCGGCACTGTAAAAAATGTCACAATAATCCCTAATGCAATAGATGCGGACAAGTTCAAATTTAACCCGGAAACAAGAAGTCAAAAACGCTTAGAATTAGGCTTAAACGAAAATCAAATCGTTATTTGTCACATAGGCCGCTTGACTTACCAAAAAAATCCTTTGGGTATGTTGGATATTTTCAAAGAGGTTTTACTAAAAGCACCTGATTCCATGCTTCTTTCAATAGGAACAGGAGATATGGATGAAGAAGTACATTCATACGCAAGAAAGATAGGCATAGAAAAAAATGTACTCTTTTTAGGCAAAAGAAGTGATATTCCCGAACTTTTGAGTGCTTCCGATGTTTTCTTTTTACCTTCTTTTTATGAAGGATTGCCGATAGTCGCAATCGAAGCACAAGCTTCCGGTTTGCAACTTGTTATAAGCGATGCGATTTCAAAAGAAACAGATATTACAGGAAATGTAAAATTTATATCATTAAACGAAAACAACGAAGTATGGGCAAATGCCCTTATAGAAGCTTCAAATAAAATTAGGGAAAATAATGTAATGAATAAAATTTCCGAAGCAGAATACAATACCGGCGATGCAGAAAAAACAGCAAAAAAACTCATCGAACTTTTTGACGGAATAACGGAGATAAAAAAATGAACACATTGACAAACTTAAAAATTTTCGATAAAAAAATAATAAATGTTACAGAAACGATTTTTAAAATCTTTTTCTTTATTTATGCTGCGACAAGTTATTGCAGTGTTACATACGGACATCCTGTAATTTCTTTCTTAATGTGGCCTGCCATTTTGCTCGGTGGTATAGTTCTTTTACAAAGACTTGTTCTGTTCAAAAAATACAAAAGTATGCCTATATTGCTACCCTGTATTGCTTTTACGCTCTGCATGGGAATTTCGATTTTGGCAAATTTTTCGTACGACCTAAAGCTCAACATTATACTTCTTGGTTATTTTATATTCTACTTTTTCATTTTATTTGTGCAAGATACTTCTGCCACTTTGGAAAAGATAAAGCAAGAAATGCGCTTTTTCTCTTTCTTGTTTATAGCATATATGACAATTGCAATAATTGCCAGTTTTGCCATTATGTTTGCAGGTTTTGGCAGTGTCACCAAAGTAAATGCAGATAATTTCGAAGTAATTGTAGGTTTTGTAAATGGCCGTTTGTGGGGCGTTTTCCCTGATCCTAATGTAGGAGCTACTTTTTCACTTGCAAGTATCGCAATGATGCTTTGCTTTATTTTAAGAAGCAAAAAGTTGTGGATTAAGGTTCTTTTGTGGATTAATATTGTAATTCACATGTTATATATTACTTTCTCGGATTCAAGAACGCCTTTAGTTTGTTTCTTGATTATTCCGATTTGTGCGGCTACAATTTATGCGATGTCAACAGATAAGAAAAACAAATTGCATTTTGTAAAATCTACATTGGCATCTGTTCTCGTGACAGTATTGTGTTTTACTTTTGTGTATTCCGCAAAATATTCATACAACAGCATTATGACAAAAATCAATACATCACAAAACGAAACTTCACAAGACACACCAGAAGAAGAACAGCCCGATAATTATGAAACCATTGACAGAAATTATGATTTGAACGAGGACTACAGCAACAGACGTTTTGACTTATGGAAAAGCGGACTTGAAGTTTATGCAGATTGCGCCAAAAACATTTTTGTCGGCACCAATTTCTACGGAATGAGAATGTATGCTTACGAGCACATGCCTAACACATATTTGGTAAATAACTCACACACGGATTTTCCTAATTTTCATAACGAGTTTATAAATATACTTGTTGCACAAGGAGCATTGGGTTTTGCTGTGATAGTGTGGATGGTTTCTGCCATTATCGTATATGTAGTTAAAAATTTCAGAAAGCTTAATTCGTCAAATTCTATTGAATTTACAATGGCTGCAACCGTTATTTTGGTTTTAGCTTTGGCATCTATGTTCCGCTCGGGTGTTTTCTATTTGTTCTCCCCCGGTGCAATAATTTTCTGGATGTTTTTAGGATATGCAATTATGCTGTTGGAGAAAGGAAAGAACCAAGAGGATTGAGTATGAAAAAGCAAATAGACCTTGTAGTGCCATGGGTAGACGGCAATGACATAAATTGGCAAAAAGAAAAGAATCAATACACAGCACCAAAAGAAGGTGACCAAAGAATAATCCGTTACAGAGATTGGGAGCTTATGAAGTATTGGTTTCGTGGTGTTGAAAAATCGCTTCCCTGGATCAGAAAGATTCACTTTATAACTTGGGGACATCTTCCTGTTTTTTTGAATACTAATCATCCGAAGCTCAACATTGTAAATCATCGCGACTATATTCCGACGGAATACTTACCGACTTTTAGTTCTCATGCCATAGAGCTTAATTTGCATAAAATAGAAGATTTATCCGAACACTTTATTTATGCAAATGATGATATGTTCTTTTTGCACCCATTAGAGGAAACTTTCTTTTTTTCAGAGGATGGACTTCCCGTGGATGCGGCCATACAAAACGTTTTGCAGTTTAGAGAAACAAAAGGTATCGCTCATATTGTTGCTAATAATTTAACATATTTAAATGCAAACTTCCACAAAGGTGAGGTTATCAGCAAAAACAAAAAGAATTGGTATAATCTCTCTTACGGAAAGAAAATGTTTTACAACATTTACACAAAGCCATTTCAAAACTTCACAGGTTTTGATGATATTCATTTGCCTTTTTCTTACAGAAAATCAACATGGTTTGAAGTTTGGGAAAATTGCAGTGACATACTTGACAAAACTTGTTCTCATAAAGTTCGAAGCCAAGAAGATGTCAATCAATGGCTTATGAGATACTGGCAATTTGCAAGTGGAACTTTTTCCCCTTCAAATCCTTACCGCGGCGATTTCCTAATAATTGGTAAAGATGATGAGAGAATAGAAAAAATCATAAAAAATACATCATCGCCCATGATATGCTTAAGCGACGATTACGAAGACCTTTCTTTTGAAAAAGAAAGAGATTTCCTTATAGAATGTTTTGAGGTAGCATTCCCCGAAAAATCTTCATTTGAGGTATAATATTGCAATGAGTATAAAATCAAAATTAAAAGGGAAAGATGGTACACTGGCAAAAAATACAGGTATGTTGTTTTTGCTTACCATATCGAATTACGTATTTAACTTTATAACAATTCCGTATCAGACACGCGTTTTGGAACCGTCCGTATTTGGTAATATAAGTTTTGCCATGTCTGTAATGTCATATTTCCAATTACTTACAGATTTTGGTTTTTTATTATCAGCAACTGAAGATATTGCCAAAGAGCGCGAAGATTCTCATAAAGTTTCAAGAATCTTTACTGCTGTAATGTGGTGTAAACTTTTCCTGGTTGCATTATCTTTTATAATAATGGCAGTGCTTTGCTTTAAAGTAAAACGTTTTAATCAAGACATTCCGTTATTCTTCTTATATTGGATTTCATATTCGATATATGCTTTCTTGCCGGACTTCTTGTATCGCGGTATTGAAAAAATGCAGGCGATAACTATCAGAAGTGTTCTCATAAAAGCATTTACAACTTGTTTGATTTTCGTTTTATTGAAAAAACCTTCACAATACTATATAATCCCGATTCTCACGGGAATAGGAAATTTGGGTGCGGTAGTTTTCACTTATATACATGTGCGGAAAATGGGTTATGGCTTTGTTCGCGTAAAATTCCAAGAAATTACAAATGCATTTAAGCGTTCATCTTTCTTCTTCTTTTCGCGAATCGCCTCGTCCGTTTTCACTGCCACAAACACACTTATTCTCGGTTTCAAATTCGGAGAGAGCTCTGCCCTGGTAGGACATTATTCCTCTGCTGAAAAGGCCATTACAATCGCAAAACAAACAATCACGCCTGTTTCCGACAGCCTTTATCCTTATATGATAAAGAATCGTAACTTCAAGATGATAAAAAAATTACTTCTTATAGGTATGCCTGTTTTCTTCGTTGGTTGCTCATTTGTAATGCTTACGGCCAACGACCTTTGCGCCATAGTATTCGGAAAAGATTACTACGCTGCCGGCACATATCTTCGCCTGCTTGCTCCCGTGGTTTTCTTTGCATACCCCGGAATGATTTTAGGATTCCCAACACTTACTCCTATGGGACTGGCCAAACACGCAAATATCTCTACGATTTTAGGAGCCGTATTACAAATAACAATGTTTGTAACAATCCACTTCACAATCGGCATTTCCGCCGAAGCAATTTGCATTGCAACTTGTATTACCGAAATATTCATGTGTGCATACAGAGCCGGCATAGTTATAAAAAACAGGCACTTGCTCAGCTCACCCGACCAAACAACTTCGGCATAAATGTCTTCACGAAGTAAACTATTCTTGCTATTAAAAGGCACGAAAAGCTCTTTTGATTTTTTAGTTTATCAGCCATTATTCCAGACAAACCGCCGCCTGACATATATGGTTTTAAAAATGAAAATCTTTTGCTTTCAAATACATCTTGCAAGAATTGTTTTCTTTGTTTTCTGCTCATATTTGCCCTTTTGTCATAATTTCTTTGAAGTGCGGAAAATACGTATCTGACGTATCTTTGCGCTATTAAATCAAGCACTTCGGGAGTCAGCATTTCCCATGCTTCAAATTGCTTGTAGAGTCTGTCTATTTTAACCATAATATCTTCATAGTAAGTTGCAATAAAACGGCTGGTTGTGCTGCTTTCGACACGTTTTATATAATGATACGGCATAATATCCAGCACTTCGCACGTTTCCACACTGTTAAAGAAATCTATATTAAATATTATATCTTCGTTAAACTTCATTATCGGGAAAACTGCACCACTTTTTTTCAATGTTTCTGCTCTGTAGATTTTATTCCACGGATAACCATATAAGCTGATTCTTTCCAATTCAGGTATATATTGGCGAACCTCGGCAGCATTTTTCAAAGATTTTCGCTCCGGCAAAACATCAATTTTATTTACCAATTCTCCCTTTTTGTTGTAGTGTTCTTCCACTGCCCCGAACACAACCACATCTATGGGATTTCTTATTCCATCGGAATTATCACTTAAAGCTGCCACTGCTTTTTCTATTAAGTCATTATCAAAGAAATCATCACTGTCCAAAAACAGTATATATTCTCCGCAAGCTACTTCCAAGGCAGCATTTCTGGCTTTGCTGGCACCGCCGTTTTCGCTTAAATGAATCACTTTAATTCTTTCATCTTGGTTAGCAAGCTCGTCACATATTTCACCGCTTCTGTCAGGTGAACAATCATTTACCAGCAAAAGTTCAAAATCGTCGAAAGACTGCTTTAAAACAGATGTTACTGATTCTTCAAGAAATTTTTCTGCTTTGAAAACGGGCATAATTACACTTAAAAAAGGAGTTTTTATTGTGTTTGTTGCATTTATTGTATCTTTCGACATTTAACTTTGCCTCCATCGCTTTATTAACATAGGAATATTAACATAAAAGAATTTTTCTTTCAACTTGCCTGCATGGTCTGTTTACTTTGAGCATATAAATTATCAAAGGCGGTGATTAAAATGGTTTTGGAAAAACTGTTTAATAAATGCAAGCGAAAACCAAAAACAAGCAACGAAAATTCCGACGATATAAACACATTAATGTCGGAAATTGATGAAGTAAAAAAACTAATCGACACGGCCAGATGTAACTTTAATAATGTTACGGATGCTGACAGTATCGATTATTATACTTACATATTAAAAGCATACCAAGTCAGACATGATATGCTTATAAAACAGCTTAAAGCAAGTTTTGTGTGATATTATCCTACTTCGCAAATGCGAATAACAGACGAAATTCCGTCATACGGCTCCTCACACACAAATCTGCCGCCGGGCGCGTGAATTATGTAATGAATATCGTTTATTTCGCCAAGATAAATCATTGCGTGGCCTGAAATATAAATAACCACAGGTGCATCAGCAGATGACAAAACAGATATTTTTTCTGCAAGCGATTTGCCTTCTGCATTAACAACGCTTCCTACAACTTTGTTCTGTTGGCTTGTATTTCGCGGAAAAACAAAACCAAATGTTTTAAATACACTCAGTACATAGCTTGAGCAGTCTACATTTCCGTGCATACCTCCCCAACCGTACGGTGTTCCTGCATATTTAAAGGCTTGTATATAAAAGTTACGCAAGGAATATTCTGCGAATCCTATACACGCCGAACTTGAGGAAATGTCGGCTTCTATGCATTTGAGTGTTCCGTCTGCTTCTCTTGCCGGCAAAACAACGCGATAAGTGTTGTTTGCTGCTTTGCTTTGATCTTTTGCCAAAGGAAGCGCAGTACCCATATCAAGCTTTACTCCTCCGAGATTGAGCTGTGAATCGGTAATTACGGCAAAGCTCATATCTTTTGTTGCATTTTCTGACATATTTAAAAGTTTGGCGTATGTTGTCCAACTTTCTGTTGTACTATCAGTTGCTATTGCAACGCTTTGTGCAGAAACCCAACCGGCATAATAATATGATTGAATGAAATAAAATTTGCCATCGGTGCTTGTATGCAAAATGAGAACTGCGCTTGCGGCGGAAAGTTCTGATTCTTGCATTCTGTCGTGATCTTGCTTGTCCGAATTATTGTAAAACTCTACTGAAGTAGGCAACGCTCTTATGTCTGTGCGCTGTACGGTTACCGCACGTTTTAAGGTAATTTCTCCCGAAGCATTATAAAGAGCGTTTAAATTTCTGTTGCTTTTTATTTCGTTAAATGCTGCTTGCGAAATTGCCTTGCCTTTTTCGTCATATTTAGGCAAACTCGGTCCTGACGAGTCTTCTATTAAAGATTCAATTTTGCTTGCAGACATGGAAAGACTGTGTTTTTCTATATCTGTAAGTGCATTACACTTTTCGCGCATACTTTTATTTAATGCTTGTATTTCGCTGTAGGACATCAAAGTTTCGGCGGAATCCGCAGCTTTGTCTATCCATTTTTGCGCGCCTGTGGGAACATTTTCAAAAGCTGTGCTTTGCGGCATTTCTATCACTCCGTCAGAATTCGGGGTTGTTTGTGCCGAATCGTTGTCAGCACTTCCCGAGTTTTGTGTATTGTCGGAAATAGGCATTTTGCCGCCTGCACACGCCGAAAAAGACAGTATGCAAACGGCAAGAATTCCGAATAAAAATTTCTTAATAAATCTGTTCATTTTGTTATATTATTTAATATCAATCCTCGGGAAAAGAACTTCTCCTTTTGAAACTTCTGCAGAATCAGGATACAATCCCCATTCTCCGGCATTTTCCCATTTTAAAATATCATCTTTACCTGTAAGACCGAGCTGCGCTTGAATCTTCTTGGGTGTTTCGGGCATGAAGGGCTCAATAAGAATAGATGCAATACGGAGACCTTCCAAAAGTGTGTACATTACTCCTGCCAAACGCTTTTTATCGTCAGGATCTTCGCTCTTTGCAAGAACCCAAGGAGCAGTTTCATCTATATATTTGTTCATTCTTGAAATGCCTTTCCAGATTTCTGTCAAAGCTGTGGGGAATTGGAGGGCATCCATAAGCTCATTAACTTTTTCCAAATTGCCGGAAGTTAAAGCTTTTATATCGTCTACAGGGCCGCAATCGAGTCTGTCTTCTTTCGCAGGCATTTTGCCTCCGAAATACTTAATCTGCATCGAAACGGTTCTTGAAACAAGATTTCCCAAATCGTTGGCAAGGTCTGCGTTAATTCTGTTTATCAATGCTTCATGAGTAAACTGTCCGTCTGAGCCGAAAGGAACTTCGCGCAAAAGGAAATAACGAATTGCATCTGCGCCGTACATATCAACGAGTTGTACAGGGTCAACAACATTTCCGACAGATTTCGACATTTTACCGCCGTCAATCAAAAGCCAGCCGTGACCGTAAACTTGCTCAGGAAGCGGCAAATCCAACGCCATCAAAATTGCGGGCCAAATAATTGTATGGAAACGTACAATTTCCTTACCTACAAGGTGAACTTGTGCCGGCCAATATTTCTTGTAATCGCTTTCGTCATCACTGCCGTAACCCATTGCTGTTATATAGTTTGAAAGTGCGTCTACCCATACGTAAACTACGTGTTTATCGTCAAATGTTACGGGAATACCCCAGTCAAATGTAGTTCTTGATACGCACAAATCTTCAAGTCCGGGGCGAAGGAAGTTATTGAGCATTTCGTTCTTTCTTGATACAGGCTGAATGAAATCGGGATGACTCTCGATGTATTCTATAAGTCTGTCTTGATATTTCGAAAGGCGGAAAAAGTAACTTTCTTCTTTTGCATTTTCTACAGGTCTGCCGCAATCGGGACATTTGCCGTCTTTAAGCTGTGTTTCTGTCCAGAAAGATTCACAAGGAGTACAGTACCAACCCTCGTAGCTGCTCTTGTAAATATCACCTTGGTCGTAGAGTTGTTTAAAAATCTTTTGCACTGCAGCAACATGGTAATCGTCTGTTGTGCGGATAAAGCGGTCATTGGAAATGTTCATTATTTTCCAAAGTTCTTTAATACCTGCAACTATTTCGTCCACATACTGCTGAGGTGTAACACCTTTTGCTTCTGCTTTTCTTTGAATTTTAAGACCGTGCTCGTCTGTTCCTGTCAAGAACATAACATCGTAGCCTTTAAGCCTTCTGTATCTTGCTTCTGCATCGGCCGCTACTGTTGTATATGAGTGTCCGATGTGCAAATTATCACTCGGATAATAAATCGGTGTCGTTATATAATACGTAGGTTTCGACATAAAAATCCTCCTATCAAGTTTCGGAACATTATAGCACAATGCGGAGTTATTTACAAACCGTAATTTATTTACTGAATACTGACGGTATCAAGTTATTCTTAGGATTTCGAAAATCTACCACACACCTTACTTTTTAAAAAAACCGCTTTTATGCGATGGTTTTTGTCTCGTTTTTCGTTTTGAGACAAAACTTCCAATCAGCGGCGCGGTGCTTTTTGTCTTGTTTTTCGTTTTGAGACAAAACCCCCAATCAGCGGCGCAGTGCTTTTTGTCTCGTTTTTCGTTTTGAGACAAAATCCCCAATCAGCAGCGCGGTGCTTTTTGTCTCGTTTTTCGTTTCGGGACAAAATCCCCAATCAGCGGCGCGGTGCTTTTTGTCTCGTTTTTCATTTTGAGACAAAATCCCGCTCCATCTACTGCTTTTTACAATTATTACTTTATCACTTTTGGGAGAGACGGGAGGACTCCCGTCCTTTTTTTGGAAAATCTCAAGATTTATTTTACATTATCTTTTATTTATCTGTTCTGAAAAATAATACTAAAGAAGCACTGAAAAACGAGTCTGAAATATAGGCTTACTCTAACGGATTAAGGAGGTGGTACTTATGACAGATTACGAAATCATTTCAGTTATACTTACTTTTTTAAATATAATCGTTTTGATTTTACTCCATAAAGGCCAAAAACAACCGCCTCCCCTTACTGTCAGTTCTTTCTGCCCCTTTTTAATATTTAGACAAAAAGTCGTTGCTCCCTCACGCAATCTTAATAATTCTTTTTATTAGACATTTATCTTTTCTCCTTTTTATGATACAATAGCGCGAGTAAATTATTTATAAGGAGCCAATAATATGCGTCCGAGAAACAAAAAACATTTAGAAGAACGATTTGAAAAATGCAACAATATTGTAATATCTGACCCCTCGTCTTTAAAGGGAAACTGGCGTAGTGTGTTTGGTTCCGACAGCAATGCTCCTCTGCACTTGGAAATAGGTTGCGGAAAAGGCGCGTTTGTTACAGGTATGGCCGAGAAAAATCCCGATGTTTCATTTATAGCAATGGAATGTGTTAAAAATGTAATTGTAACTGCGATGGAGAAAACGCAGGCAGCGGGATATAAAAATATAATTTTCATAAACAACAATGCAGATTTTCTTTGCGACTTTTTTGAAGAAGGTGAAATCGACAAGATTTATTTGAATTTCAGCGACCCTTGGCCTAGGAATAAGCATGCAAAATACAGATTAACTCACGAAAATTACTTGAAGCGTTACGAAAAAATCCTGGCTGACGGCGGATGCATTGTACAAAAAACCGACAATCGCGGCTTGTTTGACTTTTCTGTGGAAAGTTTCACCGAGCAAGGGTGGAATCTTGAAAATGTGACATATAATTTACATTCCGACGAAACGCCTGCAGAAATTTCAGAGGCAAATGTTATCACGGAATATGAAAACAGATTTATGGAGCTTGGGCAACCTATACATAGATTGGAAGCTTTCCCGCCGAAGAAAGCGTAAATTATTTTACGCTTTTACCGTGAGTCGGAATAGCAAGCAACTTTCTTACTCGTGCTTCCAAAACTCTTTCAACAGCAATTAAATGTTCCTCCGGCAAATTAAGGCTTGA
>SVJD01000056.1 GCA_015069165.1 Oscillospiraceae bacterium
GCTTTGGCTACAAACCGAATATTGATTTATCGGATTATTATAATAAACTGGCTTTGTTGTTAAATAAGCACAATATGTATGCAGAAAACAGCGGCGGATTAAAATTAAATTACAGCCCTGATAATGACCTTGGATTAAATGCACAATTGATGTCTATTCTAAAAAAGAATAACGTTCGAATAGAAACTGCGTCTGATGCCCATAATCAAAAAGATGTTGGCGCAAATATCCGTGAACTTGAAAAAATGATTCACGGGTAGGAAAAAGGTATGCAATTTGTATAAAACGTGGAGGAATGTAATAGGACAGTTTAATCATATCTTTACAATTGTCGGAATAATTATTTGACAATCATCGGTAGGAAAACTTGCCAATCGTCGGAAAAAAATTGCAAATTTGATAATTGAGGTGTATAATATAAGTAGCCTAAGAAGAAAGAGGTTCTTGAATGAAAAAATACAGAAAAAGAATTGCCGATGATATTCTGAAACGTAAGTTGGAAGGTAAGGGCGCTGTACTTATTGAAGGTCCTAAGTGGTGCGGAAAAACCACGACGGCAGAACAGATTGCCTCCAGCGTTTTGTATATGGACGATCCAGAAAAGAAGGAACAGAATATTGCTATGTCAGAATTGAGCCCAAAGCGCTTGCTTAAAGGTGAAACACCGAGACTTATTGATGAATGGCAACTTGCGCCTAAACTTTGGGATGCAATTCGTTTTGAGGTTGACCATCGCGGAGAACTTGGGCAATTTGTACTTACCGGTTCGGCGGTTCCTGCTGATACGAAGGAAATCACTCATTCCGGTACCGGACGTTTTACGTGGCTGACCATGAGACCTATGAGTTTATACGAGTCGTGTGATTCTACCGGCGGAGTCAGTTTGAAGGCTTTATTTGAAGGAGAAACGGAACTTGACGGAACGTCTGACATTAGTATTGACCGCTTGGCCTTTTTGGTGTGCAGAGGTGGCTGGCCGCAAGCGGTAGATATGCGTGATGAAATTGCGTTAGATCAGGCAATGGATTACTATGATGCGGTTGTACACTCTGATATTAATAGGGTAGATAATGTGCAAAAGAATCCGGAAAGAGTTCGCAGACTCATGCGATCCTATGCAAGGAATCAGGGGGGACAAGTGCCGAATACTGTACTGGCACAGGATATTTTTGTAAATGATGAGGCATCGATGAATGAAGAGACGGTTGCCTCGTATGTAAATGCACTTCGAAAAATCTTCGTTGTGGAAGATTTGCCTGCATGGAATCCTAATTTACGGTCGAAAGCTGCAATTCGTACCTCTGATACAAGATATTTTGTTGATCCGTCTATTGCAGTGGCAGCTTTGGGAATCGGACCGAATGATTTGGTGAATGATTTGAAAACATTTGGTTTTCTCTTTGAAACACTTTGTATCAGGGATTTGCGTGTTTTTGCAGATGCACTGAATGGGGAAGTTTATCATTACAGAGACAAAGACGGGCAGGAATGTGATGCGGTGATTCATTTAAGAAACGGTAAATATGGTTTGATTGAAATCAAGCTCGGAGGAGATAAGCTGATTGAGGAAGGTGCTAAAAGTCTGAGAGCAATGCAGGACAAAATTGATACTGATAAAATGAATGCACCGTCGTTTCTCATGGTTTTAACGGGGACCGGTGATTATGCATATCGTCGTCAAGATGGTGTATTTGTGATTCCGATCGGTTGTCTGAAAGTCTGAATTTTACGAAGATTCGATGATATTAAGGAGGACAAAGCCGTGAACAAGGAATGGACGGATTTTGTGGTGGAGTAAGACAAGTTCGAAATGTATAATTTTGAAGTTGACGGACGAAATAGATTTTGGAGGAATGTATTATGACAAAGGAAGATTTATATGCACCAATATATGAAAAATACAACGAATTAAAAATAGCGTTAACGGGAACTGATATCGATAAGATAAGAGAACTTACGTTGGAAGTACATGCAATGGTTCATCCTGCGGAGATTTCTGGAAAAACTGGAAAAACGATTGCGGATTTTGTTTTAGATTATATGCTAAAAGGTAATCAAAATACTATTGTTCCAAGAGAAGATTATGATGTTGATTTGCATTATGCGGGAACAAGGACAGTTCCTTTGTGTTGGCAGTTTTGGCATACATACAGAATTGAAGATTTAGTAAGTAATATTTTAATGGCAAATCAAGAACAAATATTCAATGTAGAATGGCAAAGAAAAATAAATTCATCTATAACAGATACAGGAAATGCTTTGGAATTTGATGAAGCTATAGCCTTTGGAAAAGAACTTAACGTTGAGTCTCTTCGGGAGTACATGATTACGGTAGGAAAGAATACAAGAACGATATTAAAAAATCTAACATTAGAGCAAATTAATTCAATGGTGCCAGAAGAATGGGTAATGAGAATATTAGAAGAAGGTGGAGTTACAACAGATTTTCGTTCGGTTTGGTTATTAGTTTTTTGGGGAAGATTGACTAGAGGGGGCATGATTTTGACTCCGATGACAAATCATCATATGATGCACTTGCCACCATGTATAAATAACTTACCCATTTTAGATGATTAAACTTTTTGGAATGTATTCCAAAAACTTCTTGAAAAATGCAAGTTTTAGGAATATAATCTAATTATGAATAAGAGGCAAATTACCCTAATTGATAGTCAAAAAATTCCTCGAGAAGAATATCTGGAACGATTAAGAAATTTAAAACACAAAAAGCTAATCAAAATTGTTACTGGGATAAGACGTTGTGGAAAATCTACCGTTTTAGAAATGTTTAGAGATGAACTTTTGAACAATGGTGTTGAAGAAAATCAAATCATTTTTATCAATTTTGAAGATTATGAAAATAAATCATTACGAAATACAGATTCTCTTTATGATTATATAAAACAACGACTTACATCAAAAATGAATTATATTTTTTTAGATGAAGTTCAGCGTGTAGAAGATTTTCCAGAAGTTGTCGATAGCCTTTATATAAAAGATAACGTTGACCTTTATCTTACAGGTTCAAATTCATCTTTGCTTTCAAGTGAAATTGCAACACTTATTAGTGGTCGTTATGTAGAAATAAAAATGCTTCCTTTTTCGTTTAAAGAATTCGTTAAGGCAACGAATCAAACAGAAAACTTCTCTTCAGCTTATAGACAATATATAGAAACAAGTTCTTTTCCTTATGTACTTGAATTATTACAAACTCCGCAAGAAATAAATGCGTATCTTGAAGGGATTTACAATACAATTTTGGTAAAGGACATCATCGACAGAAAAAAAATTGCAGATACAAATGTGTTAAAAAGTGTAACACAATTTCTTTTTGATAATATTGGTTCTGAACTTTCTTCTAAAAAAATTGCAGACACTCTCACATCAAATGGAAGAAAATCTGATTCTAAAACAATAGAAAAATATGTAACTTCCCTTGAAGAAAGTTTTATTGTGTATCGTGCCAATCGTTATAATATCAAAGGGAAGGAATATTTAAAAAGCCTTGAAAAATATTACGTTGCAGATATTGGATTAAGAAATTTTATGCTTGGAAAAAAATCAATGGATGTTGGGCATATTTTAGAGAATATAATCTATCTTGAACTTATTCGTCGAGGTTATTCCGTTTATGTTGGAAAAATTGATGATATGGAAATTGATTTTGTTGCTCAAAATTCACAAGGAAATACTTACATTCAAGTTGCCGCTTCTGTTCGAGATGAAAATACTTTAAAACGAGAACTTCGTTCTTTACAAGCAGTAAAAGATAATTATCCAAAATTGCTTTTAACACTAGATGATGACCCCGAAGCAGATTACGACGGAATTTTACGAAAAAATGCTTTGGATTGGTTGAAGGGATGATAACAAATTTTGTATTAGGAGAAATGATTATGATAAAAGCAGTTTTATTTGATTTTGATGGAGTTTTGACAATAGATAAAACAGGTTCAACATCAATAACAAATTATCTTTCCA
>SVJD01000028.1 GCA_015069165.1 Oscillospiraceae bacterium
CCCTTGTATACTATGGCTGTGAAGGGGGTTATTTGTATGCAAAAAAGTTTGTATAGTCTTATGTTAATGGATGATGTGGTAAGGGCAATTGATAATTTGGCACTGCAGCAAAACACAAACAGATCAAATTTAGTAAATCAAATATTGGCAGAATACGTATCTATGACAACGCCGGAAATGCGTGTAAATAATATATTTAAGAGTATTGAAGATTTAATAAACCAATGCGGTATGAATATTATCCCGTACGTTTCGCCAAATCAGATGACAATGTCTTTAAAAAGCAGTCTTGAATATAAATACCGTCCTACAATTAAATATGAAGTTTCTCTGTACAGGACACCTCAAAGCGCTGCTATAGGTGAGCTTGATGTAGTATTCAGAACTCAATCAGAAGAACTGATTCGCGCAATGACGGAGTTTTTCAGATTGTGGACAACAATAGAGTCTGCGTACAGACGTGACGTTAAAATAACTTATGCACTTTACGACGGCAGATTTACACGAAGCATAAATGTTTCGCCTGACAGGAATTACACGAGCGAAGAATTGGGCAATAATATTTCTTCGTATATACAGATTTTTGATAAACTTGTTAAAGGATATGTCAGCGGCAGTTATATGCCCCGCGATGTGGAAATGATATATCTTGAATATTATAACAAAGGAGTTGGTTTGATATGACAGATAAATTAACACAAAAAACTTTGGATGTTTTAAGAAATGCACAAGGAATGGCTATAGAAAATGAAAATATGCAGATTATGCCTGAACATATTGTTTATGCTTTGGCAGATCAAGACGGAGGCTTGATTGGAAGTTTACTGGAAAAATGCGGCGTTAATGTTGACAGCTTTATTGCATCTGCAGATAAAGCGATTTCAGAGCTTCCTAAAGTAAGCGGCAGCGGCAGAGAGCCTGATAAGGTGTATATTTCAAAAGAAACAGATAAAATTTTAAACGAAGCAGAAAAACTTGCCAAGAAGAACCAAGACGAATATATTTCTGTAGAGCATATTATGAGTGCGTGCATTTCGAATCCTACAGCAAAGTTGAAAGAAATATTCCGCCTGTACAATATTACGAAAGAAAATTTTGAAGCGGAACTTTCAAAAGTAAAAACAAATCGTGTTACGGGAGACAACCCGGAAGAAACGTACGATGCCCTTAATAAATACGGTTTCGACCTTGTGGAAAGAGCTAAACAAGGCAAACTTGACCCGGTTATAGGTCGTGACAGCGAAATCAGAAATGTAATCAGAATTCTTTCGAGAAAAACAAAGAATAATCCTGTTCTTATAGGTGAGCCCGGTGTCGGAAAAACTGCTGTAGCCGAGGGTTTGGCACAAAGAATTGTAAGAGGAGATGTGCCGGAGGGTTTAAAAGAAAAAACTATTTTCTCTCTTGATATGGGTGCTTTGATTGCAGGTGCGAAATTCCGCGGCGAGTTTGAAGAAAGGCTTAAAGCTGTTCTTAACGAAGTAAAGGGAAGCGAAGGCAGAATCATTCTTTTCATAGATGAGCTTCACACAATTGTAGGAGCAGGAAAAACCGATGGCGCTATGGATGCAGGCAACTTGCTTAAACCTATGCTTGCAAGAGGCGAACTTCATTGTATAGGTGCTACAACTTTAGATGAATACAGGCAATATATAGAAAAAGATGCGGCTCTTGAAAGACGTTTTCAACCGGTGCAGATTGATGAGCCTACGGTAGAGGACACAGTTTCCATACTCAGAGGATTAAAAGAAAAATACGAAATTTTTCACGGTGTACAAATTCACGACGGAGCGCTTATTGCGGCTGCAACGCTTTCAAACAGATATATAACAGATAGATTTTTGCCGGATAAAGCTATTGATTTGGTAGACGAGGCGTGTGCCCAAATCAGAACAGAAATTGATTCTATGCCTGCGGAAATTGATGATGTAAGACGAAAGATTATGCAACTTGAAATTGAAGAAATGGCATTGAAAAAAGAAACGGATAATTTATCAAAAGAACGACGTGTAAAAATAGGAGAGGAACTTGCGGAGTTAAGGGATAAGTTCAACGAAATGAAATCTCTTTGGGAAGCAGAAAAGCAAGAGGTTGATGAAGTAAAACGCATTAAGGAAGAAATAGATGCGGTAAATCTTGAAATTGAAAATGCTCAGAGAAATTATGAGTATGAAAAAGCTGCGAAATTAAGATATTCTTCTTTGCCTGAACTTGAAAAAAGGCTTGAAGATGCAAAAGCAAAAGGTGAAGCAAGAGCTCAAAAAAATAATTCCGCAGCAAATTTTGTGAGAGATACTGTTACGGAGGAAGAAATTGCCGCCATAATTGCAAGATGGACAGGGATTCCTGTTGCTAAACTTATGGAAGGTGAGCGTGAAAAAATTCTTCACCTTGGTGAAATACTTCATAAAAGAGTTGTGGGACAAGACGAAGCTGTTACAAAGGTAACAGAAGCGATTTTGCGTTCCCGCGCAGGCATAAGTGATCCCAACAGACCTATCGGCTCGTTCTTGTTCTTAGGACCTACGGGTGTAGGTAAAACGGAACTTGCAAAAGCTTTGGCAGAGAGTCTTTTTGATAATGAGCATAATCTTATTCGTATTGACATGACAGAATATATGGAGAAGTTTTCGGTATCGAGACTTATAGGAGCACCTCCGGGATATGTTGGATATGACGAGGGTGGACAGCTCACAGAAGCAGTAAGGAGAAAACCGTATTCCGTAATACTTTTTGACGAAGTGGAAAAAGCGCATCCCGATGTGTTTAATATTTTGCTTCAAGTTCTTGATGACGGACATATTACCGATTCTCAAGGTCGAACAGTAGATTTTAAGAACACCGTAATAATCCTTACCAGTAACTTGGGTTCTCAATTTTTGCTTGACGGAATTGCGCCTTCGGGTTATATTTATGATGAAGCGAAAGAAAACATAAATGCTTTATTAAAGCAGAGCTTCAGACCCGAATTTTTAAACAGATTAGACGAGATTGTTTTCTATAAACCGCTGAATAAAGATGATTTAAGGAAGATTGTCGATATTCTTGCGCAGAGGCTGGAAAAGCGTCTTGCGGAGAAATCTTTGCGCCTTAATATTACAGAAAAAGCGAAGGATTATATAATTGAACACGGCTTTGATCCTATATACGGAGCAAGACCGCTTAAAAGATATATGCAAAGCCATGTTGAAACAATAATCGCGAGAATGATTCTGTCAGCCGATATTGAAATGAATTCTCAAGTAATGGTTGATGTTGACGGGCCGGGAGAAAATATGGAGGTACGTATTTTATGATTGACAAGAATAAAAAGCTTTTCCATGCATGTGTTGATGTTGAAGTAGACGAACACGGTTACCGCGCAAAACGTTTTACAAAAAGACAATATGAAGTTTATGCGACAAAGCCTTGGTGCTGCTATCCTCGTTGTACAGCAGGTGTTTATATGGAGTTCATAACAGATGCAGAAGAAATCTCTTTTGATTATTATTTCTCATATTTGTTCTTCCCTCAAGTTATATTTGATATATTTGAAGACGGAGTATATATGGACTTTATTCGTGAACAAGACGGTTCTAATTCCGGACATATTGTTTACAGGAAAAAGAATCCCGGCAAAGTATGTCTTAAAATATATCTCCCTTACAATGGTGAAACATATATTTCAAATATTAACTTCGGTGACTTCAAAACAACAAAAGACAGACGCGAAAGAAAGCTTCTTGTTTACGGAGATTCTATTTCACAAGGTCTTATGGGAACACATCCTTGCATGAGCTATGTTCCTCTCGTTGCAGATGCAATTAAGGCTGATTACCTTAACTTGAGCGTAGGCGGCGATTTGTATGACCCTGAAATGCTCGATCCGAAAGTACCTTTCAAGCCTACAGTTATTATCGTTGCTCTCGGAGCGAATGACCTTATATTTAACGGTAAGTACAACAGCATTAAGAAAAATATAGAAAACTTCTTTGCTAAATTACGTTCTATTTATCCTGATGCAGTTATAAATGTAATTACAACAATTTGGCAGACAGATATAGAGAATGACGATACAGAGAAAGCTCGCAAAAAGTACGAACTTTTCAAAAAAATGCGTGCTAAGATAAAAAAAGAAGCTGAAAAGGCAAATTGTAATGTAATAAACGGTCTTGAAATAATGCCTCATATTCCCGCATACTTCACAGACCATGCACATCCTAACGATTTGGGCTTCTTGCAATATGCCCTTAACGTTTTGCGTGATTTAAAATATTAAGGAGTATTGAAATTGGAACTCCCACAAGAATACATTGATAAAATGACAGATTTGCTCGGTAAAGAAGAATTTGCTCTTTACCGAGCTTCTTTGGATGAAGAAAGATCTTTTGGTTTAAGAATTAATACATTAAAGATTTCCAATGAGGACTTTTTGTCTGAATTGGGAGCGCTTATTAATGTTAAAGAGATTATTCCATGGACAAGCGACGGTTACTATTATGATCCTTTTGAAAAGGAAAATACCGAAAAGCCGGGAAAGTTGCCTTTTTACCATGCAGGTCTTTATTATATACAAGAACCCAGCGCTATGTATCCGGCTCAGCAGCTTGATGTAGTTCCGGGTGATCGTGTGCTTGATTTATGTGCAGCGCCCGGCGGTAAAAGTACCAAACTCGGCGTAAAGCTTGCCGGTGAAGGTTTGCTCGTTGCAAACGATATAAGCAAAGAGCGTGTCAAGGCTCTTATTTATAATTTAGAAATGGCGGGCGTTAAAAATGTCATTGTCACAAATGAATCGCCCGAAAGATTAGCCGTGAAATTCAATGGCTTTTTTGACAAAATTTTGGTAGATGCACCATGTTCGGGAGAGGGAATGTTTCGTAAAGACGACGAAGCAGTGAAAAGTTGGGGCAAATTTAAAACTGATGTTTGCGCGGATATGCAACGTGAAATTTTGGAATACGCTCATGTTATGTTGAAACCGGGCGGCCATATTTTATATTCTACTTGTACTTTTGACCCTAAAGAAGACGAAGAAATGATAAGGGAATTTATGGATAAATTTCCTGAATATGAGCTTATCCCGCTTACAAAAACGGGCGGTATTGCCGATGGTTTGCAAGGTATGAAAGAAACTGCGCGTTTGTGGCCTCACAAGCTTAAAGGAGAAGGTCATTTTACTGCTATGCTTGAAAAGAAAGCAAACAGTGCAAGCGTTTTGCCGGATTCGCAAGAAAAATCGCGAAACAGCAAGAGCTATAAAATGTTAAAATATGCGCCTGATGAGTTTAAAAAGTTTTGGAAAGACAGCATAAATGGCGATATTCCGCAAGGTTATTATTATGTTGCGGGAGAGGGTTTATACCATTTGCCTTGTACACCGCCGGATATAGACGGACTTAAAGTTCCCAAAATCGGTATGAATATGGGAGAACTCAATCACGGCAAATTTAAACCGTCACAACAATTTGCTATGGCATATTCGGATTTTTTCAAAAGAAAAATTTGTTTTGAATATAACAGTGAGGATATAAAGAGATATTTGCGCGGCGAAACATTGACGTTGACAGAAAGTTACGATAATGGCTTAACGGCTGTTTGTGTAGGCTTTGAAAATAAATCCGGTAGCGGATACGTTCTTGGCTGCGGTGTTGTCAGCGGCGGAATGTTAAAAAATATGTATCCTAAAGGTTGGAGGCGTATGATATGATACGTCTTGACCGTTTTTTGGCAAATATGGGAATAGGCACCCGTAAGGAAGTTAAAAAACTTGTTTCCTCGGGAGTTGTAACAGTAAACAACATTCCGGCAAAGGATTGCGGAATGCAAATTGACGAAAATAAAGATTGTGTTTGTGTTGCAAACGAAAAAATTGAGTATAAGCCTTTTGTGTATATTATGATGAACAAACCGGCAGGAGTTTTGTCAGCTTCTGAAGATGCACATGGTGCTGTAACGGCGGCGGATATTGTGTTTGATGAATATGGTCACTATGGTGTTTCTCCGGCAGGTAGATTAGATAAGGACAGCGAAGGCTTTTTGATTTTGACTAACGACGGCGATTATATACACAAAGTTATTTCGCCTAATAAAAAGGTTGATAAAGTTTATTTTTGTTTGGTAGAAAAAGAAATTACATTGGCTGACATTGAGGCTTTCAAAGACGGAATTATCCTTGGCGACGGTACGGAATGTTTGCCGGCTGCTCTTGAAAGAGCTCCGAAAGAAATGTATGAGGATGGAGAAAACGGTGTTCTTGTAACTATTCACGAAGGTAAGTTTCATCAAGTAAAAAGGATGTTTTTGTCAAGAAATAATAAGGTTTTATATTTGAAACGCCTTAAAATCGGAGAAGTGGAGCTTGATGAATCTTTAAAAGCAGGCGAATACAGAGAAATGACGTTTGAAGAAAAGGAGAGTATTATAAATGAATAAGAAAATCGCTGAAAAAGCAGGTTTGTTCCTTATGGGATTGCAAGGCAGATATGAGGATAACAAAGATTTCTTTCTGTATATAGATATTGATTTTACTTCGGGAAACAAACGTTATTCTGCTCATGCGGAGCAAATTGAAGAAAATTTGCTTTCGTTTAACTTTATGGGTAATACTTATAAAGTTGATTTTAAAGATTTTTGTAATTTTGTACAAACAGAAATGTCAGACTTTGACAGTATGCAGCTCGTGTATTCAGAACGCGGCAAACAAGTTTTTATAAAAGCTGACAACAAAGATGTAAGTTCTCAAACAAAAGATTTTCAGGTTAATGAAGAAAAGGCAGCAAATGCTTCTGCATCTTCTGTTATGAGTGACAGAGAATATTTTATAAAGCCTGACAAAGCAGTTGCTTTGTTGGAAGCAATCGGAATATTGGCAAAGAATGGTAAAATTCGCAATGACAAAATAAGAAAATATAACCAAATTGACCATTTTATTGAGCTTGCAGACCCGATGCTCCGCAAACTTTGCAGTACAAAAAAACAGATTCGCATTATTGATTGCGGTTGCGGTAAATCGTATCTTTCTTTTGCACTTAATTATTACATTAAAGAAGTTCTCGGAAAAAATTGCTATTTTACGGGACTCGATTATAACGGAGCAGTTATAGAAGAATCTGCGAGAATTGCAAAACAGCTTCATTACAATAATATGCGTTTTGTGGAAACAGACATCGGTGCATACGAGCCTGACGGACAATATGATATGCTTTTGACACTTCATGCCTGTGATACAGCAACGGATAAAGCGCTTCGCTTTGCACTTGACAATAAAATTACATCTGTAATTTGCGTGCCATGTTGCCACAAAGAAATGAATTCTCAATACCATCTTAATGGTTTTGAAGAAGTTTTAAAATACGGAATACTCAAGGCTCGCATTGCGGACAGCCTTACAGATGGACTCAGAGCATTATATTTAGAAGGTCACGGTTATGAAGTATCTATGCTTGAATACATTTCTCCCATAGACACGCCTAAAAATCTTATGATAAAAGCGATACGCACATCAGGCAGAAATGATGCGGCATTAAAGAAATACCGCAAAATTTGCGACGATATAGGGGTAAGCCTTTCTATTGATAAATAAAAGTTTCGTATTGTGCAAGCTTATTTGTTGTTTGATTTTTGTTTTAACGAAGCAACATATTCGCGCATTTCCTGTTTTGTGTTCATTCTTCGGGAACCGTCTATATAGCTTTGCTGCTCGTTTTCGCTCATTTCGGCAAAAATATCCATTGCATCCAAATCGGTGGCAAGCTCTAATGCGAAGCCTATAGGCAATTCACTTCCGCTTTTTGATGTCATATAAATCATCCTTTCAAGCTGTATTTTGCTCGAAAATAAAGCACAGTATTCATTAAAAAAATATATTTTTGCCGAAGCAAAAAATAGTTCATATATAATACGAAATGTGATATACTTAACACGCATACGCAATGAATGAAATTAAACAACCGAAAGGGGATTTAATAAATGGCAAGAAATCTTTTTACATCAGAGTCTGTTACAGAGGGTCATCCCGATAAGATTTGTGACCAGATTGCAGACAGAATATTAGACGCTATTATAACAAACGATCCTAAAGCAAGAGTTGCTTGCGAAGTTACAGCTTGCACAGGACAGATTTTTATAATGGGTGAGATAACAACAAATACTTATGTGGATTTTGCAACAATTGCAAGAGAAACAGTTCTTGATATAGGTTACAACAGTTCCGAAATGGGCTTCGACGGCAATACATGTGCTGTAATGAATTGCGTACATGAGCAATCACAAGACATAGCCCTCGGTGTGGACAAGTCATTAGAAGCAAAGCAAGGTGCTGACGACGATTCTGACAACGAAAACGGAGCGGGTGACCAAGGTATGATGTTTGGCTACGCTTGCAACGAAACAAAAGAACTTATGCCACTTCCCGTAAGTCTTGCACACAAACTTACAATGAGACTTACAGAAGTACGCAAAACAGGACTTCTTGACTATTTAAGACCTGACGGCAAGAGCCAAGTAACAGTTGAATATAACGAAGATAATAAACCTGTAAGAGTAGATGCGGTAGTTGTATCTTCTCAGCACAGCGCAGATGTTACTATCGAAAAGCTTCGCGAAGATATTATAAAAGAAGTTATACTCAAAGTTATTCCGGCAGAGTATGTTGACGAGAATACCAAGTTTTATGTTAATCCTACAGGCAGATTTGTTATCGGCGGACCTTGCGGAGATTCCGGCTTGACAGGAAGAAAAATCATTGTTGATACTTACGGCGGAATGGGACGTCACGGCGGCGGTGCATTCAGCGGCAAAGATCCCACAAAAGTTGACAGAAGTGCTGCATATATGGCGCGCCATATTGCGAAAAGTGTTGTTGCTTCCGGATTGGCAGACAGATGTGAAATACAGCTTGCATACGCAATCGGTGTAGCACAGCCTGTTTCGGTTCGCGTAGAAACATTCGGTACAAATAAAATTGCAGAAACAGAAATTGAAAACCGCATAGTTAAAAAGTTTGATTTAAGACCTGCAGCTATTATAAAATATCTTAATTTGCATACACCTATTTATGCAAAAACAACAAATTACGGTCATTTCGGCAAAGAAAATTGCGGCCTTAAATGGGAAGAAACAGTACAGATTTAATAAAAAAGCTGACATATTATGTCAGCTTGAAACCATTTTCGTTTATTTCGATATCCAAAGACGCTCTGTCAATACGAGGAACTTTTCCCGTAACAGATAAGAGCGTTTTTTGTTTGGCCGGTTTAAAGTTGTAATCTTTAAAGCCGACAGAACGAGGCGAAATTCCGAGTATATATTTAAAGTAGATTATTAACGGAATTACTGAATGAATCTCGTCTGCTTTGTAAATTACATTTCCCCACTTATCAGCAATATCGTTTAAAACATAATCGGCAAAATTTGTACCCGAATTTAAAAGCGCTTCGTATTTGAAGATTGTGTTGTCAAGAGATACGGGGATGAGAGCAGGAACACATACTTCGTTTCCGCTAAGTAAATCTGTGACTCTTTTTATTAATTTGTCAGGAACAAGACCTGCGTACAACACCAATGAGTTCATAAGTTCAGAAAAATGTATTTTTTCTCCGTTTATAATGTATGTGCAATATGCTCCGACAGATGAATCCCAAAATGTTTTATGTAAAACCTTTTTTGCACCGCTTAAAAGCATTTCGCACCAGGAGAGTTTTTCCATAAAATCAATTTCCTGTAAAGAGGAACTTGTAATTTGAGAGTTTCTGCAGTAAGAATATAACAATTTTGTCAATTTCACGGCACAGTCAAGTGCAAGAATATAATACACGCTCAAAGGTCCGTCGTAATTCTTATAGTTATTTCTATTTCTCAAGTCATTTAAAAAGCTTTCTGATAAACCATGCGCATCATCATAAAAATTATGGTAAACTTCATCAGTGAAAGGTGCTTGTAAATCATGTCCTTTAGTATTTCGCCAAAAAGCACGTATTATTTTCTCGGTGCAAGGCCACATTTCAAGGGCGAAAGCTAAATCGTCGGAATACAACACATACTCATACAGCTCAAGTATCCAAATAAGAGAAAAACACGGAACTGTATCAGAGGTTTTGCCGGGTGAGTTTGATTCTAAAAGTCCGTCCGGGCGAAGACCGAAAGATGCCATTCTCAGGTTTTCCTTCGGTTTATCGTATTCACCCACGGCATAATACCAAGCGAGAAGCTGGCTGCGAGATTCCGTTGCAGGAATTGTGCGGTGTCTTAAAGAAGCATTGCCGTAATGCTCATACGAATTGTTTGTTAAAGATTTCATGCAAGAATCAAATATTTTGTTATGCAAAGAATCAGAACAGTTAAAGCTACTTCGTATTTTTACATCGTATCCGAATGTACGAAGTCCTGCATAAAACAAAGTGAAATCAAAAGATTCTATATATAAAGTGATATATCTGCACTTGAAAGGGTTTATGTAATTTACGTATTTATTTCTGCCTGCAGCGCATATAAATTCGCCTGCATAATAATTGATTCTGTTTTCAAGTTCAATTAAGATTCGTGTGCCGGCTGCAGCAGTTATATCAATCTCAAAAAAACCGGACACCTCTGAACCTAAATCAATTATAATATGCGTGCCGTCTGCATCCGGGAGAATTTCGGGAGAACACTTGATATTAAAAGGTGTTCGTGCATTAAACGGACGAGGTGAACATTTACCGTCTGATTTATAGACATAATCTTTCGTTCCGTGATAAAAGAAATACCCGTATTTTATTACAGCAGAATCAGTACGTTTTTTTATTTTGAAAGGCTCAACGGGAGCAGGAGAAAGTTTTAAATTATTGTTCACAATAAAAGAACTTTGCCAAGGGTTGAGAGCGCGTTTCGTGGCATCGTAAGAAAAAGTGTACCGATTTGCGAGTGTATGCACATTTTCAATAGATTTGTTGTACTCTGACAAAACTCTTGAAGCAGTACGAGTGCCGCTGACTGCAAGGATTTTGTTTTGAGAAATTATATCAAAAATTAACCCCGGAGTGCTATGTGAAAATGTAGGGGAGGGAGTGCCCTTAAAATACACGAGGACGCGAAGTGTGTTTTCGCCGGCAACAATAAAATCCGATATATCCACTGTGTCAAAAATCGCACGATTGGGGTAATCGGTATATTGACCTAAGCCGACAAAACGACCGTTTATCCATAAAACATAGCGGTTGTCGGCGCAAATTCTGACTTGCGCTCCTTCGTTTGGATTGTTTACGAGAAACTTGTCGGCGAATTCGCAGTAGCAATTTTTGTCATACGGACAGTTGCTTGCCCAAATCCACTTACTTCCTTGTGAAAGTTGCATAAAATAGGTCACTCTTCCTTTCGAAGATTTCTTCTTTCAAGAAATCTTGCAATACCATCTAAAGCCTTCTTTATATGTTCAATTGAATAAGCATACGAAACTCTTACAAAACCTTCACCGCTTTCGCCGAATGCACCGCCGGGTACGATTGCTACTTTTTCTTCGGTTAACAGCTTGTTACAGAATTCTTCTGATGTCATACCCGTACTTTTAATGCAAGGGAAACAATAAAAGGCACCGAGCGGCTCAAAACATGTAAGACCTAATTTGTTAAAGCCGTTTACGATGAATTTTCTTCTGTAATTATATTCGTCACGCATAAGTTTTACATCATCGTCGCCGTTTTTGATTGCCTCGATTGCCGCAAATTGGCTGGTGGTAGGAGCGCACATAATAGCGTATTGGTGAAGCTTGGTCAATTGAGCAATTACCTCAGGCTCTGCACAAACATAACCTAAACGCCAACCTGTCATAGAGTATGTTTTAGAAAAACCGTTTATTAAAACAGTTCTTTCTTTCATGCCCGGAATTTCTGCTATGGAAATATGGCGCGAATCAGTGTAATTAAGCTCGCTGTAAATTTCGTCTGATGCAACGATTATATCAGTATCGCGCAAAACTTCAGCAATTGCTTCCAAATCTTCCTTTTCCATTACAGAACCTGTAGGGTTGTTAGGGAAAGGTAAAATGAGAAGCTTTGTTTTATCTGTGATAGCAGCCTTTAAAAGCTCCGGTGTTAATTTGAAATTATCCTCTGCTCTCATGTTTATTGTTACGACTTTTGCGCCGCACATAGCAGCAAGGGGAGCGTAACAAACAAAACTGGGCATAGGAACAATTACTTCATCGCCGGGTTTGATAAAAGCACGCATAGTAAGGTCGATAGCTTCACTGCCGCCTACGGTAATAAGTATTTGTTTCTCGGGTTGATATGTTAAATTGAATTTCCTTTTAAGGTAAAGAGAAATTTCCCGGCGCAATTCAATCATACCTGAATTTGCAGTGTACTTTGTTCTGCTTTTTTCTAAAGTGTTAATAGCAACATTGCGTATGTGCCAAGGAGTAGGGAAGTCAGGCTCGCCGATACCCAAAGATATAACATTATCCATAGTAGCCGCAATGTCAAAAAGCTTACGGATTCCCGAAGGAGGTAAGGCAGTTAATGTTGTATTGAGGAGATTATCGAAATTCAAACCATCATCACCAATCTTTCGTCTTTTTGGGGTTGCTCAAAAAGCACACCGTCTTGTTTATATTTCTTTAAAACAAAGTGAGTAGCAGTACTTATAACAGTATCCATCGGAGAAAGCTGCTCTGCAACGAAAAGTGCAACTTCATTTAAAGTACGGCCTTCTATAATCAACGCTATATCGTATGCGCCTGACATAAGGTATACTGTTTTGACTTGCTCATATTGGTAAAATCTCTCTGCAATTTGATCGAAACCTTTGCCGAATTGGGGAGTAACTTTGAGCTCTATAAAAGCAGTTACATACTCTCTTGTGGTTTTTTGCCAGTTTACTAACAATTTATTTCCAAGAATGATTCCCTCTTTCTTGAATTGCTCAATGGCGGCGGCAACTTCCTCCTCGCTCTTATCAAGCATTACCGATATGTCAGCTACCGTAAGAGTGCTGTTTTTTTCTAACAATTCAAGTATTTTGTTCATTAAAATCATCCTCTCTGATTAATTTTGTGTGTAAATTCGTTCAAATTATATTATAGCTTCAAACGGCTTTGTTGTAAACAAAATATTCCTAATATATTGACATAAAAGAGTACGAAATATATACTAAAACAAAAAAAGGGTGACATATATATGAAAATAACACTTATGCATAATAATACCTTCGAACAGATGATGGGAATTATCATAGTTACTAAAAACGGCAAAGTTATTGCTGTTGACGGCGGGACATGTGGCGACACACCGGAATTCAAACGCCTTATTGCAGAGCGCGGCGGCAAAATAGATTTGTGGCTTTTAACACATCCGCACCACGACCACCACGGTGTGTTCGTTGAACTCAGTAAAAATAAAGACAGCGATTTGAAAGTCGGAAAGGTTTGCTACAGTCCTGCAGGAAAGGATTTCGTATCAAACGAGCCTAACGGACTTATGAAAGATATAGAACAATTAAATGCGATTATGGCAAATCCTTTTTATAACACGGTTGTTGTAAACAAAGGTGATAAATTCGAAGTTGACAATGTAACCGTTGATGTGCTTCGTGTTGTAAATCCTGCCATGAATCCTGCCACAATAAATGATTTGTCCGTAGTTTATCGTATTACAGAGAAAAAGGATGACGGTACGGAATTTCGCTTCATGATTTTAGGTGACCTTTATGTGCCCGGCGGTCGAGAATTACTCGAACTTTATAAAGATAATTTGTCGGAATTAAAAGCTGATGCCGTACAAATGGCACATCACGGTCAGAACGGCGTAGAGCGCAATGTTTACGATGCAATCGGTGCGAAATATACTTTCTGGGCAACCCCAGATTGGCTCTGGACAAATACTCCCGGCGGCGGAGCTCCCGGTACCGGCCCTTGGCAAACTTTGGAAGTTCGCAAATGGATGGAAGAAATGGGCGCTGAGGCAATAACGGTACTTACACAGAATGCGGAGTTTGATACGCAAAGCATTGGAGGAAAATAAATGAAAAGAAAAATTTTAAGTATTATTCTTGTTGTTGTTATGGTCGTAGGAATGATTCCTGTGACTATGCTGTCGGCAGTTGAAGAAGATACACAAAAAACAGTATCTTTGTTTGAAGCTACAAGAACCGATTTTCGCGACGAATCAGTATATACACTTATGATTTCACGCTTTTATGACGGTGACAGCGGTAATAATGTTTACTGTTGGGATGATGCACAGGCAGGAAATACAGAAAACCACGACCCTGCTTGGCGCGGAGATTTCAAAGGATTGATTGAAAAGTTGGACTACATAAAGGCGCTGGGATTTACTGCTGTTCGCCTGAACTGTGTTGCACAGAATGCTTCGGGATACGACTACCATGGTGAACATCCCATAAATTTGAAAGATATTGATTTTCGTTTGGAGTCCGACGGCTTCACATATACCGATGTCATTGATGCTTGCCATGGGCGAGGCCTCAAGATAATGCAAGATGTTATGTTGAACAGCACATCTAATTTCGGAGAGGAATTTTTATGTAAGCTTTTTGAATTAAACGAAGAAACTCAATGGTCTATTACAGAATCCATGATTCCTACGGAAACTCTTTTGGCACAGTATCCGAATTATGCGAATATGGCCCCCAGTGAACAATTTGTAGCTCGTATGGATATGTTAAAAGCCCATATTACAGAATCGTTGAATGCCGACGAGCATTACCATCGTGAAAAAAATATGAGTTACACAGATGCAATTCAACAACAGGGAACAATTGCCGGTGACTGTATAGATATTAATACAGAAAATCCCGTGGTTGCTCTTTATTTGGCAACGTCTTGTGCATGGTATGCAGAAATGGGTGTTGATGCAATTTGTATAACAAATGTGGAATATATTAACCGTTGGACGCTAAATGAAGGTATTTTGCCTCTTTTGAGACAGATTTTGTCAGATGCGGATTTGGAAATTGAAATCTATTATATTAATCAATCTCGTTCACGCGAAGTATGGCCAATGAATAATGAATCGATTTCAATTCCTTTTTATTCTTGGGCAGAAACAAATGAGGAATGGAAAGGCAATTGGAACAGCAGTGATCCGACTGCAAATATTCAAACATCTATTGACCATTTTAATGCGAACATGAATCCTTCTGATGCGCCAACAAGCACAAACCATTCCTTGAACGGACTTGACTATCATACTCCCGATTACAGCAAATCCAACGGAATGCGTGCTTTTGATTTTATGACACTTTGGTCTTTTGAAAATGCAAATAATGTTTTTGCTGTGGCAAAGGGTATTGATAAATATATGAATGATGCCACATGGAATTTGGTTAGTGTGGATAGTTGGGACTATGGTCCTGACGGAATGGAAACCAAAAGATACTCTTTAGGTGTTCAATCGTGGCAAACGAATTTGAACTTGATTTTTACATTCCGAGGTATTCCGTCCGTTCTTTACGGTACGGAAATTGAGTTTGCTAAAAATAATATTCTTGATGCCGGTCCTAATTTGCCTCTTGCAGAAACAGGCAGAGCATACTACGGAGATAACTTGGAAGGAACGCTCACTGTAACTGATTTTGGAGAATATACTGCTGAAGGTACAATTGCAACAACATTGGATTCTGAATTATCTCAACACATAAGAAAACTCAATAACATTCGTCAGAACGTGCCGGCTTTGCGTAAAGGACAATATACAACTGACAGCAACTACGTCTCCGGCAATATGGCATTTATCCGCCGCTATACCGGCATTGAAAACGGTGTGAATGTCGATAGCTTAGCTCTTGTAACTATCGGTCAAACTGCTGTATTCAAAAATATTCCAAACGGACTGTATATTGATGCAGTTTCCGGTGATAGCATAAATGTAACAAACGGTACGCTGTCAACAAGAAGTATGGAGGCCAATGATTTGGCGGTGTATGTTTGCTGCGCAGATGGTTTCACCGGAATTGGTGCTGATGCTTCTGCGCCTGAATTGACATTGCGTTTTTATGCTAACGGCGGCATCGGTAAGATGGATAAAATGGTGTCTGACGATACATTTGTTCTGCCTGAATGTACTTTTACTGCGCCGGAAGAAGCCGAGTTTTTAGGTTGGATTGTTAACGGCAAGATGTATGATGCAGGTGATACTGTCAGCATTCCTGTGGATTCCATGGCGAGAGCTGTTTGGAGCACTACATATGAATCTGAAATACCTGTCTACAGCACTATTTCTGCGGTTGCAAACCCAAGTGAAGGCGGTAATGTATTTGGTGCCGGTAATTATAAAAACGGTACAACCGTGACGCTTGAAGCAATTTCGAATCAGAACTACACTTTTGATGGTTGGTGGGAAAATGATGTGGAGGTTAGTTCGGATAGTGTTTATACTTTTGCAGTAGACCAGGATCGTAATTTAGCGGCGAAGTTTGCGGTTAATGAACAACCGGAAAATCCTGATCCGACACCGGGCTCTGATAATTCGTTTATTTATTTCAAGGGCTCCGAATCGTTTACGCAAGTATACGCTTTTGTATGGTCAAGCAGCGGAGTTTTAGGAAAAGATTGGCCCGGCACAGCTATGACAGATTTAGGTGAAGGTCTTTGGAAATTTGAAATTCCCGACGGCGCAGAGAATATTATATTTAATGACGGTTGCGGTTGGCAGACTTCAGATTTGGTGATTCCTACTGACGGTAAAAATCTCTACGAAATAGATTTGGGTTGGTCTGTTAATCAAAGCGAAAGCTCCGATAAGTCAGCCGAGATTACAGGCGCATCGATAACATTGGGTGTTGATTTGTCTTTGAACTACTATGTTGAAGTTTACAATGACGCCGTTGTAGGTGACGGTCAACAGTTAGCTATGCAGGTTACCATGAATAACAAAAGTGTGACTCTTTACTCAAATAAAAAGCTTGACAGCGGTGAGTATGTTTTTACCTTTACCGGTATTACACCTCAGTGTATGGCGGATATTATTGATGCAACGCTTGCGGTAATTGATGAAAATGGAGAGGTTGAGGAAATTATTGCAACTAAAGAAGGTTACAGCGTTAAAGAAAATGCCGAGTCACTGTTAGAGGAATATCCTGAGGATATAAAGCTAAAACAACTCATTGCGGATATGCTTGCATATGGTGCGGCGGCTCAAAATTACAGGGATTACAACACGGAAAACCTTGCCGATAAGGATCTTCCTGCAGAAATCACTCCTTCTGAAGTGCTTCCTGCGCAAAGTGATATGAGCGTTACAAATACTACAAGTGAAACAGTGTACTTTAAGTCGAAAACTGTTTGGTTCGCGAATGTCAATAAACTTTGCGTGAAGCTTTCTGCTAAAGAAAATGTCGTTTTGAAAATAAACGGTGAGGTAGCGGATATGGTTGGCGAATATTACTGCACTGATGCAATATCTGCTACTGAATTTGATACGATTTATACATTTGTAATCTATGAAGCTGACGGTGAAACGCCGATTCAAACGCTTTGCTGCAATATATCTTCTTACGTTTACTCAATTATGAATAAAACGCTTGATGGTGAGCCTACCGAAATGGCACTTCTCGCGCAGGCACTTTATCGTTACGGTGTGAGCGCCAGGGCGTATCAAAACGGATAAAAAAGCAAATTATAATGAATAACAAAAAAAGCAGGTCGATGACCTGCTTTTTGTTTTGGTGACTCATAGGGGAATCGAACCCCTGTTTCCGCCGTGAGAGGGCGGCGTCTTAGCCTCTTGACCAATGAGCCTCAATTGCTTCGCTATAATACAACATATAAAAAAGATTGTCAACTGTTTTTTGAAACGAAGAAATGGTTTTTGATAAAAATTTGTGTTGTATTGACAAAAAGAATTGTAAAGAAAAACAAAATGATATATAATTGAGAAAAACATTCAAATATACAAAAGTACAAGAGGGGGACATGTTATGGCATATATTGTAGCACTTGACATTGGTGTGGCTTCCGTTGGTTGGGCGGTAGTAGACAAAGAAAGTGAAAAAGTGATAGAAGCTGGTTCGAATATTTTTCAAGAGGCTTCTGCGTCTAATAATCAAACACGAAGAGCGATGAGACAAGGCAGACGCTTAAAACGTAGACTAAAAACAAGAATAAATGATTTTAATGCGTTGTGGAAAAAGTATTTTGATATAGTTCCGGAAATAAAAACAACAGATATAGTTGGCTTGAAAGTTAAAGCTCTTTATGAAAGAATTTCTTTAGAGGAGTTATATTTGATTTTATATAATTATTTAAAACATAGAGGTATATCTTATTTGGAAGATGCACAAGATGATTCTGTAGGAGGTAGTAGTTCTTACGCAAAAGGTCTAAAGTTAAATGAATTAGAACTGAAATCAAAATTTCCTTGTGAAATTCAAATGGAAAGATTTGAAAAAATTGGTCAGTTTAGGGGCCAAACGCAGGTCGCTGATGAAAATGGTGAAAAAGTTGATTTGAATAACGTATTTACCATTGGAGCATACAGAAAAGAAATTTTAAAAATGTTTGAAACACAAAAAGCATATTATAGCGAATTGAGTGATGCATTTTGTGATGATTACCTTGTTATTTTCAACAGAAAGAGAAAATATTATGAAGGTCCGGGAAATGAAAAATCAAGAACGGATTACGGAAAATATACAACAAGACTAAACGAAAACGGAGAATTTATTACAGAAGAAAATATTTTTGAAAAATTAATAGGAAAATGTAGTGTATATAGTGATGAGTTGAGGGCAGCAATGGCTTCCTATACTGCTCAAGAATTTAATGTTTTGAATGACTTAAATAACTTAACAATAAATGGCAGAAAACTGGAAGAAGATGAAAAAAGAACAATTGTTGATAAAATAAAAACAAGCAATGTTGTTAATATGAGGAAAATCATATCTGAAGCTATGCAGGAAAAAATAGAAGAATTTCATGGCGCCAGAGTTGATAAAAATGAAAATGAGATTTTTCATAAATTTGAAGTATATAATAAAATGCGAAAATCTCTATCAGAAATAAATGTTGATATAACATCTTTTTCTCGTGAAGAACTGGATGAAATAGGATATATTTTAACAATCAATACGGATAAAGATTCTATAATTGAAGCATTCTCGAAATCTTCAATTGAATTGGCAGAGACAGAAAAAGATTGCTTGATAACTTTAAGAAAAGCTAATGGTTCGTTATTTAGTAAGTGGCAATCGTTTTCACTAAAAATAATGAACGAATTGATTCCTGAAATGTACGAGCAACCTAAAGAACAAATGACGCTTCTTACAGAAATGGGAGTTTTCAGAGGTAAATCGGACGAATTTGTTGGTTTGAAATATATACCGATTGAATCTGCAAATGAAGAGCTTTTGAATCCGGTTGTACGAAGATCGGTAAGCATTTCTTTTAAAATATTAAATGAACTTTTGCGAAAATACGGCGTTTTATCGGATGTGGTGATAGAAATGCCGCGTGATCGCAATTCGGATGAAAAAAAAGAAAGAATAAAAAAAGAACAGAAAAATAATGAAGAAGAACTTTCTGTTGTTGAAAAAATGCTTTCTGAAATATATGATGTCAAACTTACAAAAGAACACTATGCTTCTCAAAAACAATTAGGACTTAAATTGAAATTATGGAATGAACAAGATGGAATTTGTCTTTATTCAGGCAGAAAAATTGATCCGAGGATTTTGATTGAAAATCCTGAAAATTTTGAAATTGACCACATTATTCCCAGATCAATTTCTTTTGATGATTCGAGAAGTAATAAAGTTCTTGTGTATAAAAATGAAAATCAAAAAAAGGAAATCAAACTCCGTATCATTACTTGAAAAACATAAGCAGTGAGTGGTCGTATGAAAAATTTAAGGCAAAGGTAATAGAATTGTCAAAAAAGAAAAAATATGCAATTTCTAAGACTAAAGTTAAAAATTTACTTTTTAGCGGAGATATTACTAAAAATGATATTTTAAAAGGTTTTATCAATCGGAATATTAATGATACAAGGTACGCTTCAAAGGTTGTACTGAATACTATACAAAGTTATTTTAAAGCGAAAGAAGCTGACACAAAAGTAAAGGTTATAAAAGGAAGTTATACGCATCAAATGCGAGTAAATATGAAATTAGATAAAAATAGGGAGGAAAGTTATTCGCATCATGCTGTTGATGCTATGTTGATGGCCTTTTCACTATTAGGATACGAAGCTTATACTAAACTGCAAGGTTCTTTTATTAATTTTGAAACAGGTGAGATTTTAGATTCAAGCATATGGGAAGAACAGATGTCTGATGAAGTTTATGCTAAATACCTTTATGGTATGAAATGGAGTAATATTCGAAGAGAAATTACAATCGGAGAAGAAAATGTGAAATATTGGCATTTTATAGACAGAAAATCAAATCGAGGATTGTGTAATCAGACTATTCGAGGAACAAGAGAATTTGATGGTAGAACTTATAAAATAAACAATATAGATATAAGAAGAAAAGAAGATGTAGCCAAATTCAAGAAATTGGCATTAAGTGAAAAAGAAAGTGAAAAAGAGCGTTTGCTTGTTTACAGAAATGACAGAAAAACGTTTGATAATCTTATTGGAATTTTAAGAGATTATTCAGACTCGAATAATCCGTTTGCTGAATATGAAAAAATGACCGGAGATTATGTTAGGAAGTATGCTAAAAATCATAATGGACCACGTGTTGATAAATTGAAATATATTGACGGAGAAGTTGGTGCGTGCGTTGATGTGTCACACAAATACGGACATGAAAAAGGTAGTAAGAAAGTTATCCTTGAGAGCCTTGTTCCTTATCGTATGGATGTATACTACAAAGAATCAGAAAATCAATATTATTTGATTGGAGTAAAACAATCGGATATAAAGTGTCAAAAAGGGAAATATATTATTGATGAAGACGCATATGCAGTAACTCTTGAACAAGAAAAGATGATAAAAAAAGGTCAAACTCGTGAAAATTTGTCAGACCTCGGATTTGAGTTTAGATTATCTTTTTATAAAAATGACATTATTGAATATGAAAAGGATGGCAAGATATATAAAGAACGATTTTTGTCAAGGACTATGCCGAAACAAAGAAATTATATTGAGACAAAACCTATAGGCAGGGCGAAATTTGAGGGCAAAGATCAAAACTTGGTGGGCCTTGGAAAAACAAAAATGATAAAAAAGTACAGAATTGATATTTTGGGAAACTGTTATCCGTGTGAGAAAGAAGAGTTTCAAAAATATTGTTAATATTTGTTATTGACTTTATGTGCTTGTGAAGATATAATCAAAGTGTAGAAAACAAATTTTTGCAGTCACGTAATTTGTTTGGATCTACTAAAACAAGGCTTTATGCCGAAATCAGGAGCACCGACGGGTGCTCCTTTTTTTGTTGAAATGGAGAGAGGAAATGGCGTTTAGAGTTGTATTGATTGAAAACGAAGTATCGATAAAAGTTAAACTTGATAATCTTATAATTACAAAAGAGAATAAGGATATCTGGATACCGTTAGCTGATTTGTCTATGATTGTATTTGATAATTTGTCTTCTGAATTATCTACAAGATTGTTGTGTAAGCTTGCCAAATATGGTATTGGTTTGATTATTTGCGATCAAGAACATTTACCGACAGGATATTATAGCTCTTATGATAACCACAGTAGAGCGGCGAAAGTATTGGAATATCAGATAAACAAAGAAAAGGAATATTATGGAAGATTATGGGCAAAAGTTGTAGAGGCGAAAATTCAAAATCAAGCAAGGGCTTATTATATAATTAAAAATGATAATAGCGGTGCTTGTCAGATTGCTGAGTTTTCAAGAGAAATAACAAATGCAGATAAAACCAATCGAGAGGCGCATGCGGCAAAAGTGTACTTTAACCTCTTAATGGGAACATCTTTTTCAAGAGGTAATGAGGATATTTTGTTGAATAGTGGTTTGGATTATGGATATGCGGTACTGCGAGGTTTTGTTGCAAGGGCTTGTGTAGGGTATGGCTTGAATACTCAAATAGGAATACATCATAAAAATGAATACAATAGATTTAACCTTGTGGATGATTTGATGGAACCGTTAAGACCTATAGTGGATATTGTGGCATATAAACTATTGGATGGAGAATTGTATTTTAAACCGGAACACAGACGTGCTTTGGTAAACATATTAAATTTGAAAATTAAATATAGAGACAAAAAAATGTACTTGTGTAATATGATAGAAAATTATGTAGAGCAGTACTCTTCGTTAATAATGGGAAGAAGTGAAAATTTGATTTTTCCGGATGTTGATAATTTTTTAGGAGAGGAGACAGATGAAATATAAAATTATGAGAATGTTATGCATGTTTGATTTGCCTGTTGAGATAGATTCGGAAAGAAGAGCATATCGTATCTTTAGAAAAAATTTGATAAAAGAGGGTTTTGTTATGATGCAGTATTCTGTTTATGTACGGATATGCCCTAATAGAGATTATGCAAAATGTTTGGAAACACGAATAAGAAAATTTATTCCGCCGGAGGGGAATGTGCGTTTGCTGTGTGTTACAGAAAAACAATTTGAAGATATGAAACTTTTGGTCGGTAGCCGTTCTGTAGCAGAAACGTCAATTGGAACGGAGAGAATGATAATAATATGAAAATTGATATTTTGGAATATGAGAGGAAATATTCTTTTGAATTAGAACCGATAACACAGTTGTGTGGTCAAAATATTGCGAAAAAAACATATATTTATGAATCTATCAGAAGATATTTTAGTACATATAAATACCGGGAAAACGATACTAAATGGAGAGATAATGTGAAGGTTAACGGCGTTGCTTTGGGAAGAAAATATTTTGCCTTAGTTTCTGTTAGCGATGTTAAAGATATTTTGGCTATGATCAAATGGTCGAAACAGAGTTTGATGATAGAATACGTAAAAAACTTAGTACAAAAATTTGATTGTCAGCAGCATATTAATGCAATAAATAAAGAATTAGAAATAATGATTCAGAAAATGAATGAAAATATACATGAGATTGGGAATGTCGAATTAAGCTATACAATGTCTGATGTTTTGGAAATGGTTCAAAAAACAGACATTGTAAGCAATAATCAAGTAGAATTAGAAGATAAGAATAGTTATGAGTTATTGACAATATTTTTTAATTTACTTGAAAGAACATTAGAAAAAAATCCGCAAAAGACACTTGTTCTGGTAGAAAATATTGATCATTTGATTTCGCAAAAAGAATATGTAGAGATTGTAGAAAAACTTCGTAAAATAGTACATAAGTACGATGCGTATTTTGTATTATCTACAAGTTTAGATGGTTATGTAAAGTGTGATGAATATTTTTGTAGTGGAATAAAAATTTTTGGCGATGTAGATTTTCAGATGCCTGAGTTTGAGGAAATGTTGGCGTATGTGAATAATAGTTATCCTTGTAACAAAGAAATATCCGCAGAACGGCTTAAGGCGGTTTTGATTAAAATTATGCAAAAAATTGGGCAATATGAATTTTTGAACAATATAGAAGAATCTGTTATTTGTAAATTAATTAATCAAACATTGATGATACATAAAAAAATGGAAATTTATGAAATTGCCTCGGAAATTGCTTTCCTAAAATCATAAAATGTGGTATAATAACAAAGGTAGAGTACTACTTATCGGATTGATTGAAAGGAGACGTCCTAGTAAAGTAATTTGATATTTTAGTACCTGGACAAATTACGTGACTGTAAAACTTCCGATTTGTAACTGGAATTCTGACATTTATTTTAGTACCTGGACAAATTACGTGACTGTAAAACTGTTGGTCATTTCAGATTTATAGAAAGTGCATTTTAGTACCTGGACAAATTACGTGACTGTAAAACAGGATTCTGTCAGTTTGGTTAAAACCGTCTATTTTAGTACCTGGACAAATTACGTGACTGTAAAACCTTTACAATATGTTGACCCTCTGAGCATTATTTTAGTACCTGGACAAATTACGTGACTGTAAAACTTGGAAGGAGTGAATTTAGAATGAGCATTAATTTTAGTACCTGGACAAATTACGTGACTGTAAAACCCTTTCCAGATTGAGTAAACGAGCTATCTGAATTTTAGTACCTGGACAAATTACGTGACTGTAAAACATTACAGGATTTACAGTAGCAAGCGTTTTATTTTAGTACCTGGACAAATTACGTGACTGTAAAACGAAAACCGACAATCGCTGCGGCTATCGCTAATTTTAGTACCTGGACAAATTACGTGACTGTAAAACGAACATATACATTCGTTGACAGCACCGGATATTTTAGTACCTGGACAAATTACGTGACTGTAAAACTGATTAAGAAAAAAGGCATTATCTTTACCAATTTTAGTACCTGGACAAATTACGTGACTGTAAAACTTGTGGTAATTGAATCAAACGAGTTTAAATATTTTAGTACCTGGACAAATTACGTGACTGTAAAACCCTGTGTCATTTTTAGGATATACTGTTATAATTTTAGTACCTGGACAAATTACGTGACTGTAAAACCGTTTGCAATTCCACCGTTGCCTCATCACATTTTAGTACCTGGACAAATTACGTGACTGTAAAACAATCTGTTTGGATGCAGGGCATTACGGCAAATTTTAGTACCTGGATAAATTACGTGACTGTAAAACTACAGCCTTTTTGGAAGAAAAAGCTTTCACAGTTCCGTTATTGATGGTTTGACTCGTATATGTTAGAATTAAAAACAAATAATAAGTTGGTGGTGGTTTATCTGTTTTTGTTTGAGATTTTTATGATTTTTATAGGAATGATAATATCTATAATTTTTCAAGAACCACTTAATCAATTGTATTTAAAAATAAGACGAGCTTTGTTTAAATCTTTACATAAAAATAAAAAAACTGCAATTAGTAAAGCCCAAACTTTTATTATTGGAGAACGTGTGACAACTGTTGTTGTAATTGATGGCGATGGTTATGTTGATTTTAAGAATAAGAATATAGTGTTCCATGTATGTGAATTATTGCCATATGCTTTACCGGATGAGATCTCGCAGTATTATGAAAATACGGTTGCGGATTTAGATAAAAGAAAGGAACGAGGAGAAGTAGTTCCTTGGAATGGGAGCACTCTTTCGTTATATAAGTATGTTGTATCTCGCACAGCAGATTTTGAAGATTATAAATTAGAGGTTTTTTTGGCAAAAAATGATTATTATACGGTTTATTCAACAATCCATAATTTAAACAACGGAAAACCTTCTTTGAGAGAAAAATATATTGAAACATTTGATTTTGAAAATAATACATTGTATCCGTTGCCGAATTCTATCGGGTTATGTTTGTGTGTAAGAACGAGTGATGATAAGTTAATTTTCGCTGTTCGCTCAACTGATAGTGGTTACCGCCCCGGTCAAAGTGATGTTTCTGTTGTGGAAGGTTTAAATCCGCAATATGATTTAAAGTTGCATTCTCTTGATTTGCTTAGTGCTTGTAATAGAGCGGTGTATGAAGAGATAGGAAATATTGAAACAGATAAAATTGATGTATCGGTTTTGGGACTTGTATTTGACAAAGAGTACAATCAATGGAATTTTATTGGCGATGTATCTGTTGATATGACACAAGACGAACTGATCTCACGTCGTAATAGTGGAACGTCAGGAAAATGGGAATTGAAGGTTTTAGACTTTGTTAAATTTCATCCAAAGGATATTTTTCAATATTTGTCTACACATAAGATGTGGGATATGGGTATAGTTACAGTGTACTTCACTTTGGTTCATAATGGATTTTCAAAAGATAAATTACAGCAGTTTATTGAAAAGTATCTGTAAGAAATACTTCCTGAAAAAGAAAGCGCAGAGCTTGAAAAAATATATGAAAAATTTAAGGATTTTCGTTCGGTTAATATTTCGTGTTATTCGCACAAAGAGAAAGGTTATTGCGAAACAAAACAAGGGGAGATTATTCTGCATAGCTATGCAAAATATATAAAACTAAAATAGCTTGCTTCTTTGTTGGGGACTTTTAAAATCATACAAAATATGTTATAAAATAACAGACTGTGCAGAAATGGAAACAGGTGTGATTCCTGTACGAGCCCGTCGCCGTGAGGTGCGTTAACTTTGCCTGTCCTACCCGAAGCCGCAATTCGGGGACACGCCATTGAGAAATATTCTTGAGAAGGCGGATTGGCATGCGCCGAGTCGAAATACTTTTCTGCCATTAATGTCAACTCTTGCCAAAACTGCGAGCGCCGGTTAAGAGAAAATTCTATATTAAATAATTTTAAGAGGAGATTTTATTATGCAAAAAAAACAATTACTCAAATTGTTCTCTTGCCTCCTTTGCGTTGTGCTTATTGCGGCTATGGCACTTACAGCAACAGGTTGTAAAAGAAACAAAACAAACACAGAAGCACCGCGTGCAACAGTAGATGAAGACGGAATTTCGTCGGAAAATGTACTCGGCACCGGTGAAACAAAGTTTTTCTTTTCCGTAATCGACACAGAAGGTAAAGAAACTATCTTTGAAATTCACACAAACAAAAAAATTGTCGGAGAAGCCCTTGAGGAGCTTAACCTTATTTCCGGTGAGGTTGGCGATTATGGTTTATATGTAAAAACTGTAAATGGCATAACAGTTGATTATGACAAAGACGGCAAATATTGGGCATTTTACATTGGTGGCGAATATGCTGTGACAGGTGTTGATTCTACAGAAATTACCGCAGGCAGCACATACACATTTAAAGCAGAGTGATTTTATGAAGTTAAGCGCTAAAGAAATTGCAATATTCGCAATGCTCGGTGCTATTATGTATATTTCAAAACTACTTATGGAATTTTTGCCAAATATTCATCTTGTAGGCGTTTTCATAGTTGCAACTACAGTAGTATACAGACAAAAAGCACTATATCCAATATATGTATATGTATTTTTAACAGGCATTTTTGCTGGTTTTGATATGTGGTGGATTCCATACATATATATATGGACGATTTTGTGGGCTTTTGTAATGTTGCTTCCTAAAAAAATTCCTTCAAAAATTAAACCGGTTGCATACATGAGTGTGTGTGCACTTCATGGTTTTTTGTACGGAACGCTCTATGCGCCCTTTCAAGCATTGGTTTTCGGATTTAATTTAGAAGCCACCATAGCATGGATTATTGCCGGAATACCGTGGGATATTGCCCACGGTATCGGCAATTTCTTCGGCGGCCTTTTGATAATGCCGATAATAACCATTTTAAAACAAACAAAAGGAGTTAACAAAAAATGATTACAGATAAACATGAGGAATGTGATAATATCGGTGTGGGCTTGTTTAAAAAATCGGAGGAAAAAGATCGCCTTGTGGGCATTGCGTATTCCGCTTGGCACAGAAAATCTCTTGATTGGAACGAAAGAACCTGGAATGTCCCGCTTATAAACCCTTACGATTCTACCGATAGGGAAGCAGTATATCAGCACGGAATTTGGTTTGCGGAAGCAGATATCGACTTTGTTTTTGTTGACTGGTCAAATAATACGGAATACGACCCGCAAACAATGCGCGGTCCGCATTCCGACTTCACGATGATTGAAGAAGCAACAGACGTACTCTTTGAAGTATGGGCGGAGATTCCGAATGCACCGAAAATTTGCATTTTTGTAGGGCCGGGACACAGTGGTATAGAAAATGTCAAAAATGGCAATCATCAAAAAAAGGTAAATCAGGTGTATAAAAATTATATAGAAAACAAAAAATATAACGAGATGTATTTCTATTATGAAGGAAAACCGCTTTTGATGTGTTACGGCGCAACACCAACATTGTACGGAGCGGATCCGGAATGGAAAGATGACAGATTTACTGTCAGATGGGTAACGGGCTATGTCGGACAACAAAAGGAACTATATAATGAAAAAACACTTCAATCAAAACGATACTGGAGTTGGGAAGAAAGAGGTGCGCAGACATATACTGTTATAGACGGAATGGTGGAAGCAGTTACATGTTCCGCCGCTACAAGACAGCAAGACGCAGAAGGGGAGAGAGAATATATTCCGCCTTGTATGCGAAATAACGGAGAAACATTGAAGAAACAATTCCAAAGAGCGGTAGATTTGGGAGCGAAAATTGTATTGCTTGTTTCGTGGAACGAATGGGTAATAAGTGAACAGATATCCGTAGAGCAATCAAAAGACCTTGAACCGTCGGAAATACATGGGACTTTTTACTATGATTTAATGAAAAGAGAAATAAAAAAATTTAAAGGAAAAAATAAAAATTTTTAAGAAAAATCAGAAAAACAGTAAGGGGAAATCGTTTGCGGCGCAATATATAGTGTTTATGCAGAAGAGAAACAACTATATATGGCATAAAAAATAAAAATAAAAAAAGTTAAAAAAAGTTGAAAAAAAGTGTTGACAAGTGGTTCACAAAGAGATATAATAGCCGAGCTGTCAGGGAAACAGAGCAAAACCTGAAAAACCTGAACGGCAGATGAACTTAGAAAAGTAAACAGCGTACAAACTTATTCACAAGTAAAAGGATAAGAACAAACAACATGTAACTCGTTAATTTAAATTGAGTTTTTTTAAAAAAACAAGCCAGTGCATCTGAGAGAAATCAAAGGTGCGAGATGTTGAAAGACATCAAAGAGTAATGAGCAATCAATACTTCAGTTAGTTAATTACACGAAAGTGTGATATAAAATTAATCTGAGAGTTTGATCCTGGCTCAGGACGAACGCTGGCGGCGTGCCTAACACATGCAAGTCGAGCGGAGTTTTTTCGAATGAGACCTTCGGGTGGATTTTGGAACGACTT